>JAZTWV010000017.1:0-34935 GCA_045636145.1 Candidatus Flemingiibacterium sp.
TAGAGGAAACAACCTCGGAAACGAGGCGGATAGCGTAGGGGAACTCCTCAACAGAGGGAAGTACGGGTACAAGAGAACGCTCTGCAAGTGCACCGTGACCGATTTCACGTCTGCCTGCACCTCTTGACGCCTTGGCTTCACCGGTGGAGTAGCCGGGCATATTGTAGTGGTGCATATAACGCTTCTCGGTCTCCTCGTCGATACCGTCAAGCATCTGGCATTCGGAGATAGGTCCGAGAGTTGCAATGGTAAGCACCTGAGTCTGACCTCTTGTAAAGAGACCCGAACCGTGGGTTCTGGGAAGAATGCCTACCTCGGAAGCGAGGGGACGGATCTGATCCATGCGGCGTCCGTCAACACGCTTGTGCTCGGTAAGAAGCCAGCGGCGAACGATCTTCTTCTGAATCTTGTGGATAAGCTCGGGATACTGAACATCAAGCTCAGGATACTCCTCGCCGAACTTCTCCATGATAGCGTCCTGGATAGGATTCATTCTTGCATCGCGTACATTCTTGTCGTCGGTGTCAAGAGCGAACATAACGTCCTTTTCGCAGAATGCGAAGATCTTGTCGAACATATCATGATCAAGCTCGCCGGACTCATACTCGAACTTCGGCTTGCCGATCTCGGCAACGATGGAGTTGATGAATACGATAAGCTTCTTTATTTCCTCATGAGCAAGCATGATAGCGTTGTACATATCGGAGTCCGAAACCTCGTTTGCGCCTGCCTCGATCATTACGACCTTCTTTTCGGAAGCCGCAACGGTAAGCTGGAGGTCGGAAACCTTTCTCTGCTCCAAGGTGGGGTTCATAACGGGCTTGCCGTCAACCATACCTACGAAGATACCGCCGATAGGTCCGTTCCACGGAATATCGGAGATGGAGAGAGCGATGGAAGCACCGATCATAGCGGTGATTTCAGGTGAGCAGTCGGGATCAACGCTCATTACGGTAAGGGAGAGGTTTACGTCGTTGCGAAGGTCCTTCGGGAAGAGAGGACGAACGGGACGGTCGATAACACGAGAGGTAAGGATAGCCTTTTCGGAAGGCTTGCCCTCTCTCTTAAGATAGCCGCCGGGGATTCTGCCCACAGCATACATCTTCTCCTCGAAGTCAACAGACAGAGGGAGGAAGTCGATACCGTCGCGGGGCTTTGCGGATGCGGTTGCACAGCAAAGAAGAACGGTTTCGCCGTAACGGATAAGGCAGGAGCCGTTTGCAAGACCTGCAAGCTTGCCTGTCTCAACAACGAGAGGTCTGCCGCAGAATTCGTAGTTAAACACTTTGTAGTTCTCGAACATTTTTAGTTTCTCCTTATAATTTTTTGATTTTCGGAGATATTCTTTGGTTTTGCACTTAGCGACAGGTCGGAAAGGTCACAATTTCCGACACATTGCTAAATGCAGAGCCTTGAAAATATCTCCACATAAAAGTTTACCCACCCTGCAAGGCACAGACCCTACAAGATGGTGCATTGCCGCTCCCGTCCGCAATTGCGGACGGGAATCGGACTTTCTTTTGATTACTTTCTGAGACCGAGCTTCTCAATGATTGCTCTGTAACGAGCGATGTCCTTCTTCTGGAGGTAGCCGAGAAGGTTTCTTCTCTGACCAACCATCTTAAGAAGACCTCTGTGAGAATGATGGTCCTTGGGGTTAGCCTTCAGATGCTCGTTGAGGGAGTTGATGCGGTTGGTGAGGATAGCGATCTGAACCTCAGGAGAACCGGTATCAGCCTCGGAGAGCTTGTAGTCTGCGATGATCTGCTGCTTAACTTCTTTTGCAATCATGGTATTTTCACCTTTCAATAATAAATATTTGCATATCCCGTAAAACAAGGCGATCGGTCGGTGAGATCCGAAAACTTTGTCTCCGGTAATCATACGTTAATTATTATATCACATCTTTTCCCGTTTGTAAATAGGTTTTTGAAATATTTTTTGCATGAATTTCAAAAAACTGTTGCATTATGCAATAAAATGTGGTAGAATATCATTGTGTTTTTAAGTTCACCACTATATTTAATATGAAAGAAACACCATGAAATTCCAAAAAAATACCTACATATCGGGACTTTATGACGGAATCCCCATAGCACTCGGCTACCTTTCCGTTTCATTTTCCCTCGGCATACAGGCGGCATCTTCGGGAATCCCCGTTTTGTGGATGCTGCTTATTTCCATGACAAATCTTACATCCGCAGGCGAAAAAGCGGGAATCGACATAATCCTTGCCGGCGGCTCTCTTGTTGAGATGGCAGTAACGCAGCTCATGATAAATTCCAGATATTTTCTGATGAGCCTTTCCCTCTCGCAAAAGCTGACAGATGGGTTTAATCTTCCAAGCAGGCTTGCGGCATCCTTTGGTGTCACCGACGAGATATTCGCCGTGGCTTCTTCAAAAGCGCACAGCGTGTCGCCGAGGTATATGTACGGACTTATAACGCTTCCTTACATAGGCTGGGCGCTCGGTACATTCCTTGGAGCGGCGGCAGGAAACATCCTGCCTGAAATCGTCACAAATGCCCTCGGAATCGCGCTTTACGGTATGTTTATAGCAATCGTTGTGCCGCCCACAAAGAAAAATCCGAAGCTTCTGGCGGTGGTACTGCCTGCGGTGGCTCTCTCCTGCCTTATATACTACCTGCCTGCCCTTGATTTTATCTCCGACGGCTTTGCTATCATTATAAGTACGATCACAGCGGCGATAATCGGTGCTCTGCTGTTCCCTGTTGAAACGGAGGACCCTGCCGATGAGTAATCACGACTATCTTATTTATATTCTTGTGATGGCAGGGGTCACGTACCTTGTCAGAATGCTCCCGATGACTCTCGTTAAGGGAAAAATACGCTCAAGATTTGTGCAGAGCTTCATTTATTATGTTCCCTATGCCGTGCTGGCGGCTATGACTATACCAAAGATTTTCTATTCAACGCCCGATCTGCTTCCCTCGCTCATAGGTCTGGCGGCGGCGGTAATTACCGCATTTTTCGGACGCTCGCTCCTTGTGGTGGCGATGTGTGCCTGCGCATCCGTGCTTCTTTGTGAGGTGCTTTTGATGCTGATTTAAAGAGCCAAAAGAGCTTATGAGCATCATAAAAAACTGCCGCGGATAATTTTCCACGTTAATTTGCTTTAACAACTATGCAAAAAACGCAATTCTCTCATTCTTTTATGATATAGCATCGCACGGAACTTTATAAAACTTCCTGCGTCTATATAAAATCGTCGGGAATATCCGACAAATACGGGACGGTATAATTTTTTACCGTTCTGCAAAAAATAATACCGAATATAAAAAATGAAAGGTTAGGTAAAATCCAATGTCAAAGAAAATTTTAGCTCTTATTTTAGCTGCTGCAATGTCAGCATCCCTTCTCGCTTCTTGCGGTGGCGACAACTCCGAGGACACCACAACTGATACCGCAAACGATACAACCGCTGATACTGCTGTTGATACCGAGTCCGACACTGAGGAGTTCATTGAGGATATGTTCCCTGCTGCTCCCGAAGTAAGCGAGGAGCTTTCCGCTCTCCATACCGCTATCAAGGAAGCTTACGGCGAGGACGGCTATATTCCCAATATGCCTATCGACCCCGAAATGCTTGCTTCCATCTACGGAATCGATGCTGCTTGGGTTGAGGAGTATGTTGCCGAAATGCCCATGATCATGACTCACGTTGACACCCTTATCATCGTTAAGCCCACCGAGGGCAACTCCGAGAACGTAATGAACGCTCTTAACGCTTACCACGACTATCTTGTTAACGATTCCATGCAGTACCCCATGAACATTGAAAAGGTTCGTGCTTCTCAGGTATTCGAAAAGGGCGGCTATGTATTCTTCGTAATGCTTGGTATGCTCTCCGACGATGCTATCTATGCTGAGGGCACCGAGGAAGAGATCGCGGCTGTTCAGTACAACGAGGCTATGGCTAACAACCAGAAGGCAATTGACGCCATCAATGCTTTCTTCGGCGAATAATTATAAAAAATGATACTTGGCGGCTCACCTACGTCGGCGAGCCGCCAAAATTTTCTTAAGAGGTACAAACACCATGGTATTCAGCAGTCTGCTGTTTTTGTTCAGATATCTTCCCTTGGTGCTGCTCCTGTATTTTATACTGCCAAGACGAATGAGGAATCTTCTTCTGTTCGTGGTAAGCCTTATATTTTACGCATGGGGTGAGCCTGTATACGTTGTCATCATGCTGTTTTCAACTGTGGTGGACTATACCCACGGTCTTCTTGTGGCACGCTTTAAGGCAAACGGCAAAATGCGTGCGGCGCGTATAGTCGTGGCATCCAGCATGATAATAAATCTTTCCGTGCTTGGATTTTTCAAGTATACAGACTTCTTTTTGACAAATATCAATGCACTGCTCGGAACGGAAATACCGCTTCTTAATTTAGCACTTCCTATCGGTATTTCCTTCTACACATTCCAGACTATGTCCTATACAGTTGACGTGTACCGCGGTGATGCCCATCCGCAGAAGAATATTATCGACTTCGGCGCGTATGTGGCACTGTTCCCACAGCTTATAGCAGGTCCTATCGTGCAGTATAAGACCGTGGCAGAACAGCTTAACTTCCGCCGAGAGAATTTCGACGATTTTTCATACGGTATCACTCGCTTTATGACAGGTCTCGGCAAAAAGGTGCTTCTTGCCAACAACGCGGGAATCATCTGGGACACAGTGCTTGCATCGGATATTTCCACGATGCCCGTGCTTACCGCATGGATAGGAATCCTTGCCTACTCCTTCCAGATATATTTCGATTTTTCGGGATATTCTGATATGGCAATTGGTCTTGGACGCATGCTGGGCTTCAAATTCCTTGAAAACTTCAACTATCCCTATATGTCAAAGAGCATAACCGAGTTCTGGCGCAGATGGCATATTTCCCTCGGAAGCTGGTTTCGCGACTATGTATACATCCCCCTTGGCGGCAACAGAAACGGCTTTGCAAAGCAGATACGCAACATCTCTATAGTATGGCTTCTCACCGGCTTCTGGCACGGTGCTAACTGGAATTTCATCCTCTGGGGCGTATACTTCGGCATACTGCTTATTATCGAGAAGCTGTTCCTTTTGAATCTTTTAAAGAAGCTTCCGTCCTTCGTATCGCGCATATACACGCTGTTCCTTGTAGTCATAAGCTGGGCAATATTCGCAATTGAGGATATGTCAAAGCTTACCGCATTCCTTGGTGCAATGTTCGGCGCAGGCGGTGCACTTTTCGATGGCACTTCCCTGTATATGCTCCTCACAAACGGCATAATGCTTGCTATCCTCGCCGTTGCATCAACACCGCTTCCGAAGATGCTTGCGGAGAAAACACTCACAAAGCTCGGCGAGGAAAAATCCGGTGCGCTCATTCTTAAGAATGCGGTATTTGCAGGCATTCTTATCCTTTCCACCGCATATCTTGTTGACGCGTCCTACAATCCGTTCCTGTATTTCAGATTCTAAGGAGGCATGAGATGAATATGAGAAGAAACAACATAATCACCACAGTAATCTTTTGCGTCCTTATAGGTGTAATCACCGTGGCAAGCATGGTAAATCCCGTGCGCGAGTATTCCGAGACGGAAAACCGTACCCTTGCTCAGATGCCGAAGTTTACTCTTGATGCCCTTTTTGACGGCTCATTCACCGCCGACTACGAGGAGTTCATCACAGACCAATTCGTGCTCCGCGACAAGTGGATAACCGTGAAGAATTACACAGAGCTTGCTCTTGGCAAAAAGGAATCGGGCGGCGTATTTTTCGCTGACGACGGCTATCTTATAGAAAAGCACGAGCCGGATGAAAAGCTTGTTGACACAAACATCGGCTATATCAAGAAGTTTCTTTCCTATGCCAAGGACAAGTACAACACCCGTGTGCTTATAGCTCCAACGGCTTCACTTATCCTAAAAGACAAGCTTCCCGCCTTCGCTCCCGTGTGGGATCAGGGTGGACTGCTTGACAGAATGTCCGAGCTTGACGGATTTGTTGACTGCCGCGAGATACTGAGTTTGTACGCAAAGCTTAACGCAGACAATACGCTTACATCCTACGTGGGCGAGCGCGATCTTATCTATTACCGCACCGACCATCATTGGACTACCACAGGCGCATACTACGCCTACACGGTCCTCTGTGAGTCTCTTGGCATTACGCCCATAGAGTTGTCCGATTTTACAAGAACGGTGCTGTCCGACCAGTTTTACGGCACACTTGCGGCAAAGGTAAACATCGACAGCGAGCCTGATATTCTCTACACGCTGGACACCGATCTTCCGCTACGCGTTGACTACAACATGGGCGCAAAAGTGACAGACACCCTCTACGAGCGCAGTCACCTTGAAACAAGGAGCAAGTATTCCACCTTCCTCGACGAGAATCAGCCGCTGGTTGAGATCACCACAGGCAACAAGAACGGAAAAACGCTTCTTATGATAAAGGATTCCTACGCGCACTGCATGGTTCCCATGCTTGTAAACCACTACGAGCGCGTGATACTCTTTGATCTTCGCGGTCTTACGGGCGGAGTTATCTCGAACTTTATTCCCATGTTTGAAAAAGACGGCGAAATTGACGATATTGTGATTCTTTACAACGCCGAAAATTTCACCGAGGACAAAAACCTCATCAAGCTTACGAAATAGTTCAGGATATAAAGAAAAAAACACAAAAATATAGAAATTCCTCTTTACAAATGCGTTTTTTTATGATATAATGCAGGTAAAGAGGGATTTTTGTTTAGAAATTCAACCAAAAAGAGAGAAAAAAGAGCAAAAAAGCAGGAGAGTGTTTATTTTTATGAGGCATCAACCATTTGATCCGTTTGAAAGTTCGGAAGCTTACGAAAACGTGTGCGGCGAGGATATGCGGCGCGTTGACGACACCAATTGCGGCAGTGAGCTTAGCGAGCGCGAGCGCATGAACAATGCCAGAGGCGGCTGTGAGATAATCGCGTACCGCTTAACTCAGCGCGGTCATTATATGCCCCTTTACCATTCACACAACTACTACGAGTTCATTTTCGTTCTCAGCAGCGGACGCATTGTGTTCTCAAACACCGGCGGAAGCATCGAAAGCGACGGGAAATGCGTCTGCTTCCACAATTCGCACGTGCTTCACCGCAACAATGTTCCCGGCGACGTATACTACGACCGCGTGGTACTCTACTGTGGGGAATCCGCCCTATCCATGATAGGCGGCGGAATGGGCAGTCTTGGCAAGTTTACGGAGGAAGGCTCGGTTGTGATACAACTTGACGAGCACATTCTTAGGCGCATGGAATACTATCTCGGTGAGCTTATGCTTGAGGGGATTTCGCCCGACAGAAAGTGTCTGATTACCGCTCTTATCCTAACCGAACTTAAGGAGCATTCCGATCCCCGAAACACGCGGACGCTCAGTCCCATCAGGACATACATAAAGGATGTTGCGGAATACATCGGCACGCACTACAAGGAGGACATAACCACACCTGAGCTTGCCCAGCGGTTCTTTGTAAGTGTGAACAAGCTCAACCGCGATTTCAAGCGTTACACCGGTTCGACCATAAAGCAATATCTTATTGCTCTGCGGATGAAATACGCTCAGGCGATGCTTGCCGGCGGCGAGGGTGTGAAAAAAACCGCCGAGGAATGCGGTTTTGAGAGTCTCTCTTATTTCATTCAGGCGTTCCGCCAATACACAGGTCAGACCCCAAGCGCGTTCTCCAAAAAGGCGCTCGGTCAGTTCGATTATTACACATAATACAGAGGGGAGCAGAGTGCTTCCCTTTTTTGTATAGGAGTTACGGTCGCTGTTTTTGAGCACATCGCTCTGCGATGTGCTTGAAAGCTCCGCAAAAACTTTATACATGGGGAATTACCCATGCTCCAGCGTTTGGCATTACGCAATTTGGAGCATGGTGCTCCTAATTGTGGAAGCTCTGGCATGTACGACAGCGTGTTTGCATACCGCGCTCTCAGGAGCCGGGGGCCCTTCCCCGGCAGATCGTTTGTGATATCCGTTTCTTCTGTGGCACAGCCTTGCAGAGTGCAAAAAAGTTAGAATGGTGATAACCTTGAGCACAGAAGCACATAGCGCCCCGCGCGCCGCAAAGCGGTCGCGCCCCCATACAAACGCCTACCGCAATCCAAGCCGCCGTAATGGTGCGGGGCCATGCAGGCGGCGCGAATGTGGCGGCCAAACGTTTCTGTATACGCATTGCCTTAGCGGTGAGTAATTCCCTGTATAAAGTTTTTTGCACAGCTTTTTTTCAAAAAAGCGCGCGTCCCCTACTCCACCTTTTCACCACACAAAAACAGGAGGCTGACGCCTCCCGTTTGTTTTATTCTTTTTCCGGAGCTTCAAACTCTACCATGGCACGGAACAGTGCCACGTTTGCCGCATGAGCGGCTTCGGTCTTTTTGATTCCCTTAAACTGCGCCATGGACGAAAGTCTGCGCACACAGATAAGCGTGTCCTCCGGCAGGTCGTTTATGCCGTTGAAATACTCACCGAAATCCGTTTTTGCAAGTACCACAGAGCATTCATCGTATGCCGATTCTGGTATCTTATCGAAAATCTCCGAGAGCGGCACAAATCCGTTGGCTTCGTTAACAATCTCATACATATAGGGCGAGAGCAGACACACCATGGCGTCTCCGCCGAATATCTGCTGCTCGTACTCCTTCATTGAGGTCTGCAAAAACTGACCGTCAAGCACCGCACCTGCCGCCTGTGCCTCTTTCTGCTCCTCCGGCGACAGCATTACAATATCTTCAAGGGCGACGGACACCTTTCCGTTTCCGTCAACGTCCTCTCCAACCTCGCAGATTGCCGCTTCCATATATGTGATATCCTGGAGCATGAGCACCTGCGGTCCTGCGTACATAACATAGTAATCGCTGACCTCTCTGCCGATAAACTGCACCGCGCAGATGATGACCGTAATTATAGCAACGGCGGCAATAATAGTCTGGACTTTGTAGTGATACCAGAAGTTTTCAAACCACTTTCCAAAATCGCCGAAATCCGCTTCACCGCGGACAGGTGTTTTTTTGTCGCTCATTTTACCACGGCTCCACGGTAGCAGAGATATCCGCTACATTCTTGATACCGTTCTTTTCCATGTATTCTGCAATTCCGTCAATAATTTCGAGGGGCAGATAGGGATTCGGGAACATCGCCGTACCCACACCGATTGCATCCGCGCCCGCAATGAGCATTTCGATGGCATCGTTTGCGCTTGCAACGCCGCCCATACCAAGGATGGGAAGGCTCACCGCATTTCTCACCTGCCAGATCATGCGAACAGCTACGGGGAACACGGCAGGACCGGAAAGACCGCCCACGTTATTATGGAGAATGGGGCGTTTTGTCTTTATGTCGATACGCATACCGAGAAGGGTGTTTATAAGTGCCAGCGCGTTTGCGCCGCCTGCCTCAGCCGCTCTCGCCATTTCGGTGATATCCGTAACATTTGGAGAAAGCTTTACGATAACAGGCTTCTTTGAATGCTTCTTCACCTCGGAGGTGATTTCAAAGACTGTGTCCTTATTCGTTCCGAATGCAACGCCGCCTTCTTTTACATTGGGGCAGGAAATGTTCATCTCGATAAAATCAACATCGGTCTCGGACAGCTTCTCAGCCACCTTGCAGTAATCGGAGATAGTTGAACCGCTAATGTTCGCGATTACCGTCGCGCCCTCTTTCTTAAGTCTCGGAAGGTCCTCGTCAATGAACACGTCAACGCCGGGATTCTGAAGTCCGATGGAGTTGAGTATGCCCGACGGCGTCTCCGCAATACGCGGAGGGGGATTTCCAAGTCGTGGCGCAAGGGTCATGCCCTTAACGGCAATTGCACCAAGCTGTTTTGCCTCATAATAGGGCGAATATTCCTCGCCGAAGCCACAAGTTCCGCTGACCGTCACCACGGGATTTTTCAGTGTAACGCCTGCAAAATTTACAGAAAGATCTACATTTCTCATTTCCATATGATCTCCTTTGAATCAAATACCGGTCCGTCCATGCAGACGCGCTTGTATTTTTCACCGGTAACGCCCTCATTGTCCTTGAACATAGTCTTGCATACGCAGGCAAGACAAGCGCCAACGCCGCATCCCATGCGCTCCTCCATTGATACCTCACAGCGAACATTCGCCGCCTCGCAGAGTCCGGCAACCGCCGCCATCATACCCCGCGGACCGCACACATAAACAACGTCGATCTCGCCGGTGGCAAGTGCTTCCTTTACAAGCTCGGTAACAAAGCCCTGTCTGCCGTTTGAGCCGTCGTCGGTGATTACCGAAACGTCGATGCCGTTCATCTTAAATTCTTCGGTATAGTTGATAAGAGATGCATTTCTGAAGCCGAAAGCCGCCAGGGCGGAGTCGCCGTCGGCTTTAACCTTCTTTCCGATGGAAAGAAGCGGATATATTCCGATGCCGCCGCCAACAAGAAGCGCACGCTCGCCCTTATTGTGAGAAAAACCGTGTCCAAGCGCGCCGAGTACGCTTATTTTCTCGCCGGGCTTGCGATTCTTCATCCATTCCGTGCCCTTGCCGCGCACCTCATAGCAGAGGCGGATGCAGTCACCCACGGTCTCGCACACGGAGATAGGACGGCGGAGCGTAGTTCCCTCGCCGCAAAGCACGTGGACTATCTGTCCGGGCATGGTCCATTTTGCAATCTCCGGAGCTTCGATAAGCATATCGTAAAGCTCCGCAGTTTCGTTTATCCTGTCGTTTGTAAGGATAGTGCCGTTGTCCTTAAGTTCGTTTATCATAGGGAATTATCCTTTCATCAAAGCACAGAATTTATATCGTCGCGCATTGCGATTACCGCATCACGGGTGCACGCCTTGAAGTTTGTTCCGTCATCGCCCGCCTTCTGGTATGCGCACATAAGCGCACGGGAGGAATTGACGATAGCTCCGTTTTTGTTCTTGTCAAATGCGCCCACAATATCGTTTGCCGCACCGCCCTGTGCACCGTAGCCGGGGATAAGGAAGAATGTGTGAGGCATAGCCGCGCGAAGCTCGGTAAGCTGTGCCGGATAGGTCGCGCCAACCACCGCGCCGCAGGGAGAGTAACCGGACTCGCTGATGTAGGGTGCGCCCCACTGCTCAACCTTTGCGCCCACGGTTCTGTAAAGTGTTGTGTCGCCGATGGAAAGATCCTGAAAATCGCCGGAGGATTTGTTGGAGGTCTTTACAAGAATGAACATGGACTTGTCGTTCGCAGCGGCGATGTCGATAAAGGGCTTGATTCCGTCAATGCCGAGATAGGGGTTAACGGTAACGCAGTCAACGGGAGTTGCCTTTGCAGTAGAATTAAAGAGCTTTGTCTCACCGATAAACGCCTTGGCATACGCCTCTGCGGTGTTGCCTATATCGTTGCGCTTTACGTCAAGGATGACATAAAGGCCTGCCGCCTTTGCATATTCGATGGTACGCTCAAGAGCGATAAGACCCTCGATGCCGTACATTTCGTAGAATGCGGACTGGGGCTTTACAGCAGGCACAAGCTCTGCCGCCGCATCAATAAGGCCCTTGTTAAATTCAAATATAGCCTCTCCTGCCGCCTTAAAGGTGTCGCCGTATTCCTTCACGGCTTTTTCCTTGATGTAATTGGGCACGTAATCAAGAATGGGGTCAAGACCCATAACGGTAGGATTGTTTTTCTCGCGGATTTTCGAAATAAGCGGCTCAAATGACATGATTTTGTTTCCTTTCAGTGTATGTGATGTTTATGGTTTACTTTATTATAAATTTAAGCTTCGGCAGAGAAAACGCATCTGCCGTCAACATATGTTGACTCAATTTTAGCCCCGAAAGTCATTCCGGCAAATGGGGTGTTGGTGGATTTGCCCCTGAGGGATTCCTTGGTGACGGTGTACTCGCACCCAAGGCTTACAAGGGCGAAATCCGCAGGGCATCCTGCTTCAAGTCTGCCAAGACCAAGCTTGTCAAGTCCCGTTACTGCCGCGGGATTTGCGGACATAAGCTCAATAAGCTTCGCAAAGCTTATGTGTCCCGTCTGAACAAGATTTGTGTAGGACGCAATAAACGAGGTCTGGAGTCCGATGATGCCGTTAAGTGATGTTCGTACGTCCGATTTTTCCTCGGCTGAATGTGGAGCGTGGTCGGTGGAGATACAGTCGATCGTGCCGTCAATGATAGCTTCGATAACCGCCTTAACATCGTCCTGCGTGCGAAGCGGCGGATTCATTTTGGCGTTTGCGCCGTAGTAAATAACGTCCGCATCGGTAAGGGAGAAGTAGTGTGGGCAGGTCTCAGCAGTCACGCGCACACCTCTTGCCTTGGCGCGGCGTATGCAGTCGATTGCGCCTCTTGTGGAAACGTGGCAGACGTGGAGTCTTGCACCTGTGGCTTCGGCAACCATGATATCGCGCTCGGTGGCGATATCCTCAGCAAGATTCGGTATACCGGGCAGTCCCAGCATCCTTGAAATGCTTCCCTCATTTATTGCGCCGCCCTTTGCAAGGGACATATCCTCGCAGTGGGACATTATGAGAAGATCGTTCTCTTTTGCTATCTTCATGGCATCATAGAGAAGCTTTACGGTCATGACCGGCTTTCCGTCATCGGAAAACGCCGCCGCACCGGCATCCCTCAGTGCCGGAAGGTCGCACAGCTCCTCGCTGGCAAGACCCTTTGTTATTGCGGCTACAGGGAACACGCGGCAGTCCGCCTGCTCCGCCCTGGTTTTTATATAGGAAAGTGTCTCGGCACTGTCGCAGGCAGGCTTTGTATTTGGCATTGCAAATACTGATGTAACACCGCCTGCCGCCGCACATCTTGCGCCGGATATAATATCCTCTTTATACTCAAATCCAGGCTCACGCAGATGAACGTGAAGGTCAATAAGTCCGGGAATAATAAACTTTCCGCCGCCGTCAACCACCTTATCGGCAGTGAAAGCAGACCCCTCTGCACGCGGTACGACCGCGGCTACTTTTCCGTCCTTTATTCCAACACAGCAAAGCTCAGCACTGCCCGATGGCATCTTGATACGCCTTGCACCGCTTATTATAATATCAAAATGTTTGTTTTCCATAAAGATTCTCCATGAAATTATTTAAGCTTCAGACGGCATAGCCGCACCGTGCACACGTTCGTATGCGTACACATACCCCTCACCGCGAACAGCGCGGATAAGCCTGAGTCCCAGCGGCTCGTCAAGCTTTGCGCGAAGAAAGCGCACGTAAACATCCACCACATTGGTGTCCCGCGCCTTTGCATCACGCCAGAGATTTTCAAGCAGCTCCGCACGGCTGATAGTCTCGCCGGGTCTTGCGTGAAGATAGTCAAGAAGCGCAAATTCACGGGGCGTAAGCTTTACAACATTGCCGCCGAAGCTTACGGTCATATCCTCAGAGGAGATAACAAGCTGATTCTCCTCATACACCTTTTCATCCTCGTGCTCATATACATAAGTAACAAAATCCCGGAATTCACGAAGTGAAAACGGCTTTCCGAGAATCAGCAGCTTTACCTGCTCCGGCATTGCGGCACTGAGCAGTCCGCAGTCAATGAATATAGCCGCTTTCAGACGCCTCAGCGGCGGAAGCTCGCACATTCCCTCGGCGCAGAGAAGCTGATAGTCACGGGAGTTCTCCTCCGCTTCGGTGTGACCCATTCTAAGAAGCTCAAGCCTCAGCATACGCTCATAAAGAGGATCGGTGGCAATGACCTTGAATTTCAGTTTTTCCATATAGTAAAATTCACGCCTTTCACTATAAAATCAATCTTGGAAAATTCGTTCACTTGCAATTTCGCGCTCTAAAAACGCAGGTACTTCTTCCACCTCGTACCAAAGTGAATACGCAAGCGCAAGCTTCATATACGCGCACTCGTTTGTAAGGGAGAATATTGGGGTAAATCCGTTTGCCGTAAGATCGGCAGTTGTGGAATAGGTTCCGGAAGTTCCTCGCATTTCCTCGGGAAGCGGCGAGAGAAACAGATCTTTTCCGCGCTTCTTACACTCCGCCGCAAGATACAGTGCCGAGCGTTTACTGTACGCACCGCCGGTGACGGCACGCTCCGCACAGGCTGTAGCCGAATGATAGCTTCCGTGAAGCACCGCTTTTATATGCTCCGGAAGCTTGTAAAGCGAATAATCTATTCCAACGTATGGCTCAATTCGCATAACGCATTCAAGAAGCCTGTCAAGCTGATTGAGTATGGGATATTTCACCTGAATCCTGTACGGCACAGCCTCTTTGTAGGGCTTCATATCCGCGGAATAAAAATCCGAGGTGAAATTGTCACATTGGCGAAGATGCGCACCGTGGTGGAGATACACGATCCCGTCAGAATTTCGGTATGGCACGTAAACTCCCGCGCCGAATCCGTCAAGGGCAAGCTCCACCGCCGCACGGAAATTATCGTGACCGTTTGCCCTCGGGTCGGTGAGCGTATAATCGCTTGAAACGAGGAAAACAGGCTTGTCCCACCAGCCTGCAAGGGTGAGCGAAAGAAGGCTTGAGGTATACGCAAGCGTATCCGTTCCGTGGGCGATTATTATCGCTCCGTACCGCTCCTTTTTCACACCACGGATGGCGTCAAGGAGTATATTAAGCCTTGGGAAAGTCATGTTTTCGCTCAGGATATCAAGGGGATGTATATATTCAAAATCTACGTCAAAATCGCCGTTTTGGTGAAGCTTCTCTGCGAGAAGCGACACGGTTTTTCTGCCGTTTGCGGCAAGATGTCCACTGTCGTTTACCGTTGTGCTGATAGTGCCGCCTGTCATTATAACAAGTATCTTCAATCTGCCGCCTCCCGTTGTTGGTATTTATTCTTTTCCGTCAAGAACCGCCTTAATAGCTTTCATGTCGGTAAGCATATCTTCTTTTTTATGAGGATCGCGGAGCAGTGCCGACGGATGATAAACGGCACATATACGCCGTCCGTCGCGCGAAAACCACACGCCGTGCTCCTTTGTAATTTTGAAATCCGGTTTTATAAGCCGCATCGCCGATATTCTGCCAAGGCAAACCATGATATCGGGGTTAATAAGCCGTATCTGCTCTTCAAGATAGCCGATACACGCATCCTCTTCCGCCGGAAGGGGATCGCGGTTTTTGGGCGGGCGGCATTTTAATATATTGGCTATGTAAACGTCCTCGCGGGGGATGTCCACCGCTTCAAGAAAGCGGTCAAGAAGCTTTCCTGCGGCACCCACAAAAGGAATGCCCGAAAGGTCCTCCTTCTCACCGGGTGCTTCGCCTATAAACATAAGTCTCGCGTTTCTGCTTCCTGTTCCGAACACGCAGTTTGTACGTGTCGCGCCAAGAGCACATTTCTGACAGCTCCCACAGGCATTTTCAAGCTCTTCCCACGTCATAACACAGCCGCCTTTCCTATTTCATACAAAATTCCAACATATATTATACCATAAATTTTTATTAAAAGATATAGTTTTACAAAAATATTTTTAAATATTTAAATATTTTTCCGCAAATTAGGGTAACTCACCGAAAGTGAACAACTTTTTGCCGCTTGTACCATATATTTTGGGGTTTCATTTTTCGTGCTTTTAGGATATAATATTAGTACCGCTATTTTATTCGGGCGTCAACACACGCCAAGATAAGGCGAGAAAGGATACACATTATGGAGCATATACTTATAAGCCCCGGCAAGATAAAGCTGATGCTTACCCAAAACGACCTACTTAAATATGAGCTTGACTGTGAAACAATAGACAGCGAAGACCCTGCCACAAAGCAGTCGCTTCGTGAACTGCTTGCAGATGTAAAAAGCTCATCCGGGTTTGATGTGTCCGACGATAAACTGTTTATACAGCTCTACCCCTCAAAAGACGGCGGAGCGGAAATATACATAACAAAGCTTTCACTCCGCCGCCAAGCGGATAAATCAAGCGAATCATCGGTTCACATAACAAACGTATTCAGATTTGAAAATATGCGCGAGCTGCTCCTTGCCTGCACCAGGATATCCCCCCATGACAAATTCACTAAAAGAGCAAGCAGTGCATGGATGGGGGACGGCAGTTATTTTCTCGTTACCGAGGAGAATATTCCGTACAGAGAATATTTAAACGGAACGCAAAACAGCTTTGATGCGATCATTTCCGAGAACGGTATGCACATAGGAAGTGCGGCAGGTGCGGCATACGTACGCGAGCATTGCCGCTGTTTCTGCGAGGGCGATGCCATCACCACCTTGGCGGAGCTTGCGTGAGGCGCACGCACCGTAGGGGAGGGGTCTCCCCTCCCGTCTTTCCGTGTACGGCATATATAAAATCGGGAGGCGAAACGCCCCCCCTACGAGGATATCGTAAATTCCCATCTACCGCATCACCGCACCTGTGCGCCGCGGCTCTGCCTCGGAGCACAGCTCAAAAAGCCGCTCCGCTCGCATATGGAGAGCGTACTGCTCCATGGCCTCAGGCGGCAAAAGCTTCGAATCCGACAGCTTTGAGAGCACCGCTATATCTGCGCGCTTTCTTGCAAGCGCAAGCACTTCTCTGCCGCGTGCGTTTGCGGCAAGGACATTTGTAAAAAGCGGATTTTTCTCGGCGTGGCGCATTTCCACACCCAGCATACAGGAAAGTATCGCCCGACGTACCCTCGATTCGGGATATCGCTTTGATTTTACGGCAGATACAAGCTCCGAAGTGCTCCTACACCGCTCTGCGGCGGCACAGAGGCGGTTTTCAAGTCCTCCCGACACCTCCATGTACCCGGAAAGCCGCCTCGGGTCAGCGGCACGAAGCATGGCTATGACCGCCACGTCAAGTGCTGACATATCGTATATTCTTCCCCCCGAAATCTCGCGTGTGAGGATTTTTTCTGCCTCACGGGGCATAAAATCCGAAAAATCCGTAGTTCCGCGCCCCAAAGCTGCTCTTATGGCGGATGCCGAGCAGATGCCGGACAGCTCACTGCTGTTGAAATCCGCTCCCACGCGCTTCACGGTGTGGGGCGTCATACGTGAGCCAAGCTTTCGGAGCGCACTTATATATTCAAGTGCCAAGAGATTGTTTGAGCCTGACAAAATGTCACTCTCACCGTACATTTCGCCGTAAACCTCGGCGCGGAGTGTGCCGGTGTTTTTTGAAGGTCTGGCCTTTCGCGCCGCACCGTATGCCGCCACATATTCTTCCGAGGAAAGGCGGCTCTCGCATCGAATCAAAGCTTCAACGTCCCCCACCTCGCTTCCGAAAACGAGACCGTCGCACACACCAAGTCCCTCGGCAACAGCCACGCCGCCGAGGGCAAAAAATTCCGCTCCCGAAAAGCACCAGGGGGCAGGAAGCTCAAGCACCAGGTCAACGCCGCCGAAAAGAGCCGCCTCGGCTCTGGCATATTTGTCGATAACTGCCGGCTCTCCACGCTGTGTAAAGCTGCCGCTCATGACGGCAACAAGCGCTGAGTCGGGGTCCTTTTTCTTTATTTGCTCTGCAAGATATTCATGCCCGTTGTGAAATGGATTAAATTCCGCAATGACCGCGTAAATGTTCACTGTTACTTCTCCCGGTTTGCATTTTCCTTGATTTTTTTGCCAAAACCAAAACAAATTTGAAGCTAACTATTGATTTTGGCAAAAAAATATGCTACAATATAGTGTATAGTTTTATTTTACCATAAAATAATAAATAATGCAACAATAAACGGAGGAAAAACAATGAAAGTTTTAGTAGTCAACGCCGGAAGCTCGTCTCTTAAGTACCAGCTTTTCGATACCGCTACCTATGAAGTAGTAGCAAAGGGTATCTGCGAGCGCATCGGCATCGACGGCAAGATCACGCACAAAATGCCCGGCAAGGACAATTATGTGGCTGAGATCCCAATGCCCAACCATTCCGTAGCAACCAAGATTCTCGTTGACACTCTCGTGTCCGAGGAGTACGGCTGTCTTAAATCCATGAGCGAGATCGAAGCTGTAGGTCACAGAGTTGTCCACGGCGGCGCATACTTCTCCGAGTCCGTTCTCGTTACTCCCGAAGTAATCGAAAAGCTCAACAAGTGCATTGACCTTGCTCCCCTTCACACACCTGCACACCTTATGGGTATTGAGGGTATCACAAACGAGCTTCCCGGTGTTCCCCAGGTTCTCGTATTCGACACCGCATTCCATCAGACAATGCCCGACTACGCTTGGATGTATCCCATTCCCTATGAGCTTTACGAGAAATATTCCATCCGTCGCTACGGTGCACACGGCACATCCCACCGCTTCGTTGCAAGCGAAATGTGCAAGATTCTCGGTAAGACCGAGGGCACAAAGATCGTAACCTGCCACATTGGAAACGGCTCTTCCATTTCCGCGGTTAAGGACGGCAAGGTTATCGACACCTCCATGGGCTTCACTCCCCTTGACGGTGTTGAGATGGGTACACGCTGCGGTTCTATCGACCCTGCTATCGTTACCTTCATCATGGAGCACGAGGGCTACACTCCCGGTGAGATGAGCGACTTCATGAACAAGAAGTGCGGCTTCCTCGGAGTATCCGGAATCTCCTCTGACAGCCGTGACATTGAGGCGGCTATCCTCGAGGGCAACAAGCGTGCAGAGCTTGCGGCTAACATCCTTGCATATCAGGTTAAGAAGTACATTGGTATGTACTCTGCCGCAATGAACGGTCTCGACGCTGTTGTATTCACCGCAGGTATGGGCGAAAACAACCCCGAGCTTCGTGAGCGTGCTTGCACTGACATGGACTTCCTCGGCATCAAGATCGACAACGAGCTTAATGCGAAGGTCCTCCGTCAGCCCAACAATGTTAAGCTGTCCACCGACGATTCCAAGGTTCAGGTATGGGTTCTCCCCACCAACGAGGAGCTTGTAATCGCCTCCGACACAGAAGCAATCGTTAAGGCTCTTTAATCAGATATAATAAAGCGACTCCCGAGGAACTGCGGTTCTTCGGGAGTTTTTTGTGTCCCTCAAAAAATATTTTACCACGCTCCCAAAAAGCGACAGGATTTTCGCCTGCTTGGTGATACAATAGTTACTGAAATAACCCAAAAAGGAGAATTTTTCATGGAATGCAGCGTAACTCATACATTAACAGGCTCGGAGCTGACTCTCGCCGTGTCCGGCGAGATCGACCACCACAACGCAAGACAGCTTCGGCGAAAAATCGATGAATCCCTCTATTATTACCGCCCGAAGTCCGTGGCACTTGATCTTTCGGATGTGGCGTTTATGGACTCGTCGGGACTTGGTCTCATTCTCGGCAGATTTACCCTTGCAAGGGAGCTTGGCGGCGTTCTTAAGATAGTTGACCCAAGCGAAAATGTGTCGAAAATACTTGAGCTTGCAGGCACGGGACGGCTTATAAAAATCGAAAAGACAGCTTTGAAAGGAAGTACAAAATGAAAACTCTCAAAAACGAAATGACCTGCCGTTTTTCGGCGCTCAGCGAAAACGAAAGCTTCGCACGCTCCCTGGCGGTAAGCTTTGCTTCGGGGGCGTCCCCCACAATCACTCAGCTCGCGGACATCAAGTGCGCTGTCAGCGAAGCTGTGACCAACGCTATCGTGCACGCCTACCCAGACGGCGGCGGCACGGTGACTCTTTCAATGAAGCACTACGAGGGCGGACTTATCGTTATCGCCGTAAAGGACAACGGAATCGGCATTCCCGATGTAACTGCGGCGCGCGAGCCGCTCTACACCACGGACACCACCGGTGAGCGTAGCGGCATGGGCTTTGCCATCATGGAAAGCATGATGGACAAACTTGCGGTGCGCTCAAAGGAGGGGCGCGGCACAACTGTCACCATGAAAATAAAGGTTGGTACATAGCTTCATAAAAGGAATTGATAAAAAATGAAAACAGCCGACTACACAAAGAATGCGGAGCTTTTGTCGAGGGTACGTGACGGCGATACCGAAGCCGAGGCGGAGCTTTTATCGGCAAACATGGGGCTTATCAGAAGTATCGCCATGCGCTTTCGCGACCGTGCCGCCGAGACTCACGGGTGCGAGCTTGAAGATCTGATACAGCTTGGCGCAATCGGTATGATAAAGGCGATGAAGAGCTACGACCCTTCCTTTGGCACGGTGTTTTCCACATACGCTGTGCCGCTGATAATCGGTGAGATCAAGCGTTTTCTCAGGGATGACGGGCCTGTGAAGGTCAGCCGCACCACCAAGCGTCTTGCGGGGGAGATCATGCACGCCCGTGAGGCGTTCACGCGCCGCGAGGGGCGTGAGCCAAGTGTTGACGAGCTATCCGAGATGTGCGGCATATCGCGTGAAGATTTATGCTCGGCTCTGCTTGCCGCCAAGCCGCCCCATTCATTCTCGGACACGGTAAATGATGACGGTGCACAGCTTGGGGAGCTTCTCCCCTCCGACAAAGATGAGCTTGAGGGGCTTTGCGACAAGCTTGCGCTCCGCGAGGCGATAGCTTCTCTTCCGCCACTATGGCGCGAGATAATCGCGCTCCGCTATTTTCGCGAATACTCCCAACAGCAGACCGCAGAGTTACTTGGTCTTACCCAAGTCAAGGTCTCACGGGAAGAGAAAAAAATCTTCCAAAAACTGCGGTCTATGCTTTAGCTCGGGGACGGATTCTATCCGTCTCCGAGCTTTTATTGTGTAAGAGAATTACGGTCGCGTATAGGAGTTACGGTCGCTGTTCTTGAGCACATCGCTTGCGATGTGCTAAAAGCATCCGCAAAGAACTTTATACATGGGAATAATTACACCGCTAAGGCAATGCGTGTGCAGAATCGTTCGAGCGCACGACTCGCGCCGCCTGCATGGCCCCGCACCATTCCGGCGGCTTGGGTCACGGTAATTGTTTGTATGGTAAAGGGGATGATTGCGGCATCCGTAGGGCGGGGGCTTGCTCCCGCCGATTCCGCAACCTACGGAACGTTATACTCGCGCCTGCATGACCCCGCACCATTACGCAGGATTGTTTGGCGGTAATTGTTTGTATAGCAAAGTATGATTGCGGCATCCGTAGGGCGGGGGCTTGCTCCCGCCGTTCTCTATAACTCCATACGCGCACCACACCCGTAAGGAGCGACATCCTCGACGCCCAGTTCCCCGACTCAACCGCTCCTCTCTTCGCGTCCCCGTATCCGCAGGATGCGGCGGAGGTCGCACGCCGTGGCACGCGGCAAAACAAAAAATCTGCACACCTTTTTAAAAAAACCGTACAGCTAAAATGTGCACATCCGTTGACTCGCCGAGGGGCAAATGCTATAATCTTCTTGTAAGGCGCAAAACGCCAAAAAAGGAGGTTATTTATGAACTACTTAAGACAAATCAAAGGCTTCTATCTTCGCCGAAGATTATTCCCCCTGTCAAGCTCTGCCATCACACTTTATTATCTTCTGCTGGAGCAGTTTAATCTCGTAGGATTCCCACAGTTTATGCGCATACCGCTGAGCCGACTGATGTCGGAAACAAATCTCGGCAAAACCGCCGTATGCCGTGCACGAATGGAGCTTGTGCGGCAAAAATATCTTGACTGCGAAAAATCCGAATGCCGCTCCCAAAGTGCAAGATACAGCATAATCACAATCGACCCCGACGAGTATCTTAACAAGCCGGAAAGATACGAAGCCACCCCGGCAGGTCTGCTTCCAAAGGCTTCGGGAGGTGCGAAATGAGACTTTACAACTACCCCACATCCCTGCTCTTTTTCTCGCGGTACGATTGGTATCTTCGCGCCCTTAACTCAAAAAATGCGGAGAGAAAAAAGATTTTAGCTGACATTAACTCCGGTCTTATCAGCCGCGACACGCTGGACGAAAATTGGAGCAGAAATTTAGAAAGCGAAATAGAATCCCTCAGAAAGAGGCTCCACGACATCGAATACACGGTGAACGCCATGCCGGAAACACCGGAGCTGCTTCCCTGCAAGCTTTTTCTTCGGCTTCATTTTATCTGCGGTATGTCGATGACCGACACCGCCGGGGAAATGAACGTCAGCCAAAGCACGCTCCGCCGCATCCGCGACCGCGCGGCACGGCATTTCGACGATTTTCCGCCCATATTTGCGTAAAGAAAACAGCACCAAAACAGCGGGAGGCGAGACGCCTCCCCTACAGCAGAATTACAATGTACGTCGTAGGGGAGGGGTCTCCCCTCCCGTTTTTCAAGATACCGATACCTGTTTTATTATGTATTCCTGTCTACCTTTTTCATTACCTTAAGATTGCCTATCTTTTTGGAGCGGCAGTCAAGCTCGGAAAGAACGTCGTCAAGGGAAAGTCCGCGCTCATTCATCATTACCATGATGTGATAAACAAGGTCGGAAATCTCGTTCTTCAGCTCCTCGTTGTCACCGTTTTTTGCGGCGATTATAGTCTCGGCGCACTCCTCGCCCACCTTTTTAAGAATCTTGTCAAGTCCCTTCTCAAAAAGATAGCAGGTGTACGAACCCTCCTCGGGATTTTCGCGGCGTCCCGCAATTACAGCTTCAAGCTCTTTTAATACGTTATCGTTCATTTTGTTAACATTCCTCTCTAACTATAATTCGAGTTTTGTGCCGGTTTCCGTAAGGAAATTCGCATCGAAGATGCGAAAGTCACAAAACTCCGGCTCTGAAAAATGACCCATTTTTCAGATGCTTCCATCTCTGTAAAGTTCACGGTAGAAGCAGGTGCGGTTGCCCGTGTGGCACGCCGCTCCCGTCTGATTTACCAAAACAAGCAATGTGTCCTCGTCGCAGTCATAGAAAATCCGCTTTACACGCTGAACATGACCGGACGTAGCACCCTTATTCCAAAGCTCCCCTCTTGAACGGCTGAAAAACCATGTAAATCCCGTCTCAAGAGTAAGCTTCAGGGATTCTTCGTTCATATAGGCAAGCATCAGCACCTCGCCGTTGTCGCAGTCTTGCACGATTGCCGGAATAAGCTGGGATTTCTTAAAAAAATCCTTCAAATCTACATTTTTATCTATCATTTTGTCCTCACAGTCTAACAGGAACGCCGCTGTCGCGAAGATGCTCCTTAACTTCCCTGACAGTAAGCTCTCTGAAGTGGAAAAGGCTTGCCGCAAGTGCCGCATCGCATCCCGTTTCTTTGAATACGTCCGTAAAATGCTGTTTGTTTCCGCCGCCGCCCGAAGCGATGACGGGAATGCTCACTTTTTCGCATATAGCCTTTGTAAGCTCTATATCAAAGCCGTTTTTCGTGCCGTCTGTGTCCATTGAGGTCACAAGAAGCTCGCCTGCACCAAGACGCTCAGCCTCAACCGCCCATTCAATGGCATCAATCCCCATATCACGGCGTCCGCCGTTTATGTAGACCGTAAATCCGCCGTCATCGCGTCTTTTTGCATCAATTGCAAGCACTACGCACTGACTGCCGAACCTGTCCGCCGCATCGGCGATTATGCGCCTATTTAACACCGCCGCAGAGTTGACCGCCACCTTGTCAGCACCTGCAAGAAGAATCTCGCGGAAATCCTCAACCGTGCGAATACCGCCGCCAACCGTAAGGGGCATAAACACCTCTCTTGCGGTGCGCTCCACTACGCCAACTATAGTCTTGCGTCTGTCGCTGGAAGCCGTGATATCAAGAAACACCAGCTCGTCCGCGCCCTGTGTGTTGTAGAATTTCGCACTCTCAACAGGGTCGCCTGCATCGCGAAGGCCCACAAAATTCACGCCCTTGACAACACGTCCGTCCTTAACGTCAAGGCACGGGATTATTCTCTTTGAAAGCATATTATCTGTCCCCCTGTGCCACCTTTATTGCCTCGGCAAGATCAAGCGAGCCGCTGTATATGGACTTGCCGCATATTGCACCGTAAAGATTCATTCCTGCAAGATCGCGGATGTTGCCGATGTCGCGAATACCGCCGCTTGCGATAATGTTCATGTCCGTCGCCGAAGAAATGGCTGACAACTGCTCAAGATTCGGTCCTGTCAGCGTGCCGTCGCGGCTGATGTCGGTGAAAATGACGTACTTAACGCCCATCTTCTCCATCTCGCGGGCAAGATCAATGTAGTTCACGTCCGAGCTTTCAAGCCAGCCTGAGGTTTTAACGATTCCGTCAAGCGCATCAATTCCCACAGCGATGTGAGACGCGCCGTACTTCTTCAAGGCTTCCCTAACAAATTCGGGATTTTTAAGAGCCGCCGAACCAATTATGACGCGGTCGATACCCTTTTTCAGATAATAGTCAACCGTATCCATATCGCGGATACCGCCGCCAACCTCGATGGGCACATTTGAAACACGCGCCGCCTCGGTGTAGATATCGCCGTTGACGCGGCTTCCCTCCTTGGCACCGTCAAGGTCAACCATGTGGATGTAGGAAGCTCCGCTTTTAATAAAGGACAGCACCGTTTCAATGGGATCGGCGGCAACCTTTTCGGCTGTGCCGTACTCACCCTTGGTGAGCCGCACGCACATACCGCCTAAAATATCAATTGCAGGAAGAATTATCATTTACAAGCCTCCAGAATTCACGAAGGATACTAAGTCCCACAGTCTCACTCTTTTCGGGGTGGAACTGACATCCGTACACATTGCCGCGTGCAACGATTGCGGTAACGTCGCTTCCGTAGTCGGTCACAGCCACAAGATCGGCAGAGTCCTTGACTTTTGCCATATAAGAGTGGACAAAATACACCTGATCGCCGTCTTTAAGGGATGCGGTAATGGGCGAAGGATTCAAAAGCTTCAGCTCGTTCCATCCCATGTGGGGCACTTTGAGTCCCTCTGCTTCTATCTTAACCACCTCGCCGCCGATAAGGGAAAGTCCCTCGCACTGGCGAAATTCGAAGCTTTTGTCGAAAAGAAGCTGCATACCGAGGCAAATTCCAATGAGCGGCTTTGTTTTGACGTAATCCTTTATAAACTCGTCAAGTCCCGCTTCGGACAGTCTTTCCATGGCATCGGGAAACGCGCCGACACCCGGAAGTATGAGTCCGTCGGCGGCGGCAAGCTCTTCTTTGTTATCGGACACGAATGAGTCCGCGCCGATAAAGTCAAGGGCGTTCTTCACGCTGTGAAGATTTCCCATGCCGTAATCTATTATTCCTATTTTCTTCATTTTTATGACCAAGGCTTTCGCGTAGCGAAAGTTTCCTTTCTGTGGAATTGGGGCTGGTTTGCGAAGCAAAACATTGCCGGGACGGCGATGTAAGCCACAAAACACGGTCTGAAAAATTTATTTTTCAGACTGTCTCCGTAATTATAACACGCCTTTAGCCGACAGAACCGCACCTGATTTTGGCTTTATAGCATCCGAAAGCGCATGAGCAAACGCCTTGAAAAGTGCCTCCACCATGTGATGGTCGTTGTCGCCGTAAAGAACGGCAAGATGAACCGTAGCACCCATGTTAAATGCCACGGCGCGGAAAAACTCCGTGACCATCTGGGTGTCAAAATCGCCGATCATGGGCGACTTCGGCGTATAATCGCACACAAGGTAGGGTCTTCCTGATATGTCCATAACACATCTTGCAAGTGCCTCGTCCATGGGAATAAAGGATGTGCCGTAACGCATAAGAGGTGCGTTTTTCGCGGCAACTTCCGAGAGAAGCTTGCCGAGCACGATTCCTACGTCCTCGATTGTGTGGTGGCAGTCAACGTTAAGATCGCCCGTCATATCAAGTGTGATAACCGCCCCGGAATGTACCGCAAGGGAATTTAACATATGGTCAAAAAATCCAACTCCGCTTGTGCCGCGAAGTCCGAAGCCCTCGGTCTCATCAAAGGAGATGCTCATTTTTATCTTGGTTTCAAATGTGTTTCTTATAAGTGATGCCTTAGCGGTGCTCATAAAAATCTCCATTCCGCCGCCATAGCGGCGGCACAAATATTTAGTGAAATTCAAATGTGTTTGCTTTGCAAACAAAAATGGGACGGGACCCATTTTTAATTTGAATTTTTAATGCGTGAACGGTTAATAAACGCTTACGCTAAATAAACTTTCACGCTACTTCCTCCTTAAATTTTGCAAGGAAAATATCACATTCCTCTCTCGTTCCGGCTGTTATGCGCAGGCGGTGTCCCATACAGCGTATGGCGACGCCTTTTTTCATAAGGGATTCCTTAATATCGGCAGCTTTCTCTGCCGAGCTTATATCCATAAACACGAAATTCGCCGAGGTGTCGTAGATGCGTACAATATCCGCGGAGCTGATTTTCGAAAGCTCGCCTTTAAGATATCCTACGTTTTCCTGTATTATCTCGGTGTTCGCTTTGATTTCATCATAGTGGGAGAGAATTATGCGCCCGAACACCTGTGAAACGGTGTTTACGTTATAGGGGCTCTTGATCTTCTTCACAGCTTCGCAAAGCTCCTCGCAGGCGCACATAAAGCCAAGTCTAAGTCCTGCCGCGCCGAATGCCTTTGACATGGTCTTGAGCACGATCAAATTATCGTACCTACCGATAAGGTCCATAACGCTCTCACTTTCCCGTGAGAATTCCATATACGCCTCATCCACCACCACAATGGCATTGACGCTTGCAATAAAGCGTTCAATATCCGCCCTCTTTGCACACCATCCTGTAGGATTGCAGGGGTTTGAGAACATCACAAGCTTTGAGCCGCTTTCGTTTACCGAGGAAATCAGCCTGTCGAAGTCGATTTCAAAAAGCTCCGTCTTTTCAAAGCGTATCTCCCTTGCTCCTGCAAGATAGGAGTAAAATGCGTACATTGAGAAATCTGGCATTGCCACGGTAACGCTGTCCCCTGCCTCAAGAAGTCCGCTTACAATGATACTTATAAGCTCATCAGAGCCGTTTCCTGCCACCACATTCCCCGTATCAAGGGAAAAGACTTTGGCAAACGCCGAAATAAGCTCGGATGCGTAAGGGTCGGGGTAACGGTTGAAGTCTATACCGTAAACCGCCGCCGCAAGCTCATCAAGCACGGCTTTTGACGGTGTAAAGGGACTCTCGTTGGCATCAAGCCTTACGGGAACAGGGGTAATATTTGGAGAGTAGGCTTCAAGTTTTTTTATCTTTTCGGGTATAAGCTTTTTTATCATAGTAATTATCATTGCCCTCGCAAAGCGAAAGCCTCCTCTTATTTAAGTCTCTGCTTTATGGAATTTGCGTGAGCCGACAAGCCTTCGGCATTTGCAAAGGTGATAACCTTTTCGCCGATTGCCTGAAGCGCGTCCTCGCTGTAGTAAAGGTAGCTTGACTTCTTAATAAAGCTGTCAACGCCAAGTGCCGAGGAGAATCTGGCTGTGCCGTTTGTGGGAAGCACGTGGTTCGGACCTGCGAAATAGTCGCCCAGCGGCTCGGGAGCGTTGTCACCGAGGAATATAGAGCCTGCGTTTGTAATAAGCGGCAGGAGAGTGAATGGATCAGCAACCGACAGCTCAAGGTGCTCGGGAGCTATCTTATTTGAAAGCTCCGCCGCCTCGGAAAGGCTGTCTACTATTATAATAGAGCCGTAGGCGTCAAGGGAGCGGTCAATAATGTCGTGACGGGAAAGGAGTGCCTTCTGCGCTTCGATCTCCCTCTCGACCTCACCTGCAAGCTTTTCACTTGTGGTTATGAGAATGGACGCCGCCATGGGGTCGTGCTCCGCCTGACTCATGAGATCCGCCGCAACGTATGCGGGATTTGCCCTGTCGTCGGCAATAACAAGCACCTCGGACGGTCCTGCGATCATGTCGATATCCACCGCGCCGAAAACAAGCTTCTTCGCCATCGCAACAAATATGTTGCCGGGACCCACTATCTTGTCAACACGCTCAATTGACTCAGTACCGTAAGCAAGTGCCGCAACAGCCTGCGCACCGCCAACCTTTACGATGTCACAAACGCCTGCCACCTTTGCCGCATATACAACAGCAGGATTTATGCCCTCATTCTTCGGGGGTGTGACCATGGTGATCTTCTTGACACCTGCCACCTTTGCCGGAATGGCGTTCATAAGTACGCTTGACGGATATGCCGCAGTGCCGCCGGGCACGTACAGTCCTACCTTTTCAATGGGTCTCACAAGCTGACCCATTATCTTGCCGCATTCGTTTGTCATCCACGAATTCTGCTTCTGCTTCTCGTGGAATGCGCGGATATTCTCTGCCGCCTCGTCAATGGCAGAGCGAAGCTCTGTGGGGACTTTTTTTATAAGCTCCTCTTTTTCTTCCTCGGTCATAAAGAATGAAGTGAGCTTTACCTTGTCGAATTTTTCCGTATATTCAAGGAGTGCCGCATCACCGTTTTTGCGTACATTGGCGATAACCTCGGCAACGGTATTCATTATTTCGGGGGAGATATTCTCCGCCCTGTCCGAAAGCAGAGCCATAAGCTCCGCCGCATTTTCTTTTTTGTACAGTTTCATTTTTCCCTCGTGTGTTTTATGTATTTGTATTATATCAAACGCCGCCGTAATGGTGCGATTTCCGAAAACGGCGGGAGCAAGCCCCCGCCCTACGGCGATGCACGCATATTTATACATCGCCGCGCACCGCCATGCGGTCACGCCCCACCAAACAAACGATTACGCATATCCAAGCCGCCGGAATGGTGAGGACCCATGCAGGCGGCGCGATTGATGCGTCCTGTAGGTTGCGGAATCGGCGGGAGCAAGCCCCCGCCCTACGGTGATGTCACCTAAATAAATTCCTTTGTATAAAGTTCTTTGCGGAGCTTCCTTTCAAGAAAGCGACCGTTTCTCCTCACCTCACCCTCACTCAATTTCAGCCGAAATCCTCGACACAAGCTCGTCGATCTCGCGTTTTTTCAGCTTGATTGACGCGGTGTTTACAATAAGACGGGTGGAAATGTAGGCTACATCCTCGTAAACTTCAAGACCGTTCTCTTTAAGAGTAGAGCCTGTCTCAACAATGTCCACAATGGCGTCCGAAAGACCGAGAATGGGAGCAAGCTCAACCGAACCCTCTATCTTGACGATCTCAACATCAATGCCCTTGGAGTTAAAGTAATTCTTTGTAACATTCGGGTACTTGGAAGCGATTATCTTGTGAGTGTATCCCTCGTAAAAATCTTTGCCCTTGATTCCGGCAAGAGCAAACTTGCATTTTCCGAAATTAAGATCAAGCAGCTCGTGGAAATGCTTGCCGTGCTCCATTATGGTGTCCTCGCCAACAATACCCACGTCGCATACACCGTGCTCAATGTAGGTGATAACGTCAGCCGCCTTGGCAAGCACTACCTCAATGTCCGCCTCGCCGAGACGGAACACAAGCTTGCGACCCTTGTCCTCAAGCTCGGATATGTCGTATCCGGCTCTAGCCAATATCTCAACGGCTTTCTTTTCTATTCTGCCCTTGGTCAGCGCAATGCGTATCATTATCTGCCACCTGCCTTGTTCTTTGTAAGGTCAATAACCTCTCCGATACCGTTATTCTTGGCGTAAGCCTCTGTAGCTTCAAGGGTGTCGAACATGGAAAGCTCACAGGATTTGCCCGCAAGACTCATTATCCGCTTGTAGCTTATAGCCTCGCCGAAGCTCTCCGCACCGAAGTGGAGTATCACATCCGCGTGCTTCTTTTCCGGTATCTTGCCGGACTTTATAAGCGCATCCGCCACCGCGCACACGTTTACCGCGAATCCCGTTGCAGGCACGTCGCAGTCGAATTTGCAGAGAAGATTGTCGTAACGTCCGCCCTTGAGCACCGCCTCACCTGCGCGGTCAATGTATCCGCGAATGACCGTACCGGTGTAGTAATCAAACTTGTGCACCATGCTCATGTCAACCATGATGTGCTCGCCGTATCCGGCATCCTTTAAGGTGTCATAAAGGGAGCGAACGTATGAGAGCACCTCTATAGCCTTGGTGTTTTTGCCTGCAAGTGCCTCTGCTTCGGCAAAGACCTCATCTCCACCGTAAAGAAGCGGAAGCTTTCTTATGGTGTCATTCTGAAGAGTCTTGTTGAACATACCGAGGGAAACGAAATTCTTCGCTTCAACAAAGGAGCGCACGTCCTGCGCTTCCTCCTCGGAAATGTCCATCTCCGATATAAGCGCGTTGAAATAGCCAACGTGACCGATCTCAAGCTTAAAATCAAGTCCTATGGATTTCAGAACGTCAAGAGCGGTCATGATAGAGAGAAGATCGCCCTTCATTCCTGCCGCGCCCACAAGCTCGATTCCGCTCTGCAAAACCTCGTTGCGCATACCGGAATTTTCGCTGTTTACGCGGTAAATATGCTGGTCGTAGTAAAGCCCCACGGGAAGCTCGGCGTTCTTCAGCTTCGTCGCCGCCACTCTCGCGATGGGAGTTGTATTGTCGGGGCGGATAACAAGCAGTCTGCCCGTGTTGTCCGTGAGCTTGTAGAGATTTTCCTGCGTCAGCGAGCGGTTTACCTCGCAGAACAGGTCGTAGTTCTCCACCGCCGGCGTGCAGATGCGTGAAAACCCTGCCGCCTCGTATATTTTATCAAAATCCGCTGTTATTTTGTCGTAAAGATCAGCTTCGCTGTAAAGCAGATCTCTCGTTCCCTCCGGAATCGTCATTTTAAGCTCATTCATGGTTTCATACGCCTTTTTGGCGTCCTTTCGGTAGTTTTTTCACCGTACACTTTAGTACACTAATATGATAACATAATAAATCAATATTGTCAATATGCAATATGCCCTATATCCCGTTCACACGCTGAAAGTTTTTGTTATATTGCCTATTTGGTGGTGTGAGTGCTGATTTGTTTGGGTATAGGAGTTACGGTCGCTGTTTTTTAGCACATCGCTCTGCGATGTGCTAAAAGCATCCGCAAAAACTTTATACATGGAGGCTGACCATGCTCCAACGTTTGGCATTACATAATTTAGAGCGTGGTGCTCCCAATGGTGGCGTTTTTTATGTGCGACAGCGCGTTTGCATACCGCGCTCCCGACAGGGGGACGGGGCGTCGAGGACGTCGCCCCCTACAGTTTAGACAAAGAACCCCATGTGACGCGCGCCGCCTTGCGGTCGCGCCGCACCGCACAAACGATTACCGCAATCCAAGCCGCCGGAATGGTGCGTTTTCGAAAGCGGCGGGAGCAAGCCCCCGCCCTACGGGGTCATAATCAATCTTTGCCGCACAACCGGTTACGCACACCCAAGCCGCCGGAATGGTGAGGACCCATGCAGGCGGCGCGAATCGGGCGCTCTGACGGCTTGCACTCACGTCGCTTTGGTCACAGTATAATTCCCTGTATAAAGGTTTGTGCGGAGCTTTTTTTCAAAAAAGCGACCGTACTCCCCTATCTTAGAAGAACGACAACTGTGATGTCTCGGTAAGATCACCGAAAGCTCCGTTTTTGCGGAGAAGATCAATAACTGATTTGGAGAGACCGGCTTTAATCTGAAGCTCCTCAATTGAGAGAAGCTCTTCACGGTCTCTGACCTCAACAATCTTCTCTGCCGCCTTTTCGCCAAGACCGCCCATGGCCGTGAACGGCATACGGATAGCACCGTTTTCCGGCTTGAAAGCGAACGCCTCGGACTTAAAAAGATCAACAGGCAGGAATTTAAGACCGCGGCTGTACATCTCGTTTACCATCATAAAGGTGTCAACCGTTTCTTTTTCCTTCTGAGTCGCCTCTGTGCCTTTCTTGCGAATCTCCTCCATGACCGCCTTGATTCCGCTTCGACCGCTCATGGCGATCTCCGCATCAAAGCCGCCGGGGGCAACCGTAAGAAACGCCGCGTAAAATTCAAGGGGATAGTATATCTTGTACCAGCCAAGGCGTATCGCCGACATAACGTATGCCGCCGCGTGTGCCTTGGGGAACATATATTTTATCTTCTTGCAGGAAGCAATGTACCAATCGGGCACACCGTGCTCACGCATGGCAGCCTCGTATTCCGGCTTAAGTCCCTTACCCTTTCGTACATCCTCCATTATCTTGAACGCCATGGCGTTCTCGAGACCGTACTGCTGAATAAGTACAAGCATGATACCGTCACGTGTACCGATAACCTGTGAAATGTCGCAGATTCCCTCTTTTATAAGGTCCTGCGCATTTCCCAGCCACACGTCCGTGCCGTGGGTAAGACCGGATATCTGCATAAGGTCGGCAAAGTTCTTGGGCTTCGCGTCGCAGAGCACCGACTGAATGAAGCGCGTGCCGAATTCCGGTAGTCCCAGCGTGCCGAGAGGGCATCCGAGATCGTCGGGAGTGACACCGAGAGGATCGGTGGACTCAAAGAGACGGTACACCGCCTTGTCGTTCATTTTAACGTCCATAACCGAAGTATTCGTGTACTTTTCAAGCCACTTGTACTTGGTGGGCATATCGTGTCCAAGCTCGTCAAGCTTCAGAATGGTGTCGTGAAGATATGTAAATGCAAAGTGGGTGGTGACAATGTCAGAATTGGGGTCGTCGGCAGGATGCTGTACCGGCGTGAAGTCGTAAACATCGTATTCGCGCGGAACAACGATGATGCCGCCGGGATGCTGACCCGTGGTGCGCTTGATTCCAACGCAGGTATCCACAAGCCGCGCGATCTCCGCCTTGCCAAGCTTCTTCTGTCGGTCCTCAAGGTATTTTACCACATAACCGTAAGCCGTCTTTGCGGCAAGAGTGCCAAGCGTTCCGGCACGGAACACGTTTTCCGAGCCAAACAGCTCCTCTGTGTACTTGTGGACCCTACCCTGCACCTCGCCCGAGAAATTAAGGTCAATATCGGGGGATTTGTCGCCGTAGAAGCCAAGGAAAGTCTCAAAGGGGATGTCGTGTCCGTCGCCCACAAGCTTCGTTCCGCACTTCGGACACATCTTGTCCGGCAGGTCAAAGCCTGAGCCAACCGAGCCGTCGGTAACAAACTCCGAATACTGACATTCGGGGCAGTAGTAGTGAGGCGGCAGAGGATTAACCTCGGAAATACCCGACATGGATGCAACAAAAGACGAGCCAACCGAGCCGCGTGAGCCAACAAGATATCCCTGCTCCTCGCTGTACTGTACAAGCTTCTGCGCTATCATGTAAAGCACCGCAAAGCCGTGCTTTATAATGGATGTAAGCTCCTTGTCAAGACGGGTGGAAACTATCTCAGGCAGCGGATCGCCGTACAGCGACTTCGCCCTGTCCCAGCACCTCTGCTGGAGCTCTTCTTCAGCTCCCTCAAGATTCGGCGTATAAGTGCCCTCAGGAATGGGGCGTACCTGCTCTATCATGTCCGCGATAAGGTTTGTGTTTGTAATAACAACCTCGCGCGCGCCCTCCTCGCCGAGATACCAAAACTCGCGAAGCATCTCCTCAGTGGTGCGGAAATAAAGACCGATATCGCGGTCAGCATCGGCGAATTTCTGTCCGGCAAGCAGTATCTTTCTCGTTATCTCGTCGTCCTTTGCCGCAAAATGGGCGTCGCAGGTGGCGCAGACAGGCTTTCCAAGCTTTTTGCCAAGCTCGTATATGCGCTTGTTGATGGCAATAAGCTCCTCCTCGCTCTTGACAAGCTCCTTTTCAAGCATGAAGCTGTTGTTGCAAAGAGGCTGTATTTCAAGATAATCGTAGAAGCTTGCTATTTCCTCAATCTCTTTCTCGGTCTTGTTCTGAAGAATCGCCTGATACAGCTCACCTGCCTCGCAGGCAGAGCCGATTATAAGTCCCTCGCGGCACTCCTCAATAAGCGTTTTCGGTGTGCGCGGAACTCGGCGGTAGTAGTTAATATAACTCTCCGAGATGATCTTGTAAAGGTTTTTAAGACCAACCTTGTTTTTTACAAGGAGTATCTGATGATAGGGCTTTAATTTAAGCGGGTCGGACTTTTCGCTCATAAGCTGCTGCATTTCGCGAAGATTTGACGCGCCCTCGCCGCGTATTTTCTTAAAGAGGCAGATGAGTATTTTTGAGAGCACCTCTGCATCGTCGCAGGCGCGGTGATGATTGAAGTCGCCAAGCTCAAAATACTCTGCAAGAATGTTTAATTTGTGCTTTTTAAGCTCCGGATTTGCGTAACGCGACAACGCCACCGTGTCCATATAAGGATTTGTGAACGGTATACGGAACTCGTTTGCCACCTTGCGTATAAAGGAAACGTCGAAGGATGCGTTGTGCGCCACAAGTATGCGGTTTCCGGCAAATTCAAGGAACTGTCTCACCGCCGATTCATTGTCCGGCGCACCGGCAACCATTTCGTCGGTAATGCCCGTAAGCTCGGTGATGTTTTCGGGAATATGCTCTCCGGGATCGGAAAAGATGTTGAAGCGGTCAATAACCTCGTTTCCGCGAAGAAGCACCGCGCCGATCTCCGTAATATGACAGCTGTGTGGGGAAAGTCCCGTGGTCTCAATATCAAAAACGCAGTATTCGCCGTCAAATGGCGTGCTCATGTACTCCTCCAGCGAATCGCCGAAAAGAACTCTTGCGGTGTCGTCAACAAAGTAGTTTTCGATTCCGTAGATAACCTTTATCTCACCGCCAAGCTTCTCCGCCGCCATCATTGCAAGAGGATACGCCTGAACGTTTCCGTGGTCGGTAATGGCAACCGCCTTGTGTCCCCATTTGTGCGCCATCTTCACAAGATCGCCGGGGGAAATTATGGCGTCCATAGACGACATCTGAGTGTGGCAGTGAAGCTCCACGCGCTTCTCCTGGGCGTCATCCGTGCGGTATTTCTGGGCGATCTTCGCCACAGCGGTGGGCACAATTATAGCCTCGTTATCAAATGTATCGATCTTGGCATAGCCCTTAATGGCAACGGTTATGCCGTCCTTTATGTTCGTAAGATAAGGCTCAAGTGCTTCCTTTGACTGAGCCATTTTAATGTAAATAGAAGAATCCTTGTCGGTTACGGCAAAGGTAAGTATAAGCTTGTCGCCGCGGCGCGTTTCCTTGGTCTCAAAGCCGAAAACCTCGCCCAGCACCACAATATTTTTCTGCGGTCCTGTAAGATTTCGCACAGGCACGGGATTCACAATGTCAAATGGGTCGCCGATAATATATTCGGGAGCTGAAACGTCGAATATCTTTCCGCCAACGTGGAAAATACTGTCGGCAACCTCGTATGTAACGTCCCCTGAATTGAGGGTCGCGATGTGCTCAAAATCC
>JAZTWV010000018.1:0-23223 GCA_045636145.1 Candidatus Flemingiibacterium sp.
ATATCGCCGTTATCCTGCAAAACAAAGCCGAATCCCCTCGTGGTTGAGCGAAAGATTCCGGAGATATATCCGGAGTCCGCCGCAGAAATAAGCTTCCCACGCTTGGTTTCGCAAATCTCGCCGATTTTTATAAGATATTCCACGGCACTGTCAAAAACACCGTACTCACGTCCCGAAAGTCCGAGATATTCGGTCATTTCCCGACGGTCCATGGGAATGTATAATTCGCCCTCTACAGTGCTCTTTACAAGCTCCGTCATTGATTCTACAGTTTCGATTGCCATTTGTCTTCACCGTCCTTCAAATATTGTATGTGCCGCGACATAATACGAAGAAAGCCGCACGCCGTGGCATTATTAGCTTTTCCCCCAAGGTGCGTGTTATGCACCGGGAAGCTAACGCCAGCGGCAGGCGGCTTGCACTGTTAAAAAACAGCTTGATGTACGTTATTATTCAGCGTCTGTATCAGCAACAGTATCAACTGCATCAGTATCAACTGCGGTGTCCTCAGCAGTGTCAGCTACAGGCTCTTCAGCAGATGTATCTGCAGATGTATCTGCAGCAGTGTCAACAGAAGTATCCTCAGCGGTATCTTCAGCAGTATCAGCAGCAGTGTCGGAAGGAATCATCGCGGAGATGTCCTGAGTCTCAACAGCACCGTCATTCGGAACAAGCGCGGAATCGTCAAGAACGGTGGTCTCCTGACCAACGTAAAGAACAACAACGAGTACGCAGAAAACGATCGCCACGATGGTGGTGAGGGTCTCAAGCATACGGTCGATCTTGCCGCCCTTGGTCTTGCCGAAGAAGGTTTCAGCACCGCCTGCGATAGTGCCGGGAAGCTTGTGAGACTTACTGCTCTGAAGCAGAACGGATACTATAAGGAATATAGCCGCAACGAGCAGAATTACGCCAATAATTGTTTCAAACATTTTTAATTGTCCTCCAATTTCTGTGATTTCAAACCAGATATAGATATTTTATCACAAAACGCGCAGGATTGCAATAGGTTTTCGAAAATTTGTGCAATTTTTATTTTGAAAGCTGTAAATTCGGGAATTATTTGGCTAAAGCTTGACATATCAGAGCCGTTATGGTATACTAAATACGTATATTAAGTACAAAACGGAGGAAAAACCAATGAAAAAATCAAATAGAATTTTATCGCTCATTATTGCGGCTCTTATGGCATCATCGCTTCTCGCATCCTGCGACAGAGAGCCTACAGTAGGCGGCGATACCACCGATACCGCAGATACAGGCGCGATTACCGACACCGATACAGATGCGGTAACGGACGAAGATACCGAAACTGCGGATTCCGAGGACATCACCACCGATACAGAGGCTCTTCCGGAGGTTGAATCCACTCCCCTTGCGATAGCCGATGCAAATCTTGAAGCGGCACTCCGCGAGATAGCGAATAAGCCTTCCGGCGAGCTGCTTCTTTCCGACTTTGCCGCCATAGATACACTGAAGCTCGCCGGCAAGGGTATTACCGACATCTCTCCCTTAGCGGATTTCCACTGGGTGAAGTCTGTGGACCTTTCCTATAACAGCAGTATCACAGATTACGCCCCCCTTGCAAAGATGGAATCCCTCACCTCAGTTCGTGCCGCTGACTGCGGTATCACCGATGTGACTCCCTTTGCGGCAATTGACGGTCTTCTCTCACTTGACCTGTCCGCAAACCCCATCGAAAACTTCGCACCTCTTGCGGTGCTTGTTGACCTTGAGTCCCTTGATCTCAGCGAGACCGAAATCGGTGATCTTTCCGTGCTTACAGGTCTTACGGAGCTTCTTACCCTGAATCTTTACAACAACAATATTTTTGATATCACCGCCCTTTCCGGAATGACATGGCTTGTTGACCTTAACCTTTTCGCAAACAACATAAGCGACGTTACACCCCTCTCCGACATGAACTTCATGGAGCGTCTCAATCTCGGCGGCAACAAGGTTGCTGACATCTCCTCACTTAAGAAGCTCAACAACATGACACTTCTCGATCTTTCCTACAACCCCATATCTGACATTTCCGTTGTGTCGGTAATGACCGAGCTTAACACCCTCATTCTCAACGACACCACCGTTACCGATCTTACCCCCATCAAGAACAGAAATACCATAACGGAGCTTAACATAAACAATACCGGTATCAGCGATATCACTCCTCTTGCAGGTCTTAGTGAGCTTAAAATCCTTTTGGCGTGCCTTAACAATATTGAGGACATCACGCCTCTGTGGGAGCTTTGTGAGCTGTCTGTGCTTGATCTTTCCGGCAACAGCATCTCTGATATACTCCCCCTTGAAAAGCTGGCAAAGCTTCGTGAGCTTGACATCTCCTACAACAACATAACAAAGCTCACCGACCTTGAATATGTGACCGCGCTCACTACTCTTGACGTTGGCAACAACAGCATCTCCGACATCACCATTCTTGAAAATCTCACGGCACTTACCACATTCAAGGCATCCCACAACAAGATTTTCGACATAGATGCTCTCGGAGGACTCACAGAGCTTGCAGTCATTGATATTACAAACAATGCAGTAAGCGACATATCCGCTCTCGCACAGCTTGAAAATCTCACCATTCTTCGTGCAATGAACAACCACATCACCGATTGGTCGCCCGTTGCAGATGTCCCCACCGTGCTTGGAAACGACTGATTTTAAGTCTGTGTAAAACTTCATCCCCCACATTCCGATGAATGTGGGGGATTTTCACCCTGTGGGGCAATAGACCGGTAGCCGGGTTTCCCCGCCCGTCTCACAAAATATCGGCAGACGAAAAAACGGCGGCTTGCCGCCACCGCCCTACGGGGATGACCAAACACCGGCAATTCCGGGGGATATTTTTACTTCCATGGAAATTTAAGTTTTTTTCAAAAAACCCTTGACAAGGGCACGCCGTTGTGATAAAATATATATGTTGCAGATATGCATCTCACCGTGGAGAGATGTCCGAGCGGTTTAAGGAGCCGGTCTTGAAAACCGGTGACTCTCGCGAGGGAGCCGTGGGTTCGAATCCCACTCTCTCCGCCATTTATTTTGCAAAATCGAATAGCGGTTCTGCCATACGGAGAAGTACTCAAGTTGGCCGAAGAGGCGCCCCTGCTAAGGGTGTAGGTCGGATTTAACCGGCGCGAGAGTTCAAATCTCTCCTTCTCCGCCAAAGAAAAAGCACTTGCATAAGCAAGTGCTTTTTCCGTTTGGTCATTTAAACAGCTTTATGCGAAGAATGACGATCATTGCAACAACGCTTGCCGCAACGGATGCGCCGATAATCAACGGAAATCCCCATGGGCTGTTTGCAAGGGGCATACTTACAGTCGACAGATTCATTCCGTAAGCGGAAAACACCATAGTAGGTATTGCCATTACAACGGTAATTATGGCAAGAATCTTCATTGCAACATTCAGGTTGTTGGAAATTACGGATGCGAATGTATTTGACATACTCTCAAGAATGTCCGTGTTTATCCTCGCCATTTCGATTGCCTGCTTGTTTTCGACAATGGCATCTTCAAGGATTTCAGCATCCTCGTCGTATTTCTTTAGAAAATCCGTGCGTACCAGCTTTTCAAGCACCGCTTCGTTTGATCTGAGACCAACGGTGAAGTATACAAGCGACTTTTCAAGCTTCATAAGCTCAAGAAGCTCCTTGTTTTTTTGATGCTGTCCGAATTTCAGCTCCGCGGAATCGGATTTTTTCTCAACCATGCGAAGATACAGCAAAAAACGTCTCGCCGTCACATAAAGTATCTGAAACACGAACCGCGACTGCTTTCCGGGATGAAAATTGCGCTCCGTTCCTGCAGAAAACCCGCGGAGAATGTGGGTATCCTTGGAGCAAACGGTTATGACCGCCTCTTCGGTAAGGATAATTCCCAGAGGTATAGTTGTGTAAAGCTCATTTTCGTTGTCGGACTCCCGTGTTGGAATATTAAGAATTATCATCTTGTAATTATCGTCATGCTCCACGCGGGAACGCTCATCAAGGTCAAGCGCAGCCTTAACGGCTTCGGATGGCAGCTCATATCTTGCCGCCACCTCGCGCACCTCGGCGTCAGAGGGATCGGTCAGCGCCACCCAGCAATTCGGTTCGGGATGCACCGCCTGTTCGATTCCACAATCTTTTTCGATGTAATAGTTTATCATATGTGCACCTCCCGACAAAAATATACACATAAATTATACATCAAAAATAGTTAACAAATCTACCTTTTCGAAAAATATTTACAATTTCCGCATCTGTGGGCAGTTGCGCGCCCGAGAAGAAACGGCGGGAGCAAGCCCCCCGCCCTGCGGTGATGCGGTGTAATCATCCTTCACCACACAAACGATAACACCAATCCAAGCCGCCGGAATAGTACGGGGCCATGCAGGCGGCGCGAGGTGAGCGGACAAACGCATACGCACACACGTTGTATAACATGTCCCCATGTATAAAGTTTTTTGCGGAGGCTTTTACAAAAACAGCGACCGTAGCCCCACACAAAAAAACCGGCAGAGACCTAAATCTCTGCCGATTCATACAGCATATAAATCAGTCAAACGCAAGAGGCGTGTGACCTATTCCCTGCCGCTTGCACGCCATGTACGGCTCAACGGTGTCGCGCCACTTCTTGTAGTGCTCAGTCTCCTTGTGTGCCTTGGCATCCTCGGCAGTCTTGTAGACCTCGTAGAGCGTGAAGTAAGTGGGATCATCGTTTGACTGAAGCACGTCAAAGCGCACATTTCCCGGCTCTTTTCGGGAATTTTCGTTGTTGTAGAGAGTGATCTTTATAAAATCCTCCACAAATTCAGGCTTAACATGAATTATAACGGTAGTTGCAAGCATAATCCCCCTCCGTTATCTTATTTCCCTGAAGAACTCTATCTCCTCACCGTCAGGACCGTATACAAACGCAATGTTTATAGATACCTTTTCGGGAGTGGAGTCAAGAGAAACTGTCTTGGGAGCGGTTTTAGGCAACGCTCCTGCGGCAAGAGCCGTATTGTAGGCTGCTTCCACATCCTCAACAGCATAAGCGAAATGAGTGTACTTGCCGGCGTACTCGCCAACGACCTTGATCTCGGGACCTTCGTTAAAAAGCTCAAGAATGCCTGCGCCGCCACCGAATTTAAGCATCTGGATACGCTTTGCACCATCGCCCCACGCAAGGTAAGGCTCCATGCCAAGCTCGGTGTAGAATTTTATAGATCTGTCGATATCTGAAGCACGGAGCGCAAGATGCGCTATTGCCATACCGGGTATCTTTGTGTTCATAAAACCACCTTTATTCCTTGGAGGTGTAGGTTGCGGAAAGGTCCTCAACCTTTTCAACAACCACCTTCTTCTCCTTGGTCTTGGAGATCTCGATGCGTTTCTGAAGCTCTGCCCAAAACTCTTCGCCGTCGTTCTTGCACTCAACGAAATCGTTCTTCCAGGAGGAAAGCATCATTGCATTGGAAATGGCAAGACCGTTGATTCCCTCATAACCTTCTGCGATCATAGACTCGCCTCTAAGGAGGTGGTTAACGAACGCCTGAGTTACACCCTTGTGCTGAGGACCTGCGTTTTCGAAGGTGAACTCGATAACCTCATGATCCTTTGGTGGGAAGCTGCCGGTGGATTTCCAGATAAGATCATCGGTAGCTTCTTTGTTCTTGAAGAATGTGAGGGTGTTGCCCTCTGCGATAACCTTACCCTTTGTACCTGTAACCTCAAAACGGTTAGTACCTGGATGGTCGCCGGTGGTGGTGATGAACACAGCAGTTGCGCCGTTCTCATACTCTGCGTATGCGGTAACGTCGTCCTCTACCTCAATGTTGTGGTGGAGACCCTCGTGGCAGAATGCGTGAATGCGCTTAGGCATGCCGCAGATCCACTGCCAGAGATCAAGCTGGTGGGGGCACTGATTGAGAAGTACGCCGCCGCCTTCGCCGTCCCAGGTAGCACGCCAGTCGCCGGAATCATAGTACTGCTGAGATCTGAACCAGTCAGTGATGATCCAGTTAACTCTCTTAAGCTCACCAAGCTCGCCGCCCTGAACCATCTCACGCATCTTTATGTACATAGGATTGGTTCTCTGGTTAAACATAAGACCGTAGGGCACGCCTGTTTCCTTTGAAACAGCGATAATTTCCTCAACCTGCTTTGTGTAAACGCCGGCAGGCTTCTCGCTCATTATCGGCATACCAACGCGCATAGCCTCGATACCCATTGTGGGGTGGAGATAGTGAGGTGTTGCGATAATGATCATATCAATAAGACCGGACTTTATCATTTCCATATAATCTTCAAAAAGCGGAACCTCGGGATAAAGCTCCTTTGCCGCCTCAAGTTTAGCAGGCTTGATATCGCAGATAGCACCGAGTACAGCGTTTTCTACCTCACCTGCATTCAAATACCTCGCATGGCTTGTACCCATGTTACCGAAGCCGATAATACCAACTCTTACTGTTTCCATGATATATTATTCTCCTTTCTCTGCACGTCGCCATTATACGCGGACACCGTGCTTAATGCATAATGTACTAAGTATATTATACACGCGCAGATAGGAAATTTCAATACGTTTTTCAACTATTTTTAGGTAAAACTGTAGTTTTTCGTTCATTGTAAGCTCAGGTAAAATTTTCACGACGCACCGCCGCTTTATACGGCGCACGAATCACAAAGGGACGAATCCGAGGATTCGTCCCTTTCAAACTCATATCAGCCAAGCTTTTCTACCATTCTCTGAAGCATGGCAGCCGCCTGTGCACGGGATGCATATGCCTTGGGAGTAACGGTTCCGTCACCGCTTCCGGTGATAAGACCCTTGTCTGCCGCCCAATTCATAGCGTCTTTAGCGTAGTCTGCAATATCAGCACTGTCCGCAAATAAGCGAGTCTGACCTACAGTCAGATCGTATTTTTTAAAGTTAGCATAGCGGTAAAGGATAGTCGCCATCTGCTCACGGGTTATGGTAGCATTCGGATCAAATGTGGTGGCAGATGTGCCGTTGACGATTCCGTTTGCACTTGCCCAATTCACTGCCGCCTCATACCATGAGCCGCTCTCAACATCGGTAAATGCGCCCTTTGCCGCCGCAGGCTTGCCTGCAATACGGTGAAGCACAGTTACAAACATAGAACGGGTTATGTCGCCGTTTGGATCGAAAACAGCATCGGATGTACCGTTCATTATGCCGTTTTCGCTGGCAAACTTAACCGCGCCGTAGTACCAATCATTCATGGTAACATCCGCAAAAGGATTGACCCAAGGCTTGGGAGTAATAACCGGATCGGTGGTCTCGGTATCTGTAGGCTTTGACGGAGTGGTAGGCTTAGTATCAGTGCCTTCCGCCACAATATCCGCCTTAACGGTGGGCAGCTTCAGTGTGTAGTTGTCCGCATCATCGCCCTCCAGTGTGGGAGCGGTGAATGTGACAGTCTTGTTCTTTCCAACAGCGGCACTGCTGAATTTACCTGTCTCCGGCATGGTAACATACACGTCGTCACCGTCAATAACGCCGTCAAGCTCGCCGCCGCTAAGTATGGCATCGGTGTTTCCGTCATAAACCTTATCCTCAGCGGTAAGACCCTTGATGGTGATCTCGCGAGGCTTGATTATAAGCTTTGCGGACAGCTCCACAGACTCGCCGTCAAGAGTAACTACAGCGTAAGCTCTGTATGTACCTGCATCGGTTGCACGGTTGTCTTCATACTCAACCTCTGCATCTTCAGGAAGACCTGTTACCTTAAGAGTTTTTCTTTCGCCGTCATAGGTATAGGTCTTGTTTACAAACTTAACATCGGAAAGATCATAGCCGGGAGTATCTTCGTCTTCGTCCTCGTTTTCATCCTCGTCTATATCTTCGTTGTCCTCGTAGTCATCGTTGTTATCCTCTTCATCTTCATAGTCGTCTACAGACCCCTGACCGATATCCTCGACAGCAACAACAGCGTCCTCAATCTCAAAGTAAACAGGGCTCATATCAGCATTGATAGCCTCTTTTTTGCTGTAATCATAGGATATATCAATATCGTGATCACCGGAGGGAGCGTTGCTTGCAACCTCAAAAGTAAGGGTAACGATGACATCATCAACTGTGTAGTCATCTTTTCGGGTAGGATTAAACCACATAAGGGTGTAAGGACCACCGTTTTCCACTTCCGCAATCGGCTTGTGTGACTTTGATCCAAGAACACCGGCATCGTTAACCTTCACCAACTTAAAAAATCTGCTGTCATAATTGCAGGTAAGCTTAAGACCCACGATACCGGGATTGTTTGAAAGGGATATCTCAACCTCAACAGTATCGCCGGGTGTTACTTCACCGGAAGAAGCGGAAATTGTAGGTGTATCATCCGCCGCCATCGCCATGGGAAGTGATGATACAGCCAAAGCCGCTGCCATTATAACAGCAGCTGTTTTTTTCATAAATTTCATTGTTTTGCCTCCTCATTTTACGTCCCAAAGGACAATTGTGTAAAGTGCACCGCCGCTATATATGAACGGACAGTACATACCAAGGATATTGTATCATAAATTATGGTTTATGTCAATATTTCTTTAGATTTTTGACGATTTTAGGCGATTTCCACAAAAAGCAACATAATTGCAACGGCAACAAAAAACATCGTCTGTGCAAAGCACAGACGATGTTTTTACGGTTAATACCGCTTATTTTACTCAATACAGCCGATTTTCGTGAGGGACGCGATAAATTCGTCCACATCTGCAAGTGCCGACTCACGGTCAATATCATATTCACCGACGAGAGCATCTGCAAGAGACTCACGGTCTCCGCCATTTTCCAATGCACGCCACAGGAACGCGCCGGATTCATTAAGTGTAATCATTCCGTTGAAGTCTATGCTGAGCTGACCTAATGGAAGAACCACATACTGGTCCGCTACCTCACGGAGTACATAATCTTCCTTAATTTTCATAATCCTGCCTCCTCTGCGGCTTTGCGCATGGTTTCATAGCTGAGCTGAGCTGCCGCCGGTTCAGGGCGATTTTCCAGCTCAAAAATCGGTATTTCGCGAATAAGTTTGTCGAGATGGGATAGGAGTAGATCCATATACGATTCTTCCTTCAAACGATAGATAGTTTGAGGCAGAATCTTCTGCATAACCTCCGCAGCACCAAGTCGACGTATTTTATTTTCCGGTGCCTGCTTAAGGAAGCATATTCCGGCAAGCGGCACTTTCATATTAATATTAATATGGTTTTTGCCGCTCCATGGAGTACCGTAGGCGTACCACCGGTCCTCCAATCGGCGCAGCGCAGGCTTATCATCGTTAAACAGCTTAACCTCGTCCCCGAATGTACTCATCCAAAGACCTGTGTGGGTGGATTTACCCATACCACTCGGTCCGGAGAAAAGGTAAGCCTTCCCACCGTATTCAACGGCTGATGAATGAAGATAAAAGCCGTTAAATTTAAGTAATTCACGATAGAAAATCCTGCTGGATTCCATGTAATGAGCGTTACGCTCAGAGAGATTAGGCCACGAACATAAGCGATAATCTTCTGTACGAATTACGACATGTGACTCTACAGCTTTATCAATCTTATATTCTAAAGCAAGTTCCGAAAAATCGAAGCTTTCTTCAAAATCTACTATCAAATCGGCAACGCTCAGTAACATATCAACCTCTCGATTTCAATCAATTAAAATTGTTAGCCATTAGTTAAGGGCTGCAGAATCATCCATGGGAGGAAGATCCGGAATTTCAACACCACCACCAGTAGCAATGTTTTCATAAGTGAACTCGGTAACGAGAACCTCAGGCTTTACATACTTAGTCATCTTCGATTCACCTCCTTTCGATTAGGATAATTTATAAATATTACTGTACGCCTGCACTTGTATATATGTCACCGACAACAGAAACACCTGTGTCAGAAACGAGCATTGCGCTTACGCTCAATCCATTAGGATCGATATTCAAGCTCTCATAGCCCATAAGAGTAAACTTGAAGATACCATTGTATGTATATCCATATTTGGGTACATAGCTCAAACGAGAATAGTCTGTCTCAGAAACGAATCCAACGAAGTAGTCGTTATACACATAGTCCTGCTTATATGTACCATCCTCACCCAACCATTCAAGATGTACAACGAGTTTTAAAGCATTGTCACTATTACCATCGCTAAGAAGTTCGTTAAGAACACGAGCATCTACATTCTGCTGGAATCTAAACGCTACACTCTCTGCAGACTCGTCAGTAGCTTCAGTCCAAGCAAGGCCTGTAGTAGAATGAGCCATTTCAAACCTAAACTTAGTGAATACATAGCAATTCTCACTAGGTACCCAAATAGGAACTATAGGTTCATCAGCATCATTAACATATGCATTACCGGTAAGAATAACATTATCCTTAGGAACTACGATCTTACCGTATGCAGATGTAGAATAGTTAGCACCATAAATCTTACTTCCATTGAATCCGATAACATTGCTAGCAGTAAGAGTATATGTGCCAATATTAAGAGTCACACCAGGGTTGATCATGATAACGCTTTCGGTAGAGTCAGCAATCATAACAACCTCATCACCAGACTTAGCTGCTGCGAGAGCCTCTGCAACGGAGGTGTATGTTTTAGTGCCGATCTGAGCTACAGGCTCTTCTACAACAGGAGCGTTAACAGTTACAACGCAAGTAGCGGTCTTATCGCCAGCCTGAGCGGTAACAGTTGCTGTACCAGCCTTAACTGCGGTTACAAGACCATCGTCAACGGTAACTGCGTCACCCTCAACAGACCAAGCAACAGTAGAATCAGTTGCATCTGCAGGAGATACAGTTGCTTCAAGCTGAAGTGTGTCGTCTACAGTGAGAGCAGCTTCAGTCTTGTTAAGCTCGATGGATGCTACAGGAATTTCCTTAGCGTTAACGGTTACAGCGCACTCAGCCTTAATATCGCCGATCGCTGCGGTGATGGTAGCAGTACCTGCTGCAACTGCGGTTACAACGCCGTTTTCAACGGTTGCAACGTCCTCGTCATCGGAAGTCCACTCAATAACATCATACTCTGCTTCCTCAGGAAGAACAGTTGCTTCAAGAGTAAAGCTATCGCCCTCAGTAAGAACAAGCTCCTCTTCGTTAAGTACGATCTCTTCTACAACAACAGGCTCTTCAATAACGATAGTAGCCTTAGCCGCTTCGATATCGAATGCAACATTTGCAAGAGCAGCGTTGAAGATTTCATCGTCAGCATTTTCGTTGTAGTCAACGGAAATCTCATACTCACCGGGAGCAAGATCTTCAGAAACGTTAAATACTACGGTTGCAATAACGCCGTCTTCTTCAATGTTAGAAGGATTAGACTCACCGCCGTTAGTAGGGTTGGACCAGAACAGCTGGTAGGGATTAAGTGCGAGATTGTCACTATGGAGGCAGTCACCGAGAATGTCACCGTCAGTAACGGATGCAATGGTGAGACCTTCATCATAATTGAGGTCAAGCTTCATGCTGATTACGCCGGGGTTGTTTGCAACGACGATATCAACGGATATCTGACCGTCTACGATTCCGGCTTCGTCTGCTACCACCGAGATAGTAGGTGTTGCGTCAGCAGATGCAACAACAACCATCGATGATACGATCATAGCAATTGCCATGATAATGGAAAGAATTCTGGTTGAACGCTTCATGGTTTTTTCTCCTTTAAAACAAAATATTTAAATCAAAAGATTTACAAAAATTTAGTTGGCTCACCGCACCAAGGTTTCATATCCGATCCACTTGACTAAGTGCCGTGCAAACCGCACCGCATCGTCCAAAGCCGCTTCGCCGTCGCTGTCAAAATCAAATGTCCTCAGATCAATCTTGGCATCGCTGTATTCGCTCCATCTTGCGAGATACCGCTGTATGTAAACAATATAAGGGGAGTTTGTCCTGCCGTCGCCAATCATTCCCGCGTCGCTACCAATGAGGTCAGCAAGGCAATTCTTCCCGTTGGGCATTGTCAGAACGTTCCACATATGCCGACCGCCGCCGAGGCAAGAGCTGCACACAGCGACCCGAAAAATGCCCGTACATGATACCCTCCAAAGCAGAACTTGAACTTGGGGATCAGGTTAAGCCTGAAAACTCCGAAAAAATGTTTACACAAGTGTGCATACTAAACATTTTTACTGTTCCATTATATCACACAAAAAGCAATATGTCAATGATTTAGGAGCATTTTTCTTAAAGTTGTTAATTTTTTATAATTTTCAGTATTTTTGTACAAATCAAACGCTAGCGCGGCAGGAATTATTGTGCATTTACTGTGCGATTTTTCCATTGACAACCTACATATTATAGGCATTTTGCACATTCAGCCGTAAAACGCGCAAACGCACGGGAGACGGCTCGTGCTCACTGCTTTTTGGCAGCTGTATGAAGCACATATATACGTGTTCTGCGTATATAATAACATATAAAATAATTATGAAGAAAACCGCAAAAATCCCTCTTTTGAGGAATTGCCGCAGAGCAAAAATCGGGCAAACGGCAGTCAAAACCGATTTTTTCACAAATCCTGCGCTAAAATTTCTGTGAGTGCTTGACAAAGCTTTACAAATATGGTATACTGTTATGGTATTAAGGGATATAGCCAAGTCGGTAAAGGCACAGGACTTTGACTCCTGCACGCGTTGGTTCGAGTCCAACTATCCCTGCCAAAAAACTCCTCGGACGAAGTTCGGGGAGTTTTTTACTTTTTCACTCTTCACTCTTCACTCTTCACTAAATCCGTCCGAGGAGATTTTTGGCAAAGTAATAAGTAATAGTGAATAGTGAAGAAGTAATGTAGCTTTTCGCTTGGGCGAAAAGCCTTTTTATCATAAAGGTTGAAAAGTAATAGGTTTTATGGTATAATGAAAGAAAGTTAAATAGGAGGGATGTACTATGTCCGAAAGCCCTTTGATGATAAAATCGAAAGCGTTTGCTTTAGAGGTCATTCGCGCTTGCAAGGCACTTCGTGAGGCAAGATGCGAAAGTGCGCTTATAAATCAATTTTTGCGATCAGGCACAAGTATCGGCGCGAATATTCACGAGGCATTTTATGCCCACGGCAAGGCAGATTTTGTGGCGAAGTTACACATTGCCCTAAAAGAATGTTCCGAAACAGAATATTGGCTTGAGCTTTTGATTGAAAGCGGATATTACAACGATAAAACTATATTAGACAGATGTGTTGAAGTAAAAAGGATTCTGATTGCCTCCCTCAACACAGCAAAGGAAGGGACAAAATAAACGTTCAGCGCACTAACATAGTTTGCATATCAACCGCGTCACCAACAAACTAAATCTCCCACTTTGCAAAATCCGCTTTTTTATTTGTAAATTCTTGCATATTTGCCGCAACTGGTTGACAATGCAAAAGCCGAGTGATACAATGTACACAAGCAAGGTTTAATATTAACCTTAATTATAAAGCAAGGAAGGTAAGCACCAATGAGTTCTGCAACCACAGGCATCAAGCACCCAAAAAAGCCGACAATCAGAAAGCTTGGAACTATCAGCTGCAACAATATCGTTGAAACTACGCCCATCGTCTTCAAAGGCGAGCTTTACCGCTTCGAGGTTGTCCGCAGAAAGAGCTTTACCTCCGAAACTGCGGTAAATACATATTGGAGAGACATTGACGAGCCTCCGTGCCTTCGTTTTGTACACGTAAGAACAAATACGCCAACTCCCACATTTGCCGACAACCACTGCTTCGGCTTCCCTATTGCCATCGGCGACACTATGTATGTTGTCACCTGCGTTGGCAAGGATTGGGCAAGTGACCGTCTGGCTTTCTTTAAGTCCGACGACCTTGTTAATTGGGAGAAATACACTGAGTTACACCTGCCGGGGTATAAGATATTCAACATGAATATAGCTAAAATGGGCGATCTCTACACACTCCTCATAGAGATCATCGCCCCCAAAGAGGAAATGGGAAAGGCACCCGGCACTTTTCGTTTCCTCACATCTGCCGATATGACAAATTGGACTCTTACTCCCAGCGAGTGCGCATTCCAGAGAGACAGATATTCCGGTGCTCCGGCAATGTACACCTTTGAGGGCGATCCGTACTATTACGTTATCTATCTTGAAGAATATCCCTGCCAGCGTTACGCTAACTCTATTGCACGCTCAAAAGACCTTATAAACTGGGAATACAGTCCCATAAACCCCGTACTTATGTACGATGATGCGGAGGACAAAAAGATCGGCAGCCCGTTCTTAACTCCTGCTGACCGCCAGAGAATTGATGATGCTCTCAATATAAACAACAGCGACATGGAGCTTTGCGAGTATCTCGGCAGAACCATCATCTACTACAGCTGGGGCGACCAGAAAGGCAACGAGTTCCTTGCCGAAGCCTGCGCTGAATGCGGTGCGCACGAATTTTTGAAAGCGTTCTTTGAGGCGTAAGACTAATAATCCCAATAAAAAAGAGCCTTTCGGCTCTTTTTTATTTCTTCAGTTTTCCGAAAAATCCGCCGAGCGCATCCTTTATTCCGTCTGCCTTGTCAGCGATATCACCTACTGCAAGCTTTGCCTTAACGCCGTCGATAACCTTCTCAATAACGTCGTCGGGCAGATCAACACCGAGCACTTCCTCAAGTGCCTTTACAGGCTCAGTCTTGAACTTGGCGCGAAGCGCATCGTCGCTCTTTATTTTCGCAACCACCGCTTCAATTTTTTCCTTGATCTCATCCATGTTTTTATCCTCCGTAATAATTTATTTCCGCATCTTAAAGATGCTTTTTTATTTCAAGATACAGGGCATCTGCATACACTCCCATACCAAGGTCGTTTGGATGCAATCCGTCAGCATAAAACGCAAGCAGATGAGCATTCAGATATGATCCGTTTATCACCGTAACATTTGAAAGATCGGCGCAGTTTTCTGCAATTATGTCATGCACGTCACTGCAGGGACCGTCAAATTTATCGGAGCGCTCATCCTTTCGCCAAAGCGGCGATACTGCGAATATTTTAGCTGTGGGATACTTTGCCGAAAGTCGCTTGTAAAACTCACGGCTTTGTTTTGCGACTGTGTCACGGCTTTGACTGTACCAATCGTTAGTACCGTACGCCACAGTCACGATATCCGGCACAATCTCTTCCGGAAGCTCTAATATCTCCGGAAAGAACACGTCACCGCTGATCGCCTTGTTGTAGTTGTCGGCATCAAGCAGACGTGCAAGACGGGAAGCATAAGTAAGCGACGGATATTCCGCCGTGAAGCCTTGGCTAATGGAGTCGCCGTAATTCATCATGATGCGACTGCGCTTCACGGGAACGATCTGCGCGCCGTCGTCAAGGGTAAGGGCAGTGATAACGGGAACTCTTGACCATGGGAGATATATCTCCACTTTTTTATTGCCGCTTCCAAGCGAAACGCTGATGCGAGCCTCATTTTCCTCCGGCGAAACGGCGCGGTGCGCTGTCATTGCATCGTTTACGTATATGTCAAAGCAGCAGAATGTGCCTCCTGCCGTACGCTTCACGGCACATTCAAGCGAAAGGTGTTTCGAATCGGTTTCAAACGCAAGTCTGACTCCTGCCGCCGCAAATGTTCGCTGTGCATAATTGTCATCCCTGTACTTGGTATAGTATTCGGTCTGCTCCTCGGTAAAACGGCGAAATACGCATCCGCCGTCAGCCTCTAAGACATTCAACGCGCCGCAAGTGACCGCTCTTATCTGATCTGCTGTAAGCTTCATCACTTTAGCCCTTATATGTACTTTTTAATTTCATTATAAAGATTTTCGGCGTAAATATCCATGCCGAAATCGTGGGGATGAAGTCCGTCGGTGTAATACGCAGGATCGCACGGTGCAAGCTTGCTTCCGTCGATTATAGTCACGTTTGCAAGTCCTGCCGCGGCGTTTTCAATAACCCCGTGGACCTCGCTGAGAGGACCGCCGAACTTTCCGATTCGCGTGTTCATCGCGCGCCAGATGGGAGATATGGCGAATATGCGTGCCGATGGGAATTTTCTCGAAAGAGCCACCATAAAATCGCGGCTTCGCTTTGTCAGCGTTTCGCGGCTGTGAACGATCCAATCGTTTGTGCCGTATGCCACGGTTATTATGTGGGGAGTAACCGGTTCTTCCACATCGAGAAGCTCCGGAAAGAAGCGGTCGCCGCCGATTGCTTTGTTGTAAAGGTCGGCATCAAGTCTTGCCGCAAGCTGTGCGGCATATGTACGGGATGTAAGCTGTGCGAAGTAGCCGTTTGTGATAGAGTCGCCGAATGCCATCATAATTCTTGAACGGCGAAGCGGTTTTAAAATCGCACCGTCGTCAAGGGTAATATCCGAGACGGTGACATTCTTCTGCCACGGAAGATAGATTTCTATGTTTTTAACGCCGTCTCCAAGCTCTGTCAGGTCTACTCTTCCCTTTGCGTTAAGGTCAACAGGGAATTTCCCGACAGCCTTGCCGTCAACAAACACCTCGATCCAAGCAAAACCGATACTCGGTTCGGTGTAGTGTCCGTATGTGAGGGAAAAGTTTGTAGAATCAGTTGTAAACGCAAGGCGGATGCCGGAATTGGTCAGCGTCTTTTTTCCGTACATCTCATCGCGGTATTTTATATATGCATTCGTCTGCTCTTTGGTGAATCTGCGGAATTCAAATCCTCCGTTACCGGAAATAACGCTCTCTGCGCCGCAGGTTATGGATTTCACCTGCTCCAAATTAAGTATCATACCATTTCTCCTTAATTTTTACTTGTTACCTTAATTGTATCACAAAATTGCCGTTCTGTCACTACTAAATTGTAAATTTTTTATTTTTGGCTAAGCGTACAAAACTGTCATTTCCTTTGGACAATTTTAACAGTTGCGCTTATACGCGAAGTCCACCCAATATGAAGAATTTTGCGCTGGGATATTGAAAAAAAGCATAGGATATGGTATAATGAAGTACCGTATTTTAATTTGTGAGGTGACATATATGCTTGATATATTCAAGAAGCTCTTTAAGCCAAAAAACGAAAATTCTGTCGCGTTCAGAATAGAGATGGCAAAACATCTTTCGGGACGCGCCATAAAATATTGCAGTGAGCGCGATCCCGAAACGGGAACGGACATCGTTATCGGAAAAGCAGGCTCGCTTTCCATAAAGGACGATGAATTTATCGTTCTGTCAAGTGCAGATATCGTTTTCCGCTGTAAAATAACCGAGCTTCGGGCGTGGGAGCTTATGAGTAACGACGGAGCTATGCTCACCGCCCCCGATCTTACAAAAGGCGGCGCGGAGCGCACCATAATGGTTTACTACACATATTACCGCAAATAGAAATCGAAAAGTATCGGAAATTTGCGATTTTTTACCGCATTTTTTACTTACATAAATTTCGGTACTGTTTTTTTGCCAAAAGACCTTGACAATTGTGTTTGTTTGGTATATTATTGACATGTACGGTTATCATCCGCCGCAGTTTAGGGGCGGATGTTCCGTAACGTTGAAATTTTATTTGGAGGTAGTTTTACAATGGCTGCAAGAACCGTAAAAGTCGGCATCATCGGATGCGGAGGTATCGCCAACGGCAAGCATATGCCCGCTCTTAAAAAAGTTGAAGGGGTCGAAATGGTTGCATTCTGCGATATCGTTGTTAAAAAGGCAGAAAAGGCTGCAAAGGAATTTGGCACTCCCGGTGCAAAGGTATACGAGGATTACAAGGAGCTGCTCCGTGATGAGTCCATCGAGGTAGTTCACGTGTGCACACCAAACCGCAGTCACAGCTTTATAACTGTTGATGCACTTGATTCCGGCAAGCACGTTATGTGCGAAAAGCCAATGGCTATAAATTCCGCTGAGGCTCTCAAGATGATTGAGGCAGCTAAGCGTTCCGGCAAGAAGCTCACCATCGGTTATCAGAACCGTCAGAATCCCGAATCTCAGTTCCTTAAGGCAGAGGCTGACAAGGGCACCTTCGGCGATATATACTACGCAAAGGCAACCGCTCTGCGCCGCCGCGCAGTTCCCACATGGGGTGTGTTCCTTAACGAATATGAACAGGGCGGCGGTCCCCTTATCGACATCGGTACCCATGCTCTTGACCTTACCCTCTGGACAATGAACAACTACAAGCCGAAGTACTGTGTAGGTACAACCTACCATAAGCTTAATGGTGACACAAACACCGGCAATGCATTTGGAGACTGGGATCCCGAACAGTTCACTGTTGAAGACTCTGCTTTTGGCTTTATCGTAATGGAAAACGGTGCAACAATCGTGCTTGAATCCGCTTGGGCTCTCAACACCCTTGATGTGCGCGAGGCTAAAACCACTGTCTGCGGTACAAAAGCAGGCGGCGACATGAATAACGGCGTTAATATCAACTCTATTATCAACGGCAAGCAGTGTGTTACCACCGCTGATCTCAAGGCCGGCGGCGTAGCTTTCTATGACGGCAAGGCCGCAACTTCTGCTGACCGTGAAATGCAGCAGTGGATTGACGCTGTTGTAAACGACACCACTCCTTGCGTTCTTCCTGAACAGGCATACACCGTTACCCGTATTCTTGAGGGCATCTACGAGTCCGCCAAGACAGGTACTATTTACAATTTCTGATTTGACGGAGGATACATACAGTGAAACTATGTGTTATTACCAACTGCTATGGCGGAAAGACTCTTGATGAGGCACTGTCCATATTTGCCGGTCTTGGTATCGAAGCGGCTGAGATCGGCTGCGGCGGATATCCCGGAAAGGCGCACTGCGATCCCAAAATTCTCCTTAACAGCGAGGATGAATACAACAAGTTCATGGCAACATTCGAAAAGTACGGCATCGAGCCTGCGGCACTTGCCTGCCACGGTAATCCCGTACATCCTAATAAGGAGATCGCCGCAAGCTTTGAGGCTGATTTCAGAAACGCAGTTCTCCTTGCAGAGAAGATGGGCATTGACACCATCGTTACCTTCTCCGGCTGTCCCGGCGACTTCGAGGGCGCAAAGTACCCGAACTGGGTAACCTGCCCCTGGCCTGAGGATTTCCTTTCCATTCTTGACTATCAGTGGAAGGAGGTTCTCATTCCCTATTGGAAGGAAGAAGTAAAATTTGCAAATGCTCACGGCGTTACAAAGATCGCACTTGAGATGCATCCCGGCTTCTGCGTATACAATCCCGAAACCCTTCTTAAGCTTCGCGCGGCTGTGGGTCCTACCATCGGTGCAAACTTCGATCCCTCTCACCTTATCTGGCAGGGCATCGATCCCGTTGCGGCTATCCGCGAGCTTGAGGGTGCTATTTACCACTTCCACGCAAAGGACACCAAGGTTGACCCCATCAACACCGCGAAGTACGGCGTGCTTGACACCAAGCACTACGGCGACGAGATTCACCGCTCATGGGTATTCCGCGCTGTCGGCTACGGCAACGACATCGCATATTGGAAGGACATCGCATCGGCACTCAGACTTGTTGGCTACGACAAGGTAATGTCCATTGAGCACGAGGACAGCCTCATGTCTATTGATGAGGGACTTTCCAAGGCTGTGGAATGCTTGAAGCAGGTTATCATAAAAGATCCTAAACCCGGCACTATGTCCTGGGCATAAATTAAGTTCGGCAGTTACAAATCAGAAAAAGGAAACAGCAATGAAAAATTTAGTTGTAATCGGTTACGGCGGAATGGGCGGTTGGCACGTCGAGCGTGCGCAGAAGAGCGACGTTGTAAAGCTTCTCGGCATCTACGACATCGACCCTAGGAAATCAGAGCTTGCAGAGTCCCGCGGCATTCACGCATATGCGTCATATGAAGAGGTTCTTGCTGACAAAAATGTTGACATTGTGACAGTTGCCATCCCCAACGATCAGCACAAGCCTGTAGTTATAAAGGCACTTGAAGCAGGAAAAAATGTTATCTGCGAAAAGCCTGTTACACTCTGCTCGGAGGACTTACAGGACATGATCGACGCCGCAAACAAGGCAGGCAAGATCTTCTCCGTACATCAGAACAGACGCTGGGACGTTGACACCCTCGCAATGAAGGCTCTCTACGAATCCGGCGAGATCGGCGAAGTGTTCAACATCGAATCCCGTGTACACGGCTCTCGCGGAATCCCCTCGGATTGGCGCGGTATGAAGCAGTACGGCGGCGGCATGATCTACGATTGGGGCATTCATCTTATAGACCAAATTTTGCAGATCGTCCCTTCTGAAATAGATACAGTATTCTGCCGTCTCGATCATCTGACAAACACCGAAGTTGACGACGGCTTCAAGCTTGAGCTTATGTTCAAGAACGGTTGCCGTGCCTACATTGAGCTTGGCACATACAACTTCATCGCCCTTCCCCGTTTCTATATGCAGGGAAGAAAGGGTACGGCGCTCATTACGGATTGGCGCGAGAACTGCAAGGTAGTAAAATGCAAGGCATGGCACGAATCCGACGTTATGCCCGTTGAGACCGCCGCAGGTCTCACCAAGACCATGGCACCTCGCGACGAGATCACCACCGACACCTACGAGTGCGATCGTCCCACATCGGATGTTCACGACTACTACCGCAACTTCGTTAAAGCAATCGACGGTATTGAGTCCCAGCTTGTTACCCACGAGCAGATGATGCTTGACATGAAAGTCATGGAAGCCGCGTTCAAATCCGCAAAGCTCGGTCAGGTTATTAAGTTCTAACATGAAAACTCGGACTGCGAAAGTGGTCCGAGTTTTTATGTATGGGATACGGTCGCTTTCTTGAAAGAAAGCTCCGCAAAGAACTTTATACAGGGCTTTTGCCCGCACCCCAGCGTTTGACATTGTGTAATTTAAGGCATGGTGCTCCCAATTGTGGAGTTTTTTGATGTGCGACAGCGTGTTCGCATACCGCGCTCTCAGGAGCCGGGTACCCCTACCCCGGCAGATCGTTTGCAATAACCGTTTCTTCCGCGGTACAGCTTTTCAGAGTGCAAAAAAGTTAGAATTACGCAATCCTAGCCGCCGGAATGGTGCGGGGCCATGCAGGGGGCGCGAGTTAGGCGCACGAGCGGTTATGTATATGCAAAAAGAATAGCATAGCTAATTCTTTATATAAAGTTTTTGCGGAGCTTTTTATGCACATCGCGAAGCGCTGTGCTCAAAAACAGCGACCATAACTCCTATTGCAATTTATGCGATATTATGATATAATCAAATAAAACAATAACAAGCGAAAGGTAAATTGAAATGGCACAGGTAGATCTTCTTGATATGCATAAATATTTTATAACACAGCATCTTCACGAGGGGGACGTGGCGGTTGATTATACTATGGGAAACGGACACGATACGGAGTTTCTGTCAAAGACCGTAGGCGAGAGCGGAAAGGTGTACGCATTCGATATACAGCTCGCCGCACTCAATTCCACCGCAAAGAATCTGGCGGCGGCAGGGTGTCCCGACAACTATACCCTCTTTTGCGCATCCCATCACAGAGTAAAGGAATTTGTTACTGAAAAAGTCAAAGCAGGTATGTTCAATCTGGGATATCTACCCGGAAGCGATAAAAAAATCACCACCATGCGAGATACCACCCTCGCCGCTATAGACGCCGCAATTGAGCTTATGGATAAGGACGCAATCATACTTATCGCAGTCTACCCCGGTCACGCCGAGGGCGATATCGAAGGACAACTCGTCGGCGAAAAGCTGTCAAAGCTTGATCGCAAGCAGTATACCGTCGCCTGCTTTAAGATGGTAAACTCCCCCACAAGCCCGTTCTTCTACATCATCGAGGGCAGATAATGGCACGCTCTTTTCTAAATCTTATCACCACGGACGGCAGACTGTGCCGCCTTGCGGAGTTCGGATTTTTTGCAGACACGCCGTCGTTCCATAGCGGCGGTATCGTGTTCCGCGCGGCGGATAAATATAACCGCTTTGACCTCGGCACAGGCGCGATTACCACAGTAGAAACGCCGCGCACCGAAAAAAGCGGCACACATATCACATCCCCTAGCGGCAGATACACAGTAAGCCTTGAATTCGGCTCAGAAATCACAAACGGGCGCGGATATGCCCACATGCTGCTCCGCGACAACGAAAAAAACACCGAAACGGTGCTTACAAGGTTTATGGGAAGCGAAAATTCTATCGGAGCTGAGCCTTTTTCAGAGGATTCCCGAAGTATAGTGTTCTTCGGCTATCCCGAAGATGAACTTGGATGAAAACAAGCATAAAACCGCGGCAGGAGATCCTCCTGCCTCTGTTTTTTATCTATTTTTCCTCGCCTGTCCAATTTATCCTGTCAAAAATGCTCCTGACAGGCACTATCTCAACGCCCTTGTAGGACAGCTTCTTCCCTGCCTTCTCGCGCATCTCAACATTACGCGCCGGAACGATTATCTTGCGGAAGCCAAGACGTACCGCCTCAGCAACTCTCTGCTCAAAATTCTGTACCGCGCGGCATTCGCCTGCAAGTCCAATCTCACCGATGGCAATAAGGTCATCCGCAACCGCCTCGTCCTTGATGGACGAAATAAGAGCCATTGCCACCGCAAGGTCCGCCGCCGGCTCATCAATGTGCAGTCCGCCGATAACGTTAAGGTACGCATCATTCACCGAGAAGCGATACCCCAGCCGTTTTTCAAGCACCGCAAGAATAAGGCACATACGGTTGTAGTCGATACCGTTTGAGGTGCGTCTTGGCGACGGATATGCGGTCTGCGCCACAAGTGCCTGCACCTCGGCGATAATGGGACGTGTGCCCTCCATCACGCATACGGCACAGTTGCCGGAAACACCCACAGGTCTGCCCGAAAGAAGTGCCTCCGAGGGATTTTCCACAGGTGTCAAACCCTCATCGGTCATTTCAAACATACCGATTTCGTTGGTTGAACCGAAACGGTTCTTGATAGCGCGAATTATTCGGTAGGAGCGAAGCTTTTCGCCCTCGAAATACAGGACGGCGTCAACCATGTGCTCCAGCACCTTAGGTCCGGCAATGCCGCCCTCCTTGTTGACGTGTCCCACCATGATCACGGACACGCCCTCGTTTTTCGCCTTGGCGATAAATGCAAGGGAGGATTCGCGTACCTGTGCGATGCTTCCGGGAGCAGAGGCTATATGCTCGTCGTACATGGTCTGCACGGAGTCTACGATAATCACGTCCGGATGAAGCTTGTCGCACTTGTCCATTATGCGGCGCACGTTGGTCTCGGTAAGCACGTAAAGGCTCTTGCCGCCAACTCCAAGCCGCTTTGCGCGAAGCTTAAGCTGTCCCTGGGATTCCTCTCCCGATATGTAAAGCACTTTCCG
>JAZTWV010000019.1:0-45618 GCA_045636145.1 Candidatus Flemingiibacterium sp.
AGTAGTGCTCGCAGTACTTAACCCATCCGGGAGAGCATGTGGTGATAAGGGTTAGCTTACCGCCGTTCTGGAATCTCTCGAGGAACTCGTGAGCCTCTTCCATAATGGTGAGGTCAGCGGTGAGGTTCATATCATATACGCCGTCGAAGCCGAGACGCTTGATAGCTGCAACCATCTTACCCTCAACGTCGGTACCGGGCTCGTAGCCGAAGCACTCACCGATGGTAGCGCGAACGGAAGGAGCGGTGCAGATAGCAACGTGCTTGGTAGGATCTGCGATTGCGTCGAGAACCTGCTGAGTATCGTCCTTTTCATAAAGTGCACCAACGGGGCAAGCTACGATACACTGACCGCAGTTTACGCAGGAGGTTTCAGCAAGAGTCTTTTCAAACGCGTGACCGATGTGAGTATCAAATCCGCGGTCATTTGCACCGATTACGCCGATACCCTGCATATTCTTACAAGCAGCTACGCAGCGGCGGCAAAGAATACACTTGTTGTTATCGCGTACAAGGAACGCTGTGGATGTGTCAAGGGGATAGTGAACGCTCTCACCCTCGAAGTAGCCTGCGTCACAGCCGTACTCATTTGCAAGAGTCTGAAGCTCGCAGGAGGTGGAACGGGGGCAGGAGAGGCACTTCTTCTCGTGGTTAGAAAGAACCAGCTCAAGGTTGGTCTTTCTTGCGGCGAGAACCTTGGGGGTGTTGGTTCTTATAACCATACCGTCATTTACGGGATATACGCAGGCGGTAACAAGTCCGCGTGCGCCTTCTACTTCAACGAGGCAAAGACGGCAAGCGCCGATTTCGTTGATATCCTTAAGATAGCAGAGAGTGGGAATTTCGATTCCGGCATACTTCGCAGCCTCAAGAACAGTGGAGTTCGCGGGAACGGAGTAGTCTCTGCCGTTTATATTTACATTTACCATATCCATTGTAAATTATGTGCTCCTTTCTATTACTGCTTGCTGATAGCGCCGAACTTACACTTTTCGATACAAGCGCCGCACTTAAGGCACTTATCGTTGTCGATAACGTGAGGCTGCTTGAGCGCACCACTGATAGCGCCTGCGGGGCAGACACGGGAGCAGAGCGTACAACCCTTACACTTATCGGCGTCGATAACGTAAGAGAGAAGCTTCTTACATACGCCTGCAGGGCACTTCTTGTCCACAACGTGAGCTACATACTCGTCGCGGAAGTAACGGAGAGTGGAAAGAACGGGGTTGGGAGCTGTCTGACCGAGACCGCAGAGAGATGCGGACTTGATGTAGTTACTAAGCTCTTCGATTCTGTCGATATCCTCAAGAGTTCCTCTGCCGTCTGTGATCTTCTCAAGCAGCTCAAGAAGTCTCTTTGTACCGATACGGCAGGGTGCGCACTTACCGCAGGACTCGTCATAAGTAAATTCGAGGAAGAACTTAGCAATGTCAACCATGCAGTTGTCCTCGTCCATAACGATAAGTCCGCCGGAGCCCATCATGGAGCCGATAGCGATAAGGTTATCGTAGTCAATAGGAGTGTCGATAAGAGAAGCGGGAATGCATCCGCCGGAAGGACCGCCGGTCTGAGCCGCCTTGAACTCCTTACCGTTAGGTACGCCGCCGCCGATCTCCTCAACAACCTCGCGAAGAGTAGTACCCATAGGAATCTCAACAAGACCGGTGTTGGTAATCTTGCCGCCAAGTGCGAATACCTTAGTACCCTTGGACTTTTCAGTACCCATGGAAGCGAACCACTCAGCACCGTTCAGGATAATCTGACCGATGTTAGCGTAGGTTTCAACGTTGTTGATGATGGTAGGCTGACCGTAAAGACCCTTAACTGCAGGGAACGGAGGACGGGGACGAGGCTCACCGCGATTACCCTCAATAGAGGTAAGCAGAGCAGTTTCCTCGCCGCAAACGAATGCGCCTGCGCCAAGACGGATGGTGATATCGAAGTTGAAGCCTGTGCCGAAGATATCCTTGCCGAGAAGTCCGTATTCACGAGCCTGATTGATAGCGATAGTCAGACGCTTAACGGCGATAGGATACTCTGCACGAACATATACGTAACCCTCGTCAGCACCGATAGCATAGCCTGCGATAGCCATTGCCTCGATAAGAGCATGGGGGTCGCCCTCGAGAACGGAACGGTCCATGAATGCACCGGGGTCGCCCTCGTCGGCGTTACATACAACGTACTTCTTGTGGGAAACGGATGCCTTTGCGAACTGCCACTTGCGTCCGGTGGGGAATCCACCGCCGCCGCGTCCGCGAAGACCGGATTCAAGGATGGTGTTGATAACATCATCGGGAGTCATCTTGGTGAGAACCTTTTCAAGAGCGAAGTAACCGTCTCTTGCGATGTACTCGTCGATATTTTCGGGGTTGATAACACCGCAGTTGCGAAGTGCTACGCGCTTCTGCTTCTTGTAGAACTGAGTGTCATTAAGGGATGCGTGAACATCTGCTGCAGCCTCGGCGTCGCCGGTGTCGTTGTAAACAAGACGGTCAACGACACGACCCTTGAGAAGATGCTCTTCAACGATCTCGGGAATATCCTTAGTCTCAACGCGGGAGTAGAATGTTCCCTCGGGATATACGATCATGATAGGACCGAGTGCGCAAAGACCGAAGCATCCGGTCATAACTATCTTGACTTCTTCGTCAAGACCCTTTGCTTTCAGCTCCTCGGCGAGCTTGTCACGGAGTGCAACAGAGCCGGAAGAAGTACAACCGGTACCGCCGCAAATCAGTACATGAGAACGAATCATAAGTGTTTATTCCTCCTATATTATTTAGAAGCCGCGCCGATGGTGTACTCGGTAACGACCTTGCCGCCCTTAATGTGCTTTTCGATAACTTCCTTTGCACGCTCAGCGGTCATCTTAACATAAGTTACCTTCTCTTCGCCGTTTGCGTAAACCTCAACAACAGGCTCATACTGGCAGATGCCGATGCATCCTGTCTGGGTAACGATAACGTTGTCGGTAAGACCTGCCTCGGAGATGCCCTCAACGAAAGCGTTGAGTACGGGGCGTGCGCCTGCTGCGATGCCGCAGGTAGCCATACCTACAACGATTCTGGTCTCGCCGCTGGAGGTACGGAGTGCAACCTTGTCCTGCATTTTAGCCTTTATAGCTTTAAGCTCTTCAAGTGACTTCATAGTGGTTATCCTTTCTGTATTATGAATTTTAAATTTTTAACTGTTTTAGTCCGTTTCCAAAGCTTCATACTGCTCGCGGAGAGTTCCGTCGATCCAAGCAAGGATCTCCGGCTCGTTTAGCGGTATGTCCTCGCCAAGCACTTCCCTTATCTCACGGCAGGAGAGTGTGACCTCGCCCTTTTCGGTGCTGTGAATATAAGTGAAGTTTATGTCCGGTGAGCCCTGTATGAGAGTTTTCACGGTGTCGGTCATATCGCCTATCGGAATAAAGTCGATATGGTGACGTCCGAACTTGGCGGATGTCACAGTGCCGTGATCCTCATAGAGTGACTCGTGCTTGGAGCTTATTGTAACTCCTCCTCCGGTCATTTCGGCAAGCATTGTAAGAAACGGGATTCCGAGACCGACCTTTCGGGTCTTTCTCGTTGTGAAGAACGGATTTGTAAGCTTTTTTACCTGCTCGTCATGCATACCGCATCCGTTGTCGGTTACGGTGAAATACAGCCACTCGCCTTCCTCACGAAGCTCTACTTTTATCTCCGTGGCTCCGGCGCGCACCGAATTCATAGTGATGTCAAGCACATAAAGTGAAAGCTCATCCATTTTTCTTCCCTCTCAGGTAATTATTTGTGTCCGAGCAGATAATCAATAAGCCTGTCCCGAACAAATGCTGAGGAATACGGCTCGTCCGCGATTTCAATGGGAAATCCGGTCTCGGAGATGTCCGTGAGGTAATGTGCATCCGAAGATTGCAGGTGGACAAGTCCTCTTTCCGTAATTATCGGAAATTTTGCCTTGCAATCGTCAAGAGACGCCATATCGCGAAGCTCATAAGCGGTAAATCCCGGCTCAGGCGGAAAATCGCCAAGCATAGAGATAATTCCGTTTGCAGAACGGTCGATATGGGCAGGATAGCACACGCCATCCCGTTTTATTACCTCCGAGAAGGCTTCTTCCAGCGAAAGTGTAGATGCATTTATGAGAAGTATGTCCTCCTCACCGCATATCTCGTCGTTTTCGTCTATAAGAAGCTGTCTTCCGAAGACATCCGGCTTATTTTTTATAGGTAAACGTCTGGTTTCAACAAATTTGTCGAAATCCATGGCGGCTTCAAGGCTTCGGAACAGGCAAACCGCGTGAATATCTTCTGCGGTGGTCAGCTCCATCCCTGCTACGGGGATAAGCCCATAGGCTTTTGCCGCCTTAAAGAAGCTCGGACAGTTTTTTGATGAATTATGGTCGGTGAGCGCAACTATCTGAAGTCCGTTCAGCACCGCCATTCCGGCAATGTTGCCGGGAGTCATGTCGTCATCCCCACAGGGTGAAAGACACGAGTGAATATGCAGATCGCAGAGATATCGGCTCATTGCCGTCACTCTTTGCAGATATCATGGATACAAACACACAGCTCGTAGGCTGTAAGCGGCGAGGTAAGCACGGTAATGCCGTTTTCGTCAGCGGCTTCGATAGCTTCCGGTGGAAGCTTTACCCCCTCCGCAAGTATCACGGCGGCAGCCTCGGTAAGACTTGCCACAGCGATCATATTTGTGTTTGCCATGATGGTTATAAAGAGGTTATCGGTACTGACACGGCTCATGGCACGGCTTAAAAGATCGCCTGCATAAACCCCCGAAAAGGGCTTATCGGTATCACCGCAGATAAGCTCGGCGCGTACTGCCTTACAAATCTCACTTACCGTCATTTCCATCATCCTCCGTTTTTTGACTTTTAAGCTTTGACAACGGCTTCAAACGTTCTATAAGAGCATCGTCACGCCGTTTTTCAAGATATTCGTGGAATATCTCACGCATAATAACCGTACATTCATCAACGTTGGTCTCGTTCTTGACTATATCCTCAGCAAACGCCATACAGGTGGGCGCACCGCAGGAGCCGCAGTCAAGACCGGGAAGCTCTCCGCATAATGTCTCGATATCACTCATCATACGCATAGCCGTCTTTCTGTCATCGGACAGCAGGCTGTAGGGATTGTACTCGACCTCGTTTTCTCTGAAATACTCGTCGGGTATCCATTCACTTGCCGGACGGTTTGGTGAAACGGGAAGATAACGCCGAAGTGACTGAAGTCGCGCCTGTGCGATATAGGGGTTTGCCACCGCCATAGCACCGCCGACACAGCCTCCGCTGCAGGCGTTAAGCTCCACGAAATCCAGATTTGTGATATCGGAATTGTCTATCTGATCAAGAACTCGGATACAGTTTTCAATTCCGTCTGCCGCAAGATAATGCTCGTTGAGGATCGCCGAGGATTCACCGCCGGTGGATGCCCAGCCTATGCCGACCATACCGGATTCGGTAGACTCAAGAGGCTCATCCTCGCGCTTTTTCATTACGTCAAGCAATGCGAAGTACACATCCCTCACCGAAACGGTGGCGGAGATGTAATTTCTGTTGCCTGCGAATGAATTTTTAATGTAGCTTACCTTTGCAGGACAGGGAGAGATGAATATTATGCCGATCTCGTCGGGCTTCAGTTCGGGATGCTCACTCATCGCCTTTTCTCTTGCAAGAAAGGCGGCAATGTCAACCGGCGGCAGTATGGGCATGATATTTTCGCAAAGATAGGGATAATTCATGCTGATAATGCGCGTGATGGCAGGGCAAGCCGAGCTGAGTATCGGTTTCTTTATACCCTCGCGGTTTATGTACTTGCGTGTGTAAGCACTCACAAGCTCTGCCGCGCAGGCAACCTCGAACACATCGTCGAAGCCGAGATCAAGAAGACCTCTTATGATGTAACCGATATTGTCAAGATTGTCAAACTGACCGTACAGTGACGGCGCGGGGAGCGCAATCGTGTACTTGTAATTACCGAGGACCGACAGACTATCATGCGTCGCTTTTTTTGCTTTATATGGGCACACTCTTATACACTCGCCGCAGTCGATGCATCTTCCCGAATTTATAACAGCGCGTCCGTCTCTGATACGGATAGCCTCGGTAGGACATCGCTTCAGGCAGGTGGTACAGCCCTTGCACTTTTCCACGTCAAGTGAAACCGAATGCTTGTAATCTGTTTTCATATGCACCTCGATATGCTTTATGTGCTGGGAAAATTAAAGCTTTACCGTCATGGTTATTGTAGTTCCCTCTCCGACAACCGTATCAATCGTCATAGAGTCGGTGTACTTTTTCATATTCGGAAGACCCATACCGGCACCGAAACCGAGATTTCGTATATTCTCACGTGCGGTAGAATAGCCCTCCTGCATGGCAAGCTCCACATTGGGAATACCCGGACCGCGGTCAGCAAGAATTATCGTGATCTCCTCGTCGGACACCACAACCTCAGCAGTACCGCCGTTTGCGTGGATAACCATGTTTATTTCTCCCTCGTACATTGCGATGGAGACCTTGCGTATGACATCAGGCGGATAGCCGAGCTGACGCAGTTTTTTCTTCACCGTTACGGATGCCGCGCCCGCCGACGAAAAGTCAGAGCCGTCAACATCAAAACGGAATCTTACTGCCTCGGACATCACACATCCTCGCTCTTTCTTGCAAGACCTGCCGAAAAGAGCATACCGCAGGTATCAAAAGCTCGCTTGTCCGTGCGCATAACGGTGATGCCGCACTCTTTTGCAAGCTCGATCATCTCCTCGGTTGGAACCTTGCTTCTTACAAAAACTATGCAAAGCATATCCATCATATTCGCTGTGCGAATGACCTGAGGATTTACAAGACCTGTTATAAGCACGCCCTGATCCTTCACATAAGCCAGCACATCACTCATCATATCGCTGCAGCAAGCGGAAACGACCTCACTACCTAGATATTCCTCGCCGCAGAGAAGCTCTGCTCCGAGAAGCTCTTTGATTTCTCTGATCTTCATACTTTTTCTCCAAGCTGTCGGCAAGGTGTGAGCCTCACCGAAGTTTAATTACTGATATTTGGCAATAATGCCGGGGATATCGTCAACAACGAGTCTGCCGTAAACTTCCTCGTTAACGGTAAGAACAGGAGCAAGACCGCAAGCGCCGATGCAGCGTGTTGCGTCAAGAGACCATTTTCCGTCAGCGGATGTTTCGCCTGCCTCGATGCCGATGATCTCGGAGATCTTATTGATAAGGTCGCCGGAGCCCTTTACATAGCAAGCAGTACCGAGACATACAGCAATGGAAACGTCACCCTTGGGATTAAGGGAGAACTGAGAGTAGAACGACGCAACGCCGTAAACCTCCTCCATCGGTACCTCAAGACCTGCCGCGATGTGCTTGATTACTTCGATGGGCAGGTATCCGTAGATTTCCTGTGCGCCCTGAAGTACAGGCATAAGCGCGCCTTTTACTCCCTTGTAATCAGCAATAAGCTTGTCAAGCTTAGCTTCCATCTCGGGAGTGCCCTTGAATGCTACTGTGGTCAACTTCTTTTTCATGTGCAGTGCCTATCCTCCTTGAAAGGAATTTAAAATTATTCAGTCGAAACAGGCGTATCACAAGATTGTTAATTTTATAACAATCTATATGCGTACCGCCCTTCTTTGACTTACTTATATATTATACTACATATTTCTCTAAATGTCCACCTTTTTTGCAAAAGTTTTTTAATATTTTTTTGTAAAGTTTTTGTAATATGGGTATTCCGAGAAAGAATATCCACACCAATGTATATGCAGGCAAACGAAGAACAAACACTCAACCTGCAAACGCAAAAAAGCGGCAGTCTCAAAGACTGCCGCAGAATACGCAAATCTACACTTCTTCCTTGGTGTAATACTGATTTCCGTAAAGGGTTATATATTCCTTTCGCGCTTCAAGGTCGTCACCGAGCAGCGTTTCAAAGATTCTCGCTGTTTCCTCGGCATCTGCTTCGTTCACCTTGATAAGACGGCGCGTTTCGGGATTCATTGTGGTCTGCCACATCATATCCGGCTCGTTCTCGCCAAGACCCTTGGAGCGTTGGAGCGTATACTTTGCATTACCAAGTTTTGCTACAATATCCTGCTTTTCCTGCTCGTTGTATGCAAACTGTATCTTGTCCTTGCAGGTTATCTCAAACAGCGGCGACTCCGCGATGTACACCTTTCCCTTCTTTATAAGCGTGGGAAGCAGACGGTAGAACATGGTCAGTATCAGCGTTCTTATCTGATATCCGTCCTCGTCGGCATCGGTACAGATAATAATCTTCGACCACCGCAGAGCATCGTAGTCAAACGCCGCGATATCGCCCTTGACCTTGCCCTTTATCTCAACTCCGCAGCCGATGACCTTAAGTAGGTTCATAATGACCTCGGACTTGAATATCTTGTCGTATCCGCTCTTTAAGCAGTTAAGCGTTTTTCCGCGGACGGCAATAATAGCCTGAAACTCCGCCGCACGTCCAAGCTTACAGGATGTAAGCGCCGAATCACCCTCAACTATATAAAGCTCGCGGCGCTCCGGGTCCTTGCTTCGGCATCCCACGTATTTATCAATACGGTTAACGATGTCGATTTTTCCGGTAAGCTGCTTCTTTATATCAAGGCGTGTGGTCTCCGCTTTCTCACGTGAACGCTTGTTTATGAGTATCTGATTTGCCATGCGCTCGGCTTCGGTGGGATTCTCCGCGAAGTATATTTCGAGCTTCTGCTTCAAGAAATCCGTCATCGCCTCGGCAATAAAGGTGTTGGTGATGGCTTTTTTAGTCTGATTTGCGTAAGATGCAATGGTAGAAACGCCGTTTGACACAAGGACAAGGCAGTCCTTTATGTCGTCGTAGGTGATTTTTGCCTCATTTTTGGTGTATTTGCCCTGGGCTTTAAGATACTTGTCCACGGCATACACAAATGCGCTTCTTACCGCCTTGTCGGGAGAGCCTCCGTGCTCAAGGTAGCTTGAATTGTGGTAATATTCGATGACATTGACCGTATTCGAGATAGAAAAGACCACATCGACCTTTAATTTGTAGTCCTTCATGTCCGCGCGGTCGCGTCCCATGGTTTCAAGATGCCACTGTACCGGCGCGATAAGCTGTGAGTCACCGCAAAGCTCGTTTAGGTAGTCCGCGATACCGTTTTCGTAGAAATATACGTTTTCCTCAAACTCCCCGTCCGCTTTTTCAAGCTCCAAGATAAATTTCACCTTAGGATTTACGATGGACTGCTTTTTCATAGTCTCGGTGAAAAATTCGTGGGGGATATTTATGTCGGTAAACACGTCAAGGTCGGGAAGCCAACGTATGGTTGTTCCCGTGCGGCGGTTCTTCTTATCAAGCGGCTCAACTACAAGCTCCGATGTGGGATAGCCCTTCTCAAAGCTTATGCGGCTCACGGTGTCACCCTTGTATGACGCCACCTCCATATATGCGGATGAATACTGCGTGGAGCAGGCGCCAAGTCCGTTTAAACCGAGAGAATATTCGTAGGACGAGTCTCCGGAGTTGTTATCGTATTTTCCGCCTGCGTAAAGCTCACAGAACACCAGCTCCCAATTGTATCTTCCCTCCGCCTCGTTCCATCCAAGCGGCACGCCGCGTCCGCGGTCGTCTACCTCGATAGAATGGTCGGCAAAGACCTTTACACGTATTTCGTCGCCGTAGCCCTCGCGTGCTTCGTCGGCGGAATTTGACAGTATCTCAAAAAAAGAGTGCTCGCATCCCTCAAGTCCGTCTGAGCCGAATATTACCGCCGGACGCTTTCTTACTCGGTCTGGTCCTTTAAGACTCGATATGCTCTGGTCTCCGTAGGTCTCTTTCTTCTTTACAGCCATCTTCAAACCTCTCACTTTTCATTATTACTGTACATTATACCATATTTTTTTCAAAAAGTAAATACCATTTGTCAAAAATATCTTGTAATAACCCTGTGTTTCTGTTATAATATTATTGGTATGGTAGATATTATGTGTATAGGGAAACGGTCGCTGTTCTTGAGCACATCGCAGAGCGATGTGCTTGAAAGCTCCGCAAAGAACTTTATACAAAGGATTTATTTTGGCAACGGCACATCCGTAGAGGGCGACGTCCTCGACGCCCCATTCCAACGCCACACTCGCGCCTGCTCCATGGCCCCGCACCATTACGCAGGCTAGGCTTGCGGTAATCGTTTGTGTTGTGGATGCGACATTGTCGTAGGGCGGGGGGCTTGCTCCCGCCGTTCCTTAACAGGGCGCACCTCGCGCCGCGGTAATTATTTGTTATTTTTTGTGACACAACATAACAGTGCCGCAAAAGAAACAGTTACAACAAACGATCTGCTGGGGTCCCCAGCTCCTGGGAGCGCGGTATGCAAACACTCTGTCGCACATCAAAAAACACCACGATTGGGAGCACAATACTCTAAATTACGTAAAGACAAACGCCGGGGGGCATTGAAAAAAGTTCCTGTATAAAGTTTTTTGCACAGCTTTTTATGCACATCGCAGAGCGATGTGCTCAAGAACAGCGCGTAATTCCCATACACAAACAATTACGCACTCCCCCAGGAGAAGAACACCATGCCGGAGATTGTAAAGTATAAAACATTTGTTACGTATCTTGTTGCAAGACTGCGTTCCACATCCATATGGAGTCTTGCGGACAGAGTGATAAAATATACGCGCCGATTTTTGCTTGTGGGGCGTATACTTAAATATATATCCATAGCATTCGCCATAATCGAAACAAGCGCAGTGCTTTTGCTTGCCGCCGCGGCACTTGCGGTGATTGTTCCTTTAGCATTCGTCGCACTCACCGCAGTGTATATCGCCGACCTCGTTATCGGCGCGCGGATACTTCGAAGCCGACAGCTCCGCGAATACCTTTCGCGAGAGCGCATCTGCGTTATCTCGCAGGCAGGAGGTTTCGGCGAGGGGTTTGCAAGAGAGCTGTCACAGGGCGGAGGGGCGGTGTTCGTCATAACCGCCGCACCGTCAAGAAAATTCATCAGCGCACGGTATGAAGACGGCGTGTACTATGTGCGCCACGCCTTTTTCTTTCGCCTGAAACGCCGAATGCTCACAAAACGAGCTGACAGGCTCACATATCTTTTGTAAGGAGAGATCGTATGACCGAATTTATATACGGAAGAGCCGGAAGCGGCAAAACCCATAACGTGTGCCTTGCCGCCGCCGATGCTGTAAAGCGCGGCGAGAGAGTGTTTCTCATCGTCCCCGAGCAGACGGCACTTGACACCGAAGCTAAAATGACATCGCTCATGGGCGATACCCCTTCCCTGTCGCTTGAAATATTAAACTTCAGACGACTCTGCAACAGAATCTTCCGCGAATACGGCGGACTTTCGTATAACTATATAACAAAAAGCGGAAAACAGCTTATGATGTGGAGAACGCTCACCGAGCTTGCTCCTATGCTTACGCAAAAAACGCCGCCGCAGCGTGCAAACGTTTCGCAGATGCTTAGTGCAGTTGCCGAAATGAAGGCTTACCGAATATCCCCCACCGCCCTTGAGCGCGTCGCCGCAAGGCTTCCATCCGAAAGCCACAAGAAGCTTGCGGACAAGCTTCTCGACCTTTCCCTTATCTTCGCCTCTTACACTAACCTCGTTGGCGAGACGCTTGACGACGCCGCAGATGACCTCACAAAAGCCGCAGAGCTTCTTTGCGGAAAGAAGCTTTTTCGCGGTGCCCATGTGTGCTTTGATGCGTTCAACGGCTACACGCCCCAGGAGTACGCACTGATCGAAGAAATATTCCGCCAGGCAAAGGACGTTACCGTTTCCATCTGCCTTGACGATACCCCAGAGCGTTCGAGGGATGAGTTGTTCCAGAATCAAGTCTCTGCCGCATTAAAGCTGAAACGGCTTGCAGAGAGTGCCGGATGCGAGATACGCGAAACCGTACTCCGAAGAAACCGCCGCACCGCGTCACCGGAGCTTGCTTTTCTCGAATCCGCACTGTGGTCGCTTGACCTTACGGAGTCCGACGCCTGTGCCTCTGCCGCGCCGCCGCTGAAGCTTGTAAGCTGTCCCGACCTCTTTTCCGAGTGCGAAGCGGCAGCCGCCGATATATGCAGACTTGTCCGCGAGGGCGCATCATGGCGTGACTTTTCGGTTATCACAAGAGGTGTTGACCGCTATAACGGCATACTTGACGTAATTTTCGAAAAATACGGCATCCCACACTTTACCTCACGCAGAACAGATATAAAAAACAAGCCGCTTATGAAGCTTATACTCTCTGCTCTCACTCTGCGCTCAGGCAATTTCAGAACCTCGGACGTGATCTCCTACATAAAAACAGGACTCTGCGGTATCACTACCGACGAAATATCACAGCTTGAAAACTACGCCGAGCTTTGGAAGATACGGGGAGCTAGGGCGTGGACGTCCGAATGGCAGATGAATCCGGCAGGCTACACCGCCGATTTCACCGAAGAGGCGGCACGTGCCCTTGATAAGATAAACGAGATCCGTGAGAGGATAGTAACGCCGCTCCTTGATCTCCACACCGCACTTGACGGTGCTGTAGATATCCGCAAACATTCACGGGCAGTCTATAATTATCTCTGCGCTCTTGAAATCCCCAAAAAGCTGTCCGCTGCCGCAAAGGCGCAGAGGAAGCTTGACCCTGCCGCCGCAAAGGAAACAGAACAGCTTTACGGCATACTTATAGATGCCCTTGACGAGCTTTGCGCCATCATGCCCGATATGCCCACGGACTGCGCATCATACAGTGAGCTTCTTAAAATTATCTTCGACGAGACCGATATCGGGCGAATCCCCGGAACGGTGGATGAAGTCATAATAGGAGATGCTTCCCTGCTTCGCGCAGGCGGCAAGCACATTTTCATCCTCGGCGCAAACGAGGGTATATTCCCCATGACACCGTCGGAATGCGGCATATTCACCGACTCGGACCGTGAGGTGCTGGCAAGCGCCGGAATCGAGCTTGCAGGCGGTACAGAGAGTGAGGCCGCAGACGAGCGTTTCCACTTCTACCGTGCGCTGACATCTGCATCCCACTCGCTGACGGTCATTTGGTCAAGCTCCGATCTTTCAGGTCACACCATGAAGCCCTCCTTTGGAGTCACACGGCTTCGTGCGCTGTTCCCTAATGTGGAGGTAACGGATTATTCTTCACTGCCAATTGAAGATCGCCTTGAAGGGCGTGGTAACTTACTTGAATTTATAGCCGAGACCGACAAAACGCCCCTCGGCGCGGCACTGCGCGACTATGCCGCAAAGGACGAATCCCTGTCGCCGCGCTTAAAGAAGCTTGACATCCCCCTCTCCGAGGAGCACGACTGCGTATCGGCAGATACCTGTCTGGAGCTTTTCCCCGGCGACCTTGCACTGACACAGTCCAGACTTGAAGCCTATGTTCTGTGCCGTTTTTCCTACTTCTGCAAGTATATACTTAAGCTTCAGGAGAAAAAATCCTCCGGCTTCGACGCGGCGGATATGGGTACGTTTATACATCACGTCCTTGAAAAATTCCTGTCGGCAATTAAAGAATCGGACGATATATCGGCTATTACCGATAAGGAAATCGAGGACATGGTTGAGGATATAATCACCGCCTACATGGCTGAGGTGTGCCGTATTGCTCCGGAGTTTTCCGGAAGCCGCATATCCCACCTTTTCGCAAGACTTCGCCGCTCATCAAGACTGCTCTGCAAAAACCTCACGGCGGAATTTTGGGGAAGCCGCTTCCGCCCCGCATTCTTTGAGCTTCCCATCCGCCGTCCCGCTCCCGGCGAGACCGCGGTAGAGCCGCTCAGCGTTAAGCTTTCCGACGGCGCGGCGGCGTATATTTACGGAATCGCCGACAGAGTGGACATATATGAGAATGACGGCAAATACTATGTGCGCGTGGTGGACTATAAAACGGGCGCAAAGGATTTCTCCGAGGAGAACATCAAAATGGGGCTTGACCTTCAAATGCTTCTCTACCTGTTCTCCATCGAGAAAAACGGTGCAAATCCGAGAGGCGCGCTGGAGTTTGCAAAAGGCAGCGAGATTCTGCCTGCCGGCGTACTGTATTTCTCCGCCGGCGTGCCTACAGTCACTCTTGACTCCGAGGCTTCAGCCGAGGAAGTGGAACAGATGGTACAGGACAAGCTGGCACGTCGGGGACTTTTACTTGACGACCCCGATGTGCTCCGTGCAATGGAATCGGAGCTTTCGGGCAAATATTTACCCGTAAGAGCAAAAAAAGACGGAAGCTTTACAAATTCCGACTCGCTTACATCACTTGAGGGCTTCAAGGCACTGCTTTCCTCAATTGAAGATACGGTGAGAGGTATCGGAAACGAGATAAAAAGGGGCAATGCCTCGGCTGCACCCCTTAAAAACAAAAAGCAGGATGCCTGCAAATACTGTGAAATGCGTCCCATATGCCGAAGAGCCGCGGACGGGAAAGGAAAGTGATATGGCAAGAAATTATACAGCCGCCCAAAGGAAAGCAATAGATGCCTCAGGGCGCGATCTTCTCATATCCGCAGGTGCAGGCTCGGGAAAAACCGCCGTGCTTACCGAGCGCATAATACGCCGCCTTACCGACGAGGCAAATCCTGCCGATATTACCCGTATGCTTATTGTAACCTTTACAAAAGCCGCCGCAGGAGAGCTTCGGGAGCGTATATCCGCCGCTTTGTCGGATGCCCTTGCAAAACAGCCGAAAAACCGCAGGCTTGCCCGTCAGCTTATGGCACTTGACAGGGCTAAAATATGCACTATCCACAGTTTTTGCCTTGATCTTCTAAAAGAGAACGGCAGTGCGGCAGGACTGCCTGCGGATTTCCGCATTGCGGACGACGTTGAGATAACTTTGCTTCGAAAAAGCATAATGAACGAGCTTATCGACGATTATTATGCAAAAAACGCACCTGAGGGAGATATTGAGGGCTTTGATAACTTCGCGGACACCTTTGTTGGCACAAAGGGTGACGACGAACTTGCGGATATCCTGCTGGGCATTGAAAATGCCACATCAAGCTTCACGGAGCATATTGATTTTATTAAAAATTTCGCAAAAGAGCTTCGGTGCGACGACCGCGATTTTGCCCTCACGGGATGTGGGGCGGAAATACTTGACCTTGTCAGAGGTAAGCTTCTTTCCTATCGCGCTGACCTTGAATCCGTTACCTCGGAGCTTATTGACGACGAGAAACTCTCAAAGGCATATCTTCCCGCATTCTCCGACGATATCGCTTTTATGGACAGGGTCATTTCGGCAACACATAGCGGCTGTTATTCTAGTGTAGCCGCACTTTTTGAAAATTACGTACCCACAAGGCTTGGTGTTGTTAGAAACGTCATACTTTCCGAGTCAGTGGAAAAAGCTAAAAAGAGACGCTCGGAATTTCACGACGAACGCCGCAAAATTTCCGCGAAATTCTTCTCCCTCTCCCCCGAAAAGTTGGCTAAAAACCGCACCGACACCGCCGATGCGCTGACAAAGCTCTATACCCTGCTCTCGGTATTTCTTGCACGTTTTGAAAAAGAAAAACACAACCGCGGCATTGTGGATTTCGGCGACCTTGAGAGGCTGGCGTACAAAATGCTGGTTGAAAACGGTGCTCCCACACCTGCCGCCGCTGAAATCTCACTGCGCTTTGATGAAATATTTATCGACGAGTATCAGGACGTAAACGCCGTTCAGGATGCAATATTCGCCGCCGTATCAAACGGACACAACCGCTTTATGGTAGGCGATATAAAGCAGTCCATCTACGCCTTTCGCGGTGCGGAGCCGCGCATCTTCGCCGACTACCGAAAGAAATTCGTAAACCTCGGTGACGAGGGCGACGAAAACGGTGCCGCCATATTCCTCTCCGACAACTTCAGATGCGACTGCCCTGTTATCGACTTCTCAAATATCGTTTCAAGCTGTCTTTTCACAAGCGGCAGAGGGGATATTCCCTTTACCGAGGAGGATATGCTTATCCACTCGAAAATCGACACCGAATCGGGCGAGCCTGTACGGGTGGTGCTCGTTGACGGAAGTGACTGCGAGGAGACCGAGGATACCGATGAGGACAGCGATGCCGTATCGGAGCGTGAGGCGGAATATGTGGCAGGGGAGATATCAAGGCTTCTTAAAGAGGGCAAGAAAAACGACGGCACGCCCATTCGCCCCGGCGATATCGCCATACTTATGCGCAGTGCCAAGGCTCACTCCGCCGTTTTTGAGGAAGTATTTGCAAGATATAAGATTCCTTGCTACAACAACGTCACAGGCGGATTTTTTGAAAACGCCGAGGTGCTTTTAGCACTTTGCATACTTAATATTATAGACAACCCCACAAAGGACATCTACCTTGCCGGCGCACTCAAAAGTCCCGTGTTCGGCTTTACCCTTGACGAGCTTATAAAAATTCGCCGTGCATCAAAGGACGGCTGTCTTTACGATGCGCTCAAGAAATACTGTGAGACGGCGGATTTCAAAAAAGGCAAAGATTTTCTTGACACGCTGGAGCTATTTCGGAGTAAAGCCGTGGGACAGCCTGTTGACAGGCTTCTTTGGTACATCTACACTATAACCGATCTTCCTGCGCTTGTTTACGACAGGGAAAACGCCGCACGCCGTGCAAATCTCATGCTTCTCTATGAATATGCAAGGCGATTCGAGGCATCGTCCTTTAAGGGGCTCTACAACTTTATTCGCTATATAAACGACATTCTGGAAGAAAAAGCACAGCTTGAAACAGCCAAGCTGTTCGGCGAAGCAAGCGATACGGTAAAGCTTATGACCATCCATCAGTCAAAGGGTCTGGAATTTCCCGTGTGCTTCATCTGCGGTACAGGCAAGAAATTCAACGATGGCGACCTCAGGCAAAATGTGGTTATTGAGCGTAGCCTCGGCATATCCCTGAAGCTGTCAGATTCCACAGGCTTTGCACGCTATGACACTCCCATAAGACAGGCACTTGTGAAGCGGCTTGCGGACAGTCAGCTTGAAGAGGAAATGCGCGTTTTGTATGTGGCGATGACACGCGCAAGAGAGCGGCTGTACGTCACTGCGCTTATAAAAAAACCCGACGAGCTTCTCGCCGCTGCCGCGGCGGATGCCAAGGTGCTTAACCGCTACACTGTCATGAAAAACAGCGGATATATGCGGTGGATATTAACGGCACTTGAGCATCACAAGCTTGTATCTGACCTACCGCTCCCTGCGGTTATAGAGATAGCGGCTCCCACTCCCATGCAGGACACAACCACACAAGTTTCAGAAGAAACGCAGTCCGACACCTGCGAGGATATTGACTCACTCCGCACACTTGTGCGTGAGCGGTTCGATTTTGTATACCCGAACACCGCCGCATCAAAGCTTCCGGCGAAGCTTTCGGTTTCAAAGCTTGTCCCCACTCTCCTTGACGAGGATGCCGCAGAGCTTGAATATGAGGATGAGCCCTTTGATTTTGATGCCAAACGTCCGCGATTCCTTGACTCTGACCATGAAGCTCCCACCGCCATAGGTGCTGAGCGCGGCACTGCTACGCACCTTTTCATGCAGTTCTGCGATTTCTCCCGTTTTGCGGCATTTTCCGATGATATAGCAAAGACGGTGGAGGATGAAGCGGCACGCCTCAGCGGTGCAGGCTTCATCACCCGCCGCGCGGCATCTCTCATTGATGTGCGCCGAATTGCCGCATTTTTCGTGGGACCCATTTTTGCACGCATATGCGCGGCGAAAAATGTTTGGCGCGAGCACCGATTTAATGTGACGCTTCCGGCTTCGGATTTCACACAGGATGCGGAGCTTGCCAAGGCACTAAAAAATGAAACGGTGCTTGTACAGGGAGTCATCGACTGCTTCTTTGAAAATTCCGACGGCACACTAACGCTTATAGACTACAAGACAGACTTTGTTCCGCCGGAGTATTCAGCCGAGGAGGGGCGTGATATGCTCCTTCAGCGTCACCGTTTGCAGCTTATGTATTACAAGGCGGCACTTGAAAAAATAAGCGCGAAAAAAGTGTCGGATACTCTAATTTACTCGTTCTCCTTGGGAGAAGCTTTTTCGGTGCAGTGACGGTATTGCGGCTGTTAAGTTTGATTTTGAATGGTTTCTTAAACAATTAACGGCAGGAGCAAGCCCCTGCCCTACAGGATTCCGATATTCTCGGTCGTAGGGCGCGGACTTGCTCCTGATTTTTTTATTTCGCACAGTGACTGCTTGCTCTCACCGTTTCACACAAACAGCGGACGAATCTGACGCCTCTCCATTGCCTCCGTGACCGCTTCGGGGATGCGTTCAAACTCCGCTACAAGGGAATGAGGCTTCCCTGCCGGATCGTCCTGAGACAGCGGAACGAAATATACCGCCTTTCTATTAAGCAGTCCGGCTATATTTGAAAGATTCGCCGACATGGCATCATTGCTGGCAAGGGCGATAAGAAGCGGACGGTCACATCTGAGATGTGCCTTGCACGCCATTGTCACGGACGTGTCCGTAATACCGTTGGCAAGCTTTGCAAGTGTATTCCCCGTACAGGGCGATACAATGAGAAGATCAAGCTTCACCTTAGGACCGAGCGGTTCTGCGGCTTCAACTGTTGATATGATATCACGCCCGCAAATTGATGAAATTCTCTCCCGTATTTCTTCCGCTCTCCCGAAGCGCGTGTCGGTGGAATGTGCTATGGCACTCATTATGGGGATGATCTCATGTCCGCCGGCTTTCAGCTTTTCAAGCACCGCAATGCTCCTTGAAAACGTACAGAAAGAGCCGCACATCGCGTATCCTATGAGCATGATTCTCCCCCCTTCCGATTACTGCCGATATGGGCGAGGATAGTATCGGCAATAATATGTCCTGAGGTAACAGGTGCTACCTTTCCCGGAAGTGAGAGTGCCCATATCACGTTATGTGAAAGCCGTTCCGCTTCTTTTATGTCAACGCCGCCCGGTTTTGAAGCGAGGTCAACTATAAGCGTTCCGGCTTGAATCTTCGCAAGCTCTTTAGCACCCAGCACCGTGTGCGGCACGGTGTTGAATATGGCATCGTACCTCTTTTTTGAAAGCACCTCGGAGAGTTTCCCCGTTTCGGCAGACGTATATCCCTCAGCCCTTATCCACGCAAGGTCGGCAGGCTTTCTGGCACTTACGGTAACGTCCGCTCCAAGTGAGCAAAGCAAGCGTGACAGCACCTTGCCGATCCGTCCGTGCCCGATAACAAGTACGGATGAGCCGTCAATTGTTACCGGCAGTTCCTTCATGGCGATCTCGATCGCCCCCTCGGCGGTGGGAACAGCATTGGCAATGGCAAACTCCTCCCTGCCGTAATAATCAAAAACCGATATTCCCCGGCTCTCACACAGTGTCACAAATCCGGCAGGCAGCTTTCCGCCGCAAAGAAGCCCCACATTGCAGCTTGCCATTATCCCGCAAAGCTCCGCCAGCGTCAGCACCGAATTTCCTGCAAGGGGCATTGATATGCGCACTCCGTCCTTTGATGCCGGAAGCGGAAGTATCACAGCATCGCATCCCTCAACAGCTTCCTCTGCTGTGGGGAATACAGCACCGCAGTCACGCACGTCGCCGCCTGCCAGATTGTGAAGAAGCTCATGTGGACGTGCAGAGCAGGATGAACAGCAAAGAGAATCCACTACTGCGGTGGTATCAGCTTCACTTTCACAGCAAAATCCGTACAGATTCACCTCGTATCCTGACTCACCGAGTCTCGCTGCGGCAATCAGGCTTCTTGCGTCGCCTCCGATAACGGCAATTTTTCGTATATTTATATTTTCCATAATGTTCCTCTCATTACTTATGTTTAACAAACGAGCCTTTTTGGCCGCATTACAGTTTATGTGCTTTTAGCTTGGAATGTTTCTGAAAGAAAAATGCCGGATAATGTACGCCTTTGGCAAAAATATTCCAAAACCCTGATTTTTGTGCTCAAATGCACTTGAAAAAGCGTCGGCGTTGTGGTATAATAGAAGATGCATAAAATAATTTTCGATTGTCAGCTTGAAAGGAACAGTATATGGGAGGATTATTCGGAGTAGTATCAAAAAGCGACTGTGTGTTCGATCTCTTTTTCGGCACAGACTACCATTCTCATCTCGGAACTCGCCGCGGAGGCATGGCAGTATACGGTGAGCATGGATTTGACCGCTCTATACACAATATAGAAAATTCGCCATTCCGCACGAAATTTGATAAGGATGTAAGTGAAATGAGCGGATGGATGGGCATCGGATGCATTTCCGACAGCGAGCCTCAGCCGCTTATTGTACGCTCCCATCTTGGAAATTTCGCCATTACTACGGTAGGACGCATAAATAACGAAGCAGAGCTTGTTGACCTGTGCTTCAAAAAAGGTCACACCCATTTTCTTGAAATGAGCGGCGGTGACGTGAACCCCACCGAGCTTGTAGCGTCCCTTATAAATCAAAAAGACAGCATTGTTGAGGGTATACGCTATGCCGAAGAGCTTATCGACGGCTCTATGACAATGCTTATCCTGACAAATGACGGTATGTATGCCGCCCGAGACAGGCTTGGGCGCACGCCTGTGGTTATAGGAAAAAAAGACGGAGCCATCTGTGCTTCATTTGAAAGCTTCGCTTACCTGAACCTTGGATATACCCACTACAAAGACCTCGGGCCTGCGGAAATAGTATATATTACCGCCGATTCCTGCACGACCGTTGCAGAGCCAACGGAGGATATGCGTATCTGCGCTTTCCTTTGGGTATACTACGGCTACACCACCTCCAACTACGAGGGTATTAACGTTGAGGTAATGCGCAATCGCTGCGGCGCGAAGCTAGCGGCACGGGATGAGGGCAAGATATCACCCGATATTGTTGCAGGTGTCCCCGATTCCGGCACGGCTCACGCTGTAGGCTATGCAAACGCTTCGGGAGTGCCTTTCGGACGCCCGTTTATCAAATACACCCCCACCTGGCCGCGCTCCTTTATGCCTACCATTCAGGCACAGCGCAGTCTTATTGCAAAAATGAAGCTTATTGCCATAGATCAGCTTATCCGCGGCAAGAGTCTGCTTCTTATCGACGATTCCATCGTCCGCGGAACACAGCTTCGCGAAACCACGGAATTTCTGTATCAAAGCGGAGCTTCGGGAGTGCATATCCGCACCGCCTGCCCGCCGCTCCTTTACGGATGCAAATATCTGAATTTCTCCCGTTCCAAGAGCGAGCTTGATCTTATCACAAGACGCACGATCCTCCGCCTTGAAGGCTCTGAGGAGAAAGCCGCAGAAAAGCTTCATCTGTATGCTGATCCGGAGACTCCGGAATATGCAAACATGGTTGAGGAGATCCGCCGGGAGCTTAACTTTACGTCTCTTGCATTCCAGAGAATTGATGATATGATAGAAGCCGTTGGCATTGACCCAAGCAAGCTCTGCACATACTGCTGGACGGGTAAGGAGTAATCCTTTTCTGCCCCCTACCGATATAACTAAGTAATACCGCCTGCAATCCTTGCAGGCGGTATTTTGGCTTCTACGCATTATTTTCCCACAAAAAACCACCGTCTCTTAATAAAATCTTAACCTATCGCCCCCTTTTTTCTTAATACGACATATTGTATAATAATATCAGTAAAAGACGCATGATATGATGAATAACAAATCAACAGGAGACTTGTATGTACAATATACTGATATGCGATGACGAAAAGGATATACGGAATGCTCTGCGCATCTATCTTTCCTCGGAGGGGTACAAAATCTTTGAAGCGGCAAACGGTTGTGAAGCTATCGAAGCCGCCGCAAGAGAAGATATTCACCTTGTGCTTCTTGATATCATGATGCCGCAGATGGATGGCATTACCGCCATGTCAAGACTTCGTGAAATTTCAAATGTACCAATAATTCTGCTGAGCGCAAAATCTGAGGACACCGATAAAATACTTGGCCTTAATGTAGGTGCTGACGACTATGTAACAAAGCCGTTCAATCCCGTAGAGCTGCTTGCACGTGTACGCTCACAGCTGAGACGGTATCTTAGTCTTGGCGGAGGTCAGATAAAAGCCTCTCAAATTCGGGTTGGCGGTATTCTTCTTGACGATGACGCTAAAAATGTGACCCTTGACGACGAGGCGGTTTCTCTGACTCCGAGAGAATACGATATCTTAAAGCTGCTGATGCAGAATCAGGGAACGGTGTTTTCCCCGAAGGATATCTACCGCCGTGTTTGGGGAGAAGAGCCTTTCGGTGCTGAAAACGCGGTGGCGGTGCACATACGGCATCTTCGCGAGAAACTTGAAATAAACCCTGCCGAGCCGCGATATATCAAGGTGGTATGGGGACAAGGCTATAAAATGGAGGGATCAAAATGAAGCTTACACAGAGTAGAGGGCTCAGAATAATCGCAGGCATACTGTTTTTTGTAACCGTGTTTCTTGCGGTACTGTCAGGACTGTGCATAATCCTTATGGTGGACAACAACGTGTACCGTGACGGCGGCGCATATGTGCGCGAGGACATTGCCAGACTGATTTTCCAGCGTAAGGACAATGCTTACTACAGTTACGCCTTCAGTTTAATGGAGGGGGACGTAGCACCGTCAGTTAAATCTAAATACGACGAGCAAATGTCACGTAAAAACAGCAATCTTGCAGTAACAGTTACATTTACAGACGACAAAAATGAGGATTCGGAGCAAATACTGCTTCACTCATACGAAACGCTCTCTGATTATCAGTACAAATTCACCTCCACATGGGATTACGCCCATGTCAAAAACAACCATAAGCATATCACAGTCACTGCTTATCTTCAGAGTGAGCTTACCGCCAAGGATGCGTATTACTACGTCATGCCCACAGTAGATTTTGTTATCGGCGCACGCTATACTCTTATATGGGTGACAGTGCTACTTGTGATCTTTGCACTTGTCATGCTGATATTCACCATGTGCGCGTCAGGTCATAGGAAAGGATACCCTGATATATTCCTCACCCGCTTTGATAAAATCCCGGCTGATCTTCTGTGCCTTATCTATTTCTTCGGATTTATGTTTTCAATACAAATCGGCGATGAATTTATGTATAACGATGTGTCGGCAGTCATATTCCTAGTGGTTTTCGGGATTTTGTGGCTTTCCCTTGCATATACGCTGATTCTCAGCATCGCTGTGCGGATAAAATCCCGTACACTCATAAAAAACACGCTTATTTGGCGCGGACTGAAGCTTCTTTACAAAGCCGCGCGCATCGGAGTGCGTGTTCTTGCAAAAATACCGCTGTATTATAAGACTGCCATCGTATTTGTGGTTTGGAGTGCTGTTGAATTTTTATTTTTGGCAATGGGAGAGGAAGATTATATACCATTTTGGGTAATTACCCGACCGCTCGTCATGGCGGTACTGGCATACATTGTCCTTGTGCTGAGAAAGCTCCAAAAGGCAGGTGAGGAGCTTGCCTGCGGCAATACCGGCTATCATGTTGACACAAAATATATGCTCAGCGATTTTAGGTCACACGGTGAAAATCTCAACAATCTGAGTACAGGACTTAGTCTTGCGGTGGAGGAGCGAATGAAATCGGAGCGCATGAAAGCCGAGCTTATCACAAACGTGTCCCACGATATCAAAACACCGCTGACGGCTATAATAAGCTATGTGGACCTTCTGAAATCCGAGGGACTTGATTCAGAGAACGCTCCCGAATACTTAGAGGTGCTTGACAAGCAGTCGGCAAAATTAAAGAAGCTTACCGAGGATCTTATAGAAGTCTCAAAGGCGACATCGGGTGCTGTAAGCTGCACCTTGGTTCCAACGGACGTTGGAGTTCTCCTCTCGCAAGCACTCGGTGAATATGAAGAACGCCTGCGTGATGCCGGCATAGAGCCTATTCTGCAAATACCGGAGGAATCCGTCACTGTACTGGCGGACGGCAAGCTTTTGTGGCGCGTATTCGACAATCTTTTCTCCAACATAAGAAAGTACGCAATGCCATCCACAAGAGCGTATTTTTCCTGTGAGATATCAAATGGGAATGCGCAAATCACGTTCCGAAACATATCCGATCTGCCGATCACCGTAAGCTCAGATGAGCTTTGCGAGCGATTTGTACGCGGCGACAGCTCCCGTCACACCGACGGAAGCGGACTTGGTCTGTCCATCGCCCGCAGTCTTACCGAGCTTCAAGGCGGCGCATTTGATATAGTCGTTGACGGCGATCTTTTCAAGGCAGTGGTAACGTTTGCGCTGTGCAAATAAAAAAGATGTACAGTGAGACGTGCCGTGATTATCATAAGACAAAACCGAAAGGGGAGCTTTTGAAGCTCCCCTTTTAATTATTTACATTCCTTTTTGTCAAATGCCGGATTGATCGCGAAGAAGTTCTTCGAATCAAGATTATCCTGCACGATGCGAAGCAGCTCACCGAAGCGCTGATAGTGAACTATCTCACGCTGACGAAGGAATTTTATCACGTCGTTAACATCCGGATCGTCGGAAAGGCGAAGAATGTTGTCGTAGGTGGTTTTCGCCTTCATTTCCGCCGCCATGTTTTCGTGGAGATCGGTGATGGGGTCGCCCTTGACCTGCATCATGGCAGAGGTGTAAGGCGTGCCCGATGCCGCCTGGGGATACACGCCTGTGGTATGATCCACAAAGTACGTACCAAATCCCTGCTTATCAATCTCATCCGGAGACAGGTTGCGCGTCAGCTGGTAGACTATGCTTCCTACCATTTCGAGGTGGGCAAGTTCCTCCGTGCCGATGTCCGTAAGTGCGCCCTTTGCCTCGGCATAAGGCATACTGTACCTCTGGCTGAGATAGCGAAGCGATGCACCAAGCTCGCCATCCGGTCCGCCGTATTGACTTATGATAATCTGCGCAAGACGGGGGTTGGTGTTCTTGATCTTTACAGGATACTGCAGCTTCTTTTCATAGATCCACATGGTTTAGCATCCGCCTCCTTTCATGTTGGCGGCAAGCTCCCACGGCCACGGATCGTCGATCCAGTGCCATACCCTGCCGTCCTCGTGTCTGCCGCCGGAACATCCGCAGTCGCCGTACCCGCGGTCATGGTCAACACGCCCACGCGCATCGTCCGTGTGACAAGCATAGGTACACTTAGTTCCCTGTGCCTCGCAGAGCTTCTTGTAGGCGGAAAGAGCCTTTTCATCGCACGGATTGGTGTCAAGATACAGGCGCAGCTCCCATGCAGCAAAGCTTAGAGCGTGATCATCATCTTTGCAGTCGCATCTGACATCGTCAGCCCGCGGCTCGGGCTTGTCGCACGCCATGCGGTTTGCCTGCATATACCGCATGGAGGCATATTTCGCCTGATCGTATTTCATCGGTTCTCTGTTCATTTCTTGCCTCCCATTACACTTCTGCCGCAGAAAGGCTTATCAAGCTCCGGGAAAAGCGTGCCGCGTCTGAATGCTTCCTCCGGGGGATACATCCGCTCAAGCTTCTGCCATCTGACATAAGCCATGGCAACGGGGAAGTCGTCGGAAATGCGCTGTTCTCCAAAGCCGTTAAGATCTTTTTCTATCAGATCTATCATCCTCTTTCGTATATATTGACAGCAAGACAAACCTGCCGTCTGATATAATTCTATGCCGCAACCCCCCACACGTTAAAGCTCCCGCCGCCGAGATTCGGCAGACGGGAGCTTTTTTATGATATTTTTATGCTACGGCGCACTATTTCGCGCCCTTTGGCAAAATAATTTTTTTCGCACACCGCGCATTTACCCAACAAATACCACCTAAATGTGCGTGTACACTATATCCTCGCCGCAAAGCTCTGCGCGTATCCCGTCCCCCTCTTTAACATCTCCGGAAAGTATCGCCGCGGCAAAGCTGTCCTCGATCCGCTTTCCTATAACGCGGCGAAGGGGACGGGCACCGTAGGCAGGATCATACCCCTCCCTCGCCACAAGTGCGATCACATCTTCGGTAAATTCAATGCTTATTCCCAAAGCCTCAATTCGCCGCTTCACGCCCTCAAGCATAATACCGGCTATTTTTTCAATATCGCCCTTTGTCAGCTTACTAAATATTATTATCTCGTCCACGCGATTAAGAAATTCCGGTCTGAATGTGTCGCGAAGACTCGCCATTACCGCCGCCCTGCCGTCATCACCCTCCGCATCTCCGAATCCCAAGGGGATGCGTCTGTCCGTAAGATTTGAAGCTCCTACGTTTGACGTCATTATGATGACCGCATTTCTGAAATCCGCACGCCTGCCCGTTGAATCGGTAAGCGTACCGTCCTCAAGTATCTGAAGAAGCAGACTCCACACATCGGGATGCGCTTTTTCTATCTCATCGAAAAGCACCACCGAATATGGCTTTCGGCGTATCTTATCCGTAAGCTGTCCGCCCTCGTCAAAGCCTACGTATCCAGGCGGAGAGCCGATAAGCTTGCTTGTGGAATGACGCTCCATAAACTCTGACATATCCACCCGTATCATGGCTTTTCGATCCCCGAACAGCACATCGGCAAGCACACGGCACAGCTCGGTTTTACCAACACCCGTGGGACCGAGGAATATAAACGATCCCACAGGCCGCTCCGGATTTTTTAAACCCACGCGGCTTCGCTGTATAGCTCTCGCCACCGCCTCCGCCGCCGCATCCTGCCCGATTATCTGCTCTTTTAAAAGCTCGCCGAGTCCGGCGATACGTGCACTTTCCTCCATGGCAAGCTTTTTTACGGGTATCCCCGTCCACGCCGTCACCACATCGGCAATCTCGTCACCGCCAATTGATAAAACACGATTTTCCTCAAACCGTTTCCAATTTGCACGCTTCTCCTCGCATTCCTCGAAAAGCTTCTTCTCATTTTCACGTATCGCCGCCGCCATCTCGAAGTCCTGCGAGCGTATAGCCTCCTCCTTGTCGGCGCGAAGCTCGGCAATACGCTCCTCGGTCTCTTTTATTTCCGGCGGCGGTGTGACTCCGGCAATACGGGCACGGGATGCCGCCTCATCTATAAGATCAATTGCCTTGTCGGGAAGATAGCGGTCTCCGATATACCGAACAGACAGCCGTACCGCGCTCTCAATAGCTTCATCCGTAATCTTCACGCCATGGTGGGATTCATATCTGTCCCGAAGTCCAAAAAGCATCTCCGTGGCCTGTTCCGCTGTAGGCTCATTAACATTTACAGCACCGAACCGCCGCTCAAGTGCCGCATCTTTTTCTATATATTTTCGGTACTCCGCCGTGGTGGTAGCACCTATAAGCTGTACTTCCCCACGTGCAAGTGCAGGCTTCAGAATATTTGCTGCATCCACAGCACCCTCTGCCGCACCTGCACCAACAAGCGTGTGGATCTCGTCTATAAACAGTATGACAGACGGATTTTTCGCCGCCTCTGCCATCATGTTTTTCATCCGCTCCTCAAACTCGCCGCGGTATTTAGCACCTGCTATCATAGACGGAAGATCAAGCATGACAATGACCTTTCCGGCAAGCGTTTCCGGCACCTCACCCTTGGCTATCCTCACGGCAAGTCCCTCAACCACCGCCGTCTTTCCAACTCCCGGTTCGCCGATAAGACAGGGATTGTTTTTGGTGCGCCTTGACAGTATGCCGATAACACGCTCACATTCGGCGTCACGCCCCACAATGGGGTCAACCTTCCCTGCCACAGCAAGAGCGGTAAGGTCGCGTCCGTACTGCATGAGGGTGGGCACATCACGAAGCGTGGTCTTTGGCGAAATTTTGCCGCCGGTGCGTATATCTCCGCTCATTTCCCCAAGGAAATTTGCAACGTCCGTGGCTATGTCCTTTACAGGTGCACCAAGCGTTGTGAGTATTGAAGCCGCCATGCTGTCCGCCTCGCTTGTCAGTGCCAAAAGAAGATGCTCCGTGCCTATATAGCTTTGGGAAAACTCAGCCGCTCGCACAGCACCGGACTCGATGATACGTTTGGTGCGCGGAGTCATATCCCCAGCTGTTACCCGTGTGCGCTCTCCCGTACCGATTCTTGCTATAATGGCGTTTTTCACGCCGTCATAGTCTACGCCTCGCGCGTCAAGAAGTCTTGCGGCAACACTGTCTGCCTCGGATGTAAGCGCAAGCAGAATGTGCTCGCTTCCGATGTATGTGTGACCAAGCTCTGCGGCAAGATAAAGTGATTTATTTAAAACATTTGTGGCTTTAGCAGTGAATTTTGACATTTAACTCCGCCTTTCATAAAATTCTCCCTATATTGTACCCCATAAAGGGTGAGTTTAACGTCGAATTTTGCCCGTGTACCATATTTTTTTACTGTTCTCAATTGACTACGGCTTTATTGTGTGGTACAATATTATAAGATATTATAAATTTGGGAGAAACGCTATGAAGATTCTTTTTGCTCATATGTGGATGGTCATAGGCGGCGCTGAAACTCATGTGGTTGAGCTTTCCCGTGAGCTTGCAGCCGAGGGACACGATGTTACCGTTGCTTCAAACGGCGGCGTATATGTAGATGCGCTGGTCAGTGCCGGAGTGAAGCATTTTACAGTACCGCTTCACACAAAAAATCCTGCCGCTATGATAAAAAGCTACAGGCTTCTTAAAAAACTCATTAAGAGAGAAAAATTCGACATCGTTCACGCCCATTCCCGAATCCCGGCGTTTATATGCGGAGCGCTTTCAAAGCGGATGGGATTTCGGTTTGTTACGTCCACCCACGCCGTGTTCAAGGTAGGTCCGCTCCTTGAACGGCTTTCCGATTGGGGCGATCATACATTCGCCGTAAGCTGTGACATAAAGCAGTATCTTATCGACAACTACGGCACTACATCCGATAATATCACACTTACAATAAACGGAATTGATACCAAGCGTTTTTCATCCGAGGCTGACCCTTCACGGGTGATTGAGGAATTAAAACTTAACAAAGATGCATTCCGTATAGTATATGTCAGCCGTATCGACAATGAGACCGCGCTGCCGGGATTTTTGCTGTGCGATGCCGCAAAGGAGCTTTGTTCTCATATACCAAACATAGAAATCCTGATAGTTGGCGGCGGCACTGCGTTTGACAGGCTTTCCGCTGCTGCAAAAGCTGCAAATGCCGCTATTGGCAGAGAGGCGGTAAAGCTTATGGGCCCGCGTACGGATATAGATGAGATATGCGCATCAGCAGATGTTTTCGTGGGCGTATCCCGTGCGGCACTTGAAGCCATGAGTATGGAAAAGCCTGTGATCCTTGCAGGACAGCAGGGATATATCGGCGTACTTGACGAGGAAGCAATGCCAAAAGCAAAGCTCACCAATTTCACCTGTCGAGGCGAAAAGATGCCCGATGCCAAGCTTGTCGCAAATGATATTCTCACGGTATACAATATGACCGCCGAAAAGCGACGTGAGCTTGGTGCGCTCTGCCGCCGCGAGGTGCTTTCCTCCTATTCCGTAAGCCGCATGGCAGAGGATCACCTGAAGATTTACCGCCGCCTTACTCCCTATGAAAAATACAACCGCGGCGATATCATCATAAGCGGTTATTACGGCTTTGAGAACATAGGCGACGATTCCCTGCTCACCTCCATAATCGACGGCATCCGCATCCATTCTCCCGGAGCTAAAATAACCGTGCTTGCAAAGCATCCGCGCAGACTCTCAAAAATCACAGGAGTGCGCACAATAAACCGATTCAATATCCCCCTTGTAGCACTTGAGATGAAACGCGCAAAATTGCTTATCTCCGGCGGCGGAAGTCTGCTTCAGGACGGAACGAGTAAAAAGAGCCTTTACTACTATGTAACCGTTATGCGAATGGCAAAGCACTTCGGACTGAAGCTTATGCTTTATGCAAACGGTCTCGGTCCGCTGGTTTCGGAAAACGGACAGAGGGCGGCGGCTTCTATTATCGAAAAAGCTGATTACGTCAGCTTCCGCGAGGAATCCTCCCTTAAGCTGGCACGCAGTCTCGGTATGAAATGCGACATAAAGGTAACGGCAGACCCGGCTTTCTTAGTTGAACCGTCTCATGTGCTGTGGAAGCACCATATTACCGCACGCGAGGGTATCGACAGCAAATATTTTATCGTTTCAATAAAGGACGGCAACAATTTCGACGGCGCGGATACAAACAAGGATACCGTATCCGTAATGGCAGCCGATATTGCCGCCATAGCCGAGAAATATTCGCTGACTCCCATATTTATACCTATGTTTCCGGAGCGCGACACAGCTATCACCCGCGAACTTGCAAAGAAATGCGGTTTTGGCAAGGTGGTTACAGGACTTACCGCAAGCGAGCTGTGCGCGGTGATGAGCGATGCGCAGTTTGTTATCGGAACAAGGCTTCACACGCTGATTTTTGCGGCATCTCTCGGAATACCAATGCTTGGAATTTCCTACGACCCCAAAATTGACGCATTTCTTGATTATATCGGCGAGGTCAGCCGTACGCTTGATATCCGCACCATGGAAAAAGGACAGCTGGCAGACGCCGCCGACATTCTTATTAAAAATGCACCCGAGGCAAGAGCGCGTCTCTTGTGCATAGCAGATGAATTAAAGAAAAAAGCCGAGTGCGACAGAATAGCCGCATCAGCTCTTGCAAACGGCAATTAAAGAACAACGAAAGGCACAAAGAACATGAAATTCTTCGGATTTTCAAGGCGGCGGATATCGGATGAGAACCTGCACTCACACCCATCCCCCATAATAAGCTTTGCAAAAAAGAACGCAGTATTTCTAATCGCCCTTGCGGCGGCTGTTATCACCATGTTCATAATACCGCCGGACAAGGAATATCCGGGATATTTTGACGTGAAGACACTCACCTGCCTTTTTACAGTCCTTGCCGTGGTCTGCGCTCTTAAGAATATCAACTTTTTCTATATTCTTGCCCGTGAGATAGTGCGCCGATGCGGAAATCTGCGGCTCTGTGTCATAGCGGTGGTGTATATCACCTTTATCGGCTCAATGCTGATTGCAAACGACATGGCACTCCTCACCTTTCTCCCTCTCGGCTACTTTGTTCTCGACGTTACCCATAACAGACAATACACAGCACTTACGTTTATTCTGCAAAATATAGCGGCAAACCTCGGCGGAATGCTGACACCTTTCGGCAATCCGCAGAACCTGTATCTTTACAGCAGGTTTAATATTCCGACAGGTGAGTTTATGGCAATAATGGCACTTCCCTTTGCCATTTCAATTTTCATAATCACCCTGTGCTGTTTCTTTGTAAAGTCTATAAAGGTGCAGATACCGAAAGACGACACGCCGCCCCTTCCGAAGGGGCGTACCGTCATACTCTCTCTGCTCTTTCTGCTTGCAATTGCAATAGTTTTTCGCGGCATTCCGTATTTTGTAGGACTTGTCGTCATCCCGGCAGTGCTTCTCGTTATTGACCGAAAGGCACTTCGTGACGTGGACTATCCCCTGCTTCTTACATTTGCGGCATTCTTCGTGTTTTCGGGAAACATGGCACGAATCGGAGCGGTACGTGATTTCGTTTCGGGACTTCTTGAAAAAAACACTCTCATTACCTCTATCCTGTCCTGTCAGTTTATTTCAAATGTGCCCTCGGCGATCCTTTTGTCGCAGTTCACGAACAACTACCGTGAGCTTCTCATCGGCGTAAACATCGGCGGTGTGGGAACGCTTATAGCATCTCTCGCCAGCCTTATAACCTTCCGCGAATTTACAAAGAATTATCCCACAAGGACAAAGTCTTACATACTGTTGTTTCTGTGTATGAATTTCGCGTTTCTTTTGATTCTTACAGTTATAATGTCGCTTGTTGTGGCGAGATGATACCGGAATTTCTGAACGGGCGATTCGTGAATCGCCCCTACTACGGACACGATTTTGGTATCCCTGTAGGGAGAGGTCTCCCCCACCCCGTTCTTTATATTTACGATTTGTGAAAACGGGAGGCGTTCCGCCTCCCCTTCCGTTTTCAGGATACATATAATCATGACCACCGGCGGGTGAATGTTTATTATAAAAAAACTCGTTTCGAAGAACGAGTTTTTTGGTGCCGGCAGTGGGACTTGAACCCACACGGTATCGCTACCAACGGATTTTGAGTCCGTCACGTCTGCCATTCCATCATGCCGGCGATTATAGTAAGAAAGCCGCCGCTTCTGCGGCGGCTTTTTCCACTTTTGGAGCTGCTAATCAGAATCGAACTGATGACCTCATCCTTACCAAGGATGCGCTCTACCATCTGAGCCATAGCAGCAGACCTATTATTCGATGTCACATATGCAAATGTCGCTCACGCAACAGAGATATTTTATCACACCGAAATGCAAATTTCAAGATATATGCGGCTTTGTTTACATATTGTTAACAACTTAATATACCGCTCATCCAAGTTGGTATATTACGCAAACCGGAACCGCAGATTATGTTTCTTTTTATCGCAAAGTATTGATTTTTCCGCTTTTTGATGTTATAATTATTGTTGATTGGTAATTTGTGAGTTTAGCCGCAAAACTATGCCATAAAGGAGAATTTCATGGAATATCGAATAGAACACGATTCAATGGGTGAAATAAAGGTCCCTGCCGATAAGCTTTGGGGAGCACAGACACAGCGAAGCCGTGAAAATTTCAATATAGGTGTTGGCATCGAAACTATGCCGAAAGAAATAATATACGCATTTGGAATCCTCAAAAAAGCGGCGGCACTCGCCAATGGCGAATTAAGACCCGAAAAGATGACAAGCGACAAGCTGTCAGCCATATGCGCCGCCTGCGACGAGGTTACAGACGGCACTCTCATCCGGCACTTCCCTCTTGTTGTGTGGCAGACCGGCTCCGGTACACAGTCCAACATGAACGCAAATGAGGTCATCGGAAACCGCGCAAATCAGATAGCCGGCACAAAGCTCACTCACCCCAATGACGACATAAATATGAGTCAGTCAAGCAACGACACATTTCCAACCGCAATGCATATCTCCGCGGTCCTTGCAATCGAGGACAGGCTTATTCCGGCACTCACCAAGCTTATCGCCACACTAAAACGCCTTGAAGCGGAAAATGAGGGTGTTGTAAAATCGGGACGCACCCATCTCCAGGATGCCACCCCCATTAAATTCAGTCAGGAGATAAGCGGATGGCGCTCATCTCTTGAGCGCGATGTTGAGCTTTTAAGGGCTTCCTTAAAACCCCTGTATGAGCTTGCTCTCGGCGGTACAGCGGTAGGTACGGGACTTAACGCCCCCGACGGTTTTGCCGAGCTTGCGGCAAAAAAATGTGCAGAGCTTACAGGAAAGCCCTTTGTTACGGCAAAGAACAAGTTTCACGCGCTAACCTCAAAGGATGAGCTTGTATTCGCACACGGCGCAATCAAAGCCGCCGCCTGTGATTTAATGAAAATAGCAAACGACGTACGTTTTCTTGCATCCGGTCCGAGAAACGGTCTTTTTGAGATAACCATACCCGAAAACGAGCCGGGGTCATCCATAATGCCGGGCAAGGTGAATCCCACACAGTGCGAGGCACTTACCATGGTTGCGGTGCAGGTAATGGGAAATGATACGGCGATTTCGGTTGCGGCATCCCAGGGCAATTTTGAGCTTAACGTTTTTATGCCCGTCATGGCGTACAACTTCCTGCAATCCGCAAGACTGCTTTCAGAGGCAATCGTTTCCTTCGACACAAACTGCGCATCGGGAATCGTCGCCAATCGGGAGAAAATGGTAAGCAATCTGCACACTTCCCTCATGCTTGTCACCGCTCTGAACCCATACATAGGCTATGAGAATGCGGCAAAAACCGCAAAGAAGGCTTATGCCGAAAACATTTCCCTGAAAGAAGCCTGCGTTGAGCTTGGATTTTTGAGCGCAGAAAAATTCGACGAAGTGTTCCACCCGGAAAAGATGTGCTGAGCTTGAAATATTAAAAACTACATGATATACCCGAGGGGAGGCGTTTTTTTGAACAAAGCCGAAACAAAACCGAGGAAAATCCGCGGTTCAAATAAAATTGATATGTGCGAGGGACCAATTCTTCCTCTTATAATACGGTTTGCCATACCGCTCTTGATAACGGGCATTCTGCAGGTGCTCTTTAACGCCGCAGATATAATGGTAGTGGGAAAATTCGGAAGCGATCATTCCCTTGCCGCCGTAAGCTCCACAGGCTCTATAACGGCACTTATTGTAAATCTGTTTATCGGTCTTTCGGTGGGTACAAACGTACTCTGCGCAAGATTCTTCGGTGCAAGGGACGGAAAGGCACTCTCCGAGACCATACATACATCAATGGTACTTGCCGTAATTATCGGCGCGGTGCTTACGGTTGTGGGAATATTCTCATCAGCCCCCCTTCTTCGTATGATGGCAGTTCCGGATGAGGTTCTCCCTCTCGCCGCTCTGTATATGCAGATATATTTCGTGGGCATGATTCCCTCTCTCGTTTACAATTTCGCTTCCGCTGTACTCCGTTCTGTGGGAGATACCAAGCGTCCCATGTACTTTCTGACCTTGGCAGGCGTTATAAACGTGCTTCTCAATCTCCTGCTTGTAATTGTATTCAGACTTGACGTGGCAGGTGTTGCTATTGCCACCATTGTTTCGCAGACCGTGTCGGCTGTGCTTTGCGTCATCTGTCTTTTCCGTGAAAGCGACGACGTAAAGCTTTGCATTGACAAGCTGAGGATCACAAAGCAGCGTCTTGTGCAGATAATCAGAGTTGGACTTCCCGCAGGACTTCAAAGCACCATGTTTTCCATTGCAAATGTTGTTGTGCAGTCCTCACTGAACCCATTCGGTGCGGCAGTCATCGCCGGAAGCGGAGCGGCAGGCTCTATTGAATCGCTTCTGTTCACGGCCCTTGATTCCATATATCAGGCAATCGTATCATTCACGGGACAGAACTTCGGACAGCGCAGCTACAAACGCATACTTCGTGCGCAGTTTTGGGGACAGGTCATCGTTTACACCTTCGGACTTGCGCTGTGCGTACTCGCCGTTGTATTTGCACATCCCCTCATATCTCTTTATGCGGACAAGCCGGACGAAATCGCCGCAGGTGTGGACAGACTAAGAGTTCTCGGAATATCGGTATTCATTTTTGCAAGCTCCAACGTGGCAGTCGCCACGATACGAGGTCTCGGATACTCTATTACCCCTATGATAACCTCGCTTATCTGCGTATGCGGTGCAAGGATCCTGTGGATAGCCACAATTTTCAAGCTTCCGCAGTTCCACACAGTTTCGGGACTGTATGCCGCATTCCCCGTATCCTACATACTGTCGCTCGTAGTGCAAAGTGTGTGTCTTGTATTTGTGTACCGCAATGCGATAAAACGTTTTCCGCCAATGGATTTGTAAATAAAGCATCATGACCACCGGATTCGCCGGTGGTCTTATGTATACAGACATAAAAGAAACGGTGGGATATCCCACCGTTTCTTTTATACGTTCATTACAACCGGAAGAATCATAGGCTTACGCTTGGTTCTTTGATAAAGGAATTTCGAAAGGTCATCCTTTACGCACCGCTTAAGCTCTGCCCAATCCGTAATGTTCTTGTCAAGGCAGTCAAGAAGCGCGTCACGTGCGATGGTGCGCACCTCCTCCATAAGCTCCTCTGCCTCACGCACATATACAAATCCGCGTGAAACCACATCCGGCCCCGACAAAAGCATTCTCTCGTTTATGTCAACAGTGGCAACCACCACAATAAGACCGTCCTGCGACAGGTGGCGGCGGTCGCGGAGCACTATATTTCCGACGTCGCCCACACCGTATCCGTCAACAAGTATCTTTCCGCTGGGGACAGTGCCGTTGAAGCGCGCCCCATCCTTGTCGATTTCGAGAATCTTACCGATCTCGGGAATGAATATATGGTTTTCCGCCATTCCCATCTCCTGTGCAAGCTGCTTGTGATTCATAAGATGACGGTATTCTCCGTGCACAGGCATGAAATATTTAGGCTTTGTCAGCGCGTGCATGAGCTTTAATTCTTCCTGGCAGGCGTGACCCGAAACGTGTACGTCCGCAAGTGCGTCGTAAAGTACGCCAACGCCCTTACGAAACAGCTCATTTATGATATTTCCGATAAACTTTTCATTTCCGGGAATTGGGTTTGCGCTTATGACAACAAGATCGTTCGGACCAAGCTGTACCTTATCATGCTCGGCAAACGCCATTCTGTAAAGAGCACTCATAGGCTCGCCCTGGCTTCCGGTGGTTATGATGGTAAGCTGATCGTCGCGGAAGCGTTTGATCTCGTTTATGTCAATGAGAGTTCCGTCCGGCACGGTCATGTAATCAAGCTCGATTGCGGTCTTGACAATGTTTATCATGCTTCTGCCCGTTACAGCCACCTTGCGTCCGTGAGCGGCACTGGCGTTGATTATCTGCTGTACGCGGTGTACATTTGACGAGAAAGTTGCTATAATAACGCGCTTGTCTGCGTACTGCTGAAGTATGCCGTCAAGGCTTTTTCCAACCTTCTTTTCGGAAGGAGTATAGCCGGGACGCTCCACGTTGGTGGATTCGCACAGGAGCATTGTAACCCCCTGATTTCCTATTTCACCGATACGTGGAATATCCATGATCTTTCCCTCAACAGGAGTAAGGTCAAGCTTGAAGTCGCCGGAGAAGAACACAACACCGTGGGGAGTCTTTATGGACAGCGCACAGGCGTCGGCAATGGAGTGGTTCACTCTGACAAATTCCACGGAGAATACGCCGAGCTTTACAACATCTCCTGCCTCAACGCAGTTGAGCCGTGGCTTTTCGCTAAATGTGTGCTCCTCAAGTTTGTTGGCTACGATTCCAACGGAAAGGCGTGTTCCAAACACAGGAGCATTAACGGTTTTCAGTACATACGGAAGCGCTCCGATATGGTCCTCGTGTCCGTGGGTTATAACAAATCCGCGGACCTTCTCTATGTTCTTTTCAAGATAGCTTACGTCCGGTATTACAAGGTCAACGCCCAGCATATCATCGTCCGGGAAGCCCAGACCGCAGTCAACGACGATAATATCGTTTTCGTATTCAAGTACAGTGATATTCTTGCCGATCTCACCGAGACCGCCAAGGGGAATTATTTTGAGTTTTGATTTAACTTTGCTTTTTGCCATAAAATTTTCCTTTCGATCAAATATGGTTAAATATTTATGTATTGCACCGAATTTTATCCATTTCGTTCCATAAAATTCAGTAATTTACAGTCAGACCTACCGAGTTACACCGTGTTCGGGGAGTGAAGGCATAAAAACAGCCGCGAAAAAAGAAGGGTGTGCAAAATGACCCTCGAAGCGGCGCTTTTTTGACCGTGTCACTACGGTTTTCCATGATATACGGCAATCCCTTAAACGCTCAGACAGCCGTTCTGCAAAATCGCTTGGCACGAAGCGCGAATATAACGGACCTTCGCGCAAAAAAGCCTCCGAAAAGCAACGTACAACAATATAACATTCATATTGTACCAAAATATTGTTAAATTTATAAGCTTTTGTATATGAATATATTGTTAATAATAATTTGATACTCTGCGGTAAAGCATAATATCACGGCATAAATTAAATTATGTCCGATAAAAGAAAAGGAGCTGTACTTGATGAAAAAGAAAACGACACCTGCCGAGCGTGCCGCAGAATGCATCCGCGCCTGGCGTGATACAGGAGAAGATACAGACGTTCTCGGAAGCTACACCGGTTTTTACAAATACTCCGGTCAAATGGGCGCACCTCTTTATACGCCCGTTGATTACAGTATGGTAGCAGACGATCTTGAACCCGTACAGGATGCAGACGACCTTTAAAAGATAATAAACACAAGAAGTGCCGCACACACAAAAAGCAGAGTAAGACTTGACGCCGCAAGCCACGCTGTGGCGCTGGGAGAAGATTTTTTCGGCGGTGCTGTAACTGCCCTGATCTCCTCAGACGATGCACACTCTATCATCCGCCTTGCTTCGGCAATTATATCCGTATCACGTCTCGATGCAGGCAGGTCGCATTTCAGCACAAAATAAGCGGAGTCAAAATAGGGACTTCCTGTGTCCTTTACCATGATTATATTTCGTTTACAGCCCTTCAGCATTGACGTACCTCCATGTTTGAATCTGTGAACTGTGGTGGAGCTTTGTGCCAGCACCAAACCGCAGTTCACAGAAATTGTGGGCAAGAAATGAAGATACTATTCATTTTTATCGTAAAGTGCGCGATATTCAGATATAAAATCAGAAAACTTTTCCCGTACCTGAAGTTCAAGAGGACTTGTGTAATACGCCCCTCTCTCCTCAAGCATTTTCATCCGCCTGGCACGCTCCGCGGCAACACCCTTTGGAATCATGCAGATTTCTGCGATATCGTCCGCACGAAGTATTTTAAGCTCGTGAAGCACACAGGCAGGCGCAAGCAGGCGCACAGCAAACATATCCGCCTCACGCTCACATTTAAGCTTTCCCCTATCTGCATCAAAACGCCGTGAGGCATACTTATATTCATGCCCGAGAAATATGTGCCCAAGCTCATGGGCAATAACAAACCGCGAATGTGCGGTACTAAGGCTGTCATCGTATATTATATGCCACTTTCCCTGACAAAAGATACCGGCACCGCTTTCGTTTCCGCGAAGCTCGCCTATTTTGGAATTTCGCACGATCCGTATTCCGGCAAAATTTGCGGCATCCTTCAGCATTATGGGCAGAGTGCGAATATCAAAATCAATTATACACCTCCATGCGGCATCGCGGCAGGAGGTGTATATTCCGTAATAATCATACATTCCTACAGTTCCTCATCCGTCTCCGGTGCATCGGCTATACGCTGTATCCACTCACTTGAACGGTTCTCAACAGATGGCGCGACTCGCCCGTCCTTTGATTTTGCCGCACGGAACACCTTCGGTGACTGTGCCATGGCAACAACACGCATAAATTCCGAGCGCAGCTCCGGATGCTCCCTGTAGGCTCTCACAAGCCTGTCCTCATCTACGGTAAGCTCTGTTGTAATAACTCCGTATGCAGAGCGTGTATCGGTGAGTCCCATAAGCCACGCGGGACTTATATTCAGTGCGCGGCACAGTAAATCGGTACGGTTTTGTTTTGGTCTAAAGCTGGCGTGGATATACTGAGTCATGGCAGATTTCGGAATTCCCGTAAGAGCACAAAGTTCTGCCTGCGTCATACCGCGCTCATTCATAACAAGCCTCAAACGATCGCTGAAAACCGACATATTCTCTTCCCCTTTACAAAAGTTTGCCTGCCATCAAAAACGCTGGCCGAAAATATGGCACACAAGTTCAGTTTTTATAAACTACACAAATATTATACCCGACACACAAAAAAAAATCAAGCGTTTTTATCAAAAAAGTGTCAGTTTTTTTCTAAATTGTGCACAAGTATTGACACGGATTCCCGGTAATGATATAATAAGTTCAGTTTTTCTGAACTTTTTTTACTAGGTGAGGTACACAGCACAATGGACGAAAACACAAAAGGCATCAATTCGGATTTTTTAGAAAAACTGATCAAGGAGAGATGCACAGATGAAGATTTTTTAAAAAAAATGAAAATGAGCAAAAAAAGGTTTGAGCGTTTAATAAAACACCGGGCGGAAGCAACCCAGGGTGAAATGCTTCGCGCCGCATCCACTCTGCATCTTAGCGAGGCAGAATTTATGCGGTGTTTTTTCAGCCAATAAAGTTCAGATTTTCTAAACTTTTTTTACATATCACACACAAAAAATTATAAATCAAATAAAGAGAGGTACAAAAATGTTACAGCTTTACAAATCCCGTCACTTTGTTCTCACAGAGATCCGCACCACAGGCAAAAAGCAGACAAACGGCATACTTTGCTTTGAGGGACTTCCCTCCGTGTATGGCTCGCCAAAGGAAGTATGTGCCATAGAAGACGGTGTTGTTCTTCGCTCAGGCGTAAACTACGACACACGCTCACGGGAACACCGCCAGGGCATGCTCGTGACCGTGTCCGGCAAAAACGGAGTAACCGTCACCTACGGACGGCTGGCGCACCGTTTTGTCAACGAGGGGGACTATGTGCGTGCCGGCGAGCTTATCGGCATTGAGGGAAACAGCGGCTCGGGAATGCGCGAATTTCTTACCCTTGAATTTCGCCGCAACGGCAGACGTGTTGACGGATGCGAGTATCTTGGACTTGCGCCAAAGAGCCGCGTATTCACTCCTCCCCACGACGACCCGGCTGATACTGTATGCAGTGTATGCGGCCTTTCCGACAAGACCCGCGTATTCATTGACAGCAGTCCCGAAGCACCTGAGGTGTGGAAAAAAATACTTGCAAAGCTTGAAAATATCTGAGTGCGGAACATATTCACCTCTCCATGCATACCATGTAAATGAGGATGTTCCCCTGCCGGCACATCCCCTGTAACATATACATGAACATACAGCGGACATATTTATATCCGCTTTTTGGAAAGGATGGATACAACAACATGGCTGATAACAGAAACAGCGTTTTCGGCACACGTCAAGGCATGGCTCCGATAAACGGCTGCGGTGTTGTGATCGATACCTATCAGGTATTTGATTCCTGCCGTGACCGCGACTGCTTTGAGGACACCCGTGTATTTCTTGACGGACTCGGTCAGAGCGTAATCGAACATACGTCTCAGGTACGCACAAAATCCGCAGAGATATGCTCCTCCGCTATCTCCGTTGAGCCTGTACAGCTCTCCCGCGGTTTTTACCGCATAACTGTACGCTTCTATGTTAAGCTTGAGCTTGAGGCATGCGTTTGCCCCGGCAAAACTCAGTGCTTCACCGGTCTTGCGGTGGTAGAAAAATCCGTAGTCCTCTACGGCGGCGAAGGCTCGGTACACGTTTTCCGCTCAAACGCTCTCGGCGACAGCTTCTGCACCGCTCCCGTATGCGGTGAGGGTGGAAACAATCTTCCCATCGCGGTAGTTGAGACAGTCGACCCCGTAATCCTCGGCACGCGTGTGGTAGATACTCCCTCGGAATGCTGCTGTTGCTGCTGCTGTGGGGACGTTCCCGCGGCACTTGGCGGAATGTTCGGCGACCTCTTGGATGAGGGAAGCAGATACCTTGCAGTATCCCTCGGCTTCTTCTCGGTAATTCGCATCGAGCGTCCCGAGCAGTACCTCGTTAATGCAGTTGAATTCAGCGTTCCCGACAAGGAATGCACCTGCAACGACACCGGTTCTCCCTGCGATGCTTTCCGCAGAATGGCGTTCCCCATTGACGAATTTGCTCCCGGCAGAATTGCCGCAGTGCAGAACGGCTGTAATTCCGGCTGTGCACCTCATCCAAGCGGTACAGGTCGCATCGGCGGCAGTGACAACGGCGACTGCGGCTGCTCCGGCAAGCACTGATTTTTTGGCGGCTGTCCCAAGCTTGGGACAGCCGTACTTTTTTATAGGCAAGCACTTGACTTTCCTCTGAAGATAATATATAATGAAACCGTAATAAATTTAAACGGTGCGGTAATATGATAACCAAAAATGAAATCGAGCGCTTTGCGGAGTGCTCCGCCAAGGCTCTCACATCACAGCATGAGCGAAACGGCATCGGTACGCTTGGAGAGCGTATGCTTCACCTCATTCTCAAAAACTTCTTCGAGCCAAATACCGACTGTCACGAACAAAAAGTGGGACGGTTTGTGGCGGACATCAAAAACGCCGACGGTATCACGGAAATTCAGACCCGAGCATTCGGTTCAATGAGAAAGAAGCTTACGGCATTTACAAAGGATCATCACGTTAACGTGGTGTTCCCCATAGCCTCACAAAAATATATTATCAAAATAGACCCCGACAGCGGTGAGCTTTCGGAGCGGAGAAAATCGCCGAAATGCGGCAAGCCGTGGGATATTTTATATGAGCTGTACGCGCTTCGACCCATAATGCCACTTGATAACGTAACGTTCACTCTCGTTTTCTGCGAAATGGACGAGTTCCGCGTTGCTTCCGGCAAAAGTGTTGGCAGACGGCGCGGTGCTGTGCGCTATGAGCGCATACCGACGTCACTTGTTGATATAATGGTGCTTGAAACGCCCGAGGATATGAAACAGCTCATCCCACCGAATTTAGGCGACAGCTTCAGCGCGGCGGAGTTTGCAAAAGCCGCAAAAATGACACCGCGCACCGCAGGATATGCCATTCGCACGCTTGTTTCCCTCGGTGTAATCGAGCATACGGAAACCAAAGGGAAAGCGTATATATACACTAAAGTCGGGGATGCGGTACAAGTGTGACAAATATACTGCGTTTATCCCCAGAATAAATAAAACGCGGCGGCGATACGCCGTCTTACAAAAAGGACAGAGCTTGAAGTCTCTGTCCTTTTTCCATATACTTAGTATAATCGCTGTGGGGTCAATATGGCGTCAAAACACCGTCCGCACAAATTTCACCAAAAGAGCCTCGCCACAGTGGCAGTGATCGCGCACAGCACAATACCTATGATCGTCGGAATAATCATGGACAAAACCGCCATAAAAACGCTTCCTGTTTCTTTTTTTACCGTAAGCACCGTGGTGGAGCACGGAAAATGAAACAGAGTCATTATTATCATATTAACAAAGGTGAGCACCGTCCAGCCGTTTGATATAAGCACCTCCAAAGTTCCCACATCGCCGCCTATACTGCCGGACGCAGTATAGCACATCACTGCAATGGGCAAAACTATCTCGTTTGCAGGAAATCCGAGGATAAATGCGCACAGTATCACTCCGTCAAGTCCCAATATCCGTCCAAGTGGATCAAGTGCGCCGCAGATGTGAGACAGAAGCGTAAGATCGCCTACAGTAACATTGGCAAGAAGCCATATTATAAGTCCGGCTGGTGCCGCCACCGCCGCCGCACGTCCGAGGACGAAAAGGGTGCGGTCAAAAATCGACCTGACGATCACCTTCCCGATCTGAGGACGGCGGTACGGGGGAAGCTCAAGGGTGAAGCTTGAGGGCGTGCCGCGAAGAAGGGTAAGCGATAAAATTTTTGATACCGCAAGGGTCGCAAGTACACCGAGAAGAATGGCGGCAGTCATGATAACAGCTCCCCACGCACCGCCTCCTCCGGCACAGAGCAGTGCGGACACGGTTATAAGAATGGGAAATCGCCCATTGCAGGGCATAAAATTGTTTGTGAGTATGGCTATCATCCGCTCTCTCGGAGAATCTATAATACGGCATCCCACAACGCCTGCCGCGTTGCATCCAAGTCCCATGCACATGGTGAGTGCCTGCTTTCCGCAAGCACCGGACCTTGACAGCGCGCCGTCAAGATTAAAGGCTATGCGCCCAAGCAGACCGAAATCCTCCATAAGCGTGAACAGCGGAAAAAATATTGCCATTGGCGGAAGCATTACAGAAATCACGCGAAACAGCGTGCGAAGCATACCGCATACAAGCAGCTCGCGGAGCATTTCCGGAAGCGGTGATGCGGCATGGTACAAAAACTGCTCCAAGCGGTCAAATCCCGACTGAAGTAAGGCTGAGGGGTAGTTCGACCCGACGATAGTAAGCCAGAATATGCCTGCAAGCATCAAAAGCATGATCGGGACTGACAGGAAGCGGTGAGTTATCACACGGTCTATCATTCTGTCACGCCTTGTATATCCGGCGCGGTAGGTGCACAGCTCGGAATCGTCCTTCTCCGACGTCACAACGTCGCAGGCTATCCCCTCGGCGGCAATTATGGGGCGCGTGAGCAGCATTTCGGAAAAATCTCCGTCATACTCTTCCCTGCACCGTGACAGAGCTTCCACAACTGCCTCATCCCCACTATCTGAAAGCCATGATTCAATAACATCCCCACGGGAATACCCATTTTCGCGAAGCGCATCAAGCTCATTTTCCACAAACTCGGGATATATCGGCTGACGGCTGTTTTTTTCTTTCAGAGATGGATTTTTCACAGTTTTACAAAGCTCGGAAAGTCCCTCTCCGCTCCTTGCGGAGACTCCCACCGAGGTAAATCCCGTAAGCTTTGTGAGAAGCGCGGTATCAACGCTTATTCCACGTTTTTCGGCTTCGTCCATAAAGTTTACGCAGATTATCAAATTTTCGCAAAACTCCGATATCTGAAAAGCAAGGGACAGTCCGCCCTCAATGCAAAGCGCGTCACATACCACAATAACGGCATCGGCGCCGCCGTTTTTTATAAAATCCTTTGCAACCTCTTCCTCAGGTGAATGGGCGCGGATGGAATATGTTCCGGGGAGATCAACAAACGTGATGTTCTCACGCTGTGACACACCTATTGCAGTCGCTACAGTCTTCCCCGTCCAATTTCCCGTGTGCTGCTTCATTCCGGTGAGAGCGTTGAAAATGCTGCTTTTACCTACGTTTGGATTGCCGGCAAGAGCGGCGGTGTAGCCGTCACCCTTTTTGACACGCTCGCGTACCGCACCAAGCCCCGTGGAGCTGTTCGTTAAACCCATTTTTTATACTGTGAACAGCACCGCGACGGAACGCGCTGAACGCAGACGCACCTTGCATCCGAATTTCGCAGGGCAATCACCGAGCCGCGCACAAGATATGCTCCCGGTCCGCCAAGGGGTGCTCTTGCAACACATTCAACCTTTGTTCCGCCGATAAAACCAAGGTCAAAGAGTCTCTGTCTTATTTCCGATGAACCTATTTTATTTATAAATGCCGTCTCACCCGGCACAAGATCTGATAAGTAAGAAATTTTCATCACCTCTGTACAGTATATGGCGGCGATTCCACGGGTGTGATAGAGTCTCAAAGCACGTCGGATTTTATCGGAAATAAACGAATTTTTGTGATTTACAATCATAAAGATTACCGCAAATTTACTCTTGACAAATGACCTTTACTGTGATACAATATAAGAGTGAAAAGCTTTGATGGAACGAGTAACGCGGTGTACAGTCTAAAGAGAGCCGTTGACGGTGGAAATACGGCGTCGGTCTCTGCGTGAAAAACACTCCGGAGCTTGCGGAAGAACGCCACGTCTTGACGGTGGCTATTAGAACCGCACGTTTGCCGCGTAAAGGCGTAATTAAGGTGGATCTTATTTTAAGATCAATTTGGGTGGTATCGCGGAAGTTGTCTTTCGTCCCATGTGCGGACGGGGGGCAATTTTTTGTTTGTCCCGAAAATTTGCCGCACACAGCATTTCGAACTTTATATCAAAAATAAAATCTTTATTTCGGAGGATGAAACCCATGTTACGAACTCATACTTGTAATGAGCTTACCAAGGCTCACATCGGCGAGAATGTAACTCTCACCGGCTGGATCGACACCGTGCGCGACCACGGAGGCGTACTTTTCGTTGACCTTCGCGACCACTACGGAATCACTCAGATCGTCGTAAACGACGACAAAATGATTGCCGGTATGCCCAAGGAGACCGTTATTCTCGTTGAGGGAAATGTCACCGAGCGTGATGCCGAAACCGTAAACCCCAAGCTTGCAACAGGTCTTATTGAGGTAAGAGCTTCCAAGGTGGAGGTTCTCGGTCCCTGCCAGCTTGGACTTCCCTTTGAGATCGACGCTTCCACCGAGACCCGTGAGGAAGTGCGTCTCAAATACCGCTATCTTGACTTGAGAAACAGAAAAATACACGACAATATCGTGCTTCGCTCAAAGATCCTTTCCTACCTCCGCTCACAGATGGAGGAGATGGGATTTCTTGAAATTCAGACTCCTATTCTCACCGCATCCTCTCCCGAGGGCGCGCGTGACTATCTCGTGCCCA
>JAZTWV010000020.1:0-20551 GCA_045636145.1 Candidatus Flemingiibacterium sp.
TCATATACGGCATATCGAAAGCGAAGAAATAGAAGATTGCCGTAAATGTAATCTTTATTCTACTGGTGATACAGTTATGGAAACACCGGCTATGAAGTTTTCATTTACCAATAACAACAGATATTTTGAATTGCTATTAAAAGCACAGAATAAAGTTGTTAAATTCGATAACAACAAAGAATTATATACTCTGCTGGCTACCCCTTATCATACAGTAATATCTATGAACAGATACCGTCCACAAGTGAGAATAAACGGCTTGTTAAAGCAACCTAACAAAGAAAACAAAATACCGTATTTATCTGTTGTTGCTTATGCTTGTTATCATCAGGGATTAACAGTTGACAACCACATTGAAAAGCTACCCGAGATAATGCAATACAACGAACAACACAATCTGCAAGTTGAGCACTTAAACGGAGACATTTTTGATAATAGGCGTTATAACCTTGCTCTTGTAAAAGGCGGTCTTAATCAAGCGAAAAAGGATATAACAAAGTATATTACTAATCCGTATATATGTAATATCGTTATTGGAACAGATAACAAGTATCGTATGATGTTAGGCAGAGCCGAGAGAGTAGAGGATCTGTTAGGCGGCAAATTGATTATATTAGACACATTTGATGATGTTGTTAGTGTACTGAAAGCATATAAAAAAGTATATCCCGATTTGTTTAGCAAAGAGAACAAGACACAACAATATTTATTCCGTGAGCCAATCGTTTCCGAGACATTAGCAACAATGCCTGAGAGGGCATTTACGCCGTATTGTGAATGGCTGGCTACTTACGAAAACATTACTAATCACGAAAGGAAGTAAAAATTGAACTTAATACAACAATTTTTGAAATGGCAGTTTATTTGTGTAAAACAACTGTTTTATAAAGGTTACTTATGGTATAATTATCATAGCGGCGGTTGCTGTCAATGCAAAGGAGGTTTATTTTAATGACAGCAAGCGTACAAGAAAAAAGAAATAAGTATTACATAGTTTTGAATTGGGTGGAGAACGGCAAGCGTAAACAAAAGTGGGTAGGTACTGATCTATCTGCAAACGGCAATAACAAGCGCAGAGCGGAGCAAAAGCGCAAAGAGGTTTTACGAGAAGCGGAAGAAAAAGCGTTATTAAGCAATTATGAGGATATTCTATTCTCGGACTATATGCAAAAATGGCTTGAAGAAACAAGGCACACCGTAGCAGAAACAACATATACGATATACAAGAATGTTATTTGCGGTGTTATTTGTCCCTATTTTGCAGAACGAAAAATCAAGTTATCGGACTTAAAGCCATACCACATACAAGATTTTTACGCCTACAAAATGAAAAATGATAATGTTACTGCTAATACCATACATCATTATCAGGCAAACATACATAGAGCGTTAAAGTATGCGGTAAAGACAGAGCGCATAAAAGATAATCCAGCCGCCAATATAGACTTACCAAAAAAGCAAAAGCATATAGCGGACTTTTATTCTCCCGAAGAATTAAAGGTACTGTTAGAAGCGGCAAAAGGTACAGACATAGAAATGGTTGTTTATATAGCTGCTTGGCTCGGTTTACGGCGCGGTGAAATAATCGGTCTTAAATGGAATTATGTTGATTTTGAAAATCAAACAATATCCGTTAAGGGAACAATGGCAAGAGCGGAAAAGACTATATACAAAGAGACCGCTAAAAACGCTTCTTCCTTGCGTACCTTGCCAATGAGTACTGAGTTAGCTAAATACTTGTATGACCTAAAAGAACGGCAAATAGCCAATAAAAAGCGGTTAGGAAAGCATTATGCGGATAAATGGAAAGACTTTGTTTGCGTGAGAGATAACGGCGAAATATTAAAGCTCGATTATGTTACACGCCACTTTCCAATGCTGTGTGAACAATGTGGGTTGCGTAGAATCAACTTGCACGAGTTAAGACATACAAATGTTAGCTTGCTTCTTTCTGCTGGTGTAAGCATAAAAGAAATACAAGAATGGGCAGGACACAGCACTTATACAACAACGGCTGATATTTATGCTCATATCCAATCACAAAACAAAGTAAAACTATCACAATCAATAGAGCGGCTATTGACAGAATAAAAAGAAAACCGATCATGATACCTAAGTACTATAATCGGCTTTCGGTGGTGCGGGTAACAGGAATTGAACCTGCACTTCCTCACAGAAATATGAACCTGAATCATACGCGTCTGCCAGTTCCGCCATACCCGCATATTTCAAACGGTTAGAAATCCGTTAGAAACAAGGAAAAATATTAAGTTGTTTTATTATAAGATAAGTGCGAATTATCTTATACTTCAAGGGTTTTACGCAATTCTGCAAAATCAATACGCGTTAGTACCTGAATCTAGCGCGTCTGCCAATTCCGCCATACCCGCGTATATGCCCTTGTTGAGCACTCATATATAATACCATATCTTCGGTATTTTGTCAAGAGGTTTTCGCATTTTTTTTGCGAAAACCTCTTGTTGGTTTTAATTTGGTTTAATAAGGTTTAGTACACCGGCAATTTATTTAGTCACGACATTGACGCAAGATCAAGACCTGCACCGTATTCAGTATAGACTATCTCCATAGCATCAATAGTAGCTTCATATTCCTCGCTGAATTTGGCGTAGGTGTAGTTTTCGTATATCTCGTCGCGTATTGTTTCCATATATTCCGAGTCCTTCTCGCACCGCATCACGATATGAAATCCGCATTCGGATTCCACAACATAGCTGTGCTCATTAGCGGCAAGATTTATTGCGGCATCATACACCGTATCAAGCGCATCGAATTTCATGGTATAGTATCCGTGCTCCGGTGGAAGCTCAGCCTCGTTGTAATCGCTGTATTCACGCATCATATCCTCAAAATTGGCACCGGACATAAGCTTTGAAAGCACCTCTTCGGCGCGATTTCTTACTATCTCTTTTGTCTCTTCGGAATTATAGGTTAAATATATCTCTTTAATACAGATAATCTCATCGCTCTCAAGCACCTTATCGAAATCCGCTCCGTTTTCAATTATTGCTCCTGCCTCTTTCATCTTGTCAAGAACTGTATAGGCAAGCCCTGCTTCCTTAGTCATCTCGCGGAAAAGATGGTCGGTAAGATACTGTTCATCAAGGGCGATAAGATAAGCCTCATCGCTTCCGAAGCTTGCAATGCTTTGCTCAATATATTCCTCAGCGGATTTTTTCTCACTTCGTGTAAGCTTTCCGCCGTATTTTTCAGCCATCTTGATAAGCGCATGACGCTGACGGGAGTTTTCCTCTGTAAGCGAGATCACCTCGTTAAGCTCCTCATCGGACAAAACCGCATCTGCACCGAAGCTGTCTCTTTTGTTATTTAAAAAAAAGTATCGAAATTCCTGATATTCCACATCTTCTCCGCCTACGCGCATAACTATCTTTTTATCCTGTGCTGTTGGCTGGAGAGGATTTTTTGGGGATCCACAGGAAATTACAGAAGTACATATAGCTAAAAGCATAACAGCAGATATTAAGGCTTTTTTCATAATAAGCTATCCTCATTTCACAAAGTATGCAGACCAAATCTGCGTTTTACGATATTATATCGCACAAATGTGACGGCAGTATGAAGAATAGATAATTTCGCCGAAAAATTCACATGAAACTTTATAAAAACGTGTGCTTATATTTGATACGGTACGGTGTGCCGCGGTGTTATATCGGTGATAAAATGAGATCAACATTCAAAGAGGTGATGATGGTATGCCGAAAATAAGCGGCGGAAAAAAGCTTTTATCTATGATACGCTCGTATATTGACGACTGCAAAGCCGCAGATTCAAAAAAACCGGTTTTCGCCAATGTGGCAGGCTTCTGCCGTTTTGCAGGCATCTCGGTTGGCGAGTTTCTTTCATATAAGAAGGCATTCCCTTCGGAATTTGAAAGTGCCGGTGCTTATTTCGAAGATGCGGCACTGAATTCGGGTGCTACCGCATCACTTGTTGGTATGTATCTTCGTCAATACGGCTTTTGGAACGCCGCGGCTGAGGACGAGATCATATGCGATCACGATATGCTGGCTGACGGTATTTAGGAGGTTGTTTTTTGCATCTTCACGGAAAACCTAATGAAAAGCAAGCGGAATTTTTCCGTTCCACCGCCCGTTTCACTGCATACGGCGGATCACGCGGCGGCGGTAAGAGCTGGGCACTCAGGCGAAAGCTCATACTTCTCTGCCTGCGTTATCCCGGAATCCACTGCCTTATAATAAGACGCACACTGTTTGAGCTTTCGCAGAATCACGTTACCCCCCTCCTTAGCGAGCTGGGCAGGAGTGTTTCCTACTCGGCAGGCGAGCATATATTCCGTTTTAAAAACGGAAGCAGAATTGATCTTGGGTATCTTTCCTGCGAAAGCGACACCCTTCGCTATCAGGGACAGGAATATGATATTATTGCTATAGATGAAGCCACCCAGCTTACGGAATACGCTTTCGGCGCGCTCAAAGGGTGTCTGCGAGGAGTGGGAAAATATCCGAGGCGGATGTATCTTACCTGTAATCCCGGAGGAGTGGGACACGCTTGGGTAAAGCGGTTGTTCATTGACAGAGATTTTCGCGAGGGTGAGCGACCGGAAGATTACAAATTTATCAGGGCGTCAGTGTGGGACAACAAGGTGCTCACCGAGCGCGACCCCGAATATGTGCACAACCTTGAGAGTCTGCCGGAAAAGCTCCGTGCTGCATGGCTTGACGGAAGATGGGATCTTTTCGAGGGACAGTTTTTCCCGGAATTCTCACGTGAACGCCATGTCATAAAGCCCTGCTTCATTGAGGGAGGACGCTACTTTGCCGCATTCGATTACGGTTTTGACCGATTTGTTTTGCTTATATGCGCGCTTTCGGGTGGAATCATGTATGTGACTCGCGAGTTCTGTATGTCGGGACTTACGCTTACGAGGGCCGGCGAGGAGCTTTCATGTATATGCTTGGAGGAGCGTGCTAAGGGTCACGATATTACATATGCCGCGGCTTCTCCCGATCTTTGGAACAGGCGTCAGGACACAGGCTACAGCGGCTTTGAGATAATAAGCAGAGTTTCGGGTGTTCCCTCTCTGATCAGAGCCGATAACCGACGCATTCCCGGCTGGCGTGCACTCCGTGAGCGTCTGTCGGACAAGCTGTATATTTTTGCAGGATGCGATGAGCTTATAAGCTCAATGGAGTCGCTTCTTTGTGACAAACACATGGCTGAAGATGCCTCGGGCGAGCCGCATGAGGTAACTCACGCTCCTGAAGCACTGCGTTATGCCGTTATGAGCCGCGTATCCGAAGCACCTACCGTTACACGTGTACGGGACGGAGGAATCATCGGTTACTGACAGCTATTTAACGTATATAATTGCCTCGTTATCCGGAGACGCGGCGATCATATAAATTTAATTTCCTTTTTGGAGGTATTTATGGCAATTTCTTCTTTTATTCCTACTGTGTGGAGCGAAACGCTCCTGTCCGAGCTTAACTCCCAGTACATCGCGGTAAGAAACTGCAACCGTGAATTTGAGGGTGACATCAAGGACAAGGGTTCTGTGGTTAAGATAGGCAGTATCGGTGATATCAATGTGTTTAACTACACCAAGGACACCGATATGCAGGCACCGCAGACTCTTTCGGATTCCGCTATCAGTCTGACCATCAACCAGGCGAAGGCGTTCAATTTCCAGATCGACGATATTGACCGTGCACAGTCTCAGCCTAAAATCATGAGGGCGGCACTTCGTAAGGCGGCAAACGCCCTCGCCGATGTGGCTGACAAATATATCTACACTCTCTACAGCCAGGCAAATGAGGAAAACTTTATTTTTGCTGCCAACACAACGCCTTCCGGCATTATCGAAGCGATCGCACTGGTGCGCCAGAGAATGATTGAAAACGGTGTTACTGACAGCAGTGACATGGTACTTGAAGTAACGCCCATGGTTGCGGCAGCAATTCTTCAGGCAAAGCTCAATCTTGCTACCGATAACACCGGAATCATTGAAAACGGTTATATCGGTAAGCTTCTCGGATTTGATATCTACACATCTCACAATGTTTCTGTTGACGGCACAGGCGTTCACAAGTGCTATGCACGTACAAGACGTGCTATCGCTTTTGCGGAGCAGCTCAACGAGGTTGAGGCTTACCGTCCTGAGTCCAGATTTGCAGATGCTATCAAGGGACTCCATCTCTACGGTGCAAAAGTTGTTTACCCTAAAGAATTCTTTGTTCTTGAGGTTGAAGGATAATCTATCACCGCGGTAACAGCAAGGGTGATTCACCCTTGCTGTTATTTAAAATAACAAAGGAAAGGATGTATTTTATGAACTGTACGTCTATTTATGAAAGTGCCCTCACGCTTATAGGCGAGCAGGCACACGTCCCAGCTCTTGACGACTACCAAAAACGCGCACCATCACTTCTCGGCGTGGTACATCACCGTTTTGTCCGCATTTCCGAAGCACTTACCGGCACCAAAATTTCCCGAAGCTCTCTTCATATCGCATCACTTGAAGATGAATTCCCGCTTAATGAGTCGCTTTTTTATGCGGCATCGCTGGCTCTTGCCTCTCTCCTTATTCTGGACGAGCAGCCGGTGCTTGCGGCAATACTTGATGAGCGCGCCGAAGCCTCTGCATCTGCGGCGGCAAAAGATGCTGTAACAGTAACGTCCACAAAAGAGGTGTATCCGGGATGAAGGCTGTAAGGGAGCATATTATAAGTAATTTTTCAACTGCTGATTCAATAAACAATTTCAGGCTCACCGCCACCGGCACTCTTGAAAAACGAGAGGGCTTTTCACAAATTGATCTTTTCACATCGCCTGTACGCGGAGCGGTTTCTTCGGAATATACAACCTATATTACAGCCGGCAGCTGTCTATATTCTGTGTCCGAGTCCGGCACGGTATTGCTTGGGGAGCTTACAAACTGCCAATTTTCCGATGATACAGAAAAAGCGGAGATGTTTATAGAATCCGGCTGTGTTTACATTGTTGGCGGCGGCGGATTTTACAAGTACATTCCCGAAAAAAACTCATTGGCTGAGGTATCCTGCTATATTCCGGTAATACGCATAAATGCCGGTTCATCTACAGTCGGTGAGGAATACGAGGAGCGCAATCTTGTAAGTCCGCGTGTACGTGTTTCTATTCTGACAACAGACACTGCTGAGCGCATCAAGCTTTGGGGAAAGTCTACGAATGTAGTTGGTGCATATATAAACGGCAAGGCAGTAAGAACTGATAAATACGCCATAACATACGAGCCTAACGGAGATGCGTATATAAGATTTTTGGAAAAATACGTAGAAGGCGATGAACTGATTGTGGAATACGATCTGAACAGCGATAAATATCCGCTTATGCGAAATGTGTATTTTTCCGGCACTAAGGCATATGTACACCGCGAAGGGCTTAGAAACAGGCTGTTTTTGTACAACGACATCGACGGGACGGTAATAACCTCGGAATTTGGCGCTTTTCAGACTGCTGAATCGGAAATGTTCGGTTATTTCACAGAATCCTCCTTGTTTTTGGTCGGTGACGGATTACTTCCGCCCATTTCAATGCAGTCACTTGACACAAGGACGGTTGTAATGACAAAAAGCGCGATTCATGAGCTTACGGCATCAAATTCTTCCACTCTTGGCGGCGTATCTACCAAAAAGTTTTCCACAAAGCTTGTGACGCCTGAAATGGGCATCGGTGAAAATTCCGGCATTGTACTCTATGAGGATGAGCTTTACTTTTTAAATGAAAACGGTCTTTACAGATTTGCCTACAATGCCGAGACATTTGAATATTACGCCATAAGAATCGACTTTGCCGATTACTGCACGCCTCACCACAGTGAGCTTACGAGGATGAGCCTGTTTTTACTCAGAAGCAGGCATGAGCTTTGGTGTGTGCACAGTGAGGGCGCGCTTGTATACAGCCTTCGCTTCAAGTGCTGGTTCACCTATTCAGGCTTTAATGCTGTGGGGAGAATGCTCCTGCACATGAGAAACGCGGCGTTTTACAGTGATAACGCTTTATACGGCTTTATTGAAGGAAGCACCACGGACATTGATGCCGGCTTTGATGCCGAATACGTAAGCAAGCCGATTGACCTTGGGGATATTTTTGAAGAAAAAACCCTGTACGGCTTTGGCGCGGCATTTGATCGGATAGAGAATGCAAGGCTTATATGTGAGCTTGAAAATGACAAAGGACGGAAGATAAGCACCGAGCTTAAATCGGAGGATGTCGGAGACCCGTCACCAATAGTTCTCAGGAGTCATATGAGGCTGGGACGGAGCAAATATCTGATATGCCGTCTTTTATCCCCTGCGAACGCTGCTCCTGCAAACATACGCAGTATAATGTTCAGATTCCGTGAATCGGGAGGTACGAAATGATAGCACTACTGTATATTCTCTCTTTTTTGGCAGGTGCGGCATTCTTTTGGCTGTGTATGTATCTTCGGACACAAAAAATAAAAAAAGGCGGTACCGCAAAAAGCTTTGCCGAAACCTTTGAGAGTATTCTTAATTATTAAGGAAAGGATTTGTCATAATGAAAGAAAACATAGCATGGCGGCAATTTGAGGCAGGACGCGATTATAACCGCAGGATCGGGCTTTACGAGAATGTTACACTCTGCGAGCGCTTTTATCGCGGAGATCAGTGGAAAACCGTGGCATCCGGTCCGCTCCCAACACCCGTTTTCAACTATATCCGCCGAATCACCGATTATTTAATAACTCAGATTGCAAGCTCTAATGTGGATATTTTATATTCCGACGAAAATCTTCCTTTTGTTACCGACAAAAACCACAGAGAGCGTATTGAAAAAGCGGTTGATCTTCTGAATCGCCATGCGGCGTTCAGGTGGGAGAAATGTGCACTTGACCGCACGGTGCGAACCGCGCTTCTTGATGCGGCACTGTCCGGTGACGGCATATTCTTCACCTATTGGGACCCGTCGATCCGCACAGGTCAGGTGTACACGGGAGATTTTGTTACTGTTACCATTGATAGTACCAATCTTTTTGTTGCAAACGTAAATTCCACGGATATCCAGAGTCAGGATTACATTATCATATCCGGTCGTGAATCGGCAAAGAAGCTTCAGGATGAGGCGCTTGCCTCCGGTGCATCACACACCGATGCTATGAAGATTCGCCCGGATGAGGATCTCCACTACGGTTCGGGTGACTGCGCGGCATATGAAAATCTTGATTCTTCCGTAGAAAAGGCTACTTACATCATCAAATTCAGCCGCGATGAGAGGGGGTACATACAGTTTGAAAAATCCACCAAAAACTGTATCATAAAGCGAGTTACAACCGGGCTTCGTCTGTACCCTATCGCAATGTTCAATTGGATTCCCACAAAGAACTCCTATCACGGTACATCTCCTATAACTCCTCTCATTCAGAATCAGAAATACATCAACAAGGCGTACGCCCTTGCGATGAAGCACATGATCGACTCCGCCTTTACAAAGGTAGTATACGACAAGACCCGTATTCCGGAATGGACAAACGAGGTCGGTCAGGCTATCGGCGTTGTGGGCGGAGACATCCACGGCGTTGCCGCCTCAATTGACCACGGTGATATTGATGACAGATTCACTGAGATCGTGGAAAACGTTATCGGCAACACCAAGGACAGCATGGGTGCAACGGAAGCCTCCCTCGGTGAGGCATCTCCCAACAACACTTCCGCCATCATTGCCCTTCAGGAATCAAATCACATGACCCTTGACTTTGTAAGAAGCGCGCTGTTCGGCTGTATTGAGGAGCTTGCCTCAATCTGGGTTGACTTTATGTGTGCTTACTATGCGGACGGCAGAATGGTTCTCACAGGTGACGATGTTCCCTATGATCTCGACTGCCGTGTGCTTCGTGAGGAGCTTATTTCCGCAAGAGTAGATGTTGGAACATCCACAAGGTATTCCAAGGCATCGGCGCTTGCCGAGCTTACAAAGCTGCTTGACGGCGGACATATTACGCTGAAGCAGTATCTTGAGCGCATCCCCGACGGAGTTATACCAGGACGTGAATCGCTCATTGCCGAGCTTGACGGCACGGCGGATGTAAAATTGGAAGCAAACAAGGAGGAAACAAAAAATGCAGGAAAATGAGATAAAAGTAACAGAGACCGCCGCTGAAAACACTGCGGCGGCAGAGGAATCTACGCAAACTCCCCCCACTGCCGAGCAGGCGGCAGAGATAAACGCCGCCAATGCGGCAACGTCCACCGGTAAAATCAGCGATGACGGTCAGGGGGCGGCATTTTTTACCGCCGCAGATGTTCGCGCCATGAGCCGCACTCAGGTAAGACGGAATCTTACAAAGATCCTCAAATCCATGGAAAGCGACGAGTTTTAAGCCACAGGTGTATATTAAAAGAATGTCGGAAGAATTTATGATATTTCTTCCGACATTCTTGACAAGCGGCACTATATTTGATAGAATTATGGCGTAACATTTTATGCAGATTACAACGGAGGACCGGATGTTAAAAAGTATCCCTAACATTTCTATAACTATAATAATCTCTCTGTGCCTTTTGCTTTCTTCCTGTGCTGATACTTCCGTGAATTTGGCAAGTTCTCCGACGGACGTTAGTGTTGCCCTCTCGGAGAAATCCGCCGAAAATCACTCAGAAGAAACTATCGCACCTTTGTATGACGTTGTTTTACCCGTGCCCGATGGCTCTTCCGCTTCAATGCGCGCATATGCAGAGGAGCTTTCCGATTATTGGCTTTGCAAAATTACCGAGCTTACCGTGGGAGATGAAGCTCTCGCCGCAGAATTTGAAGCCTATAAGTCGGATTTATCCCGTGAGCTTTCGAAAGAAGCTGAAAAATACCGTTCCGACGGTACTGCACCATATGGAAGTGCTGTAACATATGAGCTTATAATGAAACGTGCCGAAGCGTTTGGTGCGTGGTATTCCGAACACTGTGATATAGAAGAATAAGCAAATCGGCAGGAGCGTTTGCTCCTTCCGATTTGCGGTAAATCTACTTATTGTTCCTTCTCAGAAAGCCACTCGTAGTCAAATATCGCAAGGGTGTCGGTCTCGCCTGCCTTGTCCTCGTAGAGGACGTATATAAGTCCTGCCTCGTTGTCTGCGGCAATGTCGGCGTATCCGCCTCTGTCGGGGTCGATAACGCGGCGGTACTGCCAATTTATACTGTTATCGGTAGAGCCTTTAACAACGATATTTTTTCTGCCAAGCTTGCTTTCGCAGTTGACATAGACAAGCGTGTAGGGATCGTCGCCGTGGTTATACGACACAACCGAGCCAAAGCAGGTGGGGTCAGGCAGACGCTTATCCGGAACATAGTTGGTCCATTCGGAATATCCGGTACGGCTTATAGCCATCGCGCGGTATCTTGCCGCACAGCGGATAGCAAGGTAGATACGTCCGTCGGAAAGCTCAGCCGCCACGGTTTCGTTAGGGTTGATAACATCGGAGGTAACGGGAAGAATATCGCCGCACTGCCATGTTTCGCCGTTATTCTTGCTGTAAAGGGTGGATATTACGGACGGCGCGTGGTCTCGTATGTGCGCCTCGTAGTACTTCGGCACCATCCATACGGGTACAATAAGCAGTCCGTCTCTTGTGCAGATGCCGTGACCCGGTCCGAGAGCGAATGCATTTCTGAAATGGGGCATGGTGCACGCGGTAATGTCTATTTCTTCGCTCCATGTAAGACCGTCGTCGTCGCTGTAGCGGCGAAGCACTCGTCCGCCCGCAGTTGCGTAGTCCTCGCAGTAGAGAAAATGGATACGGCCGTTCTTGTCCTGCATCATAACGGGGTTGTTCACCGTTTTGTGCTCCTCAGAGCTGTGTGCAAGATAGATACGCTCACCAAAGCTCTCGCCGTGATCCTCTGAGCGCTGAAGGAAAATATCTATCATCGCCCAGTCGTGATTCTGACGTCTTGCTTCATTATATATAATGAGCGTACCGCGATTTGTTACAATCATTCCCGGGATTCTGTGAGCCGCGTATTCTCCCTCGGGATCGCCCTGCCAGATAAGCTTTGATTTAAACATAGGATATCCTCCTTGATGTCTGAAAAATATTTTAACCCAGCTTTGCAATAGCCGCGTCAACTGCCGCAAGCTGTTCGATAAATTTTTCCTTCTTAGCCTTTTCAGCTTCAATAAGCTTTTCAGGTGCTTTTGCAACAAAGCCTTCGTTTGCCAGCTTCTTTTCAACTCTGTCGATCTCGGAAAGATACTTTTCTCTTTCCTTGTTAAGACGCTCGCGCTCCTTAGCGAAGTCTATAAGCTCGCCAAGCGGTATGAATACCGATGCACCGGTTGCAACGATCTGCACTGCGTTCTCATCAGCATAGGAATCTGCAAACTCAACCTCAGAAGCAGAAGCAAGCTTCTCGAAGAATTTTACGGTATCGTCCGAATATGTTGCCCTGTCAGCGGTAACAATAATGATCTTCGCTTTCTTTGAGGGAGCAACGTTCATCTCGGCACGGCGGTTTCTTATCAGAGTGATAGCCTCGATGATCTTCGCCATCTGCGCTTCTTCTGCGGGGAACTCGAAGTCCTTGTTATACTTCGGATATTCCGCGATCATGATAGACTCGCAGTCGTGGGGGATCGCCTGATAGATTTCCTCGGTGATGAACGGCATGAAGGGATGGAGAAGCTTAAGCGTCTCGCCGAGAGTGTAGCAAAGTACATTCTGCGCCGCGGTATCACCTGCGCTGAGTCTGGGCTTAACAAGCTCGATGTACCAGTCGCAGAGGATATCCCAAACGAAATCGTATATCTTTGCAAGAGCAACGCCAAGCTCGAACTTGTCAAGATTTGCGGTTACTTCGCCGATAAGGGTGTTGAGCTTTGTGAGAAGCCACTTGTCCTCGGCCTTAAGCTCTGCGGTGTCGGGAAGCTGTACCTTATCAATAGTAAGATTCATAAGAGTGAATCTTGAAGCATTCCACAGCTTATTTGCAAAGTTTCTCGCCGCTTCAACCTTCTTGTCGGAATAACGCATATCGTTTCCGGGCGCGTTACCGGTAATAAGCGCATAGCGGAGTGCGTCCGCGCCGTAATTGTCGATAATTTCAAGAGGATCAACGCCGTTTCCGAGGGATTTTGACATCTTTCTTCCCTGCTCGTCGCGCACAAGTCCGTGAATGAATACGTGCTCAAAAGGAGCTTTTCCGGTGTGCTCAAGGGCTGAGAATATCATTCTCGATACCCAGAAGAAGATAATATCGTATCCGGTAACAAGCACGCTTGTGGGATAGAAATATTTCATGTCCTCGGTCTCGTCGGGCCAGCCGAGAGTTGAGAAAGGCCAGAGAGCGGACGAGAACCATGTATCAAGCACGTCATCCTCCTGACGCATAGCCTTGCCGCACTTCGGGCAGGTGTGAACGTCGGTTTTGGATACTACCATCTCACCGCAGGCATCGCAGTAGTACGCAGGAATGCGGTGTCCCCACCAAAGCTGACGGGAAATGCACCAGTCGTGAACATTTTCCATCCAATTAGTATATATCTTGGTAAATCTTTCGGGTACAAACTTAACATCGCCGTTTTTGGAGGCGTTAAGAGCCGGCTCAGCAAGAGGAGCCATCTTTACAAACCACTGATTTGAGGTAATCGGCTCAACAGTTGTGCCGCAACGGTAGCAAGTGCCCACATTGTGGCTGTGAGGCTCGATTTTAACGAGATATCCGCCGGCTTCAAGGTCCGCAACGATCGCCTTGCGGCATTCATAGCGATCCATGCCCTCATACTTGCCGCCCTTGGCGTTTATAGTGCCGTCACCGTTCATAACGAGGATATTTTCAAGATTATGTCGCTGACCTACCTCAAAGTCGTTGGGGTCGTGGGCAGGAGTGATCTTAACGCATCCTGTGCCAAACTCCTTGTCAACATAGCTGTCGGCAATAAGCGGAATTTCGCGTCCAACGAGCGGAAGAACAAGCATTTTTCCAACAAGCGAAGCATAACGCTCATCCTCGGGGTTTACAGCAACAGCGGTATCGCCGAGAAGCGTTTCCGGACGTGTGGTAGCGATGATAACCTCACCGGAGCCGTCCTTGAATGGATAGCGGATGTGCCAGAAATTGCCCGGCTGCTCGCTGTACTCAACCTCGGCATCGGAAAGGGCGGTCATGCAGTGCGGACACCAGTTGATTATGCGATTTCCGCGGTAAATGAGTCCCTTATCGTAGAGATTTACGAAAACCTCCTTAACAGCGCGGGAGCATCCCTCATCCATAGTGAAGCGTTCACGAGTCCAATCGCAGGATGAGCCCAGCTTCTTAAGCTGATTTATAATTCTGCTTCCGTACTGATGCTTCCAATCCCAAACGCGCTCAAGGAACTTCTCGCGTCCGAGGTCGTAGCGAGTAAGTCCCTCGTTCTTTCTGAGGTTTTCCTCAACCTTGATCTGGGTCGCTATACCTGCATGGTCTGTACCGGGCACCCACAGAGTGGAAAAGCCCTGCATACGCTTGTAGCGGATAAGTATATCCTGGAGGGTCTCGTCAAGGGCATGACCCATGTGGAGCTGTCCCGTTACGTTTGGAGGCGGAATAACGATGGTAAAAGGCTTCTTTTCGGGATCTCGCTCAGGGGTGAAGTATCCCTTATCGCACCAATTTTTGTAGATGCGATCCTCAAATTCCTTTGGGGCATAATTCTTTGGAAGACTAAGTTCTGTGTTCATTTTGTATATCCTTTCGTTTGTTCGCATCGGAACATAAAAAACGCCCCGACACTTTTTTGTGTCAGGGCGCATAATATGCGCGGTACCACCTGATATTTCTATCTTTGCGAAAAGCTTACACTTTTCTCTCCCTGTAACGTGGGATAACGGCATTTACTACTTAACCTGTGACCATGCCACAGATTGTTCACTCAGCGGCTCGGGGACTACTTCGAAAACTCCGCGTGACCGCTTCACACCGAACAGCGGCTCTCTTGACACGCTCGGAAGCCTACTCCTTCCCGTCATTGCCTTTACGGTATTATACCATATTGTATATATGTTTGTCAAGAGAGATTTTGCATTTTATCGGCAAATTTACCCGGACGGCATTTTGTCTAAAATATCTATACAAATATATGCAATGTGCCGCATACAAAAAAACCGCCCCATGTTATTTTTTAATAATTCTATCGTCCCGAAGCTTATCGAAGCACTCACAAGGTAAATGCGCGTTTCGACATTATTGTACATATTACACTTAAATGTATTGTATTCGCGCCTATATACAGTTTATTGTGCATATTTCGTCAACAAACGTGAATGATTTTGAAGGGTATTCCTGTATGCATAAAGCGATGCATATTCGCACGACTATTTATACAGTATATGCCCTATATGGTATATGCTGGTAATTTTTATGGAAATTTCTTGTTAAATTCGTATATTGGTGCACGAAACCAAATTGACTATTCAGTTCAAAGTGACCATTTTTTACAAAAGGGGTTGAAATTTTCCTCCTTATCGGTTATAATATTATTTGCTTGGCATGAGAGAGGTTCTGTCGTGACGCAGTTTTCGTCACCGTGAATATTTTAATAATTCCTGTCATATAATCAAAAAGCCACACCCTTCGGTCACATTCCGCCCTGCCCTGTTTCATCCTTCGAGATTCAGGAATCGGCGGCAAGCATTACGAAAGGATATATTTATGGACTATATCAGTCAAACCAAAACAAAGCAAGGAGGTGCACAGAAATGAAGCTCTTCAATAAAAAATTCGATATCAAATCGCTTTCTCTGCTCATGGCTTGTGCAATCGTCTTTGCCTGCGTTGCGGCGTGCATCATCACAGCTTCTCCGAGCACAGAGGATACAGACCCGGTTATCACCCAGGTTCTGACCGCCGGAAACGGACCTGTGCGCGTAGTCGCCCCGGGAGTTGTCACTGATACGGTTATTACATCGGATAATGATACCGCGGACTTCACCTCAGCTCCTGAGGAAATAGTCACGGTCCTTTCCGGTCAAATCGTAGCAAGTGCCCCCGAAATTGAATTTATCCCTGAAACCACTACTGCGGCGCCTGAAACCACGGCAGCTCCCGAAACTACAGCAGTTCCGGAGACCACAGCGGTGCCCGAAACAACCGCTGCTCCTGAGACCACAGCGGCTCCCGAAACAACCGCTGCTCCTGAGACTACGGCAGCTCCCGAAACAGAGCCTCCTGTAATCAATCTTCCCCTCCCTGACCCTAACAGCGGAAAGCTTGTGGACGAGCTTGGACTTATACATACCGTCGAAGCTCCGGCTTACAAGATAACCGATGAGGAGCTGATTCTTGCGGCTACGGTCATTCAGCTTGAGGTAATGGGAAACGGTTCAAGTCTTTACGCGTTTGAAGATGTGCAGGAAAAGTATTGGGAAATGCTTTCTGTGGCACAGTGCATACGAAACAGAACAGACAGCGCAAGATTCCCCGGAACTGTAAAGGAAGTAATACTTCAGTCTCACAAGACCAAGAGCGGCAAGGTAATGTATCAGTTCAGCCCTGCTGACAAGCTTGCTCTTTATACACCCACCGAAGAAGCTCTTATCGCCGCACGCGAAGTTCTTATTGACGGCGTAACCGTGCTTCCTTCAAACTACTACTATTTCTGCGCAACACGCATCACCGACACCTTTGAAAAATACAACGATTATATGCTTATCAAAGATGCAGACGGTGTGTACGACAGAATCGAAGGACATCTTACCACATTCTACGCAGGACACAAATAAGATTCAGCCTTGATGCCTTGCATCAAGGCTGTTTTTAGAAAAAACAGGAGATATATGGAAAACCACACTAGAACCTATTTGTTTGAAGAAATGCCAATCCCTCGCGCTTTTGTAGCCCTCTCTGTGCCGACGGTGATATCCTCTCTGGTGATGATACTCTACAGTCTTGCCGACACATACTTTGTGGGTATGCTTGAAGATGCTGTGCAGAACTCCGCTATCACTCTGTCCACCCCTGCACTGCTGGCGTTCAACGCCGTCAATAATCTTTTCGGTGTTGGAAGCTCCTCAATGATGAGTCGTGCGCTGGGACGGCACGAATATGATACAGTACATAAAAGCTCAGCATTCGGATTTTGGTGTGCGCTCATGTGCGGCGCAATGTTTTCACTGATCTTCACTGTGGCAAAACCGTTCATGCTGAATCTTCTCGGTGCTGACAGCGTAACTGCGGAAGCTCTTTCGGATTATTTATTCTGGACTGTAACCTGCGGTGCCGCACCGTCTATATTAAATGTTGTTATGGCTCATCTTGTGCGTTCCGAAGGTGCATCACTTCACGCAAGCCTTGGTGCTATGAGCGGATGTGTACTTAACATCATTCTTGACCCAATCTTCATCCTACCATGGGGACTCAATCTCGGTGCACCAGGTGCTGGACTTGCCACATTTATTTCAAACTGTGCTGCCTGTCTTTATTTCTTTGTCCTGCTCGCAGTGAAACGCGGCAAAACTCATGTCTGCATCAATCCGCGAATGTTTAAGCCTGAGCGAGAAATCGTTCTCGGGGTGTTTGCTGTGGGTATACCTGCATCAATACAGAATCTCCTCAATGTGACCGGCATGACTATACTCAACAATTTCACCGCCGCCTCCGGATTTGGCGAAAACGCCGTTGCGGCAATGGGCGTAGCACAAAAGATATATCAGATTCCTTTCAACTTTGCAATTGGTATAGCGCATGGTGTAATGCCTCTTGTCAGCTACAATTACGCATCAAGAAACATCCGCCGGATGAAACGCGCTCTTATCTTTACGACCTCAGTTTCGCTTGGCATAATGGCTGTTATATCGGTCAACTATTTCATATTCTCCGATCTACTTGTTCGCCTGTTTATGAATATTGATGCCGTTGTTGAATTCGGCGGTGCATTCCTGAAAGGATACGCCATCGGTCAAGTGTTTATCGTTATGGATTATATCGCAGTCGGTGTATTTGAAGCCTGCGGTATGGGAAAGTTTGCCCTTGCGTTCGCCATACTCAGAAAGATAGTTTTGGAAATACCTCTTATATTTATTTTAAATTCCGCTTTTTCTGTATGGGGACTGCCATACGCTCAGGCAATAACCGAAATCATGCTTTCATTGGTAGCAGTAGCTGTTATTGCTCGACTGTTCAAACAGCTTGAGTCAGAAAAACAAGATATCTGTGTTCATTAGTGAAAAACCGCCCTCTTGGGCGGTTTTTCAGTTCACTACTTATCAAGCTTTAGCATACGCCAAAGCTGGGGTACGGAGCTGAGTATAACCGTTCCGATCATGGTAAACACCATTTCGGGCAGCATATACGTGCCGTTGTAAGCAAGGGAGTACGCCCATACATTGTTCCATGTTTCGGGCATTGAGGATTCCCAGATAGTGACACCGGTTATGTAGTGGCACACCATGCGAAGTACAAGTGCCGCCGCAATTCCGACGCACATTCCGACTCTGCCCTTTCCGCGAAAAAATCCCGTAATGCCAAGCAGAGTAAACGCCACGAGGTAGTCAAAGAGTATGCAGACCACAAGCACCGTGGGAGTAAGCCCCCATGCAAAGCATTTGCTGAGCATCAATTGGATTACAGAATAAATAAAAGCTGTGCCGAAGCCCCACTTCGGACCATGAAGCAATCCTGCAAGGCATACGGGAAGCATGGAAAGCACAGTCACCGATCCGCCCAGCGGCAATTCGTAGATAATGAGCATACTGAGCACTGTTGACATTGCGATAAGAATGGCGCACTGCACCATTTTATGGATATTACGTTTTTTCAAGTAATAACCTCCTAAAAAATAAATTCTCCGAACAAAACAACCGTGTTCGGAGAATTAAGTGACGTGTGAAGCAGTATTTGCTTCGCAAAAACTGCAAAGCTGTATTTGCTTCGCAAAAAACTGCAAAGCTGTATTTGCTTCGCAAAAACTGCAATTCAGTGTTTGCCGCGCAAAAACCGCTATCGCGATATCCCTACGTCGGAATTACCCGTACAGGTTCAAAGGGTTCGGTCAAAGACCGTCTCAGCCAAACGCATCCGTGCACTGATGTGTTCATAAAGCGCCCCTGTGTCGATTATTCAGTTTGGAGTGATATTATTATATCACGTTTTTTTCGCTGTGTCAACCTGTTTTTGACAAATTATCATTTTTTAATATCGGTTATGTAACGGAATCGATGAAAGCGAGTATATCCAAACGCCCGAAGCTCAGATTCGGAACGGTGCAAATCATCCTCGGTGTTATACCCCGGAATAAGCGGAAGTCTTACTGTAACTTTATCTGCAAAATGGCTGAGATGGGCGAGATTTTCTTTTACAGCGTGGTTATCACGCCCCGTATAGGCGCAAAAAATATCACCGTTCATGTCCTTTACATCCACCATGTACTCGTCAATAAGACCGTCCACAATGCAAAGCGCGGACTTTGGTACGGCAAGACAGGTTTCAAGACCGAAACGCCACATTTCCCCTTTACTCTTGACATAACGGATAAATTCGGCGATAAATTCAGCCTGCAGTAAAGGCTCACCGCCGCCGAAGGTCACTCCGCCACCCGTGGCGGAAAAATACAGCGAATCCGCCTTTATTTTTTCGTAAAGCTCCGGGATGGTGTATTCCTTTCCAACGCCCTTTCGCTTGCACTGAGGATTGAGGCAGTATTTGCAGTCAAGCGGACATCCGTGTCCTCCAACAAGGGTGGTAACACCCACGCCGTCTGTGCCTATCCTGTGTCGGGATATGCCTATAGCGATAAACGTCACGATTCTGTATCCTCCGGTGCGCCCGTGTGAAACGGAATCGCACCTGCCAGCATATATTCGTCGGGATCATCAAAATCCTCAGTCCCCTCGGACAGAAGTCCCGGCACAGCAGGCTCGCCGTCAGTATCACACGCGGTATCATCACGGCTCACTTCCTCCATATCCGGAAGAAACGCTATGTCTCCGTCAAGCACCACCTCGGTGATTTCCTCCGGCGGAATCATTTCACCGAGAAGCTCCTCCGAAACTGCCATATCCCCGGCGCATCTGCCGTTAATAAGCTCGTCTATTGTTTCAATGGGATTGCACGCCGTCGCATTCAGGGCAATAACACCGGCGGATACGCCTGCCAGCGCAACTTTCAGACCGCGGCGGCGACGCTCGTTAATTTCACGTTCAAGATATCGCACCTCGGCTTCACACCTGGGACAAGTTCCGGGGCAGTCACCCTTATGGGTGCATTCGGGGATATCAAGAGTAATACCGTTTGCCTTTGCGATATCACGGCGTATTTGCTTTAATGTATTACATTTTTGCTTTCCGTTCATGCGTATACCTCCTTTTTGGGTAGCACATATTTATGTGTTGTATATGATATGACGAGCAAAATCGGGATTTTGTTCCGCATATACAAAAATCGCAAATCAATTGGCAGATTCTAAGGTATAGTAATATTAAAGAGCTGAACGAAATCAATCGTTCAGCTCTTTATTGTAGGGGCGATGCCTACATCGCCACGTTAATAAAGTTTTATGATTGTTCAGAATATCGAGGGAAGATGT
>JAZTWV010000021.1:0-46273 GCA_045636145.1 Candidatus Flemingiibacterium sp.
GCAACTCTTGATTATTGGCACGAGCGCGAGGACGACATTCTTATGATCGGCGGATACTACGACAAAGCCGATTACGAGAATATCCGCGTTATTAAGGAGCAGGGCGTATCAATTGCGCTTTTGTCATATACATACAGTACAAACGGAATGTATCTCTCCTCCGGCAGTAAAATGCATATTCCCTATATTGATAAAAGCGAAATCGTCAGCATGACAAAAAAAGCAGGAGAGCTTGCCGATCTTGTATTCGTTGTCATGCACTGGGGATCTGAAAATAACGGCATTACCTCATCACAGCGTGACCTTGCCGCGGCAATAACCGAAGCAGGCGCGGATGTTATCATCGGTATGCACCCCCACATCATACAGGATATGGAGTGGCGCACGGCATCTGACGGAAGTGACACGCTGGTTATCTATTCCCTCGGCAATCTTCTCTCAACTCAGTACGACAACTTCAATCTTGTGGGCGGAATTGTTACATTTGATATAGTAAAATCAGAGGACGGAAATATTAAAATAGAGAATCCCATATACAATCCTACGGTAACTCATTACAACAAACAGCGCCTCGGTTTGCAGGTTTATCTTATGGAAGACTACACAGAGGAGCTTGCGGCGCTTCACGGCAATCCAAACTACGGGCAGACCGCATCAAGCCGTGTATGGACGCTTGACAAAATAAGAAGCTTTGCTACCAATAATGTAAATGAGGAATTTCTCCCCGATTTTCTAAAGTAAGCTATTTGACTTTACATACGGAAAGGCACAGCAATGATTGATAGTTTTATTTACAGCTTAAATATAGTAGCACCCATATTCGTTATTGTGGTGCTCGGCGCGGTGCTCCAAAAATTCAGGTTCTTCGGCGACGGTTTCCTTGGCGTCTGTGACAGCCTTGTGTTTAAAATATGCCTGCCGTGCCTGCTTTTTCAGGATATAGCAACCACCGATATTGCAAGCAGCTTCAACGGCAAGCTTATACTTTTTTGCTGTGGGGCGGTAGGTGTATCGGTAATACTTCTGTGTGCTTTTGTACCGATATTCCTTCGTGACAATGAAAAACGCGGAGCATTCGTACAGGGCGCGTTCCGCTCAAATGCCGCGATACTCGGCGTGACTCTTGCCGCCAATATGTTCGGTGATGAGGGCGTTTCTGTTATTGCTATGGTGCTTCCCGTGGTCGTGACACTTTTTAACGTGTTTGCGGTAGTTATACTCAGTATCTACGCTCCTGCCGATGTGAAGCTTACACTAAAACAGCTTATTTCCCGTATAATAAAGAGCATCGTAACAAATCCGCTTATAATTTCAATTGTGCTCGCACTCCTGTGGCAGCTTTTGCCCATAGGAATGCCGCTTATTATGGATCGCAGTCTTTCATATCTTTCGGAAATGTCAATGCCGCTTGCACTTATCAGCCTTGGGGCAAACTTTAAGCTTGAATCCCTTAAGGGGCGTATCGGTACTGCGGTGCTTTCGAGTATATGCAAAACTGTGCTTGTACCTGCTGTTTGTGTGGGATTTGCCATAATGCTTGGTTTCAGAGGAGTGGAGCTTGGCATTGTGTATATCATCTTCGGCGGACCTACCGCCGTGTCGAGCTACATCATGGCAAAGCAAATGAAAAGCGATCACGAGCTTGCGGCTCAGGTGCTTCTCATATCAACACTGCTCAGCGTATTTACTCTGTTTGTAGGTATATTCTTACTTAAGGAATTTGGTCTTATATGAAGCTGATAATTGCTGAAAAACCCAGCCTTGCGCGCTCTATTGTGAGTGCGCTTGGCGGTTCTGCCAGGGGAAGCGGTTTTTATACCGCAGGTGAATATTTGGTGACATGGGCTTTCGGTCATCTTTTTTCGCTTGCCGATATCGAATATTATACAGGCGGTGAGCCGGGAGCGAAGTGGACGCTTGAGGGACTTCCGTGCTTTCCGCCGGAATTTTCCTACGAGATTCGAAAATCCGGCAAGGGTGATGACGGCACTGCAAGACAGTTTGAGACCATAAAACAGCTCTGCCGCCGTGCGGATGTAGATACGATCATAAATGCAGGAGACTCGGACCGTGAGGGAGAAATAATCGTAAGACTCTGTATAATGAAGGCGTTTGACCTTACTCCGTCAATGCCGTTCGCGGTGTCTGGCAAAAAGCTGTGCCGCCTTTGGCTTCCCGACCAGACGGAGGAAACCGTAAGAGCCGCTGTGGCAGAGTCACCCGACGAGAGCCTGTACAATAATCTTGCCGATGAGGGATTTGCGCGAACATACATGGATTGGCTGTACGGAATCAATCTTACAAGATACGCAACTCTTAAAGCCGGAACACTTCTCAGGGTGGGACGGGTAATCGTGCCCATCGTCAGAGCTATATGCGAGAGAGACCGCGCTATACGGAATTTTACCCCTGAAAAGTATTATCAGCCTCGCTCCGATGCCGAAACAGGCGGTGAGAAAATCGAGCTTTTGTCAAAGTCGAAGTTTGAGCGTGATAAGGCTTCACTTTGTGAAAAGAGGTGCGCTGAGCTTAATGCCATGGGGGCGGTGGTCACTGCTGTGAAGCGCAAAAAGGACAAGCTGTCACCGGGAAAACTGTGGTCACTTTCAAAGCTTCAGGGATTCCTCGGCAAAAAGTATAAAATGTCAATGCAGCGCTCCCTTGAAGTGCTCCAAAAGCTTTACGAGGAGGGCTATGTGACCTATCCCCGAACAAACTCGGAGTATCTTGCCACTGCCGAAAAGGATAAGGTAAAAAGGATCATTGCCGCCACTTCAAAGCTTGGCTATCCCGTGGAATTCAGGGATTCAAAGCAGATTTTCGATGATTCCAAGATAGAAGCACATTCAGCACTGACACCTACCACGAAAATCCCAGACAAAAAGCGTCTCACAGAGGATGAAGCTGTGGTTTACGGTGCTATAATGCGCCGATTTGCGGCAGTTTTTTGCGCTCTTGACTGTATCGTTGATAAAACCGAGATAAAAATAGCCGTTGGCGATCCGTCTGCTGGCGGTGAAGAGTTTACCCTTAAGGGTACGGTAATGCTTGAGCCGGGATGGACAAAATTCGACGATTATACGGCGAAAGATAAGATTCTGCCGCCTCTTAAAAAAGGGGACGTGGTAAACATTGATTTTAAGCCCTGCGAAAAGGAAAGCTCACCCCCAAAGCACTACACCATCGAAACACTTAACAATTACCTAAAAAACCCCTTCCGCGACGAGCTTTCAAAGAAAGATGACGATGCCGATGATGCAGAGGAATACCGTGCGGTGTTCGAGGGACTTGAGCTTGGTACGGAAGCTACCAGAACACAGATAATCGACAATGCCAGAAACTCCGGATACATACAGCTAAAGAAAGACGTTTACACCATCCTGCCGGACGGAGAATTTTTGGTGGATTCCCTTGGTGCTATGGGAATCGGTATGGATAAATACAAAACGGCGGAGCTTGGTCGGGCACTGAAGCGCGTTTACCGCGGTGAGATGACGGTGCGCGGTGCCGCGGAGATTGCTGAGCGTGAGATATCGGAGGTGTTTGCTCTTGGAAACTCCGCAGATTCCACCGGCTTTGCAGGAGACATTATCGGTGTATGTCCGCTTTGCGGCAGAGAAGTGATACGCACACGCCGTGGATACGGATGCAAAGGCTATAAAGAGGGATGTAAATTTACCATATGGAGTACCGTTGCAGGTCACAATGTTTCTGTGGCAGAAGCGAAAGAACTGCTTTCTGTTGGCAGGACAGATGTGATTTGTGGCTTTGTATCAAAAAAAGGTACGAATTTCTCGGCAAGGCTGAAGCTTGACGGAGAAAAAGTAATTTTTGAGTTTGAAAACAACCGTCCTCGTGCATCTTACGGTGTCGGATATGCGCCGTCAGCCGCTACTGAAAGTGGAAGCGGTAAGCCGGTGGAGGGAATACCTATTGACTATACTTTCGGGTAAAAGATTTCGGATATTAAAGGGAGATTAACCTTATGCCAAAGTACAAATATATTCTTTTTGACCTTGACGGAACCCTTGACGATCCATTCGAGGGCATAACAAAGTCCGTGGTCCATGCAATGAAAAAGTTCGGCGTTGACGCCGACAGCAAATCCCTTGGCTGTTTTATCGGTCCGCCCCTTGCAGAATCATTTACTAAATATTTCGGACTTTCCGAGGATGAGGCAAAGACAGCGGTGGAATATTACCGCGAATATTATCGCCCCACAGGCATTTTTGAGGTGAAAATATACGACGGCATCCCGGAACTGCTTGAAAAGCTTCAAAATGCCGGATGTGAGCTTATTCTTGCAACCTCAAAGCCTATTGTATTTGCCGATATGATACTCGAAAGGTATGACCTTAAAAAGTATTTTTCAGCCACATACGGAAGTGAGCTTGACGGAACGAGGGTTAAAAAGGCGGAGGTCATACAATACGCACATGATAATTACCCGTTCGATAAATCCTGTGCCGTAATGGTGGGCGACCGCCGTCACGACGTTGAGGGAGCACATCAGTGCGGCATCCCCTGTGTTGGTGTGACTTTTGGATATGGTGATAGGACAGAGCACGAAGAATACGGTGCTGATTTTATCGCCTGCTCCGTATCGGAGCTTGAAGCTTTCCTTATATGAATAAAAGCACCTCCCTTGGGGTATGATACCAACAAGAGGAGGTGCTTTTTGTGAATATGGATGATAAAACATATAAAAAATATGTGGAAAAGCGTGCGACGAAATCAAACCTGCCGTCTGACTGTGCAAAGGCATTTTTGGTTGGGGGACTTATATGTATAATCGGTCAGGGACTCTTTGATTTATACAGTGCGCTTGGAATGACCGAGGAAAATGTGAAATCACTTGTGCCCACGTCGCTTATATTTTTGGCGGCGCTTCTTACCGCACTTAATGTATTTGATAATATCGCAAAGTTTGCGGGAGCCGGAACACTTGTGCCCATAACCGGATTTTCCAACGCCGTGGTGTCTCCGGCACTTGATACGAAGGCTGAAGGCTTCATACTTGGCGTTGGCGCAAAAATATTTACAGTCGCAGGACCAGTGATACTGTACGGCACGCTTGCGTCTGTTATCTACGGCGTTATTTTGTATATTGTGAGGTTGTTTTGATGCAGAGGGGAATAATAGAGCTTTCGTCCCGACCGTCAATTCTCAGTGCCGCCACAGTGGTTGGCAAAAAGGAAATGGACGGTCCGCTTGCAAGGTGCTTTGACAAATACGATGAAACAGATACATTCGGTATGCCAACCTGGGAGCAGTCCGAGAGTGAAATGCAGAGAATCGCGCTTAACACCGCCATTGACAAGGGCGGATTCAAAATACACGATATTGACGCGATTTTTGCAGGAGACCTTATCAATCAGTGTACTTCCAGCGGATACGGACTTGCCAATTTTGATGCGCAGTTTTTCGGACTTTTCGGCGCTTGTTCAACAATGGCGGAATCCTTGGTGCTTGCATCCATGCTTATTGATTCGGGGAAATACTCACGCTGTGCGGCAGTGACGTCCTCTCACAACTGTTCTGCAGAGAGGCAGTTCCGCTTTCCCATTGAATACGGAGGTCAGCGTCCCCCTACCGCGCAGTGGACCGTTACGGGAGCGGCGGCACTGATTGTGGGGGAACACGCAGACGCCCCGTATATTACAAATGTGCTTCCGGGTCGTGTTACCGATAAGGGAATTACGGATAACGCCAACATGGGCGCGGCGATGGCTCCTGCGGCGGCGGACACACTGAAGCGGTATTTTGACGAATCGGGAATGAAGCCTCAGGATTTTGATGCGATCTTTACGGGAGATCTGGGATTTGAGGGAAGCGGAATATTAGGTGAGCTTCTCATGTCAGAAGGATATGATATCTCCGGCGTGCACAATGACTGCGGACTTATGATATATGAGCGCGAAAGACAGGATGTTCACGCCGGCGGCTCGGGATGCGGATGCTCGGGATGTGTGCTTGCAGGTCATATACTTCCCGAAATTACGGCAGGTAAGCTTGGTCGTATTCTGTTTGTTGCAACGGGTGCGATGATGAACACCGCAAGTCTTCAGCAGGGATTAACAATACCGGGAATCGCACATCTTGTATGCATAGAGGGGGATAGAGCTGATGGATAAAGTGCTTCAGTATCTATGGGCATTTATTATAGGTGGTGCACTTTGCGTTATTGCCCAGATACTAATTGACAAAACAAAGCTCACTCCCGCGCGAATACTTGTTTTCTATGTTGTTGGCGGAGTCATATTAACGGGAATCGGACTGTATCAGCCACTTGTGGACTTTGCCGGATGCGGTGCTACCGTGCCGCTTACAGGCTTTGGCTACTCGTTGGCAAAGGGCGTGGAGAAGGCTATAGACGAGAGAGGACTTATAGGCGCGCTGACAGGCGGACTTACTGCAACCTCAGCCGGTATCACCGCGGCAATGGTATGCGCATGGATCGCGGCACTGTTCTTCAAGGGAAAGCCTAAGGGATGATAAAATAAGTTTGGCACCTGCCGCAATGCGGCAGGTGCCAAGGACGTTTTTATGGCTTAGCAGCCGCAGCCGCAGCCGTTGTTGCCGTAGGTTGATCCGCAGCCGTTGTTGTTGCAGCTGAAGATGATGAGAAGAGCGATGATGATGAGCCATACGCACTTGTCGTCGAAAATGTTGCAAAGGCAGTTATTCATAGTATATCCTCCAATTTTGGACACTCATGGGTGTCCGTTTGAGAGTCTGCCTGCCGCCTGTCGGCAGGCTTTGCTCTCTATTACATACTATGAGCCGCCGGAAATTTTGACACAGGATTTTTGGTTTGTATCAGAGCTTTTCAAGCTTTAAGTGTGTCACGCCCATAAAGGCGCGTGCCGCAAGCTCGCTGTCGGTGGGAATATCCTTGGAAGCACCGCAGGAGCGGCAGAAAACCTTTACGTGGTCGTCGGAAACCGCCACATCGTAGTCGCCGTCGTCACAGCAACAGCTAACGTCTCCGCCCTCAATAAGATCGCGGATGACGAACATGACCGCATCGTAAATTGATGGGTCGCAGGGTTCGTCGTCAGCGTCGAGGTGATCAAGCTCGCCGTGAAGCTTTTCAAGGTCATCTATACCCATTTCCGAAAGCAGCTTTAAAAGCTCCTTTTCTGATTTGTCAAGTGCTTCGGATACCGCCTTTTCCGTGCCGATAAACACAAGGTCAAGAGCACTGAAGGGGCAGGGATATATAAACAGCTCTTTTTCAAAAAACAGCTTTGAGCTTATCATGAAGGTGTGCTCTGTGCCGCAGAAAAGGCAGGGCACACTGATTCGCAGTTTACCGTCATTTGTTTGATTTACAGTAAGCTCGCTTGCCCCACAGGAGCATTTCAGCTTTTTCATAGCTCCGGACAGTGCAAAAACACCGACCATGCTTTTTATACCCGAACCGCAGTACGGACAGCGGTAAGCAATACAGGTTTCGCGTGAATTAAGTATCATATGAGTGTTCCTTTCACGGTGGAATACAATTATTATATCAAATTATACTGATTCTGTCAAGCATATTGCAAACGCACGGCGTTTTACGAGATGAAGTGAACAAAAACAGGTATTACGAGAGAAAAAGATTGAAAAAATATGCGCGAAAAACAATTTATTTAAAATTGTCACAGAACGTTTATTGACATTCCGGGAAAAAAGGTTTATAATTAAAGGAGCGCATACGAAAAATCGTGAAATTTGTATTTTTCGGGAAAGAGGTACATACAATGACTACCGTATATATGCTTACATCCCAATCACGAAGCCAGATGATGTCATTTATACTAAAAAGCGATGAGCATCTGCTTGTAATTGACGGCGGAAACACCTGCGACGCTGACTATCTCTGCGCATATGTAAAAAAGCTTGGCGGAGTTATTGACGGCTGGTTTTTTACTCATCCTCACTCAGACCACTGCGATGCGTTCAGCTCTATGATGGAGCGCCGCGCGGCAGAGGTGAAGATTAAGGGTATCTATTATAATTTCCCGTCAAAAGAATACCTTGAATCGTCGGACGACTCAAAGAAAGAAAAAGAGCGCGATTCTGCCAACCGTATGCTAAGAGAAATAAGTAATAAAAACATCCCTTTCACAATTGTTCGCCGCGGAGATGAATTTGTGTTCGGCGAGATCAGGATAACGGTGCTTCGCGAGCCTGATGAGAGTATACGGGTGAATATGGTGAACAATTCTTCCGTGGTATACCGCGCGGATGCTAACGGAGTTTCCATGATATTCCTCGGAGACCTTGGAAAAGAGGGCGGAGATGAGCTTCTTGCAAATACGCCGTCTGAGCTTCTCTCGGCGGATATGGTACAGCTTGCCCATCACGGTCAGAACGGCGTTGGACGGGAAGTGTATGATGCAATCGGCGCGAGGTTCTGCTTCTGGTGCACTCCCGATTGGCTGTGGGACAACGATAACGGACTTGGATATGACACACACCACTGGAAAACAGTTGTCACACGCGGTTGGATGAGCGATATCGGTGTAAAGTGGCATTATATATCAAAGGACGGCACTCAGGAAGTACCCTTTGACGATCTTGATCCCACGGTACACATGAGAAAAAATTAAAAACGGAGAGTATATAAAATTGGCTGATATACAGAAAAAAGAGGCTGTCTGCTGTAAAAAGACCTCTATTGGCGGACAGGCACTTATCGAAGGAATAATGATGCGCGGACCTGTTCGGTCTGCAATGGCGGTGAGGAATCCGGCAGGCGAGATCGTAATGGAGGAATGGGCAACCAGAGGCAAGGAGCTTCCCAAAATATTAAAGCTTCCGATCATACGCGGCGTTTTCGGATTTATTGATTCGATGACTACGGGATACCGTTGCCTTATGCGCTCGGCTGAGATAGCTATGCCGGAGGACGACGAGGGAAAGCCGCTTACCGAGGAGGAAAAGAAGAAGGAATCAAAGCTTCTCACTATTGCCGCAGGTATTGGCGGTGTGCTTGGTGTGGTTCTGTGCGTGGTGCTGTTCTTATATTTGCCATCCCAGCTTTTCAGATGGCTTGCAGGTGCTATTCCTGCGCTTGACACGGATATTATGCGTGCTGTGTTTGAGGGTGTTATGCGTATAGTGCTGTTTGTTGGTTATGTTGGCGCTATGTGCCTTGTAAAGGACGTGAGACGCACCTTTCAGTATCACGGAGCTGAACATAAGACCATTTTCTGCTATGAGGCAGGACTGCCGCTCACAGTTGAGAACGTACGCACACAGCGACGTTTCCATCCCAGATGCGGAACATCTTTCCTCATACTTATGCTTATCGTGGGTATAATAATATCCATGTTTATCCACGTTGACAACCCGTTCCTCAGAACAGGAATCAAGCTTCTTCTGCTTCCTCTTACAATGGGCGTCGGGTACGAGCTTATCAAGTTCTGCGGACGGCACGACAACGTTTTAACACGAATTATTGCCGCGCCCGGAATGTGGCTCCAGAGAGTTACAGTACATGAGCCGGATGACAGTATGATCGAGTGCGCAATTGCCGCAATGACCGCTGTTATACCGGAGGACGGAAGCTCGGATAACTTCTAAGCTAAATTATACTATGGGACTGTGAAAACAGTCCCGTTTTTGCTTTAACTGATTTTTGCGGCTTAATATATTGTGACACCGTTTTCGGTTGACATTCCTCTGTTTTAGAGGTATAATAATACATATACCGTCCCCAAAAAAGGAGTTTTAGCATGAAACGTAAATTTGTGAGTCTTGCAACACCTTTTGAAGAATCAGAAAAGCGGAATTTCAGCGAATATCCCAGAAAACAGCTTGAGAGGGATTCATATTTTCCCCTTGACGGTCTTTGGGAGCTTTCCGTAGTGCGCCGCGAGAGGCTTCGGTATGTTGGCAAAATAAAAATGCCATTTGTTCCCGAATCACGGCTGTCAGGCATATGCCGCACGCTGAAAAAGGGCGAAAAATGGGTGTATACACGGCGTTTTGAGCTTCCTGCGGGATTCAATGTGGGACGGGTGCTTCTCCATTTCGGCGCGGTTGATCAAATAGCACGGGTTTATGTTAATTCTCATGCTTTTTCGGAGCATATCGGTGGGTATCTGCCTTTTACTTTCGATATAACCGACTTTCTGCGAGAGGGAATCAACATTTTGTATGTGGAGGCAGAGGACAGACTTAATCCCGATATCCCCTACGGAAAGCAACGCAAAAAGCGTGGCGGAATGTGGTACACACCAATAAGCGGAATATGGCAGACGGTGTGGCTTGAAAGTGTTCCGCGGCAGTATGTGTCAAAAATAAAGGTTACGCCGTCGCTCACGGGCGTTTCCATTGATGTTGTCGGCGGCGATGCCCACAAGCGTGTGGATATTGATACGCCAAATGGCGTTCTCAGCTTTGAGTTTATGGGATCACATTTTGAATGTGAAATACCTTCCCCGAGGCTGTGGTCGCCGGAAAATCCGTATCTGTACTATTTTACGCTGTACTGCAAAGAGGATAAGGTGCGCTCGTATTTTGCTCTTAGAACTGTTGAAATCGGAACATTTAAGGGCAAAGAGCAATTATTATTTAACGGAAAACCCTATTTCTTCCACGGGCTTCTGGATCAAGGATATTTCTCTGACGGAATATATCTTCCTGCATCTCCGGCGGGGTATGAGTGGGACATTAAAACCGCAAAATCCCTTGGATTTAATATGCTTCGAAAGCATATCAAGATAGAGCCGGATTTGTTCTACTATTACTGTGACAAATACGGAATGATAGTTTTTCAGGATATGGTCAACAGCGGAAAATACAGCTTTCTCATTGACACCGCGCTTCCAACAGCAGGACCGCGCCGAGGTATAACACACCGTGCCACAAAACGGCGGCGCGAGATATTTGAGCGGCACTGTACGGAAACGCTGGAGCATTTGTACAACCATCCCTCGGTATGCTATTATACGCTGTTTAACGAGGGATGGGGACAGTATGATGCAGACAGACTGTACGGCAAATTTAAAAAGCTCGATCCTACACGCATCCTCGACAGCACATCGGGGTGGTTTAATGAAACCGTGAGTGATGTTCAAAGTGAGCATATCTACTTTAAGAAAGCGGATTTCGAAATAGGCACTCGTCCGGCGGTGCTGTCTGAGTTTGGCGGTTATTCCTGTAGGATAGCCGGACATATTTTTAACCTGCATAAGGCATACGGCTACAAGACAATGAGCAGTAGGGATGCGTTGTCGCAGTCTCTTGAATCTTTGTATACAAATGAAGTTATACCGCTGATACACCGCGGATTGTGCGGTGCTGTTCTCACACAGCTAAGCGATGTGGAGGACGAAATAAACGGACTTGTAACCTACGACCGCTGTGTGATTAAGCCGCGCCGTGATACTATGCTTCGCATCCGCGATAAGATAGACAGGGCAGTATTTGACAGAAAATAAAGAACAGGCTGAAGCAATTGCTTCAGCCTGCTTTTCGCTTGACTACTATTTTGCCGCAAATTGGCTGTTATAAAGCTCAAAGTAAGCACCCTCGCGTGAAAGAAGCTCCTCGTGAGTTCCTTGTTCAATAACATTTCCGTCACGCATGACAAGAATAATGTCCGACTCGCGGATGGTGGAAAGCCTGTGTGCAACAATAAAGGATGTGCGTCCACTCATCATCTCGGCAAAGGCTTTCTGTATGCGTATCTCGGTCATGGTGTCAATAGAGCTTGTAGCTTCGTCAAGTATCAGCATGGGCGGCATTGAGAGCATCACTCGCGCGATACACAAAAGCTGTTTTTGTCCCTCGGATATATTTCCTCCGCCCTCGGTGATAACGGTGTCGTAGCCTTTCGGCAGACGGCGAATAAAGCTGTGGATGTGAGCACGCTTGGCGGCGGCTGTTATCTCCTCAATAGTAGCTCCGGGCTTTGCATAGGCGATATTGTCCCGTATTGTGCCGCAGAACAGCCAGGTTTCCTGAAGCACCATTCCGTAGAGGGAGCGAAGACTTGAACGCTTCATTGATCTTATATCATGCCCCTCAACGCTGATCGTACCGTCCGTTACATCGTAGAAGCGCATGAGGAGATTTATAAGCGTAGTTTTGCCGCATCCGGTAGGACCGACAATGGCAACCCGTTTTCCGGGGGCAACGTCAAGGTTGAAATCCTGTATCAGCGGACGCTCGGGAACATAGGAAAAGTTCACATTTTCAAGTGTTACGCTCCCTTTGCATTCATCCTGTGGGATTTCGTATTCCCCATCTGGTGTTTCATCCTCCTCGTCGATTACGGCGAACACACGCGCCGCAGAGGCAAGTGCGCTCTGGAGCTGGGTTATTACACCGGTTATCTCGTTAAAGGGCTTGGTGTACTGCGTGGCGTATGTGAGAAAGCTTGATATCGCGCCGACGGATATTGTGCCTGCGGTGATGGATACAAAGCATCCCATAACTGCGGCGATGGCATATACCATGGCGTTTACAAATCTTGTTGAGGGATTTGTGAGGGAGGAGAACCACTGAGCGCGCACGCCTGCTTTTCTGAGTCTTGAATTTATCTCGCCGTAATGTGCCGAGGCACGTTCCTCATATGCAAAGGCAGTGACAATATTTCCGTTTCCTATAAGCTCCTCGGCGTAGCCTGAAAGCTCGCCCTGTATGTGGCTTTGCTCGGTGAATGCGGAGTGGGTGAATTTTGCAATGAACCATGCCACAAAAAGTGACATAGGTGTGAGCACCACAACCACTATTGCAACTGTTACGTTGATTGAAAACATGAATGCAATCGTTCCGAGAATCGTAAGCACGCCTACCAAAAACTGCGCAAGTCCTTGCAGTAGTCCGTCTGATACGGAGTCTATGTCGTTTACGACACGGGAAATAAGGTCGCCGTGGGAGTTTGTATCAATATAGCGCAGTGGGATTCTGTGGAGCTTGTCAAATACCTCGGCGCGAAGGTCTCTTACAACCTTATAGCTTATTATGCTTGTGCAAATATTCATAAGCCACTGCGATGCCGCAGATACAAGCACAGAGGCTGTTAAAACTGCAAGAATAGTATAAAGAGCAGGGAAATCAACGTTGTTTCTGCCTGCAAGCTTGTCGATGGCATTTCCCGTGAGGATAGGCGCTAAAAGTGTGAGTGCAACGCTGACAATCGCTGTAAGAAGTGCCACTATAACAAGACCAAGATGTGGCTTTACATAGGAAAAGAGGCGGCGGAGAGTGCTTTTATTTTTCATCATATCTCCTCCTCTCTGAGCTGTGAACGGCATATTTCAAGATATACGTCACAGTCCTGCTTCAGCGTGTCATGTGTGCCGATGCCAACGAGCTTTCCGTCGTCGATTACAATGATCTTATCGGCGTGACGGATTGATGTAACACGCTGGGAGACGATAAGCTGTGTCATAGCGGTTTCCTGTGAGAGCTTAGCAAGTGCCGCACGGAGCTTTGCTTCCGTGGCAAAGTCCAAAGCCGAGGCACTGTCGTCAAGTATCAGTAGTTCCGGCTTTGAAGCAAGCGCACGCGCAATGGTAAGCCGCTGTTTCTGACCGCCTGAGAGATTTTTCGCTCCTTGGGTCACATTAGAATAAAGTCCGTCCGGCTTCGCTCTTACAAACTCTGCCGCCTGAGAGGTCTCGCAGGCATGCCAAAGCTCGTCGTCTGTGGCATCCGGCGCACCGAAACGAAGATTGTCCGCTATAGTGCCGCCGATTAGCATGGCTTTTTGCGGAACAAGACCGATGCGGTCACGAAGCTCTCTTTGCGGTATTGTACGAATGTCCGCACCGTCAAAGTATACAGTTCCGCCGCTCACATCAAAGAAGCGCGGAATAAGGCTGACTATAGTTGATTTGCCGGATCCAGTGGCACCGATAATGCCCACAGTTTCTCCCTCATTTATTTCAAAGGAGATATCCTCAAGTACATTTTCCTCGGAATCGGGATAATGGAAGGATACACCCTCGAATTTCAGCTTGGTTTTGGACGGAAGCTTGGGATATGCCGCACAAACGGCATCCTCGATTCCGGACTCGCAGTCCAGCACCTCATTTATGCGCACTGCGGAAGCGGCGGCTTTAGTGAAGATAACAAAGAGATTTGCCACTACAATGAGTGCCTGAAGCGTCTGATTCATGTAGTTCACAAGGGCGATAACGTCACCCTGCGTAAGTGAGCCGCTGTTCACTGGATTTCCCGAAAGAAGAATAATAGCGGCAATAGCGAGGTTGACTATAACGAGAGTGAGAGGATTTAAAAGTGCCGACAGTCGGGACACTCTTATGGAAGATGCTGTGTGATCATCAATTGCGTCATGGAAACGCTCACGCTCGCGGTCGTTTCCGGAAAATGCGCGTATTACGCGTGCGCCCGATAGATTTTCACGGGTAATAAGCGCGATTCGGTCAAGCTTTTTTTGAATACTTTTGAAATGCGGCACGGATTTTGACATAATAAGAAAGATAACAAGGAAGATGAGAACCGTTGCCGCGAGGAAAATAATGGATATGTACAAATTTATGCTCATAGCCATTATAACTGCGCCTATAGCAAGGAAAGGTGCGCGGATAACAAGGCGTATAAGCATTGCCACCGCGGTCTGGAGCTGATTTATGTCGCTTGTGATTCGTGTTATCAGCGACGGCGTTCCGATTTCGTCCCGTTTGTCGTGAGAGAGGTAAGCTATCTTTTTAAATACATCGTCACGCATAAGCGTACCCACACCCTGGGAAGCGATAGCCGCAGAACGCTGACATACAAGGGTGGAGCAGAGTCCCACGATGCCCAGCAGCACAAGTATTCCGCCCATCCTTAAAACATAGGCGGTATCTTTTGTGCCGATGCCAACGTCAATCATATTTTTGATAACAAGCGGTACTATAAGCTCAAAAATAGCCTCAATGAGCTTGAAAATAGGGCCGATTATTACGTAAAATCGGAATTTTTTAAGATACCGTGCGAGTTTAAGCAAGATTATACCTCCAAAGATTCAATGCGGTAAATAAGGTCGGCTATAGCACCGTCATCACAGTGACAGAGATGAATTTTTGACGCTTTTTTCACTGTGTCCATTGCATTTTTGGGACAGCAGGCAACATCTGCGTTCTGAAGCATATCGAGGTCGTTTTCGTAGTCGCCGACAGCGTATATTTTAAGATTTGCATCGGCTTTGCCGTCGCAAACAAGCTTTTGACGCAGTCGGTCAAGTGCCTGACCCTTTGTGGCGGCTTTATCCTGAAATTCAAATATTTCGGGGCAGGCAAACATAAAGGAAAAATCCTCCTTGTAACGTTTTTCGATAACTTGACGAATATTATTTAACGTTTCATATGAGCGGTCATCAAAGGAAACGCGTGTCCATCCTTTAAAAGAGTCCTCATCAAAGGTGTTGCCTATAGCAATTTCCTCGCCGAGAAGTGAGGCACGTATACGGTAGATATCAAAATTGTCCCTTACAAATCTTATTACGTCAGCCGCCTTTTGGTGGTCAACTTCTATCTCGGAAAAACGGGTATCACTTGCAAAATCATAGCAAAATCCGCCGTTGCAGAGGATGGCAGGGACGTTTGTAAGCTCCCTGAACGCTTCCATACGGTCTTTCAGCGAGGAGGGAACACGTCCGGAAGCAACGGTGAAAAGTCCGCCGTTTTTCTTGAAATATTCCACTGCTTCTATGTTCTTTTTGTGGAAGTTATGCTCGCTGTCATAGAATGTACCGTCAAGGTCGGTAACGATCATTATATTAGAAAATTTCACATTGAAGCCTTTCTGAGTCTTGCAAGTATTTCGTTAAAATAATCAGGCAGTTCGCAGTCAAACTCAAGATGACTGCCGCTTATGGGATGCACAAAGCCGATGTGGGATGCGGTGAGGCACTGACCCGAAAGAAGCTCACCGAGGCTGTGCTCAAATTTGGTGTTGCCGCCGCCGTAGAGTGTGTCCCCAAGCAGAGGATGACCGAGGGATTTCAAGTGCACACGTATCTGATGTGTGCGCCCTGTTTCAAGGATGCATCTGACAAATGTATAGCTATGACCCATGGCGGAGAACCGTTCAAGCACCTGAAAATGGGTGCGTGCGTTTCGTCCGTCGGCGCAGACCGCCATGCGCTTTCTGTCACGGGGATCGCGCCCGATGGGTTTATCCACCGTTCCGCTGTCCTCTTTAATGTTTCCAAGCACCACGGCGCGGTATTCACGCTCAAAGCTATGGGATTTTATCTGCTCAGCAAGCTTTAAGTGAGATGCATCGTTTTTTGCCACGATGAGCAGTCCGGATGTGTCCTTATCTATACGGTGGACGATGCCGGGGCGTATCACGCCGCCGATGCCCGAAAGCGAGTCGGCGCAGTGATAGAGCAGGGCATTTACAAGCGTTCCGTCGGGATTGCCGGGTGCCGGGTGCACCACCATGCCGCGCGGTTTATTTACCACCAGCAGATCGCTGTCCTCATATACTATGTCAAGTGGGATATTCTGCGGTACGGCGTCGTCTGACACCGGCTCGGGAAGCTCGGTTTCGATCTCGTCGCCAAGGCGCAGTTTATAATTTTTAGCCGGAAATTTTCCGTTGACGGTCACATTATCGTCAGCGATCAGCTTCTGTGCCGCTGACCTTGTAATGCCCTCGGACTCGCTTATATAAACGTCAAGGCGTTTTCCGACATCCGTTTCGGTTATTATGTTCATTTTTTGATCTTTTCCTTAATGAATGCTTCAAATTCTTCGGAATTACCAATTTCAAAGCCATCTTTGGAAACCATAAGATACAGAGACTGCGGTAATATCAAAAGATGAAGATGACGTGTCTGTTTGTATTTCTTGAACTTATCATAGCTGAATGCAGCTTCATGATCCACAGTTGGGTTATACGTTACAACCTTATCATCGTAAAATTTCAATTCAGTAGCGGTAAGCTGTTTTCCGTCGGTCAGTATTATATTTCTCTTGTACTGCTGCCTTGCACCGAGTATTGGACGAAGAAATGCCAACATCAGTAACAGTATTCCCGATAAAAGAAGTAATATAGCAGAATCGAGCTTCTTTGCAGAAAACAGCATAGAAGCTGTGAGTATCGAAAATAACGCAACGGATGTATATAGAATCATACGCAGTTTTCCAAAGGCGGCAAACTGCATTTCGCGTAAGGTTTGTTCTGTTTGAGTGGTCCTGCTTACAAATTTAGGCTCCATAATTACCTCCTTTAACAAATAGCTCCCGACCAAAAGGTCGGGAGCCGGAAATCAACTGTTGATCGCAGACTCTCCGTCCGCTTTTTTTTGTTTTGATGCTTTTATGTCATCGAGGATGATGTAGAGTATCACAAGGCCGCATCCGACGCATACAAAGATGTCAGCCACGTTGAATATCCATTTCCAGAAGGGAATGAATCTAACGTCAACAAAGTCGATAACATAGCCGAGATATACGCGGTCTATCATGTTTCCGATACCGGCGCCGACAATAAACGAAAGTGCAGTGTACAGAAGCGGATTATAGTACTTTTGGTACTGCGAAAACATAATAATACTTATGCCGATAACGGTTACGGCGGAGATTATCATGAACACCCAGCGGTTGTTTTGAAGCATACCCATCGCCGCACCTCTGTTGTGAATGTAGGTGAGATTAAGGATGCCATAAAGCACCGGGATGCTTTCGTGAAGTCCCATGTTTGCCGCTACCAGATATTTCGTGATCTGATCAAGTGAAACTACCCCAAGTATGGGCAGAAGCCACAGAAATCTCATCAGCCGATAACCGCTTTGCAGCGTGCGCAGAGGCAAGAATCGCCGTCGCTTGTTACATCGGTGGAATATTTCCAGCATCTGTCGCACTTTTCACCGTCAGCCGCTTCAACCTTAACGCCGATTCCGCTTGCGGTCTCGGTGAACGCATCTGCGGGAGCTGTTTCGTTTATAAGCTTAACGCCGCTTACGATAAAGATGTCGGAAAGCTCGGACGCATAGCTGTTAAGAGTGCCGTATGCTTCAGCATCGGATGCCCAAATGGTGAGCTTCGCATCAAGGGATTTACCGATAAGCTTTTCGGCGCGTGCAAGCTCAAGTGCTTTCATAACGTCGTCGCGAAGCGTGAAGAGCTTGTCGTATCCGTCTGCAATTTCGCCAAAGTCAAGAGCGAAATCGTACTTCGGAATATCATTGAGGAACACGCTGAGCTTGTTGTCGGAAGCAATGTGCTTCATGGATGCCCAGATTTCCTCTGCGGTGTAGGAAAGAATCGGTGCGGCGAGTCTTGTGAGCGCAGAGAGAATGAGGTACATCGCAGTCTGAGCCGCACGGCGTGTCTTGGAGTCAGCCGCTTCAACGTAGAGTCTGTCCTTGGTTATGTCGATGTAGAGCTTCGACATATCAACGGTGCAGAAGTTTGAGAGTGCGTGTACAACGATGTGGAAATCGTAGTTTTCGTATGCTTCGGTAGCTTCCTTAACAAGCTTGTTAAGACGGGAGAGTGCCCACTTGTCGATAGGCTCAAGCTCGGATACAGGAAGCATATCGCGGTCGGGATCGAAGTCCTCGCCGATATTTCCAAGGTTTGCAAGAATGATTCTCGCGGTGTTGCGGAATTTTCTGTAGGTTTCGGAGAACTGCTTGAAGAGGTTGTCGGAGCAGCGTACGTCAACGGTGTAGTCGCTGGAAGCAACCCACAGACGGAGCAGGTCCGCGCCATACTTCTTGATAACATCCTCGGGATATACGGAGTTGCCGAGGGATTTGTGCATTGCTTTGCCCTCGCCGTCAACTACCCAGCCGTGAGTGAGAACAGCCTTGTAAGGTGCACCTTCGCCCTTCGCACCAACAGCGGTGAGCAGGGAAGACTGGAACCATCCGCGGTACTGGTCAGCACCCTCAAGATAGAGGTCAGCAGGCCATCTCATGCCGCTCCACTTGGAAAGCTCGCCATCCTCAAGAACAGCGAAATGAGTAGAGCCGGAGTCAAACCAGCAGTCGAGAGTATCGGTTTCTTTAGTAAATCCGTGATCGCATCCGCAGTGAGGACACTTTGTTCCTGCCGGAATAAGCTCCTCGGCAGATTTGTCAAACCATGCGTTTGAGCCGCTCTTTGCAAACTCTGCGGAAACAGAAGCGATAGTTTCCTCGGTGCAAACAGGCTTTTTGCACTCGGGGCAGTAGAATACGGGAATAGGCAGACCCCAACGGCGCTGACGGGAGATACACCAATCGGCACGCTCGTTTATCATGGAGATCATGCGCTCGCCGCCCCATGCAGGCATCCAATTTATGCCCTCGCAAGCCTTTACGGCATCTGCGCGGAATGCATCAACAGAGCAGAACCACTGAGGAGTTGCGCGGAAGATAATGGGATTCTTACATCTCCAGCAGTGAGGATAGCTGTGAGATACCTTCTCGGAAGCGAACAGTGCTCCGGATTCCTTCATGTCTGCGAGAATTGCTTCGTTGGACTCCTCGTAGTACATACCTGCAAACTTTCCTGCGTCCTCGGTCTGATAACCGCGGTCGTCAACAGGAACGATAATATCCATCTTGTAACGCATACAGGTTACATAGTCGTCTGCACCGAAGCCGGGCGCGGTGTGTACGCATCCTGTACCGCTTTCCATGGTTACATATTCAGCAAGAACCAGCTGGCTCTCACGGTCAAGGAAAGGATGCTGTGCTTTCATGTATTCGAAATCAGCGCCCACAAATTCAGCTACGCGCTCGTAGTCCTCGATACCTGCAGCCTTCATGGTCTTATCAGCCAGAGCATCAGCAACGATGTATGTCTCACCGTTTGCCTTAACTGCAACGTACTTGTCGCGAGGATGTACGGCAATGGCAAGGTTTCCGGGGAGAGTCCAGGTGGTAGTTGTCCAGATAACGAAATAGGTATTTGCAAGGTCGAGAGCGGAAAGCTTTCCGAGATCGTCCTTTACCTTGAATTTAACGTAAATAGATGTGCAGTCGATATCCTTGTATTCGATTTCCGCCTCAGCAAGAGCGGTCTCATCATGAGGACACCAATAAACAGGCTTCAGACCCTTGTAGATGTAGCCCTTCTTGTACATCTCGCCAAAGACCTTAACCTCGCGTGCCTCAAACTTGGGGTCCATGGTGAGGTAAGGATTGTCCCAATCGCCGAGAACTCCGAGACGCTTGAAGGATGTCATCTGAATGTTAACGAAATCCTGTGCAAAGTCGTGGCAGGCGGTTCTGAACTCGGAAACGGACATGTTCTTGTGGTCAAGCTTGTTTTTCTTGATAATAGCGGACTCGATAGGCATACCGTGGTTGTCCCAGCCGGGAACAAAGGGCACTTTGTATCCGCTCATGGATTTGTACTTGTTTATGAAGTCCTTGAGAACCTTATTCATGGAAGTACCCATGTGGATATTTCCGTTACTGAAGGGAGGACCGTCATGGAGAATGAACAGAGGCTTGCCCTCGTTCTTTTCGAGCATTTTTTCATAGATTTTTTCATCAGCCCAAACGCTTCCGATCTCAGGCTCACGCTGGGGAAGGTTTGCACGCATTGAAAAGTCGGTGTTTGGCAGATTTAATGTTTTTGAATAGTCCTGTGGCATAGGTGTTGCTCCTTGTATTAAAATTGTTGATTATTTTCTCTTTTTCTTTTTGTTATCGTCGAACAGCATATCAAAGTCGGCATCTTTTTTATCGTCAGACCTGCCGGTGACGGATTTTACAAAATCAAGATAACTTGCATCGTCGCCGATATCGCTGTCAGGGGTGTTTATGACCTCGTCGCCCGAATCCTTGTAAATGCGGTTAAGCTCCTTTACGGAATCCTTAAGTCCGCGTCTTTGGGTGGGAACCAGCGGCTCACGGTCTACAACGAGAGCATCATCGTCGCCGTTTGCCGTGTCGGTATCATCATATGTTTCATTGCCGGCGGTGTCGTACTTTTCGGTGTCCGGAATGTCCTCGTCAGCTTCGTCCTCGGTATTGTACATACTTGAAATGTCGGATTTAATGGATTCCACAGCCTTGCGGTGAAGCTCGCTTGTATCGGGAATTGAAGATTCGTCCATTCCCTCGGTAAGCTTTTCGATAAAGGTGATATGCTCGCTGTAGCGTGCAAAAAGCTCACTTTTAAGGGCAAACGCATCGCGCTGAAGCTCGGCGAGTATATCTCTGCCTTCTTCGATCTTAGCGTTGAAGTCAGAGAGGATAGTGTTGCAGGAAGCTTTTGCACTTTTTACGATGTTCTCTGCACGATCCTCTGCATCCGCCTTAATTTTGTTAGCGGCATGCTTTGCATCAATAAGAGTGCTTCTGATGGAGTCTTCATCGTTTTTCAGCTCGTCAAGGCGAGTAAGCGCTGTCTTTAATTTTCTCTCAAGCTCATCGTTGTCACGGTAAAGCTCGGTATATTTGTCAATCAGAAAATCAATGTATTCATCAACCTCAACAGGGTTGTATCCGCGCATTGCTTTGGTGAATCCCTTGTTTTTCAGTTCATGCGGTGGAAGCATTTTTCAACATCCTTTCAGCTATTTTATATATAGCGGCGCGCGGCGAGCCTTATGCGTCCCTTGGAGGTGAGTTCATCAAGGCTGTCAATAATGAATTTTCCGCCTTTGCAACCGCTTGTTTTTCTGCATGAAATTACGTCGCCGTCCGAAACGGCGGCATCTGCCGCGGCGGCAGTAAAATAATTGTGCTCGCACAGCCCTTGGCGAATGACCGTTTTGGCGGTTTCGCGGGAACAGCAGGCAAGCTCCGATAGCACCGCATCAAGTCTTGGAGATGCTACAGTGCCGCGGACAGCTTCAAAATCGGGCGCACGGTCAAAATCTTCAAGGAGGGCGATATCGCATACCTTCACCTTGTCGCGTCCGATGTATACAAGCTCGTTTTTAATAAATTCTGCTATAGTCTCACACACAAATATAATAGCTCCGTCATCGTCGGTGATAATGTCGCCCATGACCGAGCGGTCTATTCCGAGACCTGTAAGTGCGCCGAGAAAGTCTCTGTGAGTCAGATTTACATATCCGCCGGACCTGATCCTGAGCGGAATTATGGCGTGAGGAAACTCTGCGCGAAAAGCAGAGATTTCGCCGTCGCCGTCAGTAAGAGTATAACGGCAGTAAGCGGGAAGGGTACACAGCATTCTACGCTGAGCGCTTGGGTATCCTCCGAAGAAAAAGCAAAGAGGATCGGATTCGTCTGTCAAAAACATGGCAGAGAGCCGATTCTTGATTATATACTGTTCGCGCGGACTCAAAAACTGGGTTACGGAGGGGACTCCGTTTTCTGCGCGCGAAAAAAGCTCCTCACAGCGTTTTAAAAGCCGCATCTCATCATCGGTGAGACGGGACAGAATGTTCATATCCATCAGATCACCGAGGGAAGCAGCATCTGCACGAAGCCAATAAGAATCATTGCAGCAAAAAAAGGAATATCAATAGGTACGGAGCTGATAAAATCAAAGCGTTCAAGCAGAAGTCTTACAGGGTAGACCACAGGCTCTGTCATCGCATACACAAAATTTGCAAACCCCATCTCATCGTCTACGGGAAGCCATGAAAGTATGGCTCTCACAAGCATGAGGAGCTGGAGAATTGATAAAAATACGCTGACAAGCGTGGTTATAACATAAATGATAGCTAACACAACAAAATTATCTCCGAATGCGAAGAAAAAGCCGACGACGGGGAGGGACTCCGCCGTCGGCTTTTTTAGTTAAATTTCGTTTTCGTAGTAATCAGAGCTTTCTTCCTTCTGACGCTTCTCGCGCAGAGGACCGTCCGATACGTCAACATTGCAGGGGGTGATAACGTAAGTATTGTTTGCAACACGCTTTAAGTTGCCGTTGATAGAGTATGCAACACCGGAAAGGAAGTCGAGGAGACGGCGTGCAGTCTCTTTGTTTGTATCCTCAAGGTTCAATACAACGGTGCGGCGGTTAAGCAGATGATTTGCAATCTGAGGAACGTTGTCGAAACGCTCCGGCTTAACTACCTTAAGCTCAAGAGAGGAACCGCTTACCTGCATACCGTCATCCTGCGCGGGTGCATACTGATCCTGAGTGTTGTACTGTGCCTGCTGATACATCTGAGTGTCGTTGAAATCGTTCTGAATCTGCTGAGTGTAAAGGTCCTGATCGTCGTAGCCGGGGTCGCTTTCGGGGTTGATGCCGCTCTTAATTTTGTCAAAAAGTCCCATTATATTGTACCTCCAATAAATTTACATATTTTAATTTTTCACTGTTTTGGGTTTTCGGGGTATGTGCGTGCGCCGAATATGGTAGAGCCGAGTCTTACCTCGGTGGAGCCGGCGCGTATTGCTTCGGGATAGCTCCCACTCATGCCCATTGAAAGCACGTTGAAAGAATCCTTTGTTATATTGTGAAGTTCTTTTTCGAGAATACCTTCGAAAAGCTCGCGGGTCTCGTTAAAAAACATCAAATATTCGTCTTTTGTTTCGCATTTTGGGGCGATGGTCATAAGACCTCGCAGACGGAGATTTGAAAAATCTCCGAGAGCTTCGCAAAATGCTTCGAGCTCGTCCGGATCAATACCGCCTTTTTGCTCCTCGCGTCCTATGTTGACCTCGATGAGTATGTCCATTGTAAGCGAGTGCTTTTTGGCTTGACGGTCGATCTCGGCGGCAAGCTTCAGACTGTCTACAGATTCTATCATGTCAACCTTGTCGATTATATACTTGACCTTGTTTGTCTGAAGTGAGCCGATAAGATGTATTTCCAGCTTGCCGGATTTCGGCTTGTGCAGGCTGTCGTATTTTGAAAGCAGCTCCTGCACCCGATTTTCGCCTATGGCGTCAATAGAAAGCTCGTCTACTGCGTAGTTTATTACCTCAACCGGGACGGTCTTGGTGACGGCAAGCAGTTTTATGTCCCTGCCGCCAGAAAGAGCTTGGATCTCCTGTCTGGCTTTATGAAGCCGTTCGGCAATAAGGGCGTGATCAAAGCGATCACTGCTCTTTGATGTGTCCATATTTTTTCTCCCTCGGGCTATGATATCATTTTACCGATAGTAAGATTTTTGCCTGCGGTTATTATGAGATCATAGAGCCCTAACTTGGTGTAATATTCGGGATCGTTTTCCGGATCCTGTGGGCTTACAATGTAGTATCCGTCGGATTCAAGCAGAACATCGATGTATTTGAAGTTCACTGTGTTTCCAACGAGAATGTATACACCCATCTTTCCGTCAAGCAGACGCACTGCTGATATCGGAACCTTATATCCGGTGAACGAGCTTCTGACTATCTCTACAGGCTGCATACGGCGGAAGCTGAAGTCCTCCGGAACATTGCTGCATGAAAAGAGCAGAAGTATTCGGGTTTCGCCGTCGGGAGCAACGATTCGGTCAAGCTTCATTGTAAGCTTCGTGTCGTTGTTGTACGGGAACCCCACACTGTAGGAGTAACCCTCATTGTAATAGCGAAGCTCATCGCGTGTAGTTTCAATGGCGATGTACCATGTGAAGTCGGTGGTTATTTTTCCGATGACGGTGGAAGGATATGTGACAGGCTCGGAATTTATCATTTTATCAAAATCCGAAAGCGTCATGGTTTCCGCCGCCACGGAGGTGAAGATCGACTCATAACCGTCAAGGGAGGAGTAGAAGAAGCCTGCGTGCGGCGTCGTTACCGTCTCGCTGACATTGTCAAGTGATGCGGTGAGTATATCCCGCTCGGCTTTCAGATTTTCGATTACAGAATCAAAGCTGTCCACTCTGCCTGTTATTACCTGACGCTTGTTGAGCAGTGTGAGAAGCTCATCGCGACGCTTTGGAAGATTGTCGTACACTCCCTCTTCCGCATTTTTTCGGATGGTCATATAGTATTCGTCTATACGGTTGTCAAGAGTGGATGTATCTGATGCGGCAAGACCGCGTATGTCGTTGCTTTCGGAAAGAAGCTCTATTTTTCCGTCGAGCTTTATTATTTCGTCGCGCGTATCGCTGCTATGAGTAACCGCGCCGCCGTAGATAGATGCAACCTCTGTTCCGACACGCACCTTTGTGCCGTCGGGGTAATTGTATCCGATGCCGCCTGTAACAGTTGAACTGATTGGAAATTCGCTTCTCAGTATGTAGGCGTCGAATTCCATTACATCACTTTCTGTGACCTGAAGCGCATACTCTGTGGAAAGCTCTGCGCCGAAGCTGTTTGCGAAGTGATAACCGAGATAGACCACAGCTATAACGGAGAGTATTATTGATACCGAATATCCTATAAATCCGAGGGCAGGGTCTTTTTGTTTCTTTTCTTTGTTTTTTTGCATCCTTTACCTCAAAGATATTGGTGAGTATGGTTTGTATATTACATCACAGTATATTATATCACATAATTTGCGTTAAGTTAATAGCTTTTTCGCAATGTTTACAATATCTTCAAAATTATCGGCAGATTTTATCCAATTTACTGTCGGATTTCGTCTGAACCAGGTAAGCTGACGCTTTGCGTAGTGTCTTGTGGAGAGTTTTATTTGATCCACAGCCTCCGCGAGTGCGCATTTGCCGTCGAAATATTCGATTATTTCTTTGTAGCCTATAGCCTGCGCGGCGGTGGAGCTTCTTGGGAGCTTGCCGGAATCAACAAGAGTGCGAACCTCGTTTTCAAGTCCCGACTCTATCATGATATCCACGCGGCGGTCGATTCTCGAATACAGCTCTTCGCGGTCTCTGTCAAGAGCAATTATTACAGGCGCATATGGAGCAGGGCGAGTTCTGGAACGTCTGTCCCACTCGGTTTTGGTGATCCCGCTTGAAAGGTAAATCTCAAGTGCCCTTGCCACACGTTTAATGTTGTTTTTGTGAATGACAGCTGCCGACTCCGGATCGACTTCAAAAAGTCTTTGCCAGAGCGCATCTGCACCGTTTTGCTCGGCTTCCTCTAAAAGTGAAGCTCTGAGAGCAAGGTCTGTTTCCACATCGGCGTAATCGTTTGCCGTTATAACTGAATCGAGGTACAATCCCGTGCCTCCGCAGAATATGGGGAGTTTCCCGCGAGAGAGTATATCGTCTGCGGATTTCTTCGCTAAAGGAGCATAGTCTGCGGCGGAGAAATTCTCGCTTGGCTCCACAATATCAATCATGTGGTGGGGTATCCCCTTGGTTTCCTCCGGCGTGGGCTTGGCTGTGCCTATGTCCATTCCGCGATATATCTGCATGGAGTCGCAGGAGATTATCTCTCCGTTAAACGCTTGTGCAAGCTCAATTGCAAGTGAGGTTTTTCCGGAAGCGGTAGGGCCTACAACTGCGGCTATGCGCGGTGCGGTGTTCATTACTCGCGCACCTCGCTTGCCTGCTGTCTGCGCTTTTTGGGGACGCTTTGCGTTTCGGTATTGGAAACATCTCTGCCTATGACAAAGGGAATTGCGTTTTCGCGCACCATCTGACTCAGAAAAATGTTTACCGCAGTGGAAAGGTCGAGACCAAACTCAGAAAGCAGTTTTTGTGCTTTCTGCTTTGTGTCGGCATCAAGGGTTATGTTGGTTGATACTTTAGCCATAAATTTCCGATACTTTCGCGCGGCGAAAGCTTCCTTCCGTCAGATTTTTGAGCAGATGCAAGCTGTTTTGCTCTCTATGCGCATATTATACCACAAATATACACGTTTGTCAATAGGTAATACGTAAAAAATGTAAAAAAATCAGCATAAAATGCGCATAAAGTCGTAAAACCACTAAAAAGAGAAAAAATTCCGTCCGGAAGAACGGAAAAACAAAAAGTATGCCCTCATCACAGCACAAATTTGCCGTGATAAGGGCATACTGATTTTTTGTTTTTTAGGGTTTACTCGCCTGCAATCATTCTTGACATATCGTAGGAGCCTGCCGGCTTTCCAACAATATACGCCGCCGCTCTCAGTGCGCCGCGTGCGAATACATCGCGGGATGCCGCGCTGTGGCTCACCGTTATTATTTCGTCCGCTCCGCAGAACATTATGTCGTGCTCGCCGACGATAGTGCCGCCGCGTACTGCGCTGATACCAATCTCATTTTTGCGGCGCGGCTCACGTCTTGACTGACGCTCGTATGTATATTCCGCGTCGAAATCCACCGTGTCGGCAACCGCATCGGCTATCATAAGAGCTGTTCCGCTGGGGGCATCCAGCTTTTTGTTGTGATGCTTTTCGACGATCTCAATATCGAAGTCACTGCCAAGCACCGCCGCCGCTTTTTTAGCAAGCTCGATAAGCAGATTTATACCGATGGACATATTTCTTGAATAGAAAACGGGGATGAATTTTGCAGCTTCCTTTATAAGTGCCGTTTCCTCCTCTGTATGTCCTGTGGTGCAGATAACGATGGGGAGCTTTTTATTTATGGCGAATTCAAGCAGCTTCGGTGTGGCTGAGTGATGGGAAAAGTCGATGATAGCATCAACCTCCACATTCACCTCATCGGGGGTACTGAATATCGGTATGGTATCAACAGAGGGAACAACATCGATACCGGCAACTATTTTGTATTCTTCGCTGCTGTCCGCCGCCGCACGGGTAGCCTTGCCCATGCGACCGGAAATTCCGGAGAAAAGTATTCTGGTTTCCTTCATTTTTGATCTCCTGTGTTTGCGTTTATTACGTGGTACGATATGTGCAGGGGGATTATATTACGCCGTATTCTTTCATAACTGCCGCAAGCTTTGCCTTGTTTGCATCCTCCATCTCGCAGAGGGGAAGACGCATTTCCTCGGAGCAGAAGCCCATGAGTGCCATGGCGGTCTTTACGGGTACGGGATTTACTTCGCAGAAAAGTGTGTTTGCAAGCTTCAGAAGCTTTAATTGAAGCTCTGCTGACTCCTTTGCCTTGCCTTCAAACCAAAGTCTGCATATGTCGTGAGTTTCCTTCGGAACTACATTTGAGAGCACGGAGATAACGCCCTTACCGCCAAGGGACAGGATCGGCACGATCTGGTCGTCGTTTCCGCTGTAGATGTCAAGGTCATTACCAAGCTCTGCCGCGATCTCTGCAATAGCGCTTATGTTGCCGCTTGCTTCCTTGGTTGCAACGATTCTCTCATGCTTTGCAAGCTCCTTGTATACCGGAAGTGTAATGTTGCAGCCTGTGCGTGAGGGCACGTTGTAAAGAATGATGGGCTTGTCGGTTGCATCAGCAACGGCGAGGAAATTCTTAATCATACCCTTCGGGGTTGCCTTGTTGTAGTATGGTGTAACGAGAAGCAGAGCATCTGCTCCGACGTCACAGGCGTATTTCGACAGCTCAATAGCGTATGCGGTATCGTTTGAGCCTGTACCGGCAATTACGGGAACTCTGCCGGCGGTTTTCTCAACGCAGTAGCGGATGCACTCGCGGTGCTCCTCATCGGTGAGGGTAGAGGATTCGCCGGTAGTGCCGCAGATAACAATAGCGTCGGTGGAATTTGCTATCTGACGCTCAATAAGCATACCAAGCTGTTCGTAGTTTACCTTGTCGTTTGTAAACGGGGTAACGATGGCGACAGCCGCGCCTGTGAATACTGTTTCTTTGTTTGACATGATAATCTTCCTTTCACTCTGTACGTTTGCGGTGAATTATGTACAATCGGCGAGGATTTTTTCTGCCGCTTGTTGATACTTAATGAGAAATTTCGCAAACGGTGTAAAAAAAATAAAAAACCGGTTGAAAACCGGCTATCCATGTACTATAATATATAGGGTACAACGTGACCCGATGATACTTAATACATTAAGATAGCACTCCATCATTATGAATGATGACAGTCGGGCGGATGTTATCCGACAGACCAGATATGCCGCGCCTCGCCGCGCGGAAAATCTTCGGCACTCAGAGCCTTTCGGTATCGGTCGCAGGCGGCGAAGCCTCGCAGTACCTACTATTCGGAGAATGCGCCTCTATCATAACAGTGTTAAATTTTCACTGACAATATGATAACATATTTACACGCGCTTGTCAATACCTAACCTTATAAAATTTACTGATAAAGGGGGCATATTTTAAGCAATGATAACAAACGAACGTATAAATACTGATCTTACCACAAAGGATTTCTATTACGATCTTCCGGAGGAGCTTATTGCACAGCATCCAAGCGAGGTGCGTGATATGTCAAGGCTTCTTACGGTGAACAGAAAAACAGGGGCACTTTCCCATAAGGTGTTCCACGATATAATAGATTATCTTAACCCCGGCGATGTGCTTGTAATAAACGACTCCAAGGTTATTCCGGCTCGTCTCTACGGCATAAAAGAGGGCACGGGAGCTGAGATAGAATTCGTCCTGCTCCGGCAAAACGAGCTTGACACGTGGGAAGTCATGGTAAGACCGGGACGGCGCGTGAAGCCCGGCAGTGTTATTATATTCGGAGATGGACTTCTTCGTGCAGAGGTAAACGAGATTTTAGAGGGCGGAAACCGCCTCGTTAAATTCGTATACGACCACGATGCCTACACTATTTACACACTGCTTGATAAGATAGGCAGTATGCCGCTTCCGCCTTATATCACAGAACGGCTTTCTGATAAAAGCCGCTATCAGACCGTATACGCCAAAACCGAAGGCTCTGCGGCGGCGCCTACGGCAGGTCTCCATTTTACAAAGGAGCTTCTTGAAAAAATAAAGGAAAAGGGTATTGCCATAGCCCCTGTTATGCTTCATGTGGGACTTGGTACGTTCCGTCCGGTAAAGGTGGACAACCTGACAGACCACGTTATGCATTCGGAGTTTATAAGTGTGAGTGAGGAGTCCGCACGTATCATAAACGAGCGTCGTGCCGCAGGTGGACGTATTGTGGCAGTGGGAACAACTTCCTGCCGCACCCTTGAATCGGCGGCGGATGACAACGGTGTTGTTCATGCGGTGAACGGCGACACGGGAATATTCATCTACCCCGGCTACAAATTTAAGGCGGTCGATGCGCTTATCACTAATTTCCATCTTCCCGAAAGCACGCTTCTGATGCTCGTTTCCGCTTTCTCCAGCCGTGAAATAATGCTTTCGGCATATGAGACAGCGATAAAAGAAAGGTACAGGTTTTTCTCATTCGGAGACGCGATGTTTATAGTATAAAAGAAATTTTGTAGGGGTCATTCATGAATGACCCGCGGGCGATTCGTGAATCGCCCCTTCGATTGTTTTATATGCCGTACACATCGACGATGCGATGTTTATAAAAAATTACAACTTTTGCAATATGTGTACATTTCAAAAAAATTAACATTTAATTTATTGACTTTAGCCGATAATATGTTAAGATAGAGATAGAGAAAACATATACTAATGGTGGAATGTATTTTATGATAATAAGATATTCAAAGGATGCTTTGAGATTTTTAGCGAAGCTTGATAAGAAATCGGTTACAAGAATAAGGAGGCTATTAACGGTCTAACTTTACAACCACCTGTCGGTGATATAAAACTTATGCAGGGGTATACCGATAACCGAAAAAGACTCAGGGTTGGTTCTTGGCGTGTCATCTATAAGTATGGTGCGGAGCAGCAAGTTGAAATTCTTTTTATCATTGATGTTGGAAACCGTGGAGATATTTATAAATAGAAAAGGAGGGCAAGCAAGTGTCTAATGTTGCAATGGATGCTGCAAGGCTGATGGATATGTTGCCGGAGGACGACAAGAACTTCGCTTATGAGTTTATAAAGAAGCTTGTGCTTGCGTGGGACCCCGATTTTACTAAAGTTACCTCCGAGGAAGCAAAGCATATTGCTGCGGCGGAGAACAGCGGATTCGTTGATGAAGCAGATATTGATTGGGATAATCTTGCCGCATTGCAGTGAATTTCAATAAAATAACGCAAGAGAAAAAATCTCTTGCGTTATTTTATTGAAATTATACATACTGTAAACATTTGAGTTGCGATCTTCATTCAATAAAAGCAGAGGACTATTCACAAGCAACCCGTGAGCGATTCCTGAATCGCCTCTGCGGAGAAAACCAATTAAATATTTTTATTTCCTCACCATATTTCGACAAAATTCTCGCGAGAAATGTGGTAAAATAATGTCAGTGGCAGGAAAAAAGCCGAAAAAACAGTTATTTTCGAGATTACTCGGAGGAAAGGAAGTAAAATGGGAAACGCAAAAATGTGTGCTATTTTCGGTGAAGGACCGGACGAGCTTGAATTTGGATACGATGAGGATTATTATCTTTGTGCAATTATGAAATACCGCCTTGTGGCAGCTTTGCAGGAATCGGTTATGAAAGGATACGTGGGCTTTGTATCAACTGTTGAGCAGGGCGCTCCCATGTGGGGGGCAGAGGCGTGCGATGCCATAAAGCAGCTTGGCGGAGAGATAACCTTTACCGCAGCTCCAAACTCCGAGGATCAGGCGGACAGATGGCATCCGGAACGCAGGGAACGGTATTTCGGAATGCTTGAGCGAGCTGACGAAATTATTGAACCTGTGGGGGAGCTTTACGGCACCGAATACATACTGAGTCACGCAGACCGTATTATAGTGCTTGGCGATACTACGCATAAGAGACTGCATGAGCTGACCAAGCGCGCGGAGGATATGGGGATTGAGGTAATCACAGCGTAGGGCATAATTTGTAGGGCATAATTTGTTGTAAATTCGCATAATATGAAAGGACGTCGGTATCATATCGGCGTCCTATTATTTTGTGGGAGGAACATTATGTTCGGATTACTTGAGGGTATGCTTTCGCACTTTTTGTTTCTGTTTCTTCGAGTAAAGGAAGGCGTGTCATATGAGGGGGCTTTTCCGCCGCCGCTGTCGGCGGAGAAGGAGAGGGAATGCTTCAGACTAATGCGCGAGGACGGTGATATGGATGCGCGCTCAAAGCTTATCGAACACAATCTGAGGCTTGTGGCACATATTGTAAAAAAGTATTACGCTTCAGGCAAAAATCAGGATGATCTCATTTCGATAGGTACTATAGGACTTATAAAAGCGGTGGATTCATTCGATCCGAAAAACGGTGCAAGATTTGCTACCTATGCCGGAAAGTGCTTGCAGAATGAGATACTTATGTACTTTCGCTCACAGAAAAAGCTTGCTGTTGAAGTGTCCATGAATGAGACTATAGATACAGATAAAGACGGAAATCCGCTGACATGGGGCGATATCATTGCAACAGAGGATACCATAGCGGACGATCTTGATGTAAAGCTCCGTTCTGCGCGTGCAGTTTCAATTATAAACAGCGAGCTTTCGCCAAGGGAACGGCAGGTCATATCAATGCGGTACGGCATCGGCGGAAGATGTGCGGTGACACAGCGGGAGGTGGCAAAAAAGCTTGGGATTTCACGTTCGTATGTCAGCCGTATCGAGGGGGCAGCTTTGAAGAAAATAGGTGACAGTCTGGGGCGCTATTCGATGTAAAATGTCGCAAATTGCCGATCCGTTTCTCCGACTGCGACAATATCCGCGGTACGAACTGCGGTATCTTTGCTATAATAATAAGGAGTACATAAATTTTATGAAAGGAAAGCTTTTTCATGGAAGCATATAACTCCAATAATTCAGCGGATACCAATAAATCGGGAGTCAGTGGCGGTGTGGGATATTACCACAGCACACGTATAATAGTGTCCAAGGTCGCTTATCTCATAGGAGTACACAAAAAGCAGTTCGAAAACGAATATGAGCCGCCGCAGCTTGAATACTACGATGCCCTTGAAAAGCATTCGGGGGCGCGGATAATACGTGAGCTGTGTCGGCTTCGTACGGCAATAGAGCGCAATTTCGGTCACATAAATCAGCTTATGCAAAGGGAGTTCCGCACCATACTGACAATGCCGGAATTTGTCCCTGCTGATGCCATAGCCTATCTTTCGGAGGCAGGCATAAATATAGTCAAAAAGAACAGTCGTCAGCCGGTTGACTATATACTTGAAATAAACCGTGTTATATCGGACAGAATAAACAATTGCCGCGATCTGTTTCCCATCTGGCTTAATTTTTCGTATATACGGGATCTTTTTATAATGCCGGACGGACTAAGCATAGAGGGAACAAAAAACGCCGCCGCGGTGTATTACGCCAACAGGTATAAATATCCGTATCAAATGTACATCAATTGGGTGCCGGACGACTGCGGAAATATACTGTATAATGATAAAAAATTCTGCACCTTACTTTATAAGCTTCACGGTGAGCGGTTTGATGATCTCAGCAAAGTCACCGATGCCATGAGCAGTGTGAAGAACAGCATTTATGAGTTCATAGAGCAGTCAACCAAAACTATAATCGTGGTGGACTGCGAAAATTCTGACCCTTATAAGCTTATTGCAACTCTTAACAATCTCGATGCTGATACCGTGTCAAAAATCAGCAAAATATTTCTTTACAACGACATCCATGCTTCTACGGCGTGGCGTTTGTTTGAAAGCTACTGCGGCGGCGTTGCGGTTGAGCATATTATGACTGAACGGGTGAAAATGACAAAATCCCTTGTTGACATAAAGCTGTCTGTCGGAGTATCAAAGGAGTTTTTTACAAACGCGGTGGACTCCTTCATTATTGCTTCCAGCGATTCGGACTATTGGGCACTGATAGATTCTCTTCCTGATGCAAAATTTCTCGTTATGGCTGAATATGAGAAGTGCGGGGCGGATATTAAAGCCGCGCTCGGAGGACGGGATATATTCTACTGCTATATAGATGATTTTTGTACCGGAAATTCAAATGAAATAAAAATTGCCGCCCTTGTCTGCGAGACAAAAAGGTATCTTTTGGAGCACATAAACCTTAATGTTGAAGAAATGCTTGATGAGGTATACAAAAACACCCGTGTGCACATGACCGAGGCGGAGTGTACGCAGTTTTACAATCAATATATCCGTCCAATGCACCTTGTTATCGAAAAAAACGGCGATGTATCAGTTGAACTCCGCGGAAAATAGAAATATGGAACCACGGTTGTTTATTCTCCTTTTATCAGTTATCAGGGCTGTGCCGATGCCCTAAAATGCTTATTGTTTGCAAAAAAACAGCGAAAATTTGTGAAGTTTTATTAAATTATCTTGAAAAATATTTAAAGGTATGTTATAATGAATATAATTGATTCTAAAATAAGCATTTTATGAAAAGTATTTCACGAAAGGAGATGACCGGGTGGCTGAAAGATATACGCTTGAAAATCGCAGACATATTGAGCAGTCCGAGCGAGGATTTGCCGAATCTATGCTTGGAAAGACATATACCGTGCGTGTGTATGCAAGATACAAAAATACTGCACGCGGTACGGTTGTCATAAACGGAAATGACGGTTACAGCGTACATACCGCATATATTATATGTGCATCTGAGGATATCGGCACTTTTATTGACGGAACAGCTGTAGGCATACTGATGGATGACCGAAGCGGTGCGTTTTCTATGGTTCTTTCGGAAGCAAATGGTGACGAACAGCTTTGGATGCAGTATCAGATAGCGGAAGCTGTGGACTATTGGGAAAGCGGCAACACTTTTAAAATATACTGCCTGCGTGAGAAATCGTGCGGTGCTGTCGTTTACACAGAGAGCGGAAATGAGCGCAGATATCTCATAATTCGCATGAATCTCGGTCACTGCGGACTGCCTAAGGGTCATATAGAGAAGTACGAGACCGAGGAGGAGACCGCTATTCGTGAGGTCAGGGAAGAAACCGGCGTTGATATTACGCTTATCGAAGGTTTCAGAAAATCGGTAGTATATTCGCTCAGCTCGCGTACTACCAAGGAGTCGGTGTATTTCCTCGGACGTTTTGACGGGGATGCGGTAAAGATACAGGAAGCTGAGGTAAGCTCATACCGCCTTTGCTCATATGAGCAGGCAAGACGTATCATTACCTATGAAAATGACCGCACTATCCTTGATGCGGCAGAAGAACTGCTCCGCGAAAGGGAAGAATCGCAAAAAGCGTCAGTCAGCACCGTTTCGTGACTGTATAACAGGAAATAAAAACACTCGCTGTAATCTTTCATACAGCGAGTGTTTTTTGGTTCTGGCATATAAGCCTGTCTAATGGTGTGAGACCATGGAACAGGCGCGAGTAGTGGCATTGAACGGGGCGTCGAGGACGTCGCCCCCTACGGATGTGCCGCAATCATTCTTTGAATCTTCAAACGATTACAGCTATACAAACCGCCGAAATGGTGCGGGGCCATGCAGGCGGCGCGAGTAGTGCGCCCTAACGATTACAAGCTCATGTTGCCTTAGCGGTATAGTATTTACCGTGTATAAAGTTTTTTGCGGAGCTTTTTTTCAAAAAAGCGACCGTACCCCTATACACGATGAATACACGTCACACCTTGTATTTCTCAGCCTGAGAAGCAATAAGTGCCTCGTCGTCAAAGTAGTTGATCTTCATTGCCGACTTAACCTCGTCAAGAGTCTTTGCGGCGGTTTCGCGTGCCACCTCACTGCCTTTTTTGAGGATTTCGTAAACACCGGCAATATCTTTTTGATATTCCGCACGGCGTGCACGGATAGGCTCAAGAGTTGTTTCAAGCACAGAAAGAAGGAATTTCTTCACTTTAACGTCGCCGAGACCGCCTCTCTGATAGTGAGCCTTAAGCTCATCAAGATTTGCGTAATCCGGGAGAAATTCCTCAAAATGCTCGTTCTTTGCGAAAGCATCAAGGTACGTGAATACGGTGTTGCCCTCGATCTTGCCGGGATCGGTGATCTTTATGTGATCGGGGTCGGTAAACATACTCATAACCTTGGTTTTAAGCTCAGCAGGATCCTCGGAAATGTAAATGCAGTTTCCGAGAGATTTTGACATCTTTGCACTGCCGTCAGTGCCGGGCAGTCGGCGTGCCGCCGCCTCGGTGGGAAGAAGCGGATCTGGCTGGGCGAGAACTTCGCCGTACACATCGTTGAATTTGCGCACGATCTCACGGGTCTGCTCAATCATGGGAAGCTGATCTTCACCAACGGGCACGGTGGTTGCCTTGAAAGCGGTGATATCCGCCGCCTGGCTTATAGGATAGGTAAAGAAGCCCACGGGGATGCTGGTCTCAAAGTTGCGCATCTGAATTTCCGCCTTAACGGTGGGATTTCTCTGAAGACGGGATACTGTTACAAGATTCATATAGTAGAACGAAAGCTCGCAAAGCTCCGGGATCTGTGACTGAATGAAAAGGGTAGACTTTGTGGGATCAAGACCGCAGGAAAGATAGTCAAGAGCAACCTCTATGATGTTCTGACGTATCTTTTCCGGATTGTCGGCATTATCGGTAAGTGCCTGGGCATCGGCAATCATTATATACGTTTTATCGTAAAGACCGCTGTTCTGAAGCTCCACGCGGCGGCGAAGTGAGCCGACATAGTGACCTATGTGAAGCTTTCCCGTGGGGCGGTCGCCTGTAAGTATGATTTTTGACATGATGTGTCTCCTTGGAAAATGTGAATGTTATGTAGTATATTATACCATGTGTCCGCTATGATGTCAAGTGCGATAAGGGATTTCCCGCTATGTATTTCGGGAATTATTCCCGAATGGTTATGCTTTCAATCACAGGCTGAGCCGACAGAGGGATGGTGCCGTTACTGTCAATAGGTTTTGCCGCTTCGCACACAGCGTCAACGATCTCGATTCCCTCGGTAACGTATCCGAAAACCGCATATTGTCCGTCAAGACCCACGGCATCCTCGTGAACGATAAAGAACTGTGAGCTTGCGCTGTCAAAATCGTTGGCGCGAGCCATGGATATCGCACCGCGCGTGTGGGAGAGGGGATTGTCAACGCCGTTAAGCTTGAACTCGCCCTTAATGTTCTTGCCTGAGCCGCCGAATCCGTCGGCATCGGGGTCGCCGCCCTGCATCATGAAGCCTTCAATGATGCGGTGAAAGGTAAGACCGTCATAAAAGCCCTCTTTTGCAAGGGTGACAAAGTTTCCGACTGTTATGGGCGCGCTGTCGCCGTCAAGCTCTACGGTGATGGTGCCGAAGTCTTTTATAACGATATCGGCAGTATGAGTGCCGGTCATCTTGGTAGTGTTACCGCAGGATGTGATAAGAAGCGCGAGCGTGGCTAAAATAAGCGAGAGGGAAAGCATTTTTTTCATTGATAGTCTCCTTTTTGTTTACTATGCTACAGTATACCACAAAATGACGGAAATATCAATAGTTTTCGGTGAGTTAAAATTTGATGTGCTTCATGGGTTGACTTTTTACTTGGTTTTTGTTATAATATCTGTGGAAAATACTGTGACAAAGGAGGACACTATGAAAGCTTTCATAATTCAACCGCCGTATTCACGGGATGTGTCCTTTTCAGACGAATATTTTTCCTATAAGCTTGGTGAGCTTGAGCGGTGCGATGATACTGCGGACATTATTATTCTTCCCGAATACAGTGATATACCGTGTGCCACGTCAACTCTTGAAGAAACACTCTTTTATCATAGGAAGTATATAGATACACTCCTTGAAAGGTGCGCACACACCGCAAAAAGATGCAATTCGCTGGTGTTTGTAAATGCCCTTTCCGATGAAAACGGAGCGTTTATAAATACCACCTATATATATGACAGACAGGGAAGACTTGCCGGAAAATATTTCAAAAGGCATATTCCGCCTTTTGAAAACGAGGTCCTGCGGCTTGATGAAGATTATGCAAACGAATACTCCGAGCCGTATGTTATCACGCTTGAAGGAATAAGATACGGTTTTCTTACCTGCTACGACTTTTACTTTTACGAGGCGTTTGCAAATATAGCAAGACAGAATGTGGATATAATCATAGGCTGCTCGCTTCAGAGAAGCGATACTCACGATGCCATTGAGATAATGTGCCGCTTCCTTGCTTACAATACCAATGCCTATGTGCTTCGCTCATCGGTAAGCTTCGGTGAGGATTCGCAGATCTGCGGTGCATCTATGGCAGTGTCACCCTACGGTAAGGTCCTTGGAAATATGAGAGGAAAATTTGGCACCCTTGCGGTGGAATTTGATCCGCACGACAAGCATCTTAAGCCGGCAGGCTTCGGCAACCCCGATGCGGCGCACCACGAGTATATCGAATACGGAAGAAAACCGTGGCAGTACCGTGTGGGCGGACCCTCTGTGGTGCCGTTTGACAGTATTATGAAATATCCGCGCATATGCGCAAAAAACGGATTCCAAAGGATTGTTCCAGACAGCATTATGGCGGCACTCGGCGCGGCGGTAGGACTTGGGGTGGACGAAATAGCTTTTGATTTGCGGCTCACAGCCGAGGGTGAATTTGTGTTGGCTGACAGCATATCGCCCGAAGCTGTTCGCTTTGAGGACATACTAAAAAAGTTCGCAGGGCAGGTCGTTATGAATGTCCACTTGATGCCTCTCGGACGACCTTACGATATACCGCTTATAAACAAGATCGTGTTACTTGTTCGAAAATACGACTGCGAAAGGCACGTGTATTTTGTGGTTGAAGCTGACGAGGATATAGCGCAGTTCAAAAAATATGCTCCCCACATTCCAATATGCGTGGGACACGATTCAAAGCAACCTTGGGATATTGTTGAGCGTGCCATAAGCCTTGGGGCTGAAAAGGTGCAGTTCTTTAAACCTTTTGTAAACCGGGAAATGATAGCGAGAGCACACGCAAAAGGTATAATTTGCAACATATTCTTTGCGGATGACGTGACGGAAGCACGCGAGTACCTTGAAATGGGTATTGATACGGTGCTTACCAATGACTGTAACATTATTTCACAGATAAAGACGGAGTTAGCATGAGTAAGAAGCATCAGATAATTTGGAGAACTCTGCGTCCCCTCGTTGGAGTATTCCTGAGACTGAAATTCGGATACACCTATGAGATGGCGCATAAAAAGTATACGCTTCCCGAAAACTACATCGTTTTGTCAAACCATACAACCGACTACGACCCTCTGCTTGTGGGTGTATCCTTTAAAAAACAGATGTATTTTGTGGCAAGCGAGCATATTACACGTTGGAAACGTGCGTATCCCCTCATAAAGTTTGCACTTGAGCCTATTGTCCGAAAGAAGGGCATGAGCGCGGCACACGCTATTATTGATATCATGCGAAAGCTCAGACATGGTGACAGCGTGGCAATGTTTGCCGAAGGTGTGCGCACATGGGACGGCGTTACGTCCGAAATTGCCCCCACCACAGGACAGATGGTTAAAAGAGCCGGATGCGGACTTGTTACATATAAAGTTGTGGGCGGATATTTCCTCTCGCCAGGATGGTCAAACGGTACTCGCCGCGGAAGCTCCCACGGAGCTATTGTGGGTGTTTACACGAAAGAACAGCTTGAAGGCATGAGTGTTGATGAAATAAACGCCGTAATAGCACGTGATCTTCACGAGGATGCATACGAAAGACAGCTTGCCGAGCCAAAACGGTACAGGGGACGCAGACTTGCCGAGAAAATCGAAAATCTTCTTTTCATATGTCCGGAATGCGGTGCTGTTGAGAGTATTGCTTCAAGCGGAAATGAGGCTGTGTGCCAAAAATGCCAAATGAAGCTTGTCTTTGACGAATACGGAATGATTGACGGATGCAGGTACAAAACCGTTTATGAGCTTGCAAAATGGCAGCGCGGTAAGGTTCTTGCGGCGGCAGAACGCGGTGATGCTTACACTATGGAATCTGCGGTGCTCAGCGTTATCGCTGACGGCAAAGCCGAGATTGAATACAAGGGAAAGGCTGTATTGTCACCGGACGGACTTTCTATAGGAGAACGTAATTTCCCAATTGAGTCCATAAACGACATGGCATTCCACGGCAGGCGTGTTGTGGTATTTTCATCGGGTAAAGAATATTTTGAGCTTCGTCCGGCAGATGGGATAAACGCGGTTAAATTTCCTATGCTTTTCGGATACTTGAAAAAACAATCAGATAAAAATGCGATAATTACTGCAAAGGAAGGGTGAATACAATGGATTTTTCAGCTAACAACACAGAGCTTTGGGCACCCATAATTCAGATGGGCATTATGGCGGCACTGATACTGCTTGCAAATATTATGCAGCGAAAGATTCCCTTTATAAATAAGAGCCTTATGCCGATCGCGGTGCTGTCGGGATTTATTTTGCTCATACTTCGCACAACCGGAATTATTTATATCGACGGCGAATTCCTTGAAAAGCTTACATATCACGCTCTTGCACTTGGATTTATAGCTATGGCTCTGCGCGTGCCGGAAAAGAAAGCAGATGCCGGTGCACTGATAGGTGCAAAAAGCGGTGCGCTTATTGTAAGTACATATCTTGTGCAGGCAATAGTGGGACTTGTTATATCCCTTGGATTTGCAATTTCGTTTATGCCGGAGCTTTTTCCTGCCAGCGGAATACTGCTCCCCATGGCATACGGTCAGGGACCGGGTCAAGCCAATAACGTCGGTACAACATACGAGGCTCTCGGAATGGCAGGCGGACGTACATTCGGTTTGTCGCTGTCGGCGATGGGATATCTTTGCGCTTGTGTTGTAGGCGTTATATTCCTTAATATTTACAACCGCCGAGGAATGGTAAGAAGAGCCGGCGAAAAGGCAGATGTTTCAGGCTCTGTAACGCTTGATACCTTCCAGCATAACGGTGAGATACCGATTGCGGAGTCTGTTGACAAGCTGTCCGTTCAATTTGCATTTGTGGCGATAATCTATCTTGTTACCTATCTTATAACATGGGGCATTACATCGCTTCTTCAGGCAGTGGCACCCGGACTTGCGGGAACTGTCTCCACACTGCTTTGGGGCTTCAATTTTATAATCGGTTCTGTGGTTGCAACGGGATGCCGTGTGCTCCTTTCCGGACTGAGATCCGTAAAGCTCATGAGCCGTCAGTATCAGAACAACTATCTGCTGTCCCGTATATCCGGTCTTGCTTTTGATCTTATGATAATTGCGGGAATCGCCGGAATTGAGATAAGCGATCTTGAAGGAATGTGGATACCGTTTATCGCTATGGCTTTGTTAGGAGGTATTGCCACATTCATCTATCTGAAGATAATGTGCAAAAAGCTTTATCCCAACTACACACACGAGGGATTTTTCTCAATGTACGGTATGCTTACGGGAACTATAAGCTCAGGCGTGCTCCTGCTCCGTGAGCTTGATCCGGAATTTAAAACTCCTGCGGCAAACAATCTCATCACGGGAAGCTCCTTCGGTATCGTGTTCGGAGCGCCTGTACTGCTGCTCGTCAGCCTTGGCGCAAAGGGGTTCTACGCCAGCCTTGCGGTAATCGCCATTGCGGCGGTGTACCTTGCAGGACTTCTTGTATTCATGCTTAAGGCAGGACGAAAAAAATAATATAAGATTATGCTGAAAACGCCGCCAAAGTGCTTTATTGATAGCACTTGGCGGCGTTTTTTAGTTGTCTCTGTCATTTTCCATCTCGGCGCGGTGCTTTTTTCCAACCTCATGAGTGACCCCGCCAAGGCGTATCGTGCCCGAACCGAATTTCTTTCGTATTTCATCAACAGTACGGTCAAGCTTCCTGTCTTTTTCACGCCTTATTATCGACTCCTCGCTGTCAAATAAGGATAACTGCACAGCATCTCCGCGGTCTATTTCGGATAGAGCCACACCGAGTAGTCTGAGCGGTGTTTTTCCGTCCCACAGCTCACGAAGAAGCTTCATTGACAGCTTATATATCTCACTTGTTATATCAGTGGAAGCATCAAGCTTCTTTCCGTGTGAGCGGTCGCAGAAATCGGCGGTTCTGGTCGACACCGTGATGCAGTAAGCTCTCACTCCGTCAGCGCGCATTCTGGATGCCGTACTGTCGCACAGGGCGAGTATTACAGGCTCCGCTTCGGCATAGGATGTTATGTCGCGCTCAAGGGTAGTGGAATTGCTGTATCCTTTAGGAGCTTCCGGCTCTGAATTTACCGGCGAGTCGTCTATTCCGTTGGCATATCGCCAAAGATGATGCCCCTGCTTCTCTCCGAAGATGGAAACGAGCAGATTTACGTCACACTGGGCTATATTTCCGATTTTGTATATCCCATGGCGCTCAAGACTCTCAGCCGTTGCCGCGCCTACCGAAAAAAGCTCCCTTACGGGAAGATTCCACATCTTTTCGGGGATTTCTGACGGGAAAAGCGTGTGGATCAGATCAGGCTTTGTAAAATCGCTTGCCATTTTTGCGCACAGCTTATTTTCGCCGATTCCGATGTTTACCGTGAATCCCAGCGTGTCGCGGATCTCATTTTTTATGAGCATTGCCACATGAAGCTTGTCCGGATACATGATATCCGTGCCGCTCATATCAAGAAAACATTCATCAATGGAGAATTGCTCTACCACAGGGGCATATTTTCTGCATATTGCGATAAATCCACGTGAGCATTGTGTGTAGAGCTTAAAATCCGGTTTTACCAATACAAGAGAAGGGCATTTCCTCAGTGCGGCGGCTACAGGCTCACCGGTTTTTATGCCGAATTTCTTTGCAGGGATTGATTTTGCAAGTATCACACCCCGTCTGGCTTCGCGATCGCCTCCAACCGCAGACGGCACAAGGCGCAGGTCGGGAAGTCCCTCTTTAACACGGCGTGCAGCCTCCCAAGATAAAAAAGCACTGTTTACGTCAACATGAAATATAACTCTGGACATGGCTGCACCTCCAAACCGAACATTTGTTTACTTATATTATAACATATGTTTTTGATAATTGCAAGTATAAAATAAATTTTGCCGTAATACTTGAAATGCGGCGAAATATGTAGTATAATATAATTTAAGGAATTTTGTGGGAGGTGCCCAAGTTGAAAAAATCTTTTATATTTGACCTGTTTTCCAAAATTCCAACGCTTACCACCGAAAGGCTTACGCTCAGACGTATGAAAACCTCGGATTGGCGGGATATGTACGAATATGCAAGGCTTCAAAGGGTTACGGAATATCTGCTTTGGGATTCCCATAAATCCCCTGAGCAGACTCAGGATTATCTCAGATATCTTCAGGCGCAGTACAAGGCAGGAGATTTTTACGATTGGGCTGTTGTTCTGAATGATGAAAAAAAGATGATCGGCACCTGTGGGTTTACCTCCATTGATTTTGCAAACAACTGTGCTGAAGTAGGATATGTGCTGAATCCCGACTATTGGGGCAGGGGGATTGCTACCGAGGCGGTTATGCGAGTGATTGATTTCGGTTTTTCGGAGCTTAACGCCCACCGTATCGAGGCAAAATATATCATCGGTAATTATGCCAGCCGCCGAGTCATGGAAAAATGCGGAATGAGCTTTGAGGGGATCAGGCGATCCTCCATGTTTATAAAGGGGGCATACCGCGATATCGGTGTTTGCGCGATTATATCTGATGAATATTTGAGGAACAGATAAATATGGCAGAATTAAAGAATAATACTATTGCACTTATAGGCATGACCGGGTGCGGTAAATCCAGCGTTGGCAGAATACTTGCCAAAAAGCTTGATGCGGTGTTTGTTGACCTTGACGATGAAATTATCAGACGGCATGGGGAAATAAAGAAGATATTTTCAGGGCTAGGTGAGGAAGCTTTCCGCAAGATTGAGGCTGATACACTTCGCGATATTACGTTCGAGAACAGTAAAAAAATTACTGTGCTGTCCTGCGGAGGCGGACTGCCAACCTATGAGCCAAGCCGTGAATTACTTTCTGAGATGTGTACCGTCGTATGGCTGAGAAGAAATGCGGACAGTGTGCTTGCAGATAAAAATGTGCTGGAAAGACCGCCCATAAACGGCGATCCTGAAAATTATCGAAGATTACTTGAAATTCGCTATCCCATATACAGAAAAACGGCGGATTATTCATTCTACAACGCATTTCCGCAGCGCACTGCGGCGACAATAGTAAAAAAATTGGAACTTATAAAGAAGGAGAACTGATATGCTTAAGAAGATCCCGAAGATACTGTCCCCCGAGCTTGTTAAAATACTTATGGAGATGGGACACGGTGACGAAATAGTTATAGCCGACGGTAATTTCCCGGCGGCATCAAACGCAAGAAATCTTGTGAGAGCAGACGGTCACGGAATACCTGAACTTCTCGAAGCTATTCTTGAACTGTTTCCGCTTGATATTTACGAAAAGCCGGTGTACCTTATGGCGGTAACTCCCGGTGATACGGTTAAGACCACTATTTGGGATACTTATAAGGAGCTGATCGCTCCCCATACTAAAGAAGCACCTGTAGAGGTAGAGCGTTTTGAATTTTACGAGCGTGCAAGAAAAGCTTACTGCGTACTTGCTCCAAGCGAATCCGCGCTTTATGCCAACATTATTCTCAAAAAAGGTGTTATCTAAGGAGACTGTATATGAAAATAAGAAACCTTATTGATTTTAACGATATGTCACTTGAGGAATGGGAGGAGCTTCGCGCTCTTGCTTTCCGCATAAAAAAAGCGCCTGCAGAGTACCGCGACGTGTGCAAGGGCCGTATAATGGCGACGCTGTTTTATGAGCCGTCCACCCGTACACAGATGTCATTCCAGACCGCAATGATGCGCCTTGGCGGAAAGATCATCGGTTTCTCCGACCCCGGATCAAGCTCTGTTGCTAAAGGTGAGACCCTCCGCGACACTGTAAAGGTAGTCAGCGGATATGCGGATGTTGTGGTTATACGTCATCCTGTAGAGGGTGCGGCGTATGCTTCGTCGCTGTATTCCCACTGCCCGGTAATCAATGCAGGAGACGGCGGTCATCTGCATCCCACTCAGACTCTTACCGACCTTATGACCATCCACGAGCTTAAGGGCAAGACCGAGGGACTTACTGTAGGCTGCTGTGGCGACCTTTTGAACGGCAGAACTGTCCATTCACTGCTCCGTGCGCTGATGCGCTTCAAGGGAAACAAATTTGTGCTTATATCCACCCCCGAGCTGAAGCTTCCCACTTTTGTTACCAATGAGCTTTTGGCAAACGGCTGTGAGATAAGAGAGTGTTCCACGCTTGAGGAATGCATCGGCGAGCTTGATGTGCTTTATATGACGCGTATACAGCGCGAGCGTTTCAAATCTCCCGAGGATTACGCCAAGCAGTCGGGAATATACCGCCTCACTTCTGACAAGATGGAGCTTGCAAAGGCTGATCTTGCGGTGCTTCATCCTCTGCCGAAGGTAGACGAGATCGCTTATGAGGTTGACGATGATCCGAGATGCGTTTACTTTGAGCAGGCGGAGAACGGTATGTTTATACGAATGGCACTTCTTGCGCGGCTTGTTGGCGCTGAGCGTACAGGACGCTGTCCTGCATATCCTCTGCCGCAAAAAGCATTCTGCCACAATGCCAGATGCATCACCAACCACGAAAAGTATCTGCCTGAGCTTACAAAGACGGTAGACGGCGAGAATCGTTGCTGTTACTGTGATTCTAAGATAAAATAAGCGCGCAGGTGATCGAGTATCAACATTTGCGACATATGTTGACGCATTCCTTGCGATAAACCAGCATCAATCTTAGCATTACAAAAGGATTGACTCAGAATATCAAATGGGTAAATACAGGTATTGAATAATCCATTATTGAGCTAAACAACTAGGAGGTATCTCGATGGAATTTGTAAAATGGCTATGTATTGTCCTCGGTATCATAATGTTTTTGGTTATAAATTTTCCCGTTTTGTTTTGGTTTGTCATTGTTCCTGTTGTAGTGATTGGATTCCTAAAATTGGTTGGATGGTTGAAGAAATAGAATAAATTTATAAGTTATGTGTGCGATTATTCGCAAAGGTATTAAGTCGAATATAATAAAAAATCCGCCGATCGGCGGATTTTTTATTATACTTAGAAAATGAGCCTTGCACCAAAGCTGTGCAAGGCTCATATATTTTCTGTTTAGATTTAGTAATTCAAAGAATTACTTGCCTTCGTTGATAGCTGCCTGAGCTGCTGCGAGTCTTGCTATCGGCACACGGAAGGGCGAGCAAGAAACGTAGCTAAGACCGATCTTGTGGCAGAACTCAACGGAGGACGGGTCGCCGCCGTGCTCACCGCAGATACCGAGCTTGATGTCGGGTCTGGTCTTTCTGCCGAGGTCAGCAGCGAGAGCTACGAGCTTACCAACGCCGTTCTGATCGAGCTTAGCGAAGGGATCGTTTTCGTAGATCTTCTTGTCGTAGTAAGCACCGAGGAACTTACCAGCGTCATCTCTGGAGAAGCCGAAGGTCATCTGAGTAAGGTCGTTAGTACCGAAGGAGAAGAACTCTGCTTCCTTAGCGATCTCGACAGCGGTAACTGCCGCACGAGGAATCTCGATCATAGTACCAACCTTGTAGTGCATATCGGAGCCTGCTGCTGCGATTTCAGCGTCAGCGGTCTCAACTACAACGTTCTTAACGTACTTGAGCTCCTTGATTTCGCCAACGAGCGGAATCATGATCTCGGGCTTAACGTTCCAGTCAGCGTGGTTCTTCTTGACGTTGATTGCAGCGCGGATGA
>JAZTWV010000022.1:0-5947 GCA_045636145.1 Candidatus Flemingiibacterium sp.
GGATACTACGTTGATACGGTAGGAAAGAACGAGAGCCGAATTGCGGAGTACATATCCAATCAATTGAAAGAGGATATGTTAGGCGAACAATTAACGATTAGCGATGTAGGCCCGTTCACGGGTAGCAAGTAACAGTCTCCGCGCAGCTGGCAGACCGTATAAGTGCGTTCTACGCATCGCGAGGATAATAGGGCTATGCCCGCATAAGAAAAACCACCCGCTTGGCGGGTGGATGTTTATTTTATCCACCATTCCGGTGTTATCTCACCGAGCTTCACGGTGCGTCCCGTGGAAATATCAAGCATTATCTCAATATCGCCGTAATGCCCTGCCATAAGCTGTACCATAAGTTCACGACACGCACCGCAGGGTGCACCGCTTGAGCCGTCGGGCAATATACAGAGGACTTTGTCTATTTCGTGCTCACCGTTTGTGATCATATTGAAAATAGCGTTGCGCTCCGCACATATTCCAAGTGTTGAGCAGGTGTCAATGCACACTCCTGTGTATATCTTCCCCGACTTTGAAAGAACTGCCGCCGATACCTCGCCGCAGGTAACATACTCCGAAATTCTTCGCTCATTCAGCACTGCCTTTGCGGCATCATACATCTCATTCCATATCTTGTCCATAAGTGTCCCCTACTACATTAAATTTGCACTTCTCAAAACTCCGCTTATCAGGCTCTGCCGGATTTTTGCCTGTATTCACGCCATGAGCGCATTATTCCTTTTACTATAGCCATAATTACGGAAGTAAGCACTGCCGATGCCACCGCCATGCCTGTATAAACAAGAGCCGCCTGAGGCTCGGCAAAATCCCGTATTACCGTATTAAGAAGAGAGATGGTGAGAAACAGCACCGTCATTATGGCAACATACAAATAATCGCGGAACGCAGAGAGTGCCGCACACGCTCCGTACAATACCGCCGTCAGCGGATACCACACCACAATAAGTGCGATTCCGTAAAACGAAGCCATTGCAGGTCTTGGCGGTACGTATATGAGAAATACAAAAACAGCGGCAAGCACGAGGAGCAAGCCGACAGCAAGCTTTATTTTAAGATGTCTATCGATTTTCATATGCGCACCTGCCTTTCGGTAAATAAATTATATCATGCTCACAAAAATTTGTCAACTCTTGACATCCGGCACGGTACATGGTAAAATATAAACGGTCTTTTATGACAGTATAATACTTTGGAGATACACAATGAAAAAAATAAAAATCCACGCTGAAATTGCATATATTATGGGCATTCTCATGACAGCCCTTGGAAATGCCCTTTTAACGCACGCAGACTTCGGACTTTCCATGGTTGTAGCACCCTCTTACATAATCCATGCAAAGCTCTCACAGTACCTGCCCTTCTATTCTTTCGGAATGTCAAACTACATATTCCAAGCGCTTATTATACTCCTTACAGCAGCTGTTATGAGGAAATTCAAAATATCCTATCTTCTCTCTTTCCTCACCGCATTTTTATTCGGCTTATCTCTTGACGCACTGCTCATTCCCACATCGTTTATCCCTTTGGAGCTTATGGCAGTACGCATAATTGTCATGATATGCGGAATGCTGTGCGTTGCAATTGGGATTGCGCTTTTGTTTAACACCTATCTTCCGCCGGAATCCTATGAGCTTTTTATAAAAGAGCTTTCCACAAAAAGCGGCATCGGAGTCGGCAGGCTCAAAACCGCATACGATCTTTCAAGCCTTATTCTCTCCGTCATTCTCTCCTTTGTCCTTTTCGGATTTATGCATTTCGAGGGCATGGGAATCGGCACTGTGGTGAGTGCCCTTTTAAACGGTACGCTCATTGGCACTGCGGCAAAGCTGTTTCGAAAATACTTTGTATTCCCCGATCTTCTTCCACTCAGGAAATTTATAAACTGAGAATGCACTGAAAAACGGAATATTTTTATATAAAGCGAATCGCTTCCGGATTTGCGGTCAACAATAGGTCTGACGCAATAAGGAAGCGATTTTATTTTATGGCAGGTATAATCAAGATGCATAACCGAATTACAGTATTTCTGCTTACATTTTCCGTTCTCACCGCTCTCATGCTGCCCATATCCGCCGCTTTGCCGACAACCAAGGATGGTGAACTGTACAGTAACGTCATACGTCTCCATGTTATTGCAAACTCCGACAGCGAATACGATCAGGCACTGAAGCTTAAAGTGCGCGATGAAATAACAGAAACAGTTACGGAATTGCTCGCGGATGTTCACAGCAAGGAGGCGGCGGAAGCGATTCTTGCCGATTCACTGTCCGAAATACAGTCCGCCGCGGCGAATGTGCTTATACAAAATGGTTCTGATCACACCGTCACAGCACGGCTCGCGGAGGAATATTATCCCACACGAAGGTATGCCGCCATGGCACTGCCTGCAGGCAGGTATACATCTCTGCAAATACGCATAGGCGAAGCAGTAGGGCAAAATTGGTGGTGTGTAGTATTCCCCACCCTGTGTACCGGCGCGGAAGTTGATGAAAGCGAGCTTGTAGCCGCAGGTCTCACACCGTCGCAGGTACGAATAATAACCGGGGATTCACCTGACATCAGGATAAAATTCCGTATTCTTGAATTTATAGGTGAAATTTTCTCCTAAGTCCCATGAGGGTGCTGCATCGAATGCAGTACCCTCGTTTTTTTGAGGTAAAGGTCATCCGGTAGCAAAAAAAACATCTCTGCATACACTGACATTGCTATGAAAAAATATTTTCATACGATTCCCTGCCTAAAAAGGAGGTAAAACCTATGAATGAGCCTCAAAATGTAGGCTATCTTGTAGTCAATGTTTCCACAGCGCGCGGAGCAATACCCCTTGGCGGTGCTTCTGTCACCGTGCTGTATGAGGAACCCGACAACAGCTCGATATTCACCGTACTTAACACCGACATGAGCGGCAAAACCGAAAAAATCGAGCTTCCTGCCCCTGCACGTTCACTATCGGAGCTTCCCGGAAATGTAAAACCCTACGCCACATACACACTGCAAATAGAAAAGGAAGGATACTATACAGTTACTAACACAAACGTCCCCGTTTTTGCCGGTGTGACATCTATTCAGCCTGTGGAGATGCTTCCCCTTGCGGAGTATGATTCAGAAACCGTATATCCTCGCTATGGGATAGAAATATCGGAAAACACCACTCAAGACCTTTAAAACTCCGTCAACGTGATATTTCGCGGTGTTCCCACCTTGTCAACATACAAAACACTGCGAAATATCACGAAAATTCCTATTATCACAGTCACGAAAGGATAATCACAATGCCCCTCCCTTACATACCGGAAACTATAACGGTACATCTCGGTGCACCGGATTCTGCCGCCGAAAATGTTACTGTTCCATTCACAGACTACATAAAAAACGTAGCCTCAAGCGAAATCTACCCCACGTGGCCGGAAAATGCCATACGCGCAAATATCTACGCCCAGATATCCTATGCACTGAATAGGATATACACCGAATATTACAGAAGCCGCGGATATGATTTCGACATCACCAACTCTACTGCCATTGACCAATCCTTTGTGCGCGGACGGGATATATTTGAAAACATCTCCACCATCGTTGACAGTATTTTCAATGACTACATTGTACGCCAAGGCGAAGTCCAGCCGCTGTTTGCACAATACTGCGACGGAATAGAGGTGCAGTGCGAGGGACTCTCTCAGTGGGGAAGCGTAGACCTCGCCGAGCAGGGTCTTACCCCTTACGATATACTTACCACATACTACGGAAGCGATATAAGCCTAAACACCGACACGCCTATACTGCCCTTTACACCCTCGCAGCCTTACCGTCCGCTCCGCCTCGGAAATTTCGGCAATGATGTTCGCACAGTCCAGATAAGACTTAACCGCATATCAGCTAATTACCCGTCCATCCCGAAAATATACCCTACAGACGGAGTGTTCGGCATCTCCACAGATAACGCCGTCAGGGAATTTCAGCGAGTGTTTGACCTCACGCCGGACGGAATCGTGGGACCTGCCACATGGTATAAGATACTCCAGCTTTACAACGGCGTAAAACGTCTCAATTCTCTTGCAAGCGAGGGACTTAGTCTTGCGGACGTTTCGGCGCAGTTTCCAACCGAGCTGTCCCGCGGCGACGAGAGCATATATGTGCGCGAGTTTCAGTATTTTCTGAACGTACTTGGAGAAAATCTTGCGGTGATCCCCACCGTTGCCATCGATGGCATATTCGGTGCTTCAACGGAAGAAGCTGTCAGGGCATTCCAAGAGGCTTACGGTCTTCCTGTGACGGGAGTCGTGGATGAGGAAACATGGGTGTCACTTTATAACGCATACCGCGGCATACTCATATCCTCCCCAGAGTACTACGGTGAAACCCCGGTGGTGCTTTTTCCAGGTTATCTGCTGGTATTCGGTATGCAGGGAGATGAAATCGCGCTGCTTCAGGAATATCTGCGCGCACTCTCGGAGGTCTACAGCGAAATTCCCACTGTGGAAGTAAACGGCATCTTCGGCACCGCCACACGGGACGCAGTCATCGCGGCGCAGTCGCTTTTCGGTCTAAGTACCACCGGAATCGTGGACGCACTGACTTGGGACGCCATTACCGATGCTTACAGCGATATATATTACGGAAACACAGCCGCCGAGGGGCAATTCGGCGGAAATACGCTGTCATAAGTCCGAAAAACGACACAAAGCTTCGCACTCGTAAGAAAGGATTGGTCATATTTATGAGGGATATCAGAGACAACAGAAACAATATTTCCGAGCTTCAGCGGTATCTCAGAGAACTGCACCATGATTCAGGCGGAATTATACCGCTTGTAAATCCGGACGGAATCTACGGACCGGAGACAGCCGCCGCCGTGATGGCATTTCAGGAGCGTGCCGGTCTTCCCCCCACAGGCGAAACTGACAATGCCACATGGAATGCTATATACAGAGAATACACAAATGCAATTCGCCGACGCTCCCCGCCGCATTCTATCTCACCTTTTCCAAATGAGGAAGGATATGAAATATCCGAGGGTGAATATTCGGACATTGTCGCAATCGTCCAATTCATGCTCCGTCTGCTTGCCAACGCCTACGACGACATTGACGGTCTCCCACCGGATGGTGTGTACAATGAGGCTACAATAAAGGATATAATGACATTCCAAAAAAGGCACGGACTGCCCATAACAGGACGAGTTGACAAGGATACTTGGGATGAGCTTGCCGATGCATACAACCGCATAAGCTCCATCTACAACTGAGCTTTGGCATAAAGTCGTATTGTCATAATTTTATAACTTTTTTTACAAAACCTATTGCATTCCTCCGCTCAATGCTTTATAATAGAGTTGTGAATGGCGAAACGGCGTTCTGTATACCGTTGCGACGTAGGTTCGCGAAGGGCAGGGCGCGGCAGTCATATCGCAATTTATATTATTTTGGAGGAATTAAAAATGGCAGACGAAGTACTTAGCCAATTCCAACAGGCAAAAGCAGAAGCAGCTATCGACACCACCAAGAAGCTTAAGGTTGGTATCATCGGTACAGGCTGGATCGCAGAAGCTCACATCCGTGAGTACAATGAGATGCCCGACGTTGAGGTAGTTGCAATGGCAGACCTCATTCCCGGCAAGGCAGAAAAGTTCAAGGAAACATGGAATGTTCCCGGAAATGTTCGTTTCTACCCCAGCCACAAGGAAATGCTCGACAATGAGGAGCTTGATGCAGTAAGCATCTGTACCTACAATGCAACTCACGCAGAGTGCACCATTTATGCTCTTGAAAAGGGCGTAAACGTTCTGCTCGAGAAGCCTATGACTGTAACTCTTGAAGAGGCTGCAGAGATCGTTAAGGCTGAAAAGAAGAGCGGCAAGATCGTTTCTGTCGGCTTCCAGCCCAGACTCGTCGCTAACATGCAGATGATCAAGAAGATCGTTGAATCCGGTGAGCTC
>JAZTWV010000023.1:0-11930 GCA_045636145.1 Candidatus Flemingiibacterium sp.
GGAAAACGGCAGGGTCTCCACAACGGTGACCGAGCTCGACCTTGGCGGACGCGTCAGCGAAGTAGCCCGAATCATGGGCGGCATCAACATCACCGACAAGCTCATGGAAACAGCAAGAGAGATGATAATGACCCCGAGCGAGTGACGATATTATCCCCACCTGCACATACCGTCCCATCCTCGAGAAATGATTACAGCCGAGGCTGGTGGGTGGTGCAGGAGGGAGGGCGGAGCGGCGTGTGAGCGCAGCGTCTCCCTCTTGCTGGGGGAGCGCCGAAGTCGGCGCGTTTGGGGGCAAGCCCCCAATAATCCCCACGAAGGGGAAATTTTTTGGTTTTACAGAACATTTGGAAAGGATGCGGATTCAGGCGATTCCGCACGGAATATTAAGATGAAACTCTGGCAAGGACGTTTTAAAAAGGATGTTGATTCCCGTGTTAACGACTTCAACTCCTCTATTTCTTTTGACGGAAGAATGTACCGTCAGGACATAACAGGCTCTATCGCTCACGCAACTATGCTTGGCGAGTGCGGTATTATTGAGAAGAGCGAGTCTGACAAAATAGTGGCGGCGCTCACTGAGATTCTTTCCGACATCGAGGACGGAAAGCAGGAGTTTTCCGTTGACGCCGAGGATATCCATATGAATATTGAGACCATTCTCACAAGCCGTATCGGCGACACCGGTAAGCGTCTGCATACCGCAAGAAGCCGCAACGATCAGGTGGCTCTGGATATTCGTATGTATCTGCTCGACGAGATAAAGGTTATAAAGAAACGTGTGCTGGAGCTTCTCGCTGCAATATCGGACAAGGCTAAGCTTCACACCGACACTGTTATGGCAGGCTACACTCATCTTCAGCGTGCTCAGCCTGTGACCTTTGCGCACTACATCCTTGCCTATGCGCAGATGCTCATGCGCGACTATGACAGACTCTCTGACACCGAGCGACGCACGGCTGTAATGCCACTCGGCTCAGGTGCGCTTGCTTCCACCACCTATCCCATAAACCGTGAGCGTGTGGCGGAGCTTCTCGGATTCCCAAAAGTCACCGAAAACTCCATTGACGGTGTTTCTGACAGAGATTTTGTTTTGGAACTGTCCTCTGATCTGTCGCTTCTTATGATGCACATGAGCCGTTTTTCCGAGGAGATCATTCTCTGGTGCTCCTCTGAGTTCGGATTTATTGAGCTTGACGATGCCTTTTCCACAGGCTCTTCCATTATGCCCCAGAAGAAGAACCCCGACGTTGCGGAGCTTGTCCGCGGAAAGACGGGCAGGGTATACGGCGACATGATGGCACTGTATTCCATGATGAAATCTCTCCCCCTTGCGTATAACAAGGATATGCAGGAGGACAAGGAAGCCATATTCGATGCTATCGACAACACTCTCATATGCCTCGAGGTGTTCACCTCCATGTTTGCCACAATGACTGTACGCGCAGACAGACTGAGACGTGGGGCGGCGCAGGGCTTCATCAATGCTACCGACCTCGCGGATTACCTTGTTAAGAAAGGAATGCCGTTCCGCGATGCGTACAAGGTTTCGGGAACGCTTGTTGCGTACTGCATTGATAACAGCAAGACTCTTGAGGAGCTTTCTGTTTCCGAGCTTCGCGATGTATGCGAGATATTCGACGAGGACGTTTACGAGGCAATCGACCTTATGAACTGCGTAAACGGCAGAAAGGTCCGCGGCGGTCCTGCAAAGGAATCGGTGCTTTATCAGATAGAGATCGTCGATCGCTTTTTGGAGGAAAACAAATGATAAAGGTTGGAATAATCGGCGCAACAGGCTACGCAGGTGCGGAGCTTGCGCGCATACTTATAAATCATCCGCAGGTTAAAATTGAAGCTGTGGTTTCCGTTTCAAATACGGGACAGCAGCTTGACGACATCTACCCCAATCTTAAAGAGATACTTCCCATGACTCTTGAGGGCGTGGATGAGATAATACCGCGCTGTGACGTGGTGTTTGCATCTGTTCCGCACGGCGTTTCCGAGGAAATGGCGGTCAAATGCAAGGCGGCAGGCACTGTGCTTATCGACCTCGGTGCGGATTTCCGTCTGCACAACGAAGCGGACTACAACAAATGGTACGGCAAGGAATACAAGCACCCTGAGCTTCACACCGAGGCTGTGTACTGCATTCCGGAGCTTCACAGGGATGAGATAAAGGATGCGCCCATCATCGGCAATCCCGGATGTTATCCCACATCCATCTCTCTTGCGCTTATGCCGACCATAAAGGCAGGTATTATCGAGACCGACCATATTATTATCGACTCAAAGTCCGGTGTGACCGGCGCGGGCCGCGGTCTTACACAGGGGACTCATTACCCCGACACCAACGAAGCATTTGCGGCATACAAGGCAGGTGCTCACCGTCACACTCCCGAAATCGAGCAGACGCTGACCTATCTTGCAGGCTCTCCTGTAAGGGTTACATTTGTGCCTCATCTGCTTCCTGTAAACCGCGGTATTGAATCTACACTTTACTGCCGCATGACAGGCAAGGGTGCTTCCATGAGTGCCGATGAGCTTCACACCGTATGGTGCGATGCTTACAAGAACGAGAAGTTTGTAAGAATCGAAAAGCTCGGCTCATACGCCAACATTAAAAACGTAAAAATGTCCAACTACTGCGATATCTCGATCCACGTTGATACTCACGCAAATACGCTTATCATTTCTTCCTGCATCGACAATATGGTAAAGGGCGCGGCAGGACAGGCGATACAGAATATGAACATCCGCTTCGGGCTTGAAGAAACCATGGGACTTAATATGATCCCTCCGGCGTTCTGATAATGGAAACGGTTCTCATAACAGGCTCGTCCCGTGGAATCGGACGTGCGGCGGCGGAGTATTTCGGCGAGCGCGGGTGGCGCGTTATTGTCAATTACAATAATTCCGAGGATGCGGCAAAGGAAGTCGCAGAGCACATAAACAAAAGCGGCGGCGAGGCTCACATCTTTAAAGCGGACGTTGGAGTCAGTGAGGAGTGCGAAACTCTCGTAAAATTTGCGGCAGGCTTTGAAAATCGGATAGACGTGCTTGTAAACAACGCCGCAATTGATGAAATGATGCCTTTTGATATGCTCTCACTTGAGCGTGAGCGCAGGCTCTTTGATATCAATCTTTTCGGTGCAATGGACTGCACACGGTATGCGCTCCCTTATATGCTTCACGAAAAAAAGGGCAGTATCGTCAATGTTTCCTCTATTTGGGGACAGGTGGGCGCGTCCTGCGAGGTGCAGTATTCCACCTCAAAAGCGGCGCTTATAGGCTTCACAAAGGCTCTTGCCAAGGAAACGGCGCCGTCGGGTATCCGTGTTAACTGCGTTTGCCCCGGAGTCATCGACACGGATATGAACAAGAATGTTTCGGAAGATGACATGGCGGCGTTTGTCAGTGAGATACCAATGGCGAGAATGGGTACTGCCATGGAAGTTGCCGAATGTATATATTTTCTCAGCCGTCAGACCTATGTTACGGGTCAGATACTCGGTGTCAACGGCGGTTATGTATAAACGAAAGGAAATTTTGAAATGACCGATTATAAGATTACAGCCATTGAGGGCGGCATATGTGCTGCCGCAGGCTTTAAGGCTTCGGGAATCCACACAGGATTCCGCAAAAACAAGCAGAAGCGCGATCTTGCGCTGATCCTTGCCGATGATATGTGCACAGCGGCAGGCGTTTACACAACCAACAAGGTGTTCGCCGCTCCCGTTGGCGTAACACGCGCACATCTTGCAAACGGCAAGGCGAGAGCTGTTATCTGCAACAGCGGAAACGCAAACACCTGCAACACCGACGGATACGACAAGGCTAACGCCACCTGCGATATGCTTGCGAAGGCACTTGATATAAATGCCGACGATATCATCGTAGCATCCACAGGCGTTATCGGTGTTCCGCTTCCCATCGAGCCTATTGAGAATGGCATTCACCAGCTTGTGGCAGAGCTTGCATACGGTGCCGAGGCATCCGACAAGGCTGCCTGCGCTATCATGACCACCGACGTTAAGAAGAAAGAGTATGCTTATGAGCTTGAAATCGGCGGAAAGACCGTTCACATCGGCGGTATTTGCAAGGGCTCGGGCATGATTCGCCCCAATATGGCGACTATGCTGTGCTTTATAACCACCGATGCTATGATTTCCTCCGAAATGCTCCAAAAAGCGCTTTCCGAGGTTATCAAGGATACCTTTAACATGGTTTCTGTTGACGGCGACACCTCAACCAATGATATGGTCACAGTTATGGCTTCGGGCAAGGCAGGAAACGCTGAAATCACTTCTGAGGGTGCGGATTTTGACGCATTCAAGGCAGGACTTGAGGCAATCTGCCGCCGTCTTTCCATCGCTATCGCTTCCGACGGCGAGGGCGCGACAAAGCTTATCCAGTGCAACGTTCACGGCTTCAAGGATGTAGAGGGCGCGCGTGTACTTGCAAAATCGGTTATCTCATCATCTCTTGTAAAGACTGCGATGTTCGGTGCGGACGCCAATTGGGGCAGAATCCTCTGCGCTCTCGGCTACGCAGGCATTGACATTGACACGGATAAGATTGACGTTAAGTTTATCTCCCACGCAGGCGAGATTTTAGTGTGTGAGAACGGACGCGGCGTTGATTTCTCCGAGGAGCTTGCCAAGACCATTCTTCTTCGCCGCCACATCACGATCGACGTTGACATGAAGTGCGGCGGCGCATCCGCCATTGCATACGGGTGCGATTTGTCCTACGAATACGTAAGAATCAACGGAGACTATAGGTCGTAAATGCTCCGCATTTGCGACCAAGGCAGTTTGCGCCTTTGCTGTCAATGACAGCAATTTGCTTCGCAAACCACCGCAAACTGCAAAGAGGCGGTGCTCCGCATTTGCGACCAAGGCAGTTTGCGTCTTTGCTGTCAATGACAGCAATTTGCTTCGCAAACCGCCGCAAACTGCAAACACCCAACACATCGGTATCACAATAAAGAGGTAACATAAAATGAATTTTCTTTCTAACATGGAAAAAGCCACTATTCTCACACAGGCACTTCCGTACATACAGAAATATACAGGCAAGACCATTGTTGTAAAATACGGCGGCAACGCTATGATCAACGAGGGACTTAAGGATGCGGTTATATCCGACCTTGTGCTTCTCACTCTCGTTGGAATCAACGTGGTTCTTGTACACGGCGGCGGACCGGAGATCTCCGAGATGCTTAATCGTGTGGGCAAGGAATCCAAGTTTATAAATGGTCTTCGCTACACCGACGATGAGACCATCGAGATCGTTCAGATGGTGCTTGCAGGCAAGACCAACAAGGACCTTGTTAATAAAATAGAGCGCATCGGCGGCAAGGCTGTGGGACTCTGCGGCATTGACGGCGGTATGATAAAGGCTCACAAGCTTGATGGGGATGCCGACTACGGCAACGTGGGTGAGATATACGAGGTTGATACCTCAATAATCAAGGACAACATCGAAAAGGGTTACATTCCCGTTGTTTCAACCGTCGCTCTCGGTGACGACGATTCCTCTGTATACAACATCAACGCCGACACCGCGGCTTGCAAAATAGCAATTGCTCTCGGCGCGTCCAACCTGCTCCTTTTGACCGACATTCGCGGCGTTATGCGTGATGTTAAGGACGAGGACACCCTTATTCCCGAAATTCGTCTTGACGAGGTTGAGGGACTTATCGAAGAGGGGGTTATCAGCGGCGGCATGATACCCAAGGTACAGTGCTGTGTTGACGCTGTTAAGGGCGGCATTGCTCACACCGTTATTCTTGACGGAAGAATCTCCCACTCAATCCTTATAGAGATGCTGTCCGATGAAGGTATCGGTACTCTGTTTAAGAAGTAATCGGAGGTCAAAATGACTACAAACGAAATATTTGCCCTTGACAGGGAAAATATCATGCAGACCTACGGGCGGCTTGAAATTGCGCCTGTTTCGGGTAAAAATGCCACAATGTGTGATTCCGAGGGCAAGACTTACATAGACTTTACCAGCGGCATCGGCGTAAACTGCCTTGGTTGGTGCGACGAGGGCTGGATATCCGCCGTTACGGCACAGCTTGGTAAGATTCAACATTTTTCAAACTACTTTTTCTGCGAATCAGCAGGAAAGCTTGCAGAAAAGCTTGTAGCAGCTTCAGGACTCCGCCGTGTATTCTTCGGGAACTCAGGAGCTGAGGCAAACGAGGGGGCAATTAAGCTTGCAAGAAAGTATTCCTACGACAAATACGGCGAGGGAAGAGCCACAATAATCACTTTGCAGAGTTCTTTCCACGGACGCACAGTAACAACTCTTGCGGCAACAGGACAGGACGTGTTCCATCAGTATTTTTACCCCTTTACCGAGGGATTCAAGTACGTTCCTGCAAACGATATTGATGCCATGGGCGAGGCTATGACAAACGATGTGTGCGCGGTCATTGCCGAGCCTATTCAGGGTGAGGGCGGTGTCAATATGCTTGACACCGACTATGTAAAGGCACTTCGTGCGCTCTGCGACGAGCGTGATGTGCTTCTCGTTTTCGACGAGGTGCAGACGGGCATCGGCAGAACAGGAAAGCTGTTCGGATTTGAAGCATTCGGTGTGAAACCTGATATTCTCACCCTTGCCAAGGGTCTTGGCGGCGGACTTCCTATCGGCGCATTCATCGGCGGCGAAAAGGTGGAGAGTACGCTGTCGGCAGGTATGCACGGTTCAACATTCGGTGCAAATCCTGTGGTTTGCGCAGGAGCGCTTGAGATAATTGAGCGCGTCAACACTCCGGAATTTTTAGCAGAGGTTGAAGCCAAGGGAAAATATATAATCGACCGTGTCATGGCGTCGAATCCCTCAAAGGTCAAGGCTGTTCGCGGACGCGGACTTATGCTTGGCTTTGCCATCGAGGACAATCCCAAGGATATTCTTCACACCTGTGCCGACAACGGACTTCTCGTTCTCACAGCCGGCAAGGACGTAATAAGACTTCTTCCTCCGCTGACGATTTCCTACGAGGAAATTGACAAGGGTGCCGCAATTTTAGCGGCGTCACTTGCGTAAAAAACAATACAGAAAGGAATTTTTCATAATGTACAACGATCTTTTGAAAATGGCTGACCTTAGTAAAGAGGAAATAAACGACATATTAAATCTTGCAATGCAGCTCAAATACGAGACCAAGAACGGCATTGAGCACAAGCATCTTGCAGGCCAGACTCTCGGTATGATATTTCAGAAGGCATCCACCAGAACCCGCGTTTCTTTTGAAACGGGTATGTATCAGCTTGGCGGTCAGGCACTGTTCCTCTCCTCCCGCGATCTTCAGATCGGACGCGGCGAGCCTGTTGAGGATACCGCGCGCGTGCTTTCACGCTATCTTGACGGCATCATGATCCGCACCTTCGCGCAGAAAGAGGTTGAGGATCTTGCCGAGTATGCAAGCATTCCGATAATCAACGGTCTTACCGACTACTGCCACCCCTGTCAGGTACTTGCCGATCTTCAGACCATCCGCGAATTTAAGGGCGGTTTTGACGGTCTCAAGATGTGCTACATCGGCGACGGAAACAACATGGCAAACTCCCTTATTGTGGGCGGTCTTACCGTTGGCATGAATGTGTCCATTGCTTGTCCTGAGGGATACCGTCCCGATTCACAGGTGCTTGATTTCTCCAAGGCATACGGCGACGCGTTCAAGATGACCGACAACGTACTTGAAGCGGCACAGGGTGCTGATGTTCTGTTTACCGACGTTTGGGCGTCCATGGGTCAGGAGGACGAGGCAGAGAAGCGCAGACTCGCATTCAAGGGTTATCAGATCAACGACGCGGTTATGGATGTTGCGGCAAAGGATGCCATGGTACAGCACTGTCTGCCTGCTCACCGCGAGGAGGAGATCACCGCCAAGGTATTCGAGGCTCATGCAAACGAGATCTTCGAAGAGGCAGAAAACCGTCTCCACGCACAAAAGGCTGTTATGGTTAAGCTGATGGGGAAGAAGTAAGCGGTAAGGTATTGTGTAGGAGTTACGCGGCTTTCTTGAAAGAAAGCCTGGCAAAGAACTTTATTCAAAGAAATACTACACCGCTACGGCAACAGGAATGCAAAATCGTTTGGGCGCATCACTCGCGCCGCCTCCATGGCCCCGCACCATTACGGCGGCTTGGGTTGGCGTAATTGGTTGTGCGGCAAAGGTTGAATACGCAACCTCGTAGGGCGGGGGCTTGCTCCCGCCGTTCCTTGCGGAATGCGCCCGACTTGCGCCGCCTGCATGGGTCCTCACCATTACGGCGGCTTGGGTGGCGGTAAGGCTCTCCCTTTGGGAGAGCTCCCGCGAAGCGGGTGAGAGGGCAAGAAGCGGTTTGCCGCACATTCTGTAGGGGGCGACGTCCTCGACGCCCCGTCAGAATGCAATATTCTCAATTTACCAATCAATGTATATTACGTTGTCTTAAATATATGTAATCTTTCGGCAGGAGCGTTTGCTCCTGCCGATTTTGCGGTTATTCGGTATGTATTTCGTTTATAAACAGTTGATGTGGGGAAATGTTAAAATAGTTTGCCGCGTTTACAATGACCTCGCAGGACAGCCGCTTCGGAATCGTTCCGCTTTCGAGTATTTCAAGCGTTTTACAGGAAATTCCCAAAATTACAGCCATTTTCGCTTTTGAAAGACCGTGTATTTTACGGAGATTCATTATATTTCGGCAGAATCGCGCCAATTCTTTTTCTGTGTACATGATGTTACCTCCAAATTTTATATGTAACATACATTATACACTACTTTTCAAAAAAGTGTTGAAAATCGCACAAACTTGTGCGATAAAAATTTTTTGATGGCAAGATGTTCGCCTTTTCACACGATTTCAGCAACCGAAGAACGGGTCGCCGAGGACGTCGACCCCTACAGATTCTCTGCCGAACACCGTAGGGCGGTGGCGGCAAGCCGCCCTGAACGGACAGTCGAGGACGTCGACCCCTACGGTTTTAACGTTAATTCGCGAAAATTCGCACCGCGCGCCGCAAAGCGGTCGCGCCCAACCACACAACCGATTGCCGCCAACCCAAGCCGCCGGAATGGTGCGGGGCCATGCAGGCGGCGCGAGTTATGCGCCCTAACAATTTTGCAATCACTATGACTTTACTTAAGTTATTTTCCTTGTATAAAGTTTTTTGCGGAGCTTTTTATGCACATCGCTCTGCGATGTGCTCAAGAACAGCGACCCGTTTCCCCAAAAAACTATTGCATTTCTTGAAAAAGTGTGATATAATGATATTGTGATATAATTAACAACTTCTGCCGTGGAGGGTGCGCCCGACACAAAAGATGTACAGATAATGATGATACCATAGCTGTGTCTATTTGTGCGTTCCTCGGCAGATTTGCCGGGGTTTTTTGTTTGCCCCGGGTCGGAGGATATAATGAATACAAGAGTTGCACTTATCGGAATCGTGGTGGAGGATACAGAATCCACTGCGAGACTTAACGAAATACTTCACACATACGGCGAATATATAATCGGACGCATGGGCGTGCCTCACCGCGAGAGGGGGATATCCATAATAAGCGTTGCGGTGGATGCGCCGGCTGACGTTATCTCTGCAATGTCCGGCAAGCTTGGGGCACTGCGCGGAGTTACATCAAAAACCATCTATTCAAAGGTCGGTGATGCCGGTGAATAAAACTCTCGAAAAAATAATAAATGGCGAGCTTCCCGAAAAAACGGAGCTTGCGGAGCTTATAGATACATTCCGCAGAGGCGACGATAGGGCGGCTGAAATTTACGAAACCGCACGACGTCACGCCGAAGCACTTCGCGACGAGCACTACGGCAGACGGGTGTTTTTGCGAGGTCTTATCGAATTCACCTCGTACTGCAAAAATAATTGCTATTACTGCGGTCTGCGCCGCGATAACAAAAACGCGGAGCGTTACCGCCTTACAAAGGAGCAGATACTTGAATGTGCCGATTACGGCGCAGGAATTGGATTCCACACCTTTGTTTTGCAGGGCGGCGAGGACGGTCATTATACTGATGCGCTCCTTTGCGATATCGTAGCTTCCATAAAAGAAGCTCACCCCGACTGCGCGGTGACTCTTTCGGTGGGCGAGCGTCCTTACGCGTCATACAAGGCACTTCGCGAGGCGGGAGCGGACAGATATCTTCTCCGCCACGAATCTGCCACAGATTTGCACTACGCGAGGCTTCATCCGGAGTCGCTGACGCTTGAAAACCGAAAAAAATGCCTCTACGACCTGAAATCTCTCGGATATCAGGTGGGAGCAGGCTTTATGGTAGGCTCACCTTATCAAACCAGCGAAAATTTAGCCGCAGATCTGCTGTTTCTCTGTGAACTTCAGCCGCAAATGGTGGGAATCGGTCCGTTTATACCTCATAAAGATACACCGTTTGGCGAGTTCGGCGCAGGAACACTTGATTTGACCCTGTTTATGCTTGCACTTACAAGAATTATGATACCAAAGGTTCTGCTTCCTGCCACAACGGCACTTGGAACTATCGCGCCGGATGGCAGAGAGCGCGGAGTGCTTGCAGGTGCAAACGTAGTCATGCCAAATCTGTCGCCGGTGGACGTGAGAAAAAAATATCTTCTGTACAACGATAAGCTGTGCTCGGGAGACGAAACCGCGGAGCATATCAAGGAGCTTTCCCAGCGATTTGCACAGATAAACTGCGTTCTCGATATGTCGCGCGGCGATTCAAAGAATATATAGAAAAATCAACGAAAGGATAATATACCATGTACGACATTAAATCTTTAAAAGCCGAGGAATTTATTTCCGATGAAGAAATCAGAGCCACTCTTGCCTATGCCGACGAGCATAAAAGTGATATGGCACTCATTGACGAAATTTTAAATAAGGCGCGCGAGTGCAAGGGACTTACACACCGTGAGGCTTCCGTGCTTCTCGCCTGCGAGGATGAGGGGAAGATAAGGGAGATGTACGACCTTGCCGAGGACATCAAGAAGCAGTTCTACGGCAACCGAATCGTTATGTTCGCTCCGCTGTACCTTTCAAATTACTGCGTGAACGGATGCGTATACTGCCCGTATCACCTGAAGAACAAGTGCATTCCGAGAAAGAAGCTGACTCAGGAGGAGATAAAGCGTGAGGTTATCGCGCTTCAGGATATGGGTCACAAGCGTCTGGCCATCGAAGCCGGGGAAGATCCGGTGAAGAACCCAATTGAATATATCCTTGAATCCATCAACACCATATATTCAATAAAGCACAAAAACGGTGCTATTCGTCGCGTTAACGTAAATATTGCCGCAACCACCGTTGAAAACTACAAAAAGCTTGCCGATGCAGGCATCGGTACTTACATTCTGTTCCAGGAAACATATCACAAGGAGAGCTACGAAAAGCTTCATCCCACAGGTCCGAAGCATGATTACTGCTACCATACCGAGGCGATGGACAGAGCTATGGAGGGCGGCATTGACGACGTGGGTCTGGGCGTGCTCTTCGGTCTTGAGCTTTATCGCTACGAATTTGCAGGACTCCTTATGCACGCGGAGCATCTTGAAGCCGTTCATGGCGTCGGACCGCACACTATATCCGTTCCGCGCATTAAAAAGGCGCAGGATATTGACCCGTCCGCATTCGACAACTCTATTTCCGACGAGATTTTTGCTAAAATCTGTGCGCTTATCCGCATTTCCGTGCCTTACACGGGCATGATCATCTCCACACGCGAATCCAAAGAGGTGCGTGAAAAGGTGCTCCGTCTGGGCGTTTCCCAGATATCCGGCGCATCCCGTACAAGTGTTGGCGGATATGCGGAGGCTGAGCCGGAGGACGAAAGCTCGGCGCAGTTTGATGTATCCGACAACCGCACACTTGATGAGGTTGTAAATTGGCTTATGCGCCTCGGCTACATTCCAAGCTTCTGCACCGCTTGCTA
>JAZTWV010000024.1:0-23035 GCA_045636145.1 Candidatus Flemingiibacterium sp.
CTCCATATCGAAAATGCCTTCGATAGTTTCGTAGCCGATCCACTGAGCAAGGTGACGTGCAAGTGCTACAGCATCGCCCATTTCAACTGTTGCATCACCGTTGAGATCAAGTACGTCAGCATTGAGGCCGGTGTAGTCTGCCCAACCTGCGAGGTATCTCTGGAAGTAAACAACGTCAAGAGGATTTACCTTACCGTCACCGTTAGCATCGCCCATAGGAGCGTCGAAGGAGTATGTGAGTGCTTCATTATATATAGTTACTTCGTCCTCGATCTCGGTAACGATCTCGATGCTCTCGATTGCCTTGTTAGCAGTGATGGTGAGCTCTACGCCCTCAGCGGTAACCACTACGGAATCGCTCTCTACAAAACCGACGTCTGCGTATGTAACTACGAGATATGCTTTATCCTCAGTCTCGGAAGCAACAGTAGCGGAGAAGGTGTACTCGCCATCCTTATTTGCAACAGCTGCAACATCGTAGAATGCGGTTGCGCCACCGGAGGTGGGAGTTACGGTGTATGTAGCGGGGATAACTTCAACACCAAGATCAGCATACGGAGTAGTAACTTCAGCATAAACCTTATCGCCAACAGTAGTAACCATATCAGCCGCGCTGTTGAACTCGTTAAGGTAAACAACTACTTTTTCACCGTCTTCATCATAGTAGAAGAGTTCAAAATTGTCAATCTTCATCTGTCCGATATGAACGTTTCCATTGGAGCCGCGTGTAAAGCTGAATTCCATAGAATCTGTGGTGTTCCTAGTGGGAGTAAAGTAAAACTCAGCGTGTTCCCATTTTTCATTACCGGGCATAAGTCTCTGCATCTTAAGACCTGTGTCAACGCCTGATTTTATGTAAGACTCCCAGTCGTATTTCACTTCATTTGCACCAGGCTCAGTGCCTGCCGCATTGCCGTGAGGTATTATGAACATACCGTTACCATGACCGGGAGAAGAGAACTTATTGCCGTTTCCGTCATACCACTCTATTGTCTGAGGCGTTCCGCCGCTTGTTACAACCGCTCCGTCGTCACCTAACATAACACCGTCTGCATAAGACTCCAATACTCTAACGGCGCTGTTAATGCCAAGTCTGACTGCGTTATCTTTCTGAGACCAAAGGTCAAAACCGAGGTAATATGTTCTTCCTGCTACAGGCTTCTCATTCACCTTTATGGTAAGATAGCCTGTGCTGGTTGCGCTGGTTCTTCTGGGGATGTCAAGATAACCGTTGCCAACTTCGTATGCACCATTGTATGTTACGGTAGTGCCGTTGAGAAGGTTTTCTTCACCGGCAGAAATCTTTCTGCTGAAAGAAGCGCTCTGAACGAGAGTGAGGTTTCTGAAGTTGATCTTCTGAGGATCAGCAACGGTGTCTTCTTCGCCGTCAACGAGAATGGTAAGGGTGTCGGTTGCTTCTTCAACAACGAACTCGAAGTCGTAGTCAGCCCAAACGGTGTTAACATTCACAGCCTCGGATGCGGAATCGCCAGCCATGATGATGATGTCAGCGTCGTTGTGAGCATTGTCGACAGAACCCCATGTGCCGTCAGTTGCATAGGTGGTGAACTCACCAAGACGGAACTCACCGCCGAGAGTGTATACACCGGGTTCGATTGTCTGTGCAAGATCAACTGTAATCTCTGTGTTGGAAAGAGCATCGGAGTATGCTATGGTGTAGGGTTCTTCGATATCCTCAAAGTATGTAGCCTTTTTGCTGTCAGCCGGCGTAACAGCAATATAGTTGCCGGATGCATCCTTTGTGGTGTCAAAGTTCTCGCCTACATTAACGAGATATACCTCATTGCCTTCAGCATCCTTGTAATAAATCTGCACATTGTCAACATCAATGTCTTGATAGTGCTGAGAACCTCCGCCTTTTATAACACTCACTTGGTAGGCTCCAGCCGTTTCAACAACACCAAGCGAGGTCTCACCCAAGGTTTGCCATCCTCCGGCTCCCCAAGAACCGTAACCTATTGCGCTACTAAGTGCCTTCCTCACACCATCTATATAAAAGTCAGTACGTACGTTAGCCTGACGGTAGCTTCCCGAAGCGGTAATATCAGAAATCGGCTGTGCCTGGCGCATGTTGAATTTGTAAAACAGCTCTTTATTCACCAAATCCTCAGATACATCAAAATTGATGTAAAAGCCGTGTCCAGCATCGTATTTGCGGTTTGCAATCGAATAGAAGTGGTTGCCGCCCTCGGTATCTGTTCCATCGGGGTCTTTGAGATCCGCCGTCTTAACGGTTGTCTTGGAGATGATAGGATTACCATCTTCATCGGTTTCCTCGGTTTCTACCTGTACACCGGTGTAGGTAGCGCCGTCAAGCAGATTCTCTGCTTCGGTGTCTGCAGAAACTGCCATAGGTAAGCAGCTCACTGCGAGCGCTGCTGTAAGCAGCAATGAAATAAAACGTGCCTTTTTCATGGTTAACCTCCTAAATATTTTAAAGATTCGCTAAATTTTTCATGGATTATGAATAAATTTTCCCGTATCACCATTGTATCACGATTTTTCGCTCATGTCAATAATGTCACAGTTTTTCATCCGATATTGCAAATTTTTTATCAGATATTACAAGTGGAAGCACATAAAAATGTGATAAAAGCCGTTATACAACACTGCAATTTACACAAATATCCAAAATAGTGCCCTATTTTCCAAATTCGAGCGGAGGCGGGCGTAGGGGAGGCGCAAACACCTTATCCACCGCTCTTGCGATCCCCTTCCTACGCAATGTAAGGCTTTTTAGCAAGGGAGTCAGCCGCAAAAACGGCAGAGGACAAATCCTCTGTCGAAAAAAGCACCTGCCGTTCACAAAAGTGACAGGCAGGTGCACTCTTTTTAGTTTTATCTTATCTCAACGGTAACGCGCTTGCCCACGATATTGGCTGCGGACTTCATAACAAGGCGGATAGCCTTCGCTATCTTGCCGTGTCTGCCGATAACCTTGCCCATATCGTCCTCGGAAACATGAAGCACAAGCTCAACGTCGTTTCCATTAACGGTTTCGCTGACCTCCACTCCATCGGGATCGTCTACGATAGCCTTTGCGATATCGGTGAGAACCTTTTTAAGCTCGACCATTTTTATCAGTCAATAGCGCCGCTCTTCTTAAGAAGTGCGCGTACTGTTTCGGTAGGCTGTGCGCCGTTCTTGATCCAATTCTTTGCCTTTTCAGCGTCGATCTTGATCTCAGCAGGCTCGGTCATGGGGTTGTAGGTACCGATAACTTCGATAAAACGACCGTCTCTGGGGTAACGGGAATCAGCCGCAACAACGCGGTAGAAGGGGTTCTTCTTTGCGCCAAGTCTTGTAAGTCTGAGTTTAACTGCCATTTTAATTTTCCTCCAAAATATGTTTTGTTTGTTTTTATTTATTGAAATCCGTTAAAACGGGAATTTCATCTTCATTTTTTTGCCGAAGCGCTTACCGCCCGTCATAGACGCAAACTGCTTCATCATCTGCTTCATCTGATCGTACTGCTTTAAGAGCCTATTGACATCCTCGACCTTCATACCGCTTCCTGCCGCAATACGTTTCTTGCGTGAAGCGTTTATCATGTCGGGTTTGTCGCGCTCCTCGGGCGTCATTGAAAGTATGATAGCCTCAATGCGGTCAAGCTGACGCTCGTCAACCTTTACATCCTTCAAGGCGTTAGCGTTGACTCCCGGAATCATGCCCATGAGGTTTTCAATGGGACCCATACCGCGCACCTGCTTGAACTGCTCAAGGAAATCCGTAAGGGTGAAGGTCTGCTGGCGCATCTTGCGCTCAAGCTCCTCCGCCTGCTTCTCGTCAAAGCTCTGCTGAGCCTTTTCGATAAGCGAGAGCACATCTCCCATGCCGAGTATACGGGATGCCATTCGGTCGGGATAGAACGGCTCGATCTGGTCAAGCTTTTCGCCCATACCAACGAATTTGATAGGCTTTCCGGTAACGTGCCGCACAGAAAGTGCCGCACCGCCTCTGGTATCGCCGTCCATCTTGGTAAGCACCACGCCGGTGATGTCAAGCAGCTCATTAAATGATTCCGCAACGTTGACGGCATCCTGACCTGTCATTGCATCCACCACGAGAAGTATCTCCGACGGCTCCACGGCAGATTTGATATCGCGAAGCTCATTCATGAGCACTTCGTCAATATGGAGTCGACCCGCGGTGTCGATAAACACCATATCGTGACCGTGCTTTTTAGCGTGTTCAATGCCGGCTTTGGCGATCTCTACGGGACTCACCTTGTCTCCCATCTGAAAAACGGGAATTTCAAGCTGTCCGCCAACAACTTCAAGCTGTTTTATCGCCGCCGGACGGTATACGTCGCAGGCTACGAGAAGCGGACGCTTACCCTGCTTTTTGTACATTCCGGCAAGCTTTCCTGCGTGGGTAGTTTTACCCGCGCCCTGCAAACCGGTCATCATAATGACTGTGGGCGGTTTTGAGGAGATACTTAGCTTTGCCTGTGTGCCGCCCATAAGGTTGCACAGCTCCTCATTGACTATTTTCACTACCTGCTGTGCAGGCATAAGGCTTTCAAGAACCTCGGTGCCTACTGCACGCTCGGTAACGGTTTTTATAAAATCCTTTACTACCTTATAGTTTACGTCAGCTTCGAGAAGTGCGAGCTTGACCTCTCGCATACCTGCCTTAACGTCATCCTCGGTAAGCTTGCCCTTGCTTTTGAATTTTTTAAAAGCGGCGGACATTTTATCGACTAAGCTATCGAACATTGTGATCCTCCGTATCGGGCTTATATCGTGATTGTTTTGGCTCTTTCTATTATTTCGGAAAGCTCACGGCGCATGGATTCATCGGCGCGGTCCGAAAGCTTCTCAAGGCGCGGAACGATATCGCCGAGAGTATTTTCGACAAATCGGAACTTTGCCGCAATACCAAGCTTTTCCTCATATTCCGTAAGCTGTGATTTTGCCTTGGTGATACTGTCGCGCACACCCTGCCTTGTGATGCCCTGTTCTTCTGCAATCTCGGCAAGTGAAAGATCTTCATTATAATAAAGCTCCGCCATATCTCTTTGGCGCTCGGAAAGCAGCTCGCCGTAAAAGTCAAGAAGTAGTCCGATCTCAAGGTCTTTCTCATGTGTCGCCACGTTTTTCACCCCTGTAAAGCAAATCGCTTTACAAGTATACCACACAATTCTCGGTTTGTCAATAGTTTGAAGCGAATTTTTTTGATTTTTTTAAAAAAGCCCTTGACATCGCTCGAAAAATGTGGTATGATACTTATGTTGTAAACACAGGGGTATAGCTCAGTTGGTAGAGTACTGGTCTCCAAAACCATGGGTCGTGGGTTCGAGTCCTTCTGCCCCTGCCAAAAAATCCAAGCCGGCGGCTTGGATTTTTTCATTTGTGCCGCAGGCACAACATCATTTAGCCGAAGGCTAACATCATTGTCCGCTTGCGGACACAAATGAACGATGTTGCAACAAGTTGCAAATGAAGTGCTTCGCAATGATGTGGGCTTCGCCCAATGATGTTGCGCTTCGCGCAAACGGAATTGTAACCGTTCGTTCGGCGTGCTGAATACAGTCGATTTTTAATCGTAAATATGATATAATTAGTCCAAGAAAGGCGGTGCAAAATGAAAAAATATATTTTTTTATTTCTTTTGTTGACACTCGTTTTATGCTACTCATCCTGCACATTCAACTTTGGAAAACCTGATACTGCAACAACTGCAATAATAGAAGAAAAAGAATACAAAAAAGCTTTCATTGGCGAGTTGTATCCTGTTGATGAATTCGCTCCAAACGATGGTGTAAAGGTTTCCGGAAATCTTTATTATCAATATTCTCAAACACCGTATGATTGTTATATTGCCTATGACCGCAATGCGGAACCCAACGTATATTTTGAAATCGAAAAATTTGACGAAGCAACTTCACATTATAGTGATTCTAATAATTTCAAATTTTTCTGTTTGTTAGGAAATGTTCACGACACAAATCAACAGAAAATATTAGAAATTCAAGAAATAGATTATTTGATGTTCAACCAACTCCTTGAATTTTCCTCAAATAATGACTATAATCTCTTCACATCCTTTACCGATGAGGATGGATTAAAAAAAGTGCCGATACCGAATCCTGATAATTGGACTGCGGATGAAATACACTTTTACAAAGAAAGTAAAGACGGTGCTTTTGGCACTTCAAAGGGATATACTTTTATTCGACTTGACGATAAACTCTGCCTTTTGTATCGGTACGACTTTGGTGATGACGATGTTCCTGTAATGCTTGTGCGATCTATACCTTCAGAAGTCAGTGATTATTTTTGTTCCTTGTTGGAAGAGCTACAAAATTAGCAACTTGTTTTTTCATAGTTTCGTTTACAGGCATGAAGTAGAAGTCCAAAAGACCTCGGACAACTTTTGGTGTCCATCATCGCCAAAGATTAAGTGTACCCTGACAAGCAAAATCGTGGGTTAATTTTGTGCGACAGCCTCGTATGAATCTATTTTATTTTTCACAGCACCATGGACCGATCAGCACCTGCAACAGCATCGGCTTTTGTTAAATCACGCCTACAAGGTACGGATGCCTTATGCTTATAATGTATGTTGACAAACCCCACGTATTATGCTACAATATAATTACAATGATAAAGCTATACAGGCGGTGATGATACATAACACTTATAAAAGCAGAAAACCTCACATTTTCCTACGGCAGGCATACAATAGTGGAGAACCTGTCGTTCTCTGCATCTGCCGGGGAATGTACAGTGCTTGCAGGCTCAAACGGCTCTGGAAAATCCACCGTGCTGTCAATGCTTGCCGGTATCCTCAAGCCGTCGTCCGGTAAAATCACAGCACACGGACGCATTGGATATGTACCTCAGGGCACAGCACTTCTTGAGGATGCAACGGTTGAGGAAAATCTCAACTTTTTTGCTTCCCTTGCAAAAACATCAGTGCCGCGCGAGCTTCCTTTCTCCGTGGAATCCTACAAAAAGAAACTTGTATCAACGCTGTCCGGCGGCATGAAAAAGCAGGTCAGTATTGCCTGTGCAGCAATAGGCGATCCGCAGATAATGCTTCTTGATGAGCCTTGCGCCGCGCTTGATATCACGTTTCGGGACGAAATGATCCGTCTTGTTGAAAAATGGAAGCGTGAAGGCAAAACTGTTATCTACGTTGGACACGATCCTGCGGAATTTTACAGTTTCTTTGACACGCTGGTGTTTATCGCGCCAACAGCTCTTATCTGTAAAAGGGAAGCTCTTCAAAGCATCAATGTGAGCTTCGAAGAATTCACGAAGTTTTATAAAGCAAATCTTGAAAATCTTAAAAGAAAGTGAGCAATAACCATGAAAAACGCATTTACACGAATTGGCACTCTCGCCCTTGCCGCAGTATGCTCCGCCGCATTTTCCTTCGGCTGTCAGCCTGCTCCCACTCCCCTTGAGGAGGTTGAAGCAGCATTTGAGCAGAGCTTTAACGCATTGGAATCCGCAAATATGCCTGCATTTGGTGAAAACGGAGGAAGCGTAGAATATAAATTCGACATCGGTCCCCTGCTTACCACCGCTCTCGGATATGAGCTTGACATCGGTGCATCCATGAAGGCTTATTTAAACGGACAGGACAGCGGCGCACTTAAGCTTGACCTTTTCCTTGACGATATATCCGTAGCAGACGCAGTTCTGCATATTGACGGCGAAGATGCCGTAATCACCTCCGATGAGCTTTTCGGCGACACCGCATACGGTATAAAATTCGACTCATTTATTGATAATTTCGCCGCTTCCGAATTCGGTGAGGGCGGTGCTTTCGACCTTGGTATTGATCTTTCTGAGTTTGCGCACATTTATGAATGGACACAGACCAACTCTGAGACCATTACAAGCTTCAAGGATGATATTCACACGCTTTTCGACACCGTTAAGGCGGATATTTTCGACCTTATGGAAGCACGCGGTGAAATCACCGCCGCAAAGGGTGAGCTTACTCTGAAAGAGGGACTCACCGTAAAGACCACTGACGTAACCTTCGCATACACAGGCGAAACCTTCCTCGAAATGTTTAACGAGATCATCGTTCTTCTGCGCGATCATGAGGACATCCGCACATTCATCGAAACCTACGATGAATTTATGGTAAGCTTCATGAATCTTCTCGACGCACCTCTTGAAATTGCCGATGCGAATACACTTTACACTGATTACACCGAGGCACTTGACGAAGCTATAGCTTCCATGTCCGAGCCTGATGAGGAATCCCTTGCAGCTACAGTAAACGCCGTTGTACATATTTCCAAGGATAACGGAGAAGTTATCGGCTTCGACTTTGACATAGCAAGCGGAGAGGACAATATTTCCTACAACTTAGTATGCGGTCCTACCATGGCAAATCCCGAAATCATGCGCATGACCATTTCCGGTATTCCGGAGGAAGCTCAGGAAGATGGTATCGGCAGCGAAATCGAGTACCTGTTTAACCTCACTGAAAACAGCGATGAGCTTTGCACCGGAGAGTACGTAATGACTTTCGATTCCGAAGAGATCGTATCCGGTAATATCATGTGGGATAAAGTAACCGGCGACTACAATCTGGCAGTTACAGCCGAGGGTGAAACTGTTGAAATCCACGGTCGTATGGAAATGACCGATGAATACACCACCGTATCTTACAATTCTGTTACTGTAGCCGGTCAAACCGTGGATCTCGGCGAAATTTCCTGCACCGTAAGATTCTCCGATGAAATGCCTGAGCCTGCTGAATACAAGGATTTCCTCACCATGACCGAGGAGGAGCTTACAGCCTTCGCAAACGAGGTTGTGGCAAGTGCACAGAACATTCTTATGATGCTTATCGGCTGATAAAAGACACCGTAATCTATGTTTAAACGCGACTTAAAGCTGTTTTTTAAGTGTCTTGTCAGCGGAAGCGTTCTCTTAATAATACTGACTGTAATATGCCTTGGAGCGGCGGCGGTTATGTCCGACGCCGACTCCTCCGACAAGCTTATTACCGTCGCAGTGGTAGACAATGAGGATTCGGTGCTGAGCCGAATCCTCATTAACGCTATTATGAACACCGATTACCTTTCAAGACTCCTGATTGCCGAAAAAACAGACGAAGAAAACGCAATGCGGATGCTTGCCGACAAAGAAGCCGCCGCGGTATTTATTCTGCCGGACGGATTCCTGGACGATATCTACAGCGGCCGCGAATCCTACGGCAAGGTGTACCTATCCTCTGCCCTGTCGGCTCAGGCAGATATTGTACGCTCAGCAATACACTTTGGCGAAAAACTGCTCATATCAGGTCAAAACGGGGTATTTGCCGCCGCGAATGTTCTTCAAGAACACCGTATCACAGGTGACAGTTACTCGACCTACATGACACGTGTCAACACGAGGATTCTTGCTGAAGCTTTAGCGGCAAATGACCGATACTTTACAGTTGAGACAATAGACTGCGGCACCGCTACGACAACCGACGGACATTACATACTATGCTGGACGGTATTTTTCCTAATCATGATATCGCTGTTTTTTGTGCCACTGTTTCTCACCGACCGCACACACGCACTTCTTGCAAGACTTACAGCACTTGGAGTAACCAATGTTCAATTCATGGCAACCAAGCTTTTTCTCATGTTTGCGGTACGGCTGATAATTATTTTTTCACTTGTACCCTTTGGGGTTGTACAAGCCACGACACCGGGACAAATTATATGCATACTGCTGTGCGCCGCTTTTTTGACTCTTATCTCCGCCTGTCTTTCCATGTGCGTAAGAGACCCTATTTCCGCAGTATTCGTTACCGCCACCAGCGGAATATTCCTCTCCGGAGGACTAATCCCACCAAGACTTCTCCCCGGTATATTTGTGCGCTTAGCTTCATTCACGCCCTACGGCGCGGCAAAAGCACTTCTTGCTCCGGCGTTTCATGAGCCTCTTGACCGTGCAGGCATCATCTGTGCGCTTCTGTATGCCGCTTTCGCAGTGCTTCTTATTTCACGCAATTTGAAAGCTGTACGGATTGGAGGCGGTGTTGATGATTAGATTTTTCACTATCGCTTCAATGCGCGCCCTGCGCACTGTATATTTTCCGGTGCTTCTGATTATCCTCGCCGTTACTCTGTATTTTGCTCCCGTCCTCGGCGAAAAGGAGGCTATCCCCCCTGCCGGAATATGCGACTATGACGACACCGAACTCTCGCGGCGAGTGGTAAACTATCTGACCCAAAACGGATATACCGTTTTCGACAATGAAAAAACAATGCGCGAAATGATCTCCGAGGGCAAGCTCAACTGCGGTGCTGTTATAAATGAGGGCTTCGAATCACTCATGTATGCCGATATGGCAAATAACGCAGTCACATTCATAAAATCTCCCCTTACATACTCCGGCGGTGTTTACCAAAGCCACATTTCGGCGGCGATATTCGGTGAAATTGCGCCAATAATTGCCGCAGGCGAGCTTTCGGGCACAAATATCACCGAAAAAGATATTTCGGATGAATATAAGCGACTCACAGACACCACTGTGCGATTTTCTCTTGATGTTGAAACCGCGGAATCAAACGAAGATCCGGCAATAAGCCGTCCTATGACCTATTTACTCACCGCCGCATCGTTTATGATATTTGCTGTGATCATGCATTCGGTATGCAGTGTATTATGGCAGGATTTAAACTCCGCCGCACCCCGTATAGGTATTGACAAGACGATAATTCATCTTATCATTCCTGATATCGCCGTGCGGATTCTTGGTATATCCTTATCGGTCGTCATATCGGCACTAACAGCTCTATGGATTCGGGGTGACAGCCTTATCATAACGCTCCTCCCGTCAATCTTTGCGTATACACTGTTTGTCACCGCATTGGCGATAGTGATGTTCGCGGTACTGCGTAAACGCTCATTGGTACAGGTCTTTTCATTTTTTGTGCTTATCCTGAGCCTGATATTCTGCCCTATCTACATAGATATATCCGTAATGCTCAGGTGGGCTGAAGATTTCCGTGTACTTGCTCCCCCCTATTGGCTTTGGATATGCGCAAAGTATCCGACAAGTCTTATCTGCGCTGTGCCACTGAGTATACTTTCGCTGCCAGCGGTACGGTTAAGATACTCGAAATAATCCAAACAAAAAAATGACCCTCGGTTGCCGAATCAACACCGCAACCAAGGGTCATTTCTGTTCACTCTTGATATCTAACATCTTTTGTTATCCTCTCTTTCACTGTATTTTCCCCCTACCTCATCTGCTGCAGTTACATAAACACCTGAATTTCTCTTTTCTCCACTGGGAGTACTTTCTGTTCTTACTTACTTCCGAGGGGGTATAGGGGTCGGGAAAATCTTCAATAAAGGCATCTTTCTGTGATTTGAAATAACCTGTGTCTGCTTTGGAAAAGGTATCACTGTTTCAAGTTATCAACAAATCTATATTAAGCGTTACACCGCCGTGTTTTATCCTCACCGGTATTTCAAATCGCTCTTGGTACCTTATGCCTTTTTTGAAAGCTTCTTTACTTGTTCATTGGACTGTCCTCCTTCTCTGTGTCTATATTATATCATATATTTTCGGGTATTTCAATAGGCAATTTGTAAGAACTACACAATTATTTTTTATTTAAAACGCAGAAATTTACAATTTGACGAAACTTTCTCTTTACAAACGTGTATGGATTATGATATAATAAATTTATAGGGTGCTTTTCGGAAGTTACCGTACCACGGTTTTAGTAATATTCGGCTATCCCCCACGCGCTCTCGGGCGTGGGGGATATTTATATCCGCCTATGTCTGAAAAACCAAAAAAGCCTTGACATCACAGACGACAAGTGCTATAATTATCGCAACATCAACACATCAAAATGGGGTGAGAGCAGTGACAGGCGTAGTTTTTGACATACAGCGATTTTCCGTACATGACGGGCCGGGAATAAGAACCACTGTTTTCATGAAAGGATGTCCGCTCCGCTGCAGATGGTGTCATAATCCGGAGGGACTTTCGCCGGAGCTTCAGCTTAAATTCCTTGCCGAACAGTGTATCGGATGCGGTGCATGCGGCAAAAGGGAGTTGCTTTCAGATGCAGACGCTTGCCCTGCCGAAGCACTGACAGTGTGCGGATGGGAAGCCCACGAGGAAGAAATAATTAGCCTCGTGCTTCGGGATCGGATGTTTTACGCAGATAATGGCGGAATTACATTCTCCGGAGGGGAATGCCTTCTTCAGGCTGATTTCTGCGCCGCTGTTCTCACTCGCGCAAAGTCACTTGGGCTTCATACCGCAATTGATACCTGCGGATATGTTTCATGGGGTGAGATACAGAAAACGCTTGACTGCTGTGATCTCTACCTTTATGACATAAAGTGCCTTGACCCCACGGTACATAAAGAATATACCGGAGTTAGTAACTCCCTCATATTAGAAAATTTAAAGCGGCTGTCACAGGGAAACAAGGATATCTGGATACGTATTCCCGTAATCCCCGATTTCAATAACAGTGAGCGAGAAATGAATGATATTGCCAACTTCATTTCATCGCTTAAAACCATAAAGCAAGTAACGCTGATGCCATATCATTCCCTTGGAGCCGGCAAATACAAAGCACTGGGACTCACGTACCCTTATGATAGCACCAAAAAGATTTCATCAGAAGAGCTTGCACGCTATCGTAAAATATTTGAGAACAAAAAAATACCGCTTGCATAGTCCCCTAAAAAGGAGATTGATTCATAATGACAAGAACAGAATTTTTAAGAGAGCAAGCTCTCAGCGGTGCCAACAAATGCATGAGAGCACCGTTTCCGAAAATGTCCGTGGCTGATGAGCCATTTGGAATCGCCACTCGCAAAGCGCTTGCCCTGAAGCTGATTTTCGAGCATATGCCCGTATACATCGGTCCCCGTGAGCTTATTGTAGGTACGAGAACTTGGTTTTCGCCAAACAAAGGCAACGAAGACGGTCACAGCATTTTTGAATACGGACTTTCAACACGTATTCCTTATATTAACGATGAGGATATCAAGCTATTTGGATGTGACCAGAGCTATTATCACAGAACTCACTATGCGCCCGATTTCGGTATTGTTTTAGACAACGGAATTGACGGCATTCTTAAAAAAGTTGAACAAAAGCAAGCCGATGCTTCTCTGAATCACGTCAACCACGATTTTTTGGATGCTGTTGATGTGGCATGGCAGGCTTTGAAGACACTTATACTTCGATATGCCAATGAAGCTGACACATTGGCACAGCAGGCTGACGGCGAAGATAAAAGCGAACTGCTTGAAATAGCGCGGATTTGCCGCAAAATAAGCGGTGAGCGTCCGGAAACCTTCCATGAAGCCGTCCAGCTTCTGTGGTTTGCACATCTCGGAACGATTATCGAAAATTTCGAATTTATAAGCTACGGCAGACTTGATGTTTTGCTTGGCCCGTTTTTAGGTGACACGCCAAGGGACGAAGCACAGCAGATTATCGAATGTCTGCTTCTTAAAATGTACGATCAGACAGATCTTGTCACCTCTTACCTCGGCCGTTATGCTTCTCAGCTTATTGTTACGCTTGGCGGCGTGCTTCAGGACGGTGAAAATGCGGTAAATGAAGTTACAATGATGTTCCTTGAAGGAATAGGCAAGATACGTCTGCCCGACCCTGAATTTAACCTGCGCATAAGCACAAAAAATCCGCCGGAGTTTCTTGATAAAGCGGCAGAGCTTACGGTAAGCGGCTGTAACTTTGTTTCATACTACAACGACGATCTGTTTGTTGAAAGCTTGCACCGTGCAGGGCTGCCTTTGGAGGAAGCACGTCGGTACGGTTTCGATCTGTGCCAGGATATGAATATTCCCGGCAGAGGTGATTTCTGGCTTGTGGCGAATCCAATACTCATAGATTATTTTATGAGTTTTCTTAAATCAAATCGGGATTTTTCGGATTTTTGTACATTTTTTGACTCATTCAAGACAATGGTCGCCAAAAACATAAAAAACTTAGTTGAAAAATATAATATTTCAGAAAAACAGCTCTCGCTGTATGCCGAGGGCAGGTTTGAAGAATATTTTGACGGAATACGAAATCAGGGAAAGCCTGCGGACAGATTTGATAAAAATTCTCCCATGTCACCCTTACCACTTCTCAGCGCTCTTTTCCACGGCTGTATCGAAAACGCCCTTGACGTTGCATTTGAGCCGTACCCTCTAAAAGACAAGGGCTTTTTCTTCCGTGCCGTGGTCGAAACGGTAAATTCCCTTGCCGCTATCAAAAAGACGGTATTTGATGAAAATCGCTTCACGCTCGATGAAATTTATACTGCTTGTGAGTCTGATTTTGCAGGTAAAAACGGAAACGTTATCAAAAATATTCTTTGGAATTGCCCAAAGTGGGGAAATGACAACGACTTCGTGGATTCAATTGCTAAAGAGCTTATAGAATTTTGTCTTAGGGAATGTCAGCAGTACAAAACATATCTTGGCGGACAGGTTCTCGGCGGCATTCACCAGCCGCATCCTGTGATTACAGGTGAAAGGATCATGGCAACACCTGAGGGCAGAAATGCAGGTGCTCCCGTTGCTGTTACGCTTACACCGGAAAGCGGAACCATGCGGAACGGACCAACAGCGGTGCTTGCTTCTGCCTCTAAGATAGACCCCATGCTCGTTCAGTGGAACTACTGCGTCATGGTGAACTATTTTGCATCGGTTTTCAAGGGAAACGAGGGCAAAGAAATATTCAAAACTCTTCTTACGGGATATTTCAAATCAGGCGGACTTCAGCATCAGCCAAACATTTTGGATGTTGAGGAGATGAAGCGCGCACAACTCGAATCCGAAAAATACCGTGACCTTATCGTCCGCCTCTGGGGTGTTTCAGCACATTTTGTAGATCTTCCGCGAGAGATTCAGGATGAGATGATCGCAAGATTTGCGTGAAATATAATGCATACCCATGCCATGCGTCTAATGCGTGGTTTGGGTATGCAATAAAAAATCCAAGTCAAATGACTTGGATTTTTTTGGCTCCCCCTGCTGGGCTCGAACCAGCGACATCATGATTAACAGTCATGCGCTCTGGCGAGCGTTGCAGGTTACAAGAAAACACTTAGCCTTTAAGCTCGTATCTCCTCAGCTTTCCCTCACCTTTTTGAACAAGCAAGGTTTCCTCACACATTTCATTAAGCACTTTATATGCTTTGGTAGTTTTTATACCAAACATTTCTTCGACTTTCTTTCTCGTAATTTCGCCGTTCTCTTTTACATATTCATACACCTGATTTTTGATTGTATCAATATCTGTCCGTCGAGGTTTTCTCTCTGTGTTCGTCCTCGTTTCCAAAACCGAGTACTCATTCTTATTATACAGCTTAACCAGAAAAGCACCTTCCGCAGATTGGAATACCGGAGACATAGAACTGTCGGCATAAAGTCTTTGTATTTTATCAATGCCGGTTCCGTAGCTTTCAACAAGATTCATTCTATAGAACACAGCCGCAAGATTGGGATTTCTCGATTGGGATACTCCCATAAAAATTGCTTCCATAGATAATCCGGTGACAAGACCTCCGAGAGATGAAAACTCTATATGGTCATCAAACATATTAATGATCGTGCTTCCGTTGAATGAATAGTCACGGTGCATTATACTGTTAAGAAGCGCTTCTCGCAGTGCCTCCTCGGGATAATCGCGCACATCCTCACGCAAAAGCCCCTTGAAGCTTGCCTTCGTCTTATTATTCATATCAAGGTACTGATAAACATCGTTTAACTGTTTAAGCAGTGACCCTGAAAACTCTTTTCTGTCTCTGAACAAGGTTTTGTCTTTACCTTGGAAGATAGCAACCTTAATTGTATATGGGCATTGATCTGATAAAAGTAATGCAAGGTTGGTATAAAGCCCATCTGCACCTATCAAGTGCAATGTCTTCATCTGAGCTTTTCCGCAATCTATCTTTCGCAAGGACATTTCATTTGTAAAGCTTTCAAACGTAAGTTCCTGAAGCAAACAGCGCCCTTCTTCGTAGGACTTGCCCGAAGTTTCAAGAATCATTTCTCTGATTCCGGCGACGCTTAAAGGTTGGCAGGCAGAACCTCTGCGAACGAACACTCCTTCGGGAGTCAATCCTCTTTCACGGATATAGTACGGTCTTTCAGAGCCTACTGCAATCGAGATCTTAATAACCGTTTTTTCTTCCATTGTAACAAGCTCTGCTTGAACAAACGGAACCACTTCCGGCAATATTCCATCCCGAATGATATTAGTAATTTTCAAGATCGTCTCATCGGGTTCATCTATACCAACTACGCTGCCGTCATCTCTTACTCCAACATAAATTGTACCGCCGTCGGTGTTTGCAAATGCAACTACCTCTCTGAGAATTGTTTTGGAATAAAGTTCTTTGAATTCAATATCAATATTTTCTTGAAATCTCATATTGCCTCCGTTTCACATTGCTTTCTTTCTCGTTCTTGTTCTTTCTTGCTTATATTATACATGAGAAAGAAAGAAAAGTCAATATGCAAAGATAATTTTGTTTCTCAATAATCTTTGTCACACCGACTTTTCTATAAAAGTTCAATATTTCCTCACCCCGCCACAGTTTCCCCACACCATTGCTCGCAGAACTGCCGATAGGTCATGTTCATCTCAAGCTTCACACGATAGCCCTTTCCTATCTCAACTCTGCTGAACAGTTGGCAGGCGATCATCTTCTTAACTTCAAGCGGAGCTTCCTCAAACTCCTCAGCCCAACTTTTGAATTGCTTGTACGCAGGTACAACGCTACGGCTCCACACTTTCTTCTGTGCATCCTCATCCTTGAGTTGTGCCAGGCGTTCTTCGTCCTCGGCAATCTTTGCCTTGACGCTGTTAAGCGCCTCCGCGAGATCTTCTTCGGTGTAGATGCTGTCACCGCTTAATACCTTTGCAATCTCTTTACGAAGCATATCAAGCTGTTTGCGGTTCTTTTCAAGATCACATTCGAGCTTAGTCTGTGTACGATGGTTCTCTGCCATAAGTCTGCGGTATGTTGCCTGTATCTTTTCCTCCTGCGGACAACCGGATATATGGGAAAACATAATCATCATTACGCGGATAATCTCTTTGTCTATCTTCTCGGCGTTGTATGTACTTGCACCGTCGCAGTCGTTAAGTCCGCGGCTTCGGTGGTAACAAACATAACGTACATATTCGGTGTTGCTTGCATCTCCGTTACGTTTGGTGTAGCTTTCCTTGTATCTGCTTGTTGCAAGCCTGCATCCACAGTGCGCACAGAATACATTGCCGCTGAGTAACGCCTTGCCCTTGTTTGTCATAGCGATGGTACGTTTTTCATCTTCCTTATGTGCGCGTTGACGAAGTATCTCTTGTGCAAGTTCAAACTCCCGGTCATCTATGATCTGCAGAGCTTCGATGCGGTTAGATATAGCATCGCCGTTTTTGATGAAGCCGCAGTACATTCTGTTCTTCAGTATTCGCAGTACATTCACACTTTGGAACTTTGCCCCACCATGAGTACGGTAACCTGCGTTATTAAGATACTCCGCGATCTGATATGAGCCACATCCCTCGGTAACGGTCATCTTGAATATCTTGCGTACCGCCTCTGCTTCATAAGGGTCCACTGCATAATCCCGCATCTCCTGCCCTTTTTTGTTCTTTCGTCCGTTATACACAAGCGTATATCCGAACGGTATGGGACCACCCGTGTATAATCCATCCTCGGTCATCTGACCAAGCCTTGTCTTAACTCGTATTGATGTCTTTTCCGACTCTCCCGATGCCTGCCAAAATCGGATGTAATTCATCAGCTTGTCCACATGATTCTCGAACTTCTGCTGTCCCTCGTTTACTGACCACACTTCAATAGCATGGTCTGCGAACCATTTCAGGACGAACGGCGTTTCGTTTTCTATTCTTCCGAGACGGTCGAACATAAATACAAGAAGCACGTCAAATTCTTTCGCAAGTGCGGCTTCCTTAAGGTCTTGTATAGCATCGCGGTTCTCGGCTGAAACCTTGAAACCCGATATGCCTTTCTCCTCGAACTCCCGGTATATCTCCCATCCATCCTGGCGGTTTGCGAATTCATGGCAGGCAATACGCTGCATAGGAATATCGTCTTTGACTACATCAACTTGCTTTGCGGTAGATACGCGATACAGTGTATATACTCGTTTCATTTTGTCTTCTCCTTCATTTTACATATATGCCCTTTTCGGGTTCAGACATTGTACCACAGCTCAGTCATTCTTGCAAGGATGTCGATTCAGATGTTATACACTACCACGCAGTCGCTGTTCATAGGCATTTGTAAGAAGCTCAAGAATGGCACTTCGAATATCACTATGCGACTCCGATTCACAAAACGATACACTAATTGCGACACCGTTGTTTTTCACATCCGGGAAAATGGGCTCTCGATTACAACTATGGTTATTTGTAGAATCAGTAACAGCTTTGCCGTTCATAATCTCCCTCCGATATATTTTCCATTCCAAGACTCGCCGCAAGTGCAAGATCAATCTCGCGCATCTTCGCAGGTGATAGTGTGCATATATAATCGAGCAATCTGCTCTTATCAATAGTGCGTACCTGTTCGAGCATTACTACAGATTCGTGTGGGAAGTCATCGTGGCGCAGTTTGACCGGAACGTGGGTTGGCATATGCGCCTTCTTCTTTCGCGTTGTAACGCTCGCTATGACCGTTGTGGAGTACCTGTTACCTGTGTCATTCTGAATGATGACCACCGGTCTGAATCCGCCCTGCTCGGAGCCGATAATGGGATCGAGCATCGCATAGTAAACATCGCCTCTTTTGATTATCACTTCATTTCTCCTTTCCAAATTTTGATATGTAAGACCGTGGCACAGTTCACCTATGCCACGGTCGAAGTTTTGTTATTTATCTTTGTGTTCTCGCATCCGACAGACGGATGACAGCTAATCATCCTCATGGGAGTTTCACCCCAACTGTGGTTCTCACAGAGCCCTCCGCCATGCTTGCGACGGCTCACGGTTCTGACCGCTTCAACGCTCGAGCATCGGAAGAAGGAAGTATCATTATTCTCGCTGTCTGTCATGGCGTTCCGAGAATAGCAATTTCTCGGTCGATAGCGCGAGGAGAGAGCCGCTTTTTATTAACGGCTTGTCCTCACCTATCAGTCGCTTGCCGGTTCATCACCCTGCAACAGCGGTAACGTATCTGTACGGATGTATTCGGTTTTCAATGAGCAAAGGAACTCATACACGTTCAGAACCGCGTATTTCATTGTCCCTTCACCCATATAGATTTTAGAAAATCACTTTCCAGGTTTTTAACAATTCCTCCGAAAATAATTTTTGATTTTTTCATCGGCAAGCTGTAAGCTCTCCCAAACTGCGTTTATACATACTCCTTCGTCGTTTGCAATTTGCTTTAACGAGCGCTTATTATAATGGTACTTGATAAAACGCCACAGTTGCTTTTTAGTAAGTTTCGCATTGCGAAGCTGAAAATACATACGGCTAAACGTATCATCTTTGGAAATGACAGTATGAGCAGATATGTATTCTTCTTCAACAGACGGTCTGCTTGTTTCGATGTTGTCGCCGATAGCATCATACGAAACATTGCGATATGTATTACGTTGTTCACTGTTAAAATCCGCGGTTGTTGTGTCTGTCAATTCTTTTTTCATTGCGGCAAATTGCTTTAAAGTCATTTCCGATGATGTAAGTGTGCGTGAACTTACAGTTGACTCTGTTTCGGGATCAATGATAAGCTCAAAAAGTGTGCCATTTTCCCGTTTTATGAGTAAAACCTCACCATTATGTACATATGCAATAGTATTATCATCTTTTTGATAGCGCTTCATAAGAGCAAGCTGTTTATCCATTTTATAATCTCCTTAATTTTGAATTTTTGTAGTTGATTCAAAATCGGAGATTATGGATATTTCGCTATGTAAGTTTGCCAATACAAACACAAAAAAATGCTTGACCGAATAATTCGGTCAAGCGTATTCAAATAATATATGTACTGTAGTGCATATTTGTTGGCACACTTACTTACGGTTGTGCAATAAAATTCAGTTGTGAATTTTGAAACTTATCTGCTATTCTGCATCCCCCTTCCGCCGCATGATGTAACGCAATTCATGTAAAAGGCGTACTGCGGTGAATTTACAATTAACAACATGTATTGTAAAATATATATGAGGTGAATTGCAATGAACGAACACTCTTATGCTTTAGGCGATGCAATGAAGCGCGCTCGCGTCAGACTCGACATGACACAAAGCGAAGTAGCCGAAGCAGCAAATGTGGATGTACGTACCGTGCTGAATATAGAAAATAATCGAGGCAACCCGAAATTTCAAGTTTTGAACTCGCTTATAAAAGCCCTCAATATTGACGCCAGAGAAATATTCAATCCCAAAATGCATAGAGAATCCTCGGATTTATACAGACTTCGTACGTTAATAGACAGCTGCAGCGATGAGGAAGCCGCCGTGCTTATTCCATGTATAGAATCAATACTTGATGTTATGCGAAGTAATGCTTCATCAACCATAGAATAAAGGCTCGTTCACAGCGATGCTCGGTCAGTTCGATATGCTCACTTTCGATATCTCATTTATTAATAATAGGGCGCCCTCCTTCTCGAATTCCTCAAATAACAAATTTCGTTCCTCAAAAGAGTCCACCCATTCCTTTATGACACCTCTTTGAAAAGCAGCAATATACAAGCATAGAAATTCAGATACACACGGACATGGTAACGGTTTTGCGGAACGAAGAAATAACTTTGAACAGTTTTTGGGATCACACCTCCACAGATCATTCACTGCATATCGCAATGAACGTTCAATTACGCCGTATGAACAGTTTTCTTGTTTAGCCATATAGTGATACAAGTAACCTATCGGCAATTCAACGATTGTTTCGTGTTCCAATATGTACTCAATTGCACTTTTCAAGCGTCTTGCGGATTTACTCCATTTTATTGCCCCTAAATGCAACAAGGATAAATGAATATATTGCCGCGCTTCGATCTGTAGTTGGACTGCGTTTTTCATTCTATATAATACCTCCTTTAGTTGAACAAAAAGATTATACAACCCTTACAGAGATATCTATGATTTCAGACGCATTCCGACACAGTTCGGATATATTATTGATATAAATTTATTGTTTTTTTGTTTAACCTTTGTGTAGAAACCATATTTGCTTGCAAAATAAAGCCTGCTTCATATACTTGGTTGAAGCAGGCTTTACTTGTGCTTGTTTACTATAATTCGTTTCGTGCCGCTACAACAACCAATCTCAGATTAACGATATTTACAAGTATCTCGCGTTTACATCTGTGACAATATAACGGGAAATTAACAAGCGTAGTTGATGGCAAAACTTTTATGCGTGTTCGCCCGCGACAAAATGGGCAGTTGACCCACCGCGACTCTTCTGTAAAGTATGACATGGTTCACCTCATTATCAGTGGGTATGGATCCGTGCTCTGCGTCTTGCGTCTGGCTTAGGATTGATATTTAAGTAATTATTTTCGAAAAACTCCCTTCACTTATATAACGAAAACATAACTTGAAATCTCGCTCAGCATTAGTACAATCATGAATAAACGCATAAAACGACAGCACGCCGTCCACACATTAAATGTGAGGGCGGTGCGCTGTCGTTTGTTTTTATCAGGGGGATTCTTGTAACTGTTTTCTAATGCATAACCGACTTACGGTAGTTTCCGAAAGTCGGTTATGTCTATCGTATTCAAAGGACTTGAATATCCCACCGTTTCTCTTTTCCTCTACGATATTACCAAGCTCGTTGTATCTATAATTATACACTACGTCCGAGCAGTTGTCAATAACCTTTGTCAGCTTGCCAAGTTTGTCCGTATGTACAAAGAACCCGTGTTCAAAATGAACACGGGTTCTTAACTCATTTAATAAGATTTTCAAATTGCTCTCTGCTTACTCCCCATGTTACGGGATATTCCGCATTGTTCCAATCTTCGTCCCAGCCGTTAGGCTTGGAGTCGGCTTCACAGTAGATATGCATATTTTCTGCATTCCCGCCTATGATATTTGCACCAACAGTGTGAACTGAAATTGGGATATAAAGTGAATGAAGTTGCTTTGAATCAGCAAAAGCGACTGTTTCGATTATTTCCACGCCATCAGGCAAAGAAACATATGTTATCCCTCCATTTAGCGCAAGGGCAGCTTCACCTATAACTATTGTTCCGCTTGGAATGGTACATGAATTGGTGCTGATAATCACTTTTTTAGTCGCCACATCAATAAGACAACCGCCTCTTGAATAATAATTAAGGTTATTAGGTGATACCGTAATCTCATTCAGGTTGTCACACTCTCCGAATACATCCCAACTGTTGATCACCCTTAAAGTTGAAGGAAGATGTATTGATTCAAGCGAAATGCAGCCATCAAATACCCCCCCACCCATGCTTTGTACGCCCTCGGGGATGTTTGCAAAAATCATATATGCGCAACCATGGAACAAACCGCTTGATATATGTTTTACACCTGACAAGTCCGGAATATCTGACAACGCGGTATTGCAAAAGGCATACCTTCCTACCTCCGTAACGCTGTCATGTATGGATACTGAAGTAAGAGCACTGCATCCGATAAAGGCATAATCACCAATACTATAGACTCCATCTCCTATGGTTACAGATTGAAGCGAGGTGCAGTTTGCGAACGCCCAGTCATCAATATAAGTAACTGTATTTGGAATGTTTAAATTAATTACTTCCGAGCATCCATAAAAGGCATATTGACATATTTCATCAACCGAGTCTGGTATATCTATGTCTTTTATGTTGCTACCATAAAACGCATATTCACCGATAGTTGTAACAAAATCAGGAATATACTTGCCCCACCAAAAAATCACATCGGTAGAATCTCGTGATATCAAGCAGCCATCTACAAACTCAAAATGTTTATTATCATCTTCTAATACAATTGTTTTAAGAGTGGTGCCTGCAAAAGCCGCTGCGTTGAAGCTAGATAATTCGTTTCCGATA
>JAZTWV010000025.1:0-13830 GCA_045636145.1 Candidatus Flemingiibacterium sp.
GGAACAGGGGAAACTCACGCCTTCTATAAATCTACAAATTATACTTGAAATTATTATAATTTGTGGTATAATAATTATACAGATGCATAATATATTACCGAGAGGTGATCGAAATGTCAAGATTCATAGACAGAGAAGCGGAGATGAAAACGCTCGAGAACGAATACGCCAGAGAAGGCTCTTCCCTCGTTATACTATACGGCAGACGGCGTGTTGGTAAGACTACACTCATATCCGAGTTCATAAAGGACAAAAATGCTCTGTTCTTCCTTGCCAGTGAAGAATCGGAGACACAGAACCGCAATATGTTCAAGGACAAAGCCGCAGATTTTATCGACAGCGATCTTCTTCGAAATGCCGCTGTGTCAAACTGGGATGCCGTATTCAAAGCAATTATGGATACGAGATTTGATACAAAACCGATCATAGTCATAGACGAGTTTCAGTACATCGGCAAATCAAATCCCGCATTTCCGTCAGTGTTCCAGCGCATATGGGAGGAAATCCTTAAAAACAGGTCTGTTATGGTAATACTGTGCGGCTCACTCATATCCATGATGGAGTCGCAGACACTTAGCTATGACAGCCCGCTTTACGGACGGAGAACGGCTCAGATAAGACTGAAGCAAATACCGTTCAGGTATTACAAACAGTTCTTCCCGGGTACTGATGAAAACAAACTTATCGAAATGTATTCGGTGACGGGCGGTGTACCCAAGTACATCGAGCTTTTCCGTGAAAGCGACAACATTTACGATGCGATAGAGCAAAGCGTACTGAACCCCACAGGCTATCTTTACGATGAACCGTATTTCCTCCTGCAGCAGGAGGTTTCCGAGGTCGGAAGCTATTTTTCCATCATAAAAGCCATAGCCGCAGGAAACAGTAAGCTTTCCGCCATATCGACTGTACTTGAGGTGAAGGCAACAAGCCTTACAAAGTATCTCAAAACCCTTATAGACCTCGACATTCTTGAACGTGAAGTTCCCATAACCGAGGAAAATCCCGAAAAGAGCAAGCGAGGACTTTACAGGATAAAAGACAACTATCTGCGCTTCTGGTTTGCGTTTGTCTATCCGGGAATCAGCTTTATTGAAAGCGGCAACAGCAGTATCGTAATGTCAAAAATACGAAATGGGCTTACAAGTAACCACACCGCGTTCGTATATGAGGATATATGCAGAGAAAAGATGTGGGAGCTTAACGCATCGGGTGCGTGGGGCTTCCATTTCTCGAAGATAGGACGATATTGGGACAACAAAACGGAAATAGACATAGCCGCCCTTGATCCAGACGGCAAGAACCTCATCCTCGGCGAGTGCAAATATTGGAGCGAACCGGTGGGCATCAACATACTGACTTCCCTTGAAGAAAAAGCGAAGTCAGTAACGTGGAACAGAGACACCCGAAAGACATGGTATGTTCTGTTCAGCTCGGCGGGCTTCACGCCTGAGCTTGAAAAGCTTGCAAGCGAGCGCAATGATATTGTGCTGGCAAAATAGAATAACGATATTACAAGGAGATGTACCTTAAAACGGTGCATCTCTTTTTTCATGAAAGGACGTGATCCCCATAGCATATGTACCCGTACCAAAAGACTTAAACGCCGTCAAGACGAAGGTGCTGTTTAACTTAACAAAGCGCCAGCTTGTGTGCTTCGGCTCGGGAGCGGCAATCGGACTGCCCATATTCTTCCTATGCAGATCCGTCATGGGAACGAGCGTTGCGGCTATCATTATGATCCTCATAATGCTCCCGTTTATGCTTCTCGCAATGTACGAAAAGCACGGTCAACCGCTGGAAGTAGTGATACGCAACATTGTACAGGTCTGCTTCATTAGACCGAAGGTGCGACCGTATATGACGGATAATTTCTATGACATACTCGAAAGACAGGATAAACTCGACAAGGAGGTGCAAAGCATAATTTATGGCACAAAAGATAAGCAAAGCCGACAAAAAGCTGATCGGGGCGGCAATAGCAAGGGCGAAGAATAAAGACAAACATAGGATGTCAGCCCAGGACAGCATACCCTTTGAGCGGATGTGGCAGGACGGTATATGTCGCGTAAAGCCCGGGTATTTTACCAAGACGGTGCAGTTCCAGGACATCAACTATCAGTTAAACCAAAACGAGGACAAGACCGCCATCTTCGACGGTTGGTGTGACTTCCTCAATTATTTCGACAGCTCGGTGCACTTTCAGCTCTCGTTCATGAACCTTGCGGCGAACAAGGATACCTATGCCGACAGCATTGCCATCCCACCCCAGGACGATGATTTCGACGGCATCCGCACCGAGTACACGGAAATGCTTCGCGGTCAGCTTGCAAAAGGTAACAACGGACTTATTAAAACCAAGTATTTGACTTTCGGCATAGAAGCGGAAACCATAAAAACCGCCAAACCTCGCCTTGACCGTATTGAAACAGACATACTCAACAATTTCAAGCGCCTCGGCGTATCTGCCGCACCGCTTAACGGTCACGACAGACTTGCGCTGATGCACGGGATGTTTCATATGGACGAGCAGATACCCTTTCGCTTTTCCTGGGACTGGTTAGCACCAAGCGGGCTATCGGTTAAGGATTTCATTGCCCCGTCAAGCTTTGAGTTCCGAAACGGCAAGATTTTCGGTGTAGGAAAGAAGCTTGGCGCGGTGTCCTTCTTACAGATACTCGCACCGGAGCTTAACGACCGTATACTTGCGGATTTTCTCGACATGGAAAGCTCGCTTATAGTCACCATGCACGTTCGCTCGGTAGATCAGACAAAAGCCATAAAGACGGTAAAACGAAAGATCACCGACCTTCAGAAAATGACCATCGAGGAGCAAAAAAAGGCGGTACGGTCGGGATATGACATGGACATAATCCCCTCCGACCTTGCGACTTACGGAACCGAGGCAAAGAAGCTGTTGCAAGATCTGCAGAGCCGCAACGAGCGTATGTTTCTTCTCACCTTCCTCGTTCTCAACACCGCCGATACCAAACAGCAGCTTGATAACAACGTATTTCAGGCAAGCTCCATTGCACAGAAGTACAACTGTCAACTCACAAGGCTTGATTTTCGCCAGGAGGAGGGCTTAATGAGCAGTCTGCCGCTTGGGTACAACCAAATAGAGATTAAGCGAGGTTTGACAACATCGAGCGTCGCTATTTTTATCCCATTTACCACGCAAGAGCTGTTCCAAAGCGGCAAAGAGGCTCTGTACTGCGGCATCAACGCTCTGTCAAGCAACCTCATTATGGTTGACCGCAAGCTTCTTAAAAATCCCAATGGGCTTATACTCGGCACACCCGGTTCGGGTAAGTCCTTCTCGGCAAAGCGCGAGATCGCAAATGTGTTCCTCGTCACCGATGACGATATTATCATCTGCGACCCCGAAGCCGAGTACGGTCCGCTTGTGGACAGACTTCACGGGCAGGTTGTGAAGATTTCGCCTACCTCACCCCATTACATCAATCCCATGGATCTCAATCTCAATTACAGCGAAGAAGAAAATCCGCTGTCGCTAAAGTCCGACTTCATACTCTCCCTGTGTGAGTTAATTGTTGGCGGAAAGGATGGCTTACAACCTGTAGAAAAGACCATAATAGACCGCTGTGTGCGTATGGTCTACCGCGATTACCTAATCGACCCCGTTCCCGAAAAGATGCCGATTCTTGAAGATCTGTACAACGCTCTGCGAGAGCAGGAAGAAAAGGAAGCGCAGTACATTGCGACGGCACTTGAGATATACGTTACCGGTTCCCTTAACGTATTCAACCACAGAACCAACGTAGACATCCGAAGTCGCATCGTTGCCTACGACATCAAGGAGCTTGGCAAGCAATTAAAAAAGATCGGTATGCTCATAGTCCAGGATCAGGTGTGGAACCGTGTTACTGTCAACCGAGAGGCGCACCGTTCCACGCGTTACTACATCGACGAAATGCACCTGCTTCTCAAGGAAGATCAGACCGCGGCGTACACGGTTGAAATATGGAAGCGTTTTCGAAAGTGGGGCGGTATTCCGACGGGTATTACGCAGAATGTGAAAGACTTGCTTGCCTCCCGTGAGGTGGAGAACATCTTCGAGAACAGCGACTACATCTATATGCTCAACCAGGCATCGGGTGACCGTCAGATTCTTGCAAAACAACTCAATATATCGCCACATCAGCTTTCATATGTTACCCATTCAAGTGAGGGTGAGGGGCTTCTTTTCTACGGCTCGGTTATACTGCCATTCGTTGACCGATTCCCGAAGGATACCGAGCTATACCGCATAATGACCACCAAACCTCAGGAGCAGTCGCCGAACAGTACAGGTGACGGCGGCACGGAAGATGATCTGCCCTATGACAATGCGTGAATCAAAGCTGAAATTCACCGCGGAGGAAATGGCGGCGTACGCAAAAGACAACCAAAGCGAGAATACCGATGATAATGCAGGTGCGGATAGTGTTAGTGCCGCCGTAGATACCGCTGAACAGGGTGTACATGGGCTTCAAGCGGTGCGCTGTTCGAGCAGTAACGGTGAGCAAAAGAAGCCGCAGACTTCCCGGCAAACTACGCGCACGACAAGTGCAACAAGCGGATATTCCAGCAACAAAAGCTCCAAAGCCCATCAAAAGCGTACCATCAAGAAAGAGTACGCCGCGGCGAAGTCGGGCAAAACGGCGAAGAAGTCGACGGCGGCTTCAAAACGTGCGGCAAAAGCGGCGAAGAAAGCCGCGAATGACACGCAAAAGACGGTATCGTTCGTTGCCCGTCACCCAAAAGAGGTAGCAATCGCCATCATTCTTGTATTTATGGTGCTGTTTATTTACGGTACGGTTTCAGCCTGCTCTGTGATGTTTCAAGGCGGTGCGTCTACGGTGAGTATTACCACCTATCCCGTAAAGGACGAGGATATGCTTGCCGCCGAGAGTAGCTATCTTGGCATGGAAACGGAGCTGCGGGAGTATATCGACAGCTACGAGAGCACCCACGACTACGACGAGTACAACTTCAACATCGGCACCATCGGTCACGACCCCTATGCCCTTATATCCGCCCTCACCGTACTGCATCAAGGTAGTTGGACGGTGGATGAGGTCGGCGGATTGATGGATACTCTGTTTGATACACAGTATGTGCTCACCGAGGATGTCATAGTGGAGGTGCGCTACCGCACGGAGACCCGCACCGAGTCCTACACCTACACCGACCCCGATACGGGGGAGACGGTTACGGAAACGTATGAGTATGAGGAAGAAGTGCCCTACGACTACTTCATATGCAACGTCACGCTTACCGTGACCGATCTTTCAGATGTCGCGCTCGGCATGATGGATGATGAGCAGGCGGAGCTGTTTAATGTTTACATGATTACAAAGGGCAATCGTTCTGATATGTTCGGTTAACACACACGAAAAGTTTACAAACAAATTTATGTTTATGTATTGCTATTGTGCGCACAACGGTGTATAATATTATTACAAAGTCCCGAAAGGAGTAACGCACATGGCAAAATCAGCAAATTTGTATGCGCGCATTGAACCCGATCTCAAGGAGCAGGCAGAAACCATTCTCGCCGCACTTGGTATTCCCGCGTCAAATGCAATCACAATGTTTTACCGTCAGATAATACTGCAGAAAGGTCTGCCCTTCGATGTTAAGCTGCCCGCGTCAATGCCCCTAGATGTGAGCACGCTCACCGATGCGGAGCTTGATGCAGAGCTTGAAAAAGGATATGCGGATATGCTGGAGGGCAAATCAAAGAGCGCCAAAGGCGTGTTTGACGGTATCCGCAAGGACTGATTATGACAAGCACACAAAAATCTAACAGGAATCAGCATCTATCATAGTGATAGGTGCTTTTTCTTTGCCCAAAACAAGGAGGAACCATGAACCCGAAAATACAAAAGCTAAAATCGGAGCGGGAGAAAAACGACCGCAAGATCGCCGCTCTGAGGGAACGGAACAAGCGAATTGACGAACGTATCACGGAGCTTGAAAACACAGACATCATCGGCATGGTACGGGAGCACGAACTCACGCCCGATATGCTTTATGAGCTGATACTTGAAATGAAAACGCGTCCTGTACCGAAAATACACGAAGAAACGGAGGAATTACCAAGTGAAGAAAGTTAAGATATTACCCATGATCATGACTGTCCTATGCTGCATGACAGCCTTTGCTGTTACAGCGTTTGCGGCGGAGAATGATGGCGACAATACATTTACTCCTGACGGCAATCTAACCCTTATTGACGATTTTACAGACCCCTCCGAGACTACGGGCAAGCAGTTTATCACACTTCAATCGAAGAACGGCAACTACTTCTACCTCGTTATTGACCGTGACGGTAAGAGCGACAACGTGTACTTCATGAATCTCATTGACGAAGCCGATCTGCTTGCGCTTATGGAGGAAGGTGAAGCCGAAACCGAGCCTGTGGTGTGTCTGTGCGAGGACAAATGCGCGCTCGGCGCCATTGATGCCGGGTGCGAGGTCTGCCGCGCGAATCTTGATGAGTGTGCCGGTAAGTTGGTACCCATCGAACTCGTGGAAGATGAGGACAAAGGCAGTTCTGTTAACAGCGCCGTTATTATCGTCATAATCCTCGCAGTAGTCGCCGCCGTAGGTGCAGGTGTGTACTTTTTCAAATTCAAGAAGCCAAAAATGGACAAGGGCGCCCCCAATCTTGACGACTACGACTTCGGCGACGATGATGACGAGGATGAAACCGAGATCGACGAATCTGAGCAAACCAACGATGCAGAATCCCTCGAAGATGATACCGATACCGAAACAGACGAGGACGGTGAGGACGCATGAAAAAGCTTGTAATTGCAGAAAAGCCCTCGGTGGGTGTATCCATCGCCAACGTGCTCGGCTCACGCGGGCGTAATGACGGCTACATCGAGGGCGCCGAGTACATTATATCCTGGTGCTTCGGTCACATTGCCGAGCTTGCATCTCCCGAAAGCTATGATGAGCGGTATGCCAAGTGGCGGTACGATGATCTGCCCATAATCCCCGCAACATGGAAGTACAAGGTGTGCGAGGATAAGCGACAGCAGTTTGAAACTCTTCGCCAGCTTATGAACCGCCACGATGTGGATACGATCATCAACGCCTGCGATGCCGGGCGCGAGGGTGAGCTTATCTTCCGCAACGTCTACAACCTTGCCGGATGCACCAAGCCCGTAAAACGGATGTGGATTTCTTCGATGGAAGATGCCGCCATAAGGCAGGGCTTTGAAAATCTCGCAGACGGCGGGAAGTACGACAACCTCTACGCCGCTGCAAGATGCCGTGAGTGCGCCGACTGGCTTGTTGGTATCAACGCCACGCGGCTCTTTTCGATACTCTATCACCGAACACTCAATGTTGGTCGTGTGGTATCGCCGACATTGGCGCTTATCGTAGAACGTGCGGCGGAGATCGACGCATTCAAGCCGGAGCCTTTCTACACTATCGACCTTGACTGCGGAAGCTTTACTGCCACAAGTACGCGGTACAAGAACAAGGGCGATGCGCAAAATTTAATTGAGCATATGGGCGAGGTTGCGGTGGTAAGCTCCGTGACCGAAAAAGAAAAGACGGAGAATCCGCCGCTTCTTTACGATCTCACAACGCTCCAGCGTGATGCAAACCGTTTACTTGGATACACGGCACAGCAGACACTCGATTATGTGCAGAGTCTTTACGAGAAGAAGCTGTGTACCTATCCCAGAACCGACAGCCGATATTTGGTTGATGAAATGCGCGAGGGAGTGAAAGCCATTGCCATATGCGCGGCGGGGATATGTGGCATGGATGCTCCAAGCATGATTACCGCCGATAAGGTGTGCAACAGCGAAAATGTGTCCGACCATCACGCAATCATCCCCACCGCCGTTGCAGGTGAGATAAACGCGTCAGATCTTCCTATAGGTGAGCGTGAGATACTTAACCTCATATCAAAGCAAGTCCTTCGGGCTGTATCCAAGCCGCATCGGTACAATGAAACGGTGGTGGAGATCATCTGCGGCGGAGCGACTTACACGGCTAAAGGCAAGACCGTAACCAACCTCGGATGGCGAGCCTATGACGATAAGGAAAGCAAATACACCATTCTCCCCAACTTCGCCAAAGGTGCGGAGATCGATGTGGTAAACCGCAGTATCAAGGAAGGCACCACCACACCGCCGTCACAGTTCAGCGAGGATTCGCTTCTCTCTGCCATGGAATCGGCAGGAGCAAAGGACATCCTCGAGGATGCAGAACGCCGTGGGCTCGGTACTCCCGCAACTCGCGCAGGCATCATTGAGAAGCTCATATCAACCGGCTTTGTGGAACGTAAGAAAGGCAAAAAGAATGTACACCTTATCCCCGCACACACCGGCATCTCCCTTATTACCGTCCTCCCCGAACAGCTTCAGTCACCTCTGCTTACTGCAGAGTGGGAAAGCAAGCTTAAAATGGTGGAGCGCGGTGAGATGAGCGGGGATACGTTTATGTCGGAGATCGCGCTTACGGTAAACGAGCTTGTCCGCACTTATTCGGTCATCAAGGGTGCGGAGGTTCTGTTTCCGTCCGGGCGTGATGTGATCGGTAAATGTCCCAGGTGCGGCGACGTCACCGAGAGTAAGCACGGCTATTTCTGTGAGAGAAATGAGTGCAGGTTCGGGCTTTGGAGGGATAACAAGTTTTTAGCCGACAAGCGGATATCGCTTAACAAGACCGTGGTTGCCGGGCTTCTTCGTGACGGGCGTGTGCCCGTAAAGGGTATCTTCTCCGAGAAAACGGGGCGTTCCTACGATGCGATATTGGTGCTTACCGATGACGGAGAGAAATGTATATACTCCCTTGATTTCAACTCGCAAAGGGCTGACAGAGATTGCCCGTAAAAGATCAGCCTCCGTACGGGTTTCCCGTGCGGAGGCTGTGTTTTATTAGTCAAGAAGCTCCGAAATATCACATTTCAGCGCTTTTGCAAGATTTACAATAATATCTGCCTGCGCCTTGTTTATATCTTTTCCCTTTCTTTCATACGCACGGATAGTGTTAAGTGATACTCCCGATTTGTTTGCAAGCGCTTCCTGGGTAAGACCGCAGCGTTTTCTTGCGGTTTTCAGCTTGCTTGGTGTTTTACCGAAGTGAGCATCCATTACCTCATAGGATTTTTCGATATCTGCTTCGTGAAGCGTTGGATAAAGAGATAAAAATTCATCGTAAGGCACAACGGCAAGAAGGTCCTTGAAGCTTCTGTTTGAATACCACTGGTAATGTGTGAGCATCCAACCTACCCAGTACACGTTTGATCTGTCAAAGCTTTCGATGGAACGTATTGCGACAGTGTTTCCCGTGGTCTTTTCAATAACCTCTGCCATAAGCTCTATGCCGCTTTTCCCCACGGCATATTTGGGATTGCCGGTTTCTATTTCTTCTGCAATTCCGGACTGAATGAAAAGGTCAAGAAATTCCTTGCCTCCGTAACCGTATTCGATTACCGCATCGTGGAGCATATTTCCTACCGTGCGTGCGGCTTTAGCCAAATATATGCGATCGTAGGCGCGGGTCATCCTTCGTCATCCTTTCTCTGATTATATCAAGCACGAAAATGTCATCCATTAAAGCGGTGAGGTCTTTCTTCCTTCTTTGATAGTCACTTCTAGCCTTACTGTCACGCTCATGGCGCTTGTAGTAATATTCTCTGTGATCTGCTATCTCGTATTCAAGAAACTCAATATTTTCAAATGCACGGGGGGACACAAGTACGATCTGTTCGCCAAGTGTGCCAAGCTTCATTGCCATACTTAAATCCCGCACGGAGATAGTGTTGTTTACAAAATCCTCGGCGAAGGAAAAATATGAGTCATCGGCACGGTAGCCAATCATAATGTCAATTCCGCTTGTATCTGGAAGAAAGTTTTCAAGAAGATAATCTCTTGCACCGCTTGCTATGGGAGAGTTAAGATCGAATGTTCTGTTTTGAAGAAGTATCGCCATCCAGCTTAAAATGTTAAATTCACCTGCTGTAAGGTGCATTACATTCAGATTATCAAGCCGGAGCGCATACTTGTTTGCATAGCCGTCATTTTTTAAGGGACAAGCCCATTCCTTTGCAAGCTCGGCCCTTTCGGTGCAGTAGAAGCCCTGACCGTAATCGTTATGCATTTTTCCGACACCGTACTTCGGCACTTCAACGATCTGTTGTGAACCGTGATATATGATAAGCGGATTTTTCATTTCGTCCTCCAAAACTAATACTACAGTATTACATTATATCTCATATATATTGTAACACCACAGTATTAGTTTGTCAAGTCCCGACAAAGAGAATATACAAAAATTTAATAAACGAAAGGAGTCCACAAATGCCCGACAAAAAATCAATCAAAGAGCGGCTCAAGGAGATAACCGACAGCATCGAGAAAGGCATCTCCGAGGTATTCACTTCTGGAAAGTACGCCGATTATCTTCGCACAATGAGCCGCTTTCACCGATATTCGGTAAACAACCGCATCCTCATATATTTCCAGGATCCCAACGCCAGTCACGTTGCAGGATACCGCGCATGGCAGGATAAGTTCGGCAGACACGTCGTAAAGGGAGCCAAAGGCATACAGATACTCGCGCCCACACCCTTCAAGAAAAAGGTGGAGGAGGAAAAGCTTGACCCCGACACCAAGCTTCCAATGCTCGATGAAAACGGCAACGTTATCACCGAGGAAAAAGAGATAAAGATACCAATGTTCAAGCCGGTGACCGTATTCGACATATCACAGACCGACGGCAAGCCGCTTCCAACCCTTGCAGAAACGCTGGTAGGTAATGTGCAGAACTACGATATATTTATGGAAGCGCTGCGGCGTAGTACGCCGATGCCCATCATAATTGAACCTATGGAAAGTGGCACGGACGGGTATTTCAGCCTTGCCGATCAGAATATCCATCTGCGCGAGGGTATGAGCGAGATTCAGACCGTTTGCGCCGCCATACACGAGATTGCCCATTCGAGGCTCCATAATACCGATATGGAGAAGAAATCCCATACGGTTGAGGAGATCGAAGCCGAAAGTGTGGCGTACACTGTATGCGCCTATTACGGTATCGAGACGGACGCGAATTCCTTCGGTTATCTTGCAAGCTATGTGCAGGGTAAATCCATAACCGAGCTTAAAAACAGCCTTGACACAATCGGCAAGACAGCCGATGAGCTCATAGCGGACATTGATCGAAACTATGCGGAGATAATGAAGGAGCGTGGACTTGACGTGATAGAGCGTGATGAACCGACAAATCCGTTAAAGAACGCCGAAATGCTGATCGAGGACGATTACAGTATGATAGACGGAATCATAAACAATGGAAAAAAGGCAACTTCGGAGGTGCCAAAATGCTCAAAGCCGTCCGTTCTTGCAAGGCTTGACGAGCTTAAAATGCAGGATGCGCTGTCGGCGGCAATTAAAAAGAACATAGAAAGGGACTTGACATGATTACATTCACAAACGACGAAATCAACTTAATGGCTATCTATGACACCGGAAAAAGGGATGGGCTCATAACAGAGCTTTTCGAAATGCGGAAATATCTTGCTACCGATGAAGCCGAGCTTCGTGCGCTTGCCGACAGTACGCTCACAAAGCTCAATGCCATTACCGATGATGATTAGACCTGATACCCGATTTTGATTATTAAATTTACTTCATTTGTTCGAGATGCTTATTTGTTTTTGAACGAAAAAGAAAGTTGAGGTACTTTAATGGAAAAAGAGAAATTAACCGTACTTGTGGTAGAACCCGAAAAGAAGCCTTATGTAAAAGAAATACCCTCCGGACTTGAATCCTTGCAGAAAGAAGTCGGAGGGTACATTCAGGCTGTTTATCCATTCGAGGATACCGTGGCGATCATCTGTGATGAGGAAGCAAAGCTGAAGGGCAGTCAGCCAAACCGTGCGCTTCGGGGTGATGACGGAAAGATATATGACATTGTAGCAGGCACGTTCATCATGGCAGGGCTCGGTGAGAGTGATTTTATATCTATGAGTGATGATATGATAAAGAAATACTCCGAGCATTTTGGAACACCCGAAGCATTCGTAAACCTCGGAGGTAGACTTATGGTGATACCGATTACCGAGCCGAAGGAGCGCAGTGAGCGTGGATCGGTGCTTGAGCGACTGCATCAGCAGACCGATACGCCACAGATCACACCGCTGTATATGAATGATGCGGCGTATGCTTTCTCTCACGGTGAGGGGGATGTGTACCGTGCATCTCATGCGGCAAATGTGGAGTGCAGGAACGCCATCGAGGAAGCTATCGGCAAGAACTACAACGACAACAGCCTTGATGTTTCTTTCGCTAAAGGTATCATTGATACTTACGGCGCAGAGCGTGTAAAGGCGGTGCTTGCGGCAACGATCAACGCAAACGAGAGTGACGGTCGCATCACGCTTGGAAACAAGACTTGGGCGAATGATGTGCCGATCCCAAAGGGCGATACACGGGAGTTTCGACTGAATAAAACCCATCCCGGACTTATTGATATTTTCTGCCGTGCGGTGCGTAAGCTTCAGACGGAGCTTGAGCAGAAGCAGTCGGTAATCGGAAAACTAAAGCATACACCCGAGCCGAATCTTCCGAAAAAGCCTACTGCTCCGACGAAGCCTACACTATGAAAAAGCGTACACATGATATTCCCATTATGTTCTGGGTAACGGAGCAGGAGCGGGAGCTTATCGAACAACGGATGACGCAAGTCGGTACTTCAAATATGAGCGCGTATCTTCGCAAAATTGCTATTGACGGATATATATTAAAGCTTGATATGCCCGAAATTAAGGAAATGATATCGCTCTTGCGGCGGTCGAGCAACAACATAAATCAGATTGCCAAACGAGTGAATGGAACGGGGCGTATGTATGATGCTGACTTGAAGGAAATACTTGATAACCAGGAACGTCTATGGTCGGTGGCGAATGATATTTTATCAAAGCTTGCAATGCTGAAATGACAAGGATGACGAGCAAAAGCTTGGCATCCTTGCGTATATCCGTGAAGTGTGGCATGCTTAAGTTACAAAATACTTGGAGGTACAGTTATGATAAAATTTCTTGTAAAGCTTCCGCTCCGCATCGTATGTTTTCCGCTCCGCATTACTCTCAAGCTTTTGTTTTGGCTGTTCAGCGGTTTGCTTTGTCTGTCGGGATGGATATTCTCGCTTATCAGCATGATATTTGCGGCAGTCGGAGTGTACACGCTTTTCACGGGAACGGTTGCGCATGGCGTACTCGTGCTTGTGCTTGCGTTCCTTGTGAGCCCATTCGGACTGCCGATGCTTGCTCTGAAGCTTGCAACGGTTGTTGATTCCATCGGCGATTGGATTTGGGAGTTTGTGACCGACCCGAGTTAAACTTAGATCGAGAATGCCGCCTCCCTTGTAAATACTGACTTTTCAGCACATTACAGAAAAAGGAAAGAACGTTAGGGGCTTGACCACAGATTTGAACATTTAAAGAAATTGACTCCAAATCGAGTAGTTAACAAGCTTCGGGGTTTCGGGGTGTGGCACAGTTGGTAGCGTGCGACGTTTGGAATGTCGATGTCGCAGGTTCGAATCATATCACTCCGACCATATGAAAATAATCCGAACATTCTCTTACTTGGAGAGTCGTTCGGATTATTTGTTTTATTCGAGTATCCAAATTTTAATAGCAAGAAATGAAAATAGCCGATACTACGGTCTTTTGACTGCGGTATTGGCATTTGCCTTGTTAAAAAAATATATTTTGTGATAAAAAGAAAAGGCATCCGGGTAAATCCGTATACCTTTCAACATTTATGGTTGATTGCTATTCTCATTTTT
>JAZTWV010000026.1:0-4915 GCA_045636145.1 Candidatus Flemingiibacterium sp.
GTTATTATTTCACCATGCCTGATTCCGATGTAAGGGTGGATGTAAACTTTGTCCATGAGTCTGACTACGGCAAGAAATATAATATCACCTACGACTACGATACGAAAAAGGGCTTTTATACCGATTCCATTGACGGCAGTAAGCTTACAAAGAACACCAAGGTCACAGTCCGTCCCACTGCAAGGAACGGCTACAGATTTGTTGGAATTAAGGTGACAGAGGTTGGCTCAAGGGACAGCGTTCCGGTAAATGCTTCAATTGACGGCGACGAGGAAAGCTACTCCTTCTATATGCCTGCAAACGACGTAACTGTGAAGCTCAATTTCGTTTCTGAGGACAGCAGTTATCATAGGGTATCCTGCGAGTATAACGAGGAGGGCGGCAAGATTTACACTTCTTCTTACAATACTGTGCCGGGAACTAAGGTGTCCGTTTTTGCAAAGCTGAACAGCACTCATGTGCTGTCCGATATCAGCGTTGTTACCGATGAGGGCGAGGAGATAGAGCTTGACGGTGACATCAGCGAATACTATTTTACCATGCCCGACAGCAATGTAACGGTAAAAGCGGAATTTAAACGCCCATCGGAGATAGCCATTGGTGAGGAATACCGCGTTGATATCACCTACAGTCCCGATCACGGCACGGCGACACTTTCAAGGCGTGTGGCGTGCGAGAGGGAAAAGGTGGAGATATACTACGAAGCCGACGACGAATATCGCGTTTCGGAAATCAGCGTTATACGCGATGATACACGTGGAAGGGTAACAACCTATTCCGCCGGTGCAGGCAAGGTGGCATTTACCATGCCGGACAGCGATGTGAGCGTTAATGTGACATTTGAGCCTATAGATCCTGAAACACGTCATAGTGTGAAAATGGTCTTTGACGGCACTATGGGTGAGGCGGAGTTGTCTCATGAAATGGCAGATCCAGGTGAGAATGTGGCAGTTGGAGTAACTCCGGCTGATGGATTTGCCGTGAGTGCTGTTGCGGTAAGCTGTGAAATTGACGGCGACGCCCAAAATATTCCGGTACGCGAGATCGTTAAAAACAGCTACTACACCTTTACCATGCCCGATTCAGATGCAAGAATAACGGTGCTCTTTAAGGAAGCCGACACGCCGAAGCCTGTCACTCCCGAAGTTCCGGCAAAGAGCGCGTATACTGATGTAAAATCCGATGCGTGGTACAGTGCTGCTGTGAAATATGTTACGGAAAACGGCATTATGAACGGATATTCCGCGGATATTTTCGCCCCCGAGGACACTACCACAAGAGCCATGATAGCCACTATCATATGGCGGCTTGAGGGCGCGCCTGCGTCCGTCGCAAAGCTCTCCTTTACGGATGTGAAAGAGGGAACATGGTACACCGATGCGGTGCGCTGGGCGGCGGAATGCGACATTGTCAACGGCAAGGGCGACGGCACATTTGCGCCTGAGGACAAGATCACCCGCGAACAGCTTTGTGCAATGCTTCACAGATACGACAAGCTTAAGGGCGGCGGCAAGGCGGTGCTTGTTGATCCGCTCAACTACGGGGATATTTCCTCAATGTCGGATTGGGCGACAGAGGCTATTATTTGGTGCAGCAACAACGATATTATAAGGGATGCTGACGGACTTCTTCGTCCCACCGATGCCGCCACCCGTGCCGAAGCGGCGGATATGCTCATGCGGTACGGAAGTGTCAGGTAAGACTCTTAAAATACAAAATAATGAATTTTAAAAAACCACTTGTATTTTCAAAAAAACTGTGGTATACTGTATACACGAGGCCATAAGGTGCTTTCGGCTTCGTTATGACACAAATTCTTCCTGCCCTGTGCGTGATGTACAAGTTTTAAAAACCCACAAAAGAAACAAATGGAGTCCGGCCTTCACCTGATGGGAATGCAGACCTCCCGACCGTTCCTGATCTGTGAAGCATTTATGCTTCTGCACGAGCGACTCGGATGTTGGGAGCACAAAACAGGTGAGAGGACACCAGCCTTGCACATGCAGGGTTTTCTTATCTTGTATCACACGGCACGGCGGGGTTTTGGTTTTTATTTTGATTTTATGACAACCTTCGGAGGACACATGAAACAAAAAAATCCGGCAAAGAAAAACGATATTTCGGATATTGTCATTACCGATATAAATAATCTCGGATGCGGCGTGGGACGTATTGACGGCGTTGTGACCTTTGTTGCAGGCGCGTGCACGGGGGATGAGCTTACTGTAAAGCTTATCAAGGTCACGTCAGACTATAACGTGGGCAAGATCGAAAAGATAAATAAGCCGTCGCCCCACCGTATTGATCCCGGATGCTCGGCGGCAAAAAGATGCGGCGGATGCGTGTATCGCTATGTTACATACGAGCATGAGCTGGAGCTTAAACGAAACCGCGTTTTAATGGCGATGAAAAAAGCCGGACTTACTGTGGATGTGGAAGATGTTCTCCATACAGGGGAGCTTGACGGCTATCGCAACAAGGCGCAGTATCCCATCGGCACTGTTACCTTCGGTAAGGGTAAAGATGCTGTCACACGGACTGCAATCGGCTTTTATGCGGAAAAGAGCCACGATATAATCCCCTGCGTTAATGAGGACGGCTCATGCAGACTTCAGCCGCCGATTTTCGGTGAGATAGCGGACTTTGTTCGTGTTTTTATGGACGAAAACAAGCTTTCTGCCTATGATGAGGTCAGCGGAAAGGGAATAATGCGTCATTTGTATCTTCGCCGCTCGGAAACAATGGGCGAGGTCATGGTTTGCCTTGTGGCGACGGAGAAAAACGACAAGATACTGTCCCTTGCCTGCGCACTTTGCGGAAAATTCGACTGCATTGCAAGTCTTTATGTAAATATAAACAGAAAAAACACCAATGTGGTGCTTGGAAGTGAGTATCATCTTCTGTACGGCGAAAAGAAGCTGACGGACGAGCTTTGCGGACGTACTTTTGAGATATCGCCGCAGTCGTTCTGGCAGGTAAACCGCCGCGGCGCGGAAATGCTTTATAACAAGGCGGCAGAGCTTGCGGGTATCAAGCCCGGTGAGAGGGTGCTTGACCTTTTCTGTGGTATCGGAACTGTGGGAATGTCGGTGTGCCGTGAGGATGCCAAGCTGTACGGCATTGAGATAGTACCGGAGGCGGTGGAGAATGCCAAGCGAAATGCGAAGCTGAACGGATACAAAAACGCGCAGTTTATCTGCTGTGACGCCGCTGACCCCGACTCCTTTAACAGAGAGCTTGATCGCATTGCCGAGGGGGGACTGGATGCGGTGATACTTGACCCACCGCGAAAAGGATGCTCACCGGAGCTTCTTGCGAAGCTCAAAGACATCGCGCCGGAGCGCATTGTTTACATCTCCTGCAATCCTGACACGCTTGCGCGTGATATTGCGGTGCTTGGGGACGAATACGTTTGCGAGCGTGTGACGCCTGTTGATATGTTCCCGCGGACGGGGCATGTGGAGTGTTGCCTGCTACTCTGTCGTAATGATGAATATAATAAGCAAGGGGGATAAAAATGAACGTCAAAAAAGTGCTGACAGCCTGCGTAAGTATTGGTAGTCTTATCGGTGCGGGTTTCTTGCTCAAAAAGGGATTATCAAAAGAAACAGTACAAACTGCCACAAAAACTGTTAGAGAAGTTGAAAAAACATTTGGCGGAATCCCTCTTTCAAGGTTTAATGAAATAGCAAAATCAATAGATTCACGAGATTACTGTACTATTGACCCGTGGGGATTTCTTGTTTTACACTACAAGTCAAATAGAGGACGGCAGAATTTCCAAACCCAACTAGATATAAATAAAGCAAGTAAAATATTTAATTTGAATGGTGGTCCCGTCTTTCCAGGGCAAAGATGGTCTCACGCAAGTGAATTTGTGAAACGAGTAAATGAGGCTATAAATTTTTCAAGTTCTCAAAAATAGATTTACAAAAGCCAAGGCTAATTCTGCCTTGGCTTTGCGTTTGTCAATATTCGCGTGTCTTGAACTTTCGCCCATCGCTGTACTCTTTTCCGTCAATGGCAATTTCCATACCATTTACAAGAACAAACGAGAAGTCTATGGGAGTGCGTACAATCACCTTTTCAATGAGAGCCTTAAAGAGTCCATCATCAAACTCAACAAGCAGATTCGTGTTTGTATTGATAACATCACGAACAACAGTAATTTGACGAAGTTTTTCGTTATCGTTGATTTCATTTTCGATGTACTCATCTTTTATAGCTATATATTTATCTCTGTAAGCACATAAAGTTTCATACTCTCGCTTAAAATCATCTTGCGATAATTCACCGTCAATTTTCATCTGAACGAGTTTGCTTATTCGCTCTTCCATATCCCGTATTTCTTTAACAGCGTGCTGATACTTGTTTTTATCCTTGCCTTTCTTAACAACTCTTTCAATGGTTTTGATAAAAGTATCGAAGAATGCGGACTTGTCCTGTAATACAGTATTGTACCACGCCACAAAAGCACGCTTGATAGTCAAATCACCAATAGCCTTTGTACCGCAAGAGCCAACGCCTTTATTGATATAGTCATTACATTGCCACACAATCCGCTCAACAGGCGTTTTAGCGTTCCAAGTTCTGCGTTTTAGTGTCGCACCGCAATTAGCACATACCAATTTACCAGAGAAAGCATATTTAGCCGCATATCGTTCTTTGTTGGTATCACTACCAGAGGTAGCAAGAAACTTTTGCTCTCGCTTCTCTTTAACAGCGAGCCATACTTCTTTTGATATGATAGGCTGATGATTTCCCTCAACTTTGAACATATCCTTTTGTCCTTTGTTATCAACTCTTTTATGGGTAAGATAATCAACAGTAATTGTTTTCTGCTGAAGAAGTTCCCCATAATATTTTTCATTCTGTAGTATTCCGCTAACAGTAGAGCCGTGCCACTTGGTTTTTC
>JAZTWV010000027.1:0-24945 GCA_045636145.1 Candidatus Flemingiibacterium sp.
GTTATCATTGATGGCGAAGACATAGGCGCAGTGAGCGAGTATACTTTTGAGAACGTTAAAAAGGTACATACCATCCACGCAGTTTTTGAAGCAATTACTGTGGATGAGCCCGAAACTCCCGCTTGTGACGGCGGGGAGTCCTGTCCGATGAGTGCTTACACCGACCTTGAGGCAGGCAAGTGGTATCACGATGCGCTTCACTATTGCCTTGAAAACGGTCTTATGCAGGGCGTTGGCGATAATGTCTTTGATCTTGACAGCATGACTACCCGTGCAATGATCGTTACTATTTTGTGGCGTATTGCGGGAAGCCCCGTAGTGAACTACGCTATGGATTTCGAGGATGTTGAGGCAGATCAGTGGTACACTGAGGCTATCCGTTGGGCGGCAAGCGAGAATATCGTTAAAGGCTACGGTAACGGCAAATTCGGTACAAACGATCCCATTACCCGTGAACAGCAGGCGTCTATCCTTTACCGCTACGAGCAGTATAAGGGCGGCGGATTTACCGGCATGTGGATGATGCGCCTTGAGTTCAGAGACGTTGAGGAAATCTCCGAATATGCGTACGAAGCAATATGCTGGATGCATATGAAGGGCGTTCTGCTCGGTAAGCTCGACGGAAGCATTCTCGATCCCAAGGGTATGGCTTCACGTGTTGAAGCTGCTGCTATGATTCAGAGATACTGTGAATTAACAAAATAATTAAGGAGAAGGACAATGAAGAAAAGATTTTTAAGCTTAATTCTGTGCATTTGTACTCTTGCATCTCTGCTTACGGTTTCGGCATCTGCTGCCGCAACCAAGATCTCGGTAGATTCTGCTGAATATTACGATAACGGTGATGTAAAAAGCGTAAAGATCTCCTTTGGTTGGGACACTGCAACCGCTACAAGCCGTATGACCGTTATGACCAAGCGCCTGCGTTCAGCGGGTGAAGCCGGCACAAACGGTAGCTACGGTGACTTTACCGATCTCGGTTATTACGGCACCAAGTTCAAGTCCTGGGATCAGGTGCTCGCGCAGAACAGTACCTTCGGTATACTCTACTATACCGGAGAGCAAAAGATGACTTACGGTAAAACAAATGTGGGTACGCTGAATTTTGATAAGGGCGACATTCCCCTTGACACCAACCGGACCTACTACCTGTACTTGTGGACATACTACGGCGGCAGATATTATCCCGACAATCTCTTTATGGTGCTTGAGGTTAAGGACGGAGCTTTCAGATATGCTCCCGCTACCGGAAGGAACTCGTACGGGGATTTCACCGTTCTGAAGACTGCAACACCTACCACCCCCACTACGCCTACCGTACCTACGGTTAATTTTGGGGACGTTAAATCGAGCGACTATTTCGCAACTCCCGTAAACTGGGCGGTTGATCGCGGCATAACCGTTGGCACAAGCGCTACCGCGTTCTCCCCGAACGCAACCTGCACTCGCGCGCAGATACTCACCTTCATGTGGCGTGCCGCAGGGTCGCCTGAACCGAAATATGCGAATTTCTACACCGATATAAAGGAAAGTGACTATTTCTACAAGGCTGCTCTTTGGGCAAGAGAAAAAGGCGTTCACATTCCGTCGGACGAGCTGTTCAGACCGAATACGCCTTGCACCCGTGCCTCTACGGTGGAATATTTCTGGCGTCTTGCGGGCGCGAAAATCGGCGAGCCCGTTCCGTTCTCCGATATTGATCGCGGCTCGGTTCTCGAGAACGCCGTTTCGTGGGCGGTTGAAAATGGCATCACCGCTGGCACCGGCGGAACCAACTTTACGCCGAACACGGTCTGCACCCGTGCTCAGATAGTAACGTTCCTTTACCGTTACCACGTCGCTCCGACGGACAACAGTGCGCTTATCGAAACTCTCCGCAAAACTGTTGTTCAAGGCTCCATGAAGCTCGATCCGCCGATTCCGGAGGATTACAGGCTGCATCCCGATTGGTACGGAAGTCTGACACCTCCCGCTGAAATGAGCGATGAGCGTTTGCTCGCAGAGTATGAGTATATTCAAAAGGCAATCGCCGACTTCAGAGCGCGCGGTATATACATGAGTGACGGTCCTTATTCGCGTGAGCTTGATCTGTGGTCAGAAGCAAGCCGCCGCGATTTGCTTGATGAATAATAAAATTCAAATCAAAGATACAGAAGAGATTTGTTATGGTATTGTATCAAATGCAAAACCATAACAAATCTGTATTATACAAGAGGTTAAAGTATTACATTCCTTTACAGCACTTTCAAATAAGGAGAAATAAGCAGAGATGAAAAGACTTTTTGGAATAATTATTGCACTGTGTATACTGCTTCCCATCCTTCCTGCAAATGTATTTGCGGCAACGATGATAAGCAAATCAGACATATCGGTAAATGCCCCCGAAGCAGGAGTGGCACCTATTGTGTTTGCTTCTGTGCTGAATCAGAGCCTTGAGGTTACAAAGGTTGAATGGGTTGGCGAGCTTGACGGGAACGGATGCTTTAAGGAAAACACAGCATATACAGTTAACATTACCATAAGAATTAAAGCCGGACAGGATAAATATCTTGTAAACCAGGAGGGCGGCTTCAGAGTAAATAGGAAAAAAGCCGTAATGACAAGTCTTTCGGGAGACGGTCAGGAAGCGGTTATCAGCTATACCTTCGATAACGGTGCAGGCAGTGCATCGGTTAAAGCACCGACGGAATCAACACCCACGGAGCCTGCCACCGCTGAACCGACTGCTTTAAAGGATGCCAATTTCTCTGTAGCGGAACCTGTTCAGGGAGAAAAGCCGTCTACCGTTATTACAACTGACAGAAGCGATTTGTTTGATATTTCCGGCGTTAAATGGACGGGAGAGTTTGATTCAAACGGTTGCTTTATTGCAAAAAACACATACAGACTCCACTTTAACGTTACAGTTAAGGACGGAGTGAATGCCATCATTCCGTCAAAGGGTGTTGAAAGTATAAGAAATTACCGTATCAACGGGAAGCTCTTAACCACGGGTGATGTTGTCGGTGACGGGAAACAGTTGCAGACAGGAATAAATTTTGATGTTGCGCTTCCAAAAGAGGCAGTGGATATGGAATACAACTATTCCCAAAAGCATGCCGATGAACACTATTACACCGTGTATCCCGCAGGAGATGTGGAAATTATAGTAAACGAAGGCGAAACATTGACTGACAAGGTTAAGGGCTTCAGCGTTGCACAGACAAACAGTGTCAAAAGAATTGTACTTAACTATACTTATAATACGCACAAGGACTGGTATGGCTCTGATGAAGTAACAGTTGGAAGAGCATGGGATGCGGCAGAATTCCAGTCTTTTCCCAATCTTGAAGAACTGTGGATCGGTCCGAAGGTGGATATAGTGGATTTTCTGCAAGACTATCATGATTCCTATGGCGAAAGCGCTGACTTGATAATGCCCTTTAACAGTAACAATTCCGAAACACAGAACCTTACCATGTTTGTGTCGGATACCGTTCTTCCAAACGGCTTTACGGGTGATTGGAACAGGGTGAAAAATCCTTTCGGTTCTGACGGATACATGACAATAGACCCCGGTCCTTTCAGACGTTTTCAGTCAAGGCTTTATTCGGGGGCGGATGTTATAGAGGCTTATAAAAAGGGTGCGTCAAATGCTCGTGAATGGTGTACAAACCATGATTTCAGCGAGCTTATCCTTGCCAGGTGGCGTATTGCTTTTGGAGCCTTATATACCGTAACCGAGTAAAATCACGGAAATTGGCGGATTTTGAATCAGAACCGCTACTTTACCACTGCCCTTGAAGTTTGGGGCAGTTCAATCATCAAAAGCTCATTCTTTTTTTGCTTCTATTCAATTATCGCAATTATCTGTGTAATAAATTTAGACGTATCCTTGTGCTGCGGTGGTCCTTCAAGGTAAAGGTTACGGAATGTGCCCAAAAGCTTTACGTTGTTTTCTTCTGCATAAGAGATAAGTCTTTTTCGTGCTTCGGGAATATCCTCGTAAGCACCATGATGAAAGAACGAAAGGGCTTTGAGCTCGGGGATTTGTTTTACATATTCGCCTTTACTTTCAGATGGCACGGCAACGCAGTACGAAATCTCCGTGGGAGCTTCTGCAGAATACTCGGTAAAATACATACGCCTTGTTGTATCAGTACCGTATGCTTTCATAGCTTCAAGTGCCGTATCACGGAGTATATTTGTTTTGTCGGCAACCGTAACGGTGCTATATGTACGAAGGTAGATTGTCTGCGGCTCAATGATAATTTCTTTGATTGTGTCGTTCGTTTTATAGCTTCGCTCTTTCAGCTTCTCGATGGTGAGATTAAGTTCATCTCTCATTTTTTCAAGCCGCGCTATCATCGGCTGCAGGTCAGTGGTACCGCTGAAATACTCACGAATTTCATCAAGAGAAAGTCCCAAGTTCTGAAACACACGGATTGTGCGAATTTGCGTAAAGGTGTCAATGGTGTAATACCTGTTACCTGTGGTTCCGTCTTTCTTATCAGGCTTTATAAGGCCTTTCATCTCATAACCCAGTATTGCTTTTCTTGTAATTCCAACGGCTTTTGCAATTTCGCCTATGGAAAATAAGTTCTTGTTATCCATAAAATATATCCTCCCTTCAAATGCAAGAAAAATTTTTTGAGATATTTTAGAATATTTTTTCAAAATGTATTGCATCGTCCCCTGAGGGACGGTGTATAATTATTATAGCATATAATGTTTAAAAATTCAAGAGGTACATAAAATGAAAAAGATTATCAGCTTCTTACTTGCGTTCAGCATGATACTTTCATTTATACCAACTGCAGTTTTTGCAGACTCGCTTGGGAATGAAGTGTCGGTGGAACAGTCAAACCCCTTTACTGATGTAAAGGAAGACGATTGGTTCTACGATGCTGTTCAGTACGCACGAATCAACGGTTTCTTTAACGGAACCTCGGAAACTACGTTCGATCCAAACGGTACCATGACACGCGGCATGTTTGTTACCGTGCTTGGCCGTATGGCAGGCGTTGATCCGGAAAATTATTCCGGCGATACTGCTTTCACTGACGTTCCCTCTAATGCGTACTATGCACCATATGTAGAATGGGCATCAAAATACGGCATTACGAGCGGTACTGGGGAGAATCAGTTCTCGCCTGACGCACTGATCACACGTCAGCAAATGGCAGTGTTCTTTGTTCGCTATTTTGATGCATTTGACGTAGAATACGATACGGGCATCGAGGTAGACACCGTTCCGGCTGACTACGACAAGATCGCCGATTACGCAAAAACAGCGGTTCTGAAGCTTTGGAGCAAGGGACTTCTTAACGGTGACGGAGTTAACTTCAACCCGGACAGCAATGCCACTCGTGCGGAAAACGCAACGGTGTGTATGCGTACGGACAGAGTTGTTGATGTATGGTACAAGGAACCCGGTGTTCCAAGCGACCGAGTACGCATTGAGTATCCGTTGGTGGATGACGAGTTCGACGGTGATGGCACCACTGACGATGATGGTACCGCTGACGACGGTGGCACCACCGACGAGAGCGGCACAACAAATCCTGACCGTCCTTCGGGAAACTACCCTATCATCATACCCCAGTCAAAAACCTGCAAGGTTACATTTGTAACCAACGGTGCAGATCCGATAGAGTCGAAAACGATAGATAAAGGTACGCTTGTTTCCGAGCTGCCCACACCGTATCGCGAAAACTATATCTTTACCGGCTGGTACTATGATAAAGGTATGAGCAAGCTGGCATCCAAGAGTGACGCTATTACCTCGAATACTACTCTTTATGCAGGCTATATTCAAACCGAGGCACTTGAGCCTGTGGAATCTCCCACATTTGCCGCGGCTATGGATGTGGATGGTGACTTTTCAGTTACTGTTATATCCACCGATCCGACGCTGACTGCAGAGCAGGTGCAGAGTGCTATTGAGGTTGAGGTGGCTGCCGATAGCAGTCAGACCGATCTGTTCGTTGTATCCGGCAGTAATGGCAGCTATGTGATTTCCGGCAACGGCGGCTTTGACGCAGGAAAAAACTTCCGCATTACACTTCATGATACAAGACTTTCGTTTGAGGGTGAGCTTGACACAGTTCGTGAATTTAACTTCACCACAAAGAAAGAACAGGTTCTGAATCTTACCATCGCCAATGATATGCTGTTTATCCCCATGGAGGATGTCAGCGATATCATCAATGACGGAGTTTCGGTTGCGTCCCTCAGTATTGCTCTTTATGAGGCGGATGAAGATGGTAATGTTAGTCCCGCTGATCTCACCACTGGTAGCTTTACCTATAACGGTACGCTTGAACTTAAGGTTGGTGACGTTGCCGCTATCTATGCAGGTCTGCGTCCTGATCTGAGAACGCTTGACAGCACCGCAGAAGAAAACGGCGATCTTGCATATGTTGAGATAATTGCGGTAGAAGGAAACCGTATCAGTTATAAAAACGCCGATGCGGAGCAGGTTATCTTTACTCCGGACGTTCTCCCCATACCGGTAGAGCACGATCAGGATACCGCTCCCGACACGATCACGCTTGAAAACAAGCACCTTGATTTCTCCGCTGACGTGTATGCATATATTGAGCTTGACTCGCAGACGACTGTGGATATTGGCGACTATATGCTCTTCTATACGGGCGTTATCGGTCAAAGTGAGATTGCACAGGGATATGCTTTAATCGAGGATGTTGAAATCGGCGCGGATGTAACCGTGATCACATATGTGACTGTTACTTGGGAAGAAGTAGAGCAGACTATGGACATTTATGTCCAGGATCAGGTTCAGGGCTCCGAGCTTCTTGAAGGGGTTGACACCGATGATCTTGAGTCTGCCATAGAGCAGCACGCAGTTGAAAGCGGTTTCGCTGAAGAAGCGGCTCTGTATCTCGCATCCCTTGCGCTTGCAACCGACAGCTTCACCGAGTGGAAGGATGACGTTAATATTAACGATATCCGATTTACACTCGATGACGGTACACCTCTTTCTCCCGAAGAAATCCGTCTGATGGCAGACGGCAACAAGGTATCTGTTAAAACAGAAAAGCTGAAAGCATCCATCTCCACATCGCTTAAACACTTCAGCGGTTATTCGGGACTCCGTCTGACGCTTGATGTTGGCATAAAGATCACAATTCAGCCTTCCGCTAACAGCGATGCTACTTTGGAGATCACCGTTACCGGTTCGTTTGAACAGGAAATGCGTCTTTCTGTGGGTGCATCCAGTGAGGCTATCTGGAAAGTATGGGGTATTTTCCCGTACATCGCCGAATATCGCGTAACAGCTAACGTGGACCTCTTCGATTACACAGGCATCGAAATAGATGCACAGATGATCACAAAGGAAAAAGAAGAGGAAGAGGAAGATAAAAACGATAAAAAGCCTGGTACTTCCGGTAAGATAGATCAGATAACTGAAAATATCGAAAAAGGCATTGATATTGCGAGTCAGATCAAAGAGATCCTCAATGCCAAAGATGAGGAAGAGGGCGACGGTGACGATAAAGGCGCCGAAACCATAAACAATGCGCTCCAGCAGAAGTACAAGGAAATGCTGGGAAGCGAAGCAGAGTGGGTAAATATCATCGAAAAGGAACTTGTCAGCAAGGAACTCCGAGTTCCGCCTCCAATTCCGATCATTGCTGTCAAGTTTGAGGCAAGCTTTGTAGTTCAGGTTAAAGCAAGCGTTTCTGTTGGCTTTGATTTTGAATATATGAATGCCAAGAGATACCTTTATCACATCAATGTATTCGCGGGAACGGTAAGCAACGACGTTATTGACATCCAGGAAGAAACGTATGAGTTTACCTTCTACGCAATGGGACACCTTGGCATCAAGGCGGGTGTAGCAGTTGAATTCGCAATCGGTCTGCTGTCCACCAAGATTGCTTCCGTAGGATTCGAAGCAGAGGTCGGCGCATACGCCAAGCTTTGGGGTTACTTCTACTACGAATTGAAGTATACAGCATCCGCCGGACGGTCACAGGATTACAGCGGTGCACTACTGATTGAAGTTGGCACTTACCTGGAGCTCAACTTCATAGCCAGTGCACTTGGCGGTCTTGCATCAAAAGAAATAACACTTGTTGATAAAGAATGGCCGTTATGGAGTGTGGGTAAAGAAGACAGTGTACAAGACTTTGTGCTGGAGAAGGCTGAAATGCCCGAGGTCAAGCTCAAGCAGTACATACGCTCCACTGTACTTTCAAATGACCTTTTCAAGATGGAGTATCTCGATCTGAAGAAAGGCGATATGAAAGCAGCCGTTTACAGCGACGAAACCCGTTTTGTTATCGCTATTGACAACCCTGCATTCAATTATGATCCCAAGACTAACACATTAAGCGTAACTCCTCCGGAAGGCTCCGTAAAGGAAGAGGGTACCATGACTATTACATGGATTTCCTATCCTCTCGCATTTACATCCAAGCCTATCCAGCGTGAAATTTCTCTGTATTGGGACAATCTGCGCGACGGTTACGTTATTGTGCCGTACACAAACGGAGGCAGCTATATCCCGCTGATCAATCAGAGATATGACAGCTACGTTACCGTACCTGCTGATCCGGTAAAGGACGGTTATGACTTCGGCGGCTGGTACACAGACGATAAGTTTACGACCCCGTACGAGTGGCCTGTCAAGATGCCCAATACGGATGCTAATGTCTATGCGATGTGGACACCTTCCACGGACACACCGTATACTGTAGAACACTATCAACAGATAATCGGTACTCCGGACTATAATCTCGTATATACGGAATATATGATCGGTACTACCAATGATGTGGTAACACCCGAAACCCAAACTTACGAAGGCTACATTACGCCGATGGCAGAGGAGATCGAGATCCTTCCCGACGGTAGTGCAGTACAACGTTACTACTACGATTTGCAGACACATACCGTCACATTTGATCCCGGTATCGTCGGCGGCGACGTTATAAGCTACGAGCTTGACTTCGGCGGACGTGTTACCGAGCCTCAGTTCGCGGCAAACGGCTACATCTTCCTTGGTTGGGACAGAGAAATTGATCCTTATATGGGTGAAGAAGACGTAGTTTACACCGCACAGTGGAAGGAAGATCCCGCAACATCTTACCGCGTTGAATATTATGTACAGCAGCCCGACGGCCGCTATGTAATGCAGGATTTCGCTGCTTACAGCGGAACTACCGGTTACGTTATTACAGAAGAGATGCTCAGAAACGGTGCTGTTCTGGCTGACGGCAACGGCGAGCTTGTAAATGCCGATGAGCTTTACGAGATCGAAAACGGAGTTTCTTTCAAAAACATTACCGTAGGCGGCGAGGATCTAACCGTAAAGGGTGAGGATCCCATCGTACAGCCCAGCGGCAGAACGATCATTAAGGTAAATTATCAAAGACATTCCTATAAGCTGACGTTTGATTTGGCAAACGGAGAAGACTCGCTTGTATATGACGTGTACTACGGTGCATCCGTCAGCCTTCCCGAGAACATACGCCGTGAGGGCTATACGCTTGTGGAATGGTCGCCTGCATTCTCTGACAGCATGGCAGGTAAGGATACCACTTATACCGCAAAGTGGCAGGCTAACGATTACACCGTTTCCTTTGACTCAAACGGCGGTACGGGTGAAATGGAAACACAGCCGATGGTATACGATGTAACCTCCGCGCTCTATGCGAATGCGTTCCTGCGTACGGGTTACGACTTTATGGGCTGGTCGGTTATCCGAAACGGCAGTGTCCGTTATACTGATAAGGAATCTGTTGCAAATCTCGGCACTGAGAAGGACCAGGACGTTGTTCTGTATGCTTCCTGGAAGCCCACAGTTTATACTATCACTTACAACGATTCGCTTGCACATTCCAACCCTCTCACATATACGATTGAATCCGGCGCGATCAATCTTATGAATCCGGAGGATAAGGAAGGCTACACCTTCACCGGTTGGTTTGAAACGAGTGATTTCTCGGGTGAGGCGGTAGTTATGATCCCGGCAGGAAGCTACGGTGACGTCGAGCTTTACGCCGGATATGTACCAAATTCCTACGAGATCCGCTTCAATGCAAACTGCGGTAACGGCGAAATGGAAGCACTGCCAATGGTCTATGACCAGAGGAAGGCGCTTCCCGCAAATGAATTTGTCCGCACCGGTTACACCTTTATGGGTTGGGCAAGATCGGCTGAAGGCTCCGTTGCATTCAGCGATGCAGACCAGGTGGTTAATCTTGAAAGCGCACCCGGTAAGGTAATCAATCTCTATGCTGTATGGAAGCTTGACACATATTCTGTCGAATATGTGATGAACGGCGGTGTTAACGCTTCCGGAAATCCTGGAACGTATACTGTTCTTGACACAGTTGTTCTTTCTGAGCCTACGAGAACCGGTTATAAATTCATGGGCTGGTTCACCGAGGCCAACGGCGGTACGACAGTTACCGATATCCCGGCAGGCTCCACAGGTAATATGACTCTCTATGCTGTATGGGAAGCAAATACCAATACACCCTACGTTGTAGAACATTACCTGCAGGATCTCCATGCGAGTACTTATACTCTCGAAAAGAGAGAAATCTTCACCGGCACTACCGATTCGGTAATTACCCCTTCGTTAATCGCTTACGAGGGCTTCCGTGCACCTGCGGCTCAGACCTGCACCATCGCACCCGATGGATCGCTTGTCGTACAGTATATGTACACAAGGCTTTCCTTTGCGCTGACACTTCACTTTGAGGACGGCGTGACACCTTCCGAAACTATTGCGGATGAGTACGGTGCACCGATCACACTGCCCATACCGCAGAGAGAAGGCTACGGCTTTACCGGCTGGTATCTTGAGAATGGCACGGCAGTTACCGCAAACACCATGCCTGCAATGACGGCAACGCTTTACGCACACTGGAAGGCAGGCGAATACGGCTATACCGTATACCATTACCAAGAAGCACTTGACGGAAGTTACAAGCTTGCCGACACTGTTACCGGTACGGCAACAATGGACAGCTCCTTAACTCCCGAACTCAAGGAATACGAGGGCTTCACCGCTCCCGACGCTGACACGATCACCATCACTAACAGCTCTGGCGAGAACGTGGTGGAATATCGCTACAAGAGAAATCAGTACACTTTGATCTGGGATCTTGACGGCGGCAGTGCCGATGTAGGATACACGGCAGGAACCGTAAGCTACGGCGCGACGATCATTGCTCCTATCGCAGTAAAACCCGGTTACACAGGTACATGGGCTACAGAGCCTTTGCAGACCATGCCGGCACATGATCTCGTTTATGAGATGAATTGGACTGCTAATAACTACACCGTGACCTTTGATATGGGTAACGGAGCAGTTCTTGAAAACCGTACTGTCACCTTCGATAAGACCTACGGCGCTCTTCCCACACCCGAGAAGGCAGGATATGAGTTCGTCGGCTGGTACACAGACGCTGTCGGCGGCGAAAAGATCAACGATTCCACTGTAGTTAAGACGGCGGAGGATCATACGCTTTACGCTAATTGGGAGCTCATCGTATACAGTATCTCCTATGAGCTTGACGGCGGTATCAACTCTTCCCTCAATCCCACTGACTATAATGTGGAAAAGGTTATTGCTATCAAGGAACCCACCAAGGAGGGACACACTTTCCTCGGTTGGACCTTTGCAGGTCAAGATGAGCCCGTACGCGACGTAATTCTCGACGGCGCTACCGGTGATCGTTCTTACACCGCAAATTGGCAGATCAACACCTACAAGGTGACATTCTACCGTGAAAACGGTATGCTCATTGAGGAGCTTCGCCTTGATTACGGTTCCGCTATAACGGTTCCGGATGCAGGTACTCGCGACGGCTACACCTTTGGTGGTTGGGGTGCAGAAGTTCCCGCAACCATGCCTGCGCAGAACCTCAACTTTATCACTCAGTGGAAGCTTAACACCTATTCTATTATCTACAAGCTAAACGGCGGTGAAAACCATCCCGATAACGTAACCTACTATACCTCGGAAAGCTCGGATATCGAGTTTGCACCTGCGACAAGAGCAGGCTACACATTCGGCGGATGGTACACGGATGAAGCTCTCACCGAGCCGATCACCGCAGTAGCCGGCGGAAGCACAGGTGCGGTTACACTCTACGCAAAGTGGACTGCCAACACCTACACCGTTAAGATGCATCTTAACAACAACACGGCGGATGTTATTACACAGACGTTTACGTTTGACGTTCGCACAGCGCTCACTAAGCATAACGCGACATACACCGGTTACAGCTTTGTTGGTTGGGCAACTGAAGCAAACGGCGATGCTATCTACACTAACGGTGCAAAGCTTTCCAACCTTACCGCCGAGGCAAACGGCACTGTACATCTGTACGGTATCTGGGAGCCGGTAGTTTATACGGTTTCCTATCAGAACCTCTTTGAAGCAGCCAACAATCCGTCGAATCCTACCGAGTTTACCGTGCTTAATAAGACTCTTATTGTTGAAGCACCGATAGGCGAGCGTGAGGGATACAACTTCGCCGGATGGTATGCAGACGAGATGCTGACTGTGCCGATCACGGGCAGCTATACAGTAAACGAAGCGCATAACATCAACATCTATGCAAAGTGGGATGCTAACCCCTACTCTGTAACCTTCAACAATAACCTCCGCGACGGCAGCGCCCTCGGCGAGGCAACACAGCTGATGGTTTACGGCTCTAACACCAATCTGAAGCCGTTTGAAGAAATGAACTTCAGTTACAGAGGACACACCTTCCTCGGTTGGCATACCGAGCAGGATGCTACGACTCCGCTCTATACCGACGGTCAGCTCGTAAGCAGCCTTACACCCAGCGGCAACATTACGCTGTACGCTATCTGGGGCGTGAACGAGTATACCATTACCTATAACATAGGTACAGGTGCAACTGCTCACAACAACCCCGCAAGCTACAACGTATGGACCGACGACATCACCCTTGCAGATCCTACGGATACCAAGGAAGGCTATCAGTTCCTTGGCTGGTTCGACGATCTTGGCAACAAGGTAACGACCATCGTTAAGTCGAGCATCGGCGATCGCAGCTACACTGCAAAGTGGGCACACGCAGGTATCTTTACTCTCAGCAGTAAGGTTACCACAGCGTCTGATACTACGGGAATCAAGGTTATCTACACCATTGAGAGAACTCTACCCGAAGGAACAGAGGCTATCGCAGATCCGCAGTACGTATATTACCGCACCGTTAACGGTACGGCATACGGCGGAACCGCGGCTCGTATCCACTTCATCCATACCGGCGGTGAGGATGTTTACGCAACGTTTGATCAGAACACCTTCACCAAGACCTTTGAGGTTCGTCAAGTAGGATACTGGGTTGGCGACAGCGATCTCGGCAGTTACACCAGCGGTACCGACCGTTACTTCAACGTTGAACTCTACAAGGTTGTTGATAACGTTAACCGCGAGTTTACAGGTACGCTCGGAAACAGTATTTCCGCTAAGTATACCATCACTCAGGGTGCAAACTACAAGATTACTTCTTCGCTCTACAACTGGGGCGAGTATGACATCATACCCGACGGTACGTCCTACACGATCACCGACAGTGGTTACAGCTCCAACACATCCAAGTCGTTCAATCCTATGAATGGCTACACAGCCGGACAGAAACAGTATGCAAGTGCTGCCGGTCTGAGCCTTGCCCTTCACCTGGATGTTTGGGCTTCAGAAAAGAATGACGGTTATCAGTGGTTCAAGCTGACAAGCGGCGGCTCCACACTTGATGAAGCGCACATCGAGCTGAAGAGCGGAAAGAAGTGTACAGATTGGCTCTATTTCCAGCTTCCCATCACTTCAACACAGTACTATAACGGCACCGATATATCTGTCGATTACCGCGCCTCCAATTATAATACGGTAACCAGAGACAGTGTTGTATGCCTCCACCTCCCGTTACTTTCCTCCGTAACGTTAAATCTCGATGCGAGCGGAGATAACGAGGACCATTGGTACATCGGACATACGTCTTACAGACGTTATCTGGTAGACAGCGCAGAACCCAAGCAGACGGGTCTTGCGCGTATGGCATTCGGTCAGTACAAGCCCGGTGATAAGATCACTATTACGGTACTCTTCAACGAGATCGTTAAGTCTGGCTCCAACGTAAGCGTAGGCAGCATTTCCGGCTTACCTGCAGGCGAGTGGACGTATGTTTCGGGCTACGGTACAAATGCTCTGACCTTTACCGGTACGGTAACTGGCAACATTGACATTACGCCCGAACTTAACGACAAGCTGGCGGCTATCAAGCCTCTCAGCGGCTCGTTCAGCGATATGTATTGATTTTCCCGCAAAGCAGAGGTGTCGGAGTGATCCGACACCTCTGTAATATGTATTAAGGAGATTCGTATGAATCCTTTTATGAAAAAAATAATCGCGCTTTTGCTTCTTTCCATTATTGTTCTTCTTGGATCATGTGCAGACGAAGAAGTACCGCCACGCACGGTCAGAGTAGCAATTATTGACACCGGAATTTCCACAGATGCAATTCCTGCCGAAAGCATAGAAGAGGGCGCAAACTATCTCAACCCCGAAAATACAACAGCAGATACCTACGGTCACGGAACGGCGATAGCCTCCGTAATTCTGGAGAATACAGAGAACGCTATTCTCGTTCCGCTTGTCAGCAACGCATATGATAAGGGAAAGATATCGTTTGTGGACAGTGACACCTTCGCGCAGATGATCCGTGATGCGGTGGATGTTTACGATTGCGAGATAATCAACATCAGCGCAGGTCTTGTTCTTGATAAAGAAGCGGTACGCCTTGCCGTAAAATATGCGGAAGAGAAGGGGGTTCTCATAGTTGCTTCCGCCGGAAACGACTATAAAGAAAATCCAGGGCAGATTTACTACCCTGCGGCTTATGAAACTGTTTTAGCTGTAGGTTCACTTACTCCTGACGGGACAGCAATATCGGAATTTTCGCAAAGAGGTCCGTGGGTAAATGCTTTCGCTGTGGGCGAGGACGTTCATGTTCTGACGCTGAGCGGTGCAGATAAAACGGACAGCGGTTCATCATATGCTGCGGCTAAAGTAACGGCTGCGGCGGTGAAGCTTTTACAGAGAAACGAAACTCTGACTCCCACACAGCTTCGTGAGCTTTTATGCCACGACAACGAAGCTCCTGACACCACGGAAGAATAAAACTGAACAGCATAATATACCTCTTCGCTCTTCAGAACTATGTGAATGTTAGGGTTCGCGCAACCCTAACAAATAATGATGTTTTGATATCTTTTTTGGTCTGACATTAGTCAGCCGGGATCATTGAAAAGACACAATAAAAAAACGACCTAAAATTCAAAAAAGGTCGATGGGAGCTGGCTTTTTTGGCTTTTTCGGATGATATCTTTTTTGGTCTGACTTGCCAATTAAAACGAAAACCACCCAATCGGGTGGTTTTCGTTTTAATCCGCTGTAGATAAGATTTGTCCCCACGCTCTTCGGGTTATGAGCACGACGAGCGGAGCTCGTTGGGTTAGTGAGTGAAAAACACCCCTGTGAGGTGTTTTTCGGGAACGGTGTCGCCCCAAGCGAGGAGTCTTGAAGCGAAGCTGTGCTTCGCGCGCAAGATGACCGCGACGGCGACGGGCGCGGAGCGATAACCCGGAGGCCGCAGGTTCATGAATAGGTCCCCACTTTCGACTCTGATTAAACCGGGGTTCTAAAGTGGGAACCTATTTAACTTTTTTGTAAGTTTAAATATTATTTTTAGAAAACACTATCTTTTTGCAAACTTTTGTGTTACAATATAAGTGGTTAATTGTTATTCTATTGATGGCTAAATGATTGTTTGATAGCAAGGAGCAAATAATATGAGAGCATTTATAGATTACCAACTTGAAGAAAGGCGGAATTACATAACACTATCAACAGGCGAATACTATCCAGACATCTTGGAGGATGCTTGCAGATTGTATTCTCCAGTTTTGGAGACTTTTTCTCAACTGCTGAACCGTTCCGAGAGTTCCAGTGCATTGTTTATGAATATCTCTGCCGTTCCTACTCAGTGGATGAGAATCCAGTTGTGCAGAGTGTTCAGAAAATATGTGTCTCCCGAAACTCCGGTTGAAATGCTGAAAAAGAAATCTCAGGCAAGAAAGATATGCGAGGATTTTGAAGATGGTTTCCGACCTATCCATGTAGTGCAAGCAAAATTTGATTCTCGCCCTATGCCCGATGAGGCACTTTGTGCCGTTCTTTGGGAATATAAGGACAGAGGTAAAAAGGGTTATGATTTAACCGATAAGTTCTTTGATATGATTCAAGGAAAATTCCCCGATTTGTGTATTTGGGGACCGCGTGGAGCAGGTGCGGATGTTCAAGCAAGTTCTATTTGGAGCGATTACCCGAATCTGAGCCGACCTCTTGACTTTGTGATTTCCTCTGATGACAAGAGAACTATTTATGCTGTAGGCTTGGCAAGATACGATGGAGACCGTGGTGGAGCTCAAGAGGATGATAGAACAGGCGGTTACAAGAACTGTGCCGATGAAGTCTTGGAGTATGTACATTCTCACGGTTTGAATACAAAGGTTATTTTCTTGAATGATGGTCCTGGTCTGCTCCTTGGTTCCATGTGGGAGGACTATTCCAGAATTGAGGAAAGGCATCCTAATGAGGTTAAGGTTATCACTCTGCGAATGATTGAGGAACGCCTCACAGAATCTTGGTTGAAAGGAGAATAGTAAATGGCAACAGGTGTTCCGTCTAAGAACGCAGTCAAAAAAAGCAAAGTTCCTGTTTTTCTTACCTATGAGGGCAAGGAAGATGTTGCCACTGTTTTATCTCAGTCTTTCAATCAGTATGAGGCACAGACACCTATAAACGGTGATGGAGACAACCGATTTTATTTTGGTGATAATCTGGATGTGCTTCTTTACCTGCTGAATAATGGGTATAAAGGAAAAATCCGTCTTGTATATATTGACCCACCTTTTGCGACCACATCCGTGTTTGTAAACAGAGACCAAGAACACGCATACAGCGATTCACTCTCTGGCGGTGAGTTCGTAGAGTTTCTGAGACGGAGATTGATTTTGATTAGAGAACTGCTTGCAGATGATGGTTCCATCTATCTGCATCTGGACAACAAGATGGCATTTACCATGAAACTCATTATGGATGAGATTTTTGGCGAGAACAATTGCCGAGCATTTATCACTCGTAAAAAATGCAGTATCAAGAATTACACCAAGAACACATACGGTAATATTTCCGACTATATCATGTTCTATTCCAAAACGGACAAGTATGTGTGGAACAGACCTTATGATCCGTGGGAATGCGATAAGATGATTGAACAATATCCATGTGTTGATGAGCAAGGACGAAGATATAAAAAAGTTCCTGTTCATGCTCCTGGTGTAAGAAACGGTGAAACAGGAAAAGAATGGAGAGGCAAACTGCCTCCAAAGGGTAAGCATTGGCAATATACTCCCGACAAACTGGATGAACTGGATGCTGCCGGAGAGATTTATTGGAGTCCAACAGGTAATCCAAGGCGAATGGTATTCTGCGACCCATCCAAGGGCATTCCTGTTCAAGACATTTGGATAGATTACAGAGATTCTATCAACCAAGCTCAAAAAACCACAGGATACCCTACCGAAAAGAATTTTGATATGCTTAAAATGATTGTGGAGGCATCCTCCAATGAGGGAGACCTCGTAATGGATTGCTTTGCCGGCAGTGGTACAACCCTCGGTGCCGCCTTTGAAACAGGCAGACAATGGATTGGTGTTGATAACAGTCCCGAAAGTCTAAAAGCAATTCTCAAGAGATTTGTATATGGACTTGAAGCACACGGCGATTATGTCAATGCTAACGACTACACACAATGCACTTTGGATTTGATAGATAAATGTGGATTCGCTGTTTATGCAAGAGAGGATGAGCATTTAACGGTTCAAAGGATTTGTAAGACAGATAAATAAACTAAGGAATGGTAATGTTCAAGTTGTAGTTATGAACCTTTTTTTAAAAAGGGGTGCATAATACCTCGCTTGCGATGAGGATATAACCGAAAAGCCGCCATCGGAATTGCTCCTTAGCGGCTTCGTTTATATAAAAAAGGCTCAAACTCCTTGTAAATAGGCATAAAAAATAACCTTAACTCTTTTTGTCAAAGTTAGGGTTATTTTTTGGTGCGCCTGAAAGGACTTGAACCTTCACGTCGGGGACACCAGATCCTAAGTCTGGCGCGTCTGCCAATTCCGCCACAGGCGCATATTTTATGCGGAACAAGTATAGAAATAGTATATCACATTTAAAAGATTTTGTCAAGGTCTTGATTTTTGCCTTGAAAAGTTGTAAAATATATGGTGAAACGTATTTTTATATTACTTATTTTAAGCTTGGCAGTGACTGCGTGCACGCTGCCTTGGTTGTATCCGCAGCTTTGCGGGCGTGAGTGCGAGGTGCTCATTCTATGCTACCATCATATTGATGATACGGGCAATGACAGCACCGCCGTGACGCAGGAAACCTTTGACTTGCAGCTTTCGCTCTTATTATCGCATGGATATAAAGCGATATCTGTTTCCGATATGATAGATTTCGTGTATGGGCGAAAAAGACTGCCTGAAAAGTGCTTCTTCGTTACTTTTGATGACGGGTACGAATCAAATCTTACGCTTGCACTGCCGGTGCTTGAAGAATACAACGTCCCGGCAACGGTGTGCATTATCGGCGCATTTGCAGGCTCGGACAGCTACAAAAATACGGCAAGACCAATGATACCCCATTTTTCTTTTGCGGATGCCAAGCGTGTATCCGAATGCGGACTTTTCAGCTTTGGAAGCCACAGCTACGATATGCATATGTACGCCCCGTATGAGAGCGGAATCTGCCGCCCATCTGCCGTGAGGCTTGAAAATGAATCCGAAGCGGAATTTTTTGCGGCGTTTTCTGCCGACCATGAGGCTATGTGTGCTCTTATGCGCACACACCTCGGCTATGCCCCCGAGGTTTTTGCGTATCCCCACGGATTATGGGATCCTATCGCTGAGGAGATACTGAAAAACAGTGGGGTTCGAGTTACTCTTACAACATCAGCGCATACAAATATACTTCGCCGTGGGGACCGGGAGTGCCTCTATCTTATGGGACGCTATACCGTATGCGAAACCACCGATCTTGAAGCTATATTAAAATGCGGCATACATAAAAATCAAGGAGAAACCCAATGAAGGTGCTTGTTTTATCTGTTACAGCAGGGCAGGGACATAATTCTACTGCCAGAGCGCTCTGCGCATATCTTGAATCCATCGGATGTCAAGCCGAAATGCTTGATACACTTGAATATGTCAACGGCGCTTTGGGAGAGACTGTATCACGAGGATATCTGCTTGTCGCTACCAACGCAAAGCTTGCGTATAAGGGCGCATACCGCTTGGCTGAAAAGAGGAAGAAATCCAAAAGCGAAATATCTCCAACCCGTGCTACGGGAAATCTCATGAGCAAAAAGCTCATAAAATACATAAACTCCTATGATCCCGATGTAATCATATGCACACACGTTTTTGCAGGTATAATACTTGATGTACTCAAGGAAAAAGATCAGCTCCGTGCCAAGACGGTGGGAATTGTCACCGACTTCATGTTCCACCCATATTGGGAGGAGGGCGTTAATCTCGACTATGTGGTGACGCCCAATGAGCAGATGCTTGTTCAGGCGAGAAAAAAAGGATTTGCCGATTCCCAGGTGCTTCCGTTTGGTATACCGATCCACCCGAAATTCAGTCAGAGCATATCAAAGGAGCAGGCTCGCGCGGAGCTTGGTCTTGATATAAACAAGCCAACTGTCCTTCTGATGAGCGGAAGCATGGGTTACGGAAATATAGAGGAAACCGTAAACGCACTTGACAGTGTCCCCTTTGATTTTCAGCTTATAACCGTGTGCGGCTACAACACCGAGGCTAAGGCTCGGATCGATGAGATGAAAACAAGCAAGCGCATACTTAATCTCGGATATGTAGACTATGTGGAGAAGCTGATGGATGCATCGGACTGTATAATATCAAAGCCGGGCGGACTTACGACCTCAGAGGCACTTGTAAAGGGACTTCCCATGATAATCGTAGACCCCGTCCCCGGACAGGAGGACCGCAACACGGAATTTCTTACAAACAACGGCGTGGCAATGGCTGTGACAAGCACAAGTCCACTTGATGATGTAGTGTATCAGATGCTTGCAAACCCCAAACGTGTGGAGGTTATGCGGCAGGCTATCGCACTGATTGCAAAGCCAAACTCCACCAAGGATATATGCGAGTTTGTAAAGGGGCTTGTCACAGACGAAGCACAGGAGAATGAATAAAACTTGAAATGAGCCGCCGCGCCTTGCGGCGGCTTTGGATTTACCCGAAAGGAGAAAAAATGCCGAGGATAACGCTTTTTGCCCTCAATTCTTCCTATACGCATACTAATCTTGCGGTGCGGTGTATCAGAAAAAGCCTTATGGCGGTGGGGTTTGACTGTGATATTATTGAGTTCAGCCTGAAGGACAAGCGCCGCCGTGTACTTGAAACATTAGTGCAGGCAGATGCCGATATTTACGGCTTTTCCGCGTACATATGGAATATAAGCGAGCTTTACGGCTTTGCATCGGACCTTAAGAAGCTACGTCCGAAGTCGGTTATCGTGTTCGGAGGACCTGAGGTGTCATTTGACAGCGAAGAAATACTTGCGGCGCGTCCCTATATCGACTGCATCATAAAAGGTGAGGGCGAGAGGGCGTTTTGTGAGCTTGCAAAGATGTGGGAGGGTGGGTCTGTCATTCCGCCTGTGATAGACGGCGGAATATTTGAGGATTTTCCCACTCAGGGAAGCGTATACGAGCAAGGTGAGCTTCAGAGCGGCTCCAGACTTGTATACTACGAATCCTCGCGGGGATGCCCTTTTAGGTGCGCCTACTGCCTTTCGGCACTTTCGGGAAGTGTTCGCGCCAAGGACGCCGACACAGTCCTTTCTGAGCTGCTTGAATTTGAGGATGTAGGCAACATAAAGGTGGTAAAATTTGTTGACCGCACCTTTAATTTTGACCGTGAGCGTGCCAAGGAGATATGGCGCGGTATGCTATCGGAAAAATACACGAAAAACTACCATTTCGAGATATGCGCCGAGCTTCTTGACGAGGAAAGCTTTGAGATACTGTCACGGTTTCCGAAAGGTAAGATACAGCTTGAAATAGGCGTGCAGTCCATAAACCCCGATGTATTAAGGCGAGTGTGCCGCCCATCTGACACGGATAGACTTATCGGGAACATCGAGCGCCTTTACAAAATGGGAAATATGCATATACACGCAGACCTTATTGCAGGTCTGCCCGGCGAAACGTTTGATAGCTTTTCCCATGCCTTCGATGCGCTTTATAATAAATGTCATATGCTTCAATTGGGGTTTTTGAAGCTTCTGCGCGGCTCAAAACTGCGGCGTGAGGCGGAGGATTTCGGGTGCGTGTACTCCGAGGCACCGCCCTATGCAGTGCTTTCCACCGATACACTCTCCTTTGCCGATATAGCGAGACTTCACGATATCGACGAGCTTTCGGAAAGATACGGCGGCGGTGGCTTTTCACGTGGAATGAAGCTTATTATGTCACGCACCGATTCGCCCTTTTCGGTGTTTTTGACACTTTCGGAGCGTTTTGCGGCTGACGGTCTTCGCATCGGTGAGCTGTCACAGCCGCGCGCCTATGAGAAGCTTTACGAATACTGTGCCGAGGGGGAAGATGTAAGGCTTGCAGAGTGCCTGATCCTTGATTTTCTCACCTCGCAGAAGCTATCTCCGCCAAAAATCGGCGGTCACGAGCTTGTGAGACGCGATGATACTGCAAAGCGTGATTTTATGTGTTTTGCGGACGAGCAGGGAATAGAATACTTTGCTCCTGCCCTTGAGGTGCGCCTGGGACTCCGAAAATACGTTATCGACAGGCGGAACATGATGGCGTTTCTTTGCATCGGTGAGGGGTTTATTGAAATATAACAAAAACTTTTTCGCATTAAAGGGGTGAAATGTTAATTTACCCCTTGCTTTTTTTCTCACGATATGATATAATGACAATATATTTTCTTTTTTAGGAAAATATATAATTTCGCCCGTATAATATGGGTATTATTCTTCGAAAGAGAGGTAAAACAAATGAAAATTTCATTCTCCACACTTGGATGTCCCGACTTTTCCTGGACGGACATTTATACCCTAGCAAAAGATTTCGGCTTCCACGGAATCGAAATGCGCGGACTTGGCGGTGATATTTTCTCCCTAACTGCCTCTCCCTTCCGTACGGAAAACTTAGCCAAAACCGTAGAACAGCTTCGCCGTCTGAAGCTTGAAATATGCTGTCTGTCTTCCGGCTGTGCTCTCAGATACAAAGAAAAGCATGAAGAGAGCATCGCGGAGCTTAAAGAATATATTGCGCTTGCAAAAGCTCTCGGCACACCCTATATCCGTGTTCTCGGCGATCTTACCGCAGAGCCTACCACGGATTTCGACGACGAAAATGTTATCGCGCCTATGAAAATACTTGCTCCCATCGCGGAGGAGGCAGGCGTAACACTGCTTATCGAAACTAACGGCGTATATTCCGACACCGCCCGTCTTGCGGATGTGCTCTCCAAGATAGCAAGCGACAGTGTTGCGGCACTGTGGGACTTTAACCATCCTTACCGCTTTGCCGGCGAGCTTCCGGAAACCACTATAACCAATCTCGGCGCGTACATAAAGCACGTTCACATCAAGGATTCAGTTATGGAGAACGGAAAGGTGGTATACAAGCTTGTAGGCGAGGGCGACCTGCCGCCTATGGCTGACTTTATGAAGGCACTCCGCTCACTCAACTATGAGGGATATATCTCCCTTGAGTGGCTGAAGCAGTACGCACCGGAGCTTTCCGATGCCGGAATCGTGTTCCCCCACTTTGCTCACTTTATGGAGCAGTATCTCGGTACTGCACACGCCGCAGGACATCTTATTCCCAACAAGACCGGCACGGGAATGTTTGTATGGCCGAAGAATCAGCTTATCGACTTTACCTTCCCACAGGTGCTTGACCGTATGTGCGAGGAATTTCCCGACCAGTACGCATTCCGTTATACCGAGTGCGATTACACCCGTACATACACCGAGTTCCGCGATGATGTGGACACATTCGCGCGCGCACTCATTTCCATGGGCGTAAAGCAGGGCGACCATGTGGCAATCTGGGCGACCAACGTGCCTGCGTGGTACATCACATTCTGGGCAACAGTTAAGATAGGTGCGGTGCTTGTTACCGTCAATACGGCATACAAGAAACACGAGGTAGAATATCTGCTCCGTCAGTCTGACACCCATACACTTGTTATGGTTGACGGCTACAAGGATTCCGACTATGTGGCAATCATAAAGGAGCTTATCCCCGAGCTTGCCGACCACGAGGCAGGCAAGCCCATACATTCGAGAAAGCTTCCGTTCCTCAGAAACGTAATTACCGTTGATTCAAAGCAGCCGGGATGTCTCACATGGGACGAGGCGGTTGCTATGTCCGAGCGAACACCTATTGATGCCGTATACCGCAGAGCGGCTATGATAAACAAGCATGACGTATGCAATATGCAGTATACATCGGGTACAACCGGCTTCCCCAAGGGCGTTATGCTGACCCATTACAACGTTGTAAACAACGGTAAGGCGATCGGTGACTGCATGGACCTTTCCACCGCAGACCGCATGATGATACAGGTTCCCATGTTCCACTGCTTCGGAATGGTGCTTGCAATGACTGCGTCAATGACGCACGGCGTAACCATGTCCCCGATACCGGCATTCTCGCCGAAAAAGGGACTTGCCTGCATCAACAAGGAGAAGATCACCGCGTTCCACGGCGTTCCCACCATGTTTATCGCAATGCTGGGACACGAGGATTTCGATAAAACAGATTTCTCGCATATGAGAACGGGTATTATGGCAGGCTCTCCGTGCCCCATCAAGGTCATGGAAGAGGTTGTTACCAAGATGCATATGCCCGAAATATGCATAACCTACGGTCAGACCGAGGCTTCACCTGCAACGACTATGTCAAAGACTACCGACCCTCTAGAGCTTCGCTGTACCACAGTCGGTCAGTCCATGTTTGCGGTTGAAACAAAGATTATCGATCCCGAAACAGGCGAAGAAGTGCCGGACGGCGTTGACGGTGAGTTCTGTGCTCGCGGCTACAACATCATGAAGGGCTACTACAAGATGCCCGAGGCTACCGCGGCGGCTATCGACTCCGAGGGATGGCTTCACTCCGGCGACCTTGCAAGACGTGTTGAGGGCGGCTACTATAAGATAACCGGTCGTATCAAGGATATGATCATCCGCGGCGGCGAGAACATTTACCCCAAGGAGATCGAGGACTTCCTTTACACCAACCCCAAGATCAAGGACGTGCAGGTTATCGGCGTGCCGGATAAGCAGTACGGCGAGGAAGTAATGGCGTGCGTTGTGCTCAACGAGGGTGAAACCTCCACCGAGGCTGAAATGAAGGAATTCTGCCTTGCCAATATGGCAAAGCACAAATGCCCCAGATACATCAGATTTGTTGAGGGCTTCCCCATGAATGCGGCAGGCAAGATACTCAAATACAAGATGCGCGAGGAAGCTGTGGAATATCTGAAGCTTCACGAGGACGCAAGCATCGTTACAGCTTAATATACGCTTTTTTGCCGGGTACCCGAAAAGGTGCCCGGCGTGTTTTTTTGTTTCGTCACACTTTACGCGCCATCTCCCTCCCGGTGGATATTTATTGTATGGTATAATATACGCAGGAAATCCTGTTTCACAGGCTTTCGCGGCTTCGCCGCTCCGCGCCGTGGCGCAGTTGCGCAATTGACGGCTTCGCAAAAATGCCCTTGCAAGCAAGCATTTTTGCTTCATGGTATAATAATTTA
>JAZTWV010000028.1:0-21133 GCA_045636145.1 Candidatus Flemingiibacterium sp.
GTCTTTTTTAACAGTCAGCTCGGAGAGCACCTCGCGACCGTTTACATCCTCATAGGTAAACACCTCAACGGATGAAACCTCATATTCCCATTTGGGATCGGGATTTATGTAGATTTTTGTATTTCTTACAGCGCGTATCTCCGAGAGCTTGACCGTGCCGCGCTCCTCCGAATATCTTGCCGTAATGCTGTGAGACACAACAGGAGGCGCTTTGTAGTTGACCCGCACATACGCATCCGAGGCAGGCATTATAAAGAAATACGCCTCACTGTCGAACTTTGTGCAGTCGAATTTCTTAACGCCGTTAGCGTTTGTCACCCACACTCCGGTTATCTCGCCGGCGTCGGTATCAGGATATACATATACGATATCGCCTGTTCTTGCCTCATTTACCGGTATATCCGGCTCTGATACTCCGTTGTCATAAGCTGTCACGTCACGCCGTTTGTTATCCTCTGAATCCTTTACAAACTTGGCGTAGACCTGCACATAACCGTCAGGCATAGTAAAATAAAATGTTCCTTTGGAATCCGAAGGCTCCACAGGCAGCTGATCTCCGCCGCCGTTATAAACATACACCGCCTGAAGCTCCCATCCGGAATAGTCGTCAGCCGTAAACTCGATAATCTCCCCCTCTTTGGCTCTTTCGTGGGATACTATGACTTCGCCGCGATCCTCGTTAAAGTCGGGGTCAATTTTATAGCCGCCATCTCCGGCAGAAATGCACACAGACATTGCCGCAAGCACAAAAATTACTGTAAAAATGCTTATTATGTATTTTTTCACTTTTGGTTCTCCTAAAGCACACGGTACTGCTCAAAAAATGCTCGTAAATATACAAAAAACGCCGGTCTTACACTGCAAGACCGGCATCCTTCGCATTATTTTTCTTCGGGAGCGTCGTAGTCGATCTCATCGAAAAGCTCGTCCTCGAAAAGATCAGCCACGCGGTCAAATTCCTCGTCGTCGTCGATGGTAACAAGCAGCTCTTCGCCGTTCTCGTCAATCTCTTTCTTAAGAATAACGTATTCGCCAGAGCCCTCGTCAAGAGGAATCATCGCAAAATACTCCTTGCCGTCGATCTCACAGCTTCCGAGAAGCGAGAACTGCATCTCAACTCCGTCCTCGTCGGTAAGTGTGTATATATCCTCAGTTTCAAAAATTTCGTCTGCCATTTTAATTGCCCCCTTGCGGTTATTATTTGTTTATACTATGATACCATTATTTTTCTGATTTGTCAATACAATAATTCTCTTTTTTGGGTAAACACTTGATTTTACGAAGCCTCGGTGCTATAATATATACGTTACACTGAATTATATTAACCGAAAGGAATATTATTATGATAAAACACATCGTTTGCTTTAAACTGTCCGACCCCACAGCCGAAGCTATGGCAAAGTGCAAAGAGGTGCTTCTTTCCATGCGCGGCAATGTGCCTATGCTCCGCGATATTGAGGTCGGTACGGATATTCTCCGCTCGGCTCGCTCATATGACGTATATCTTGCCGTAACTCTCGACGACCGCGCCGCACTTGACGCATATCAGGCAGACGAATACCACTGCTCCGTTGTAAAGAAGCATATGCACGCCGTAACCGCCTCAAGCGTTGCGGTGGATTTCGAGATATAAGCTCAAGAGGCTGGGTATCGCTAAAGATTTAAAACGGGAGGGGGGACCCCTCCCCTACAATCGTGCTTCGATATCTTTGTAGGGGAGGCTTTTCGCCTCCCGCTGTTTCGTTTATCGGTATTTTGAAATCGGGAAGGGAGACCCCTCCCCTACAATCGGTGTTACCGTATCACCGTGGGGCGGGGGCTTGCTCCCGCCGTTTTTGTGCCTCTTTAAAGAAGAACAAACCGACTCCGCTCAAATTCAAGCATACCTTCATCGCGCATACGCGACAGCTCGCTTGACATAGCGCTTCTGTCCACAGAAAGAAAATCCGCAAGCTCCTGACGGTTGTATGGGATAATAAACTCCGAGGTCCCCTGCCGTTTAGACTCATCCGACAGATATGACATCAGCTTTTCTCTTGTGGTACGCTTTGACATATGCCCCACCTTCTCTATAAGGCGAAGATTCTTTTCCGAAATGGAATAGAACAGATTACGCACTGTCATCGTATGAAAACGGCAGGCATTGGTGCAGACCGTCAGTATTCGGTTTACATCCAAAAGTATTACCGTGCAGTCACACGCCGCCACAACGTCCGTCTGCATCGTACCGCATCCGGGGGCGGCGTATATCTCGCCGAACATCTCGCCCTCTGCAACGCGGTCAAGTATACTGCGGTTTCCCCAATAGTCATCGGTTTGAATAAGCAGACTTCCTGAAACCACCAAGAAAATACTGCGCACAATGTCTCCGGCACATACCACATATTCTGCCCTGTCATAATGCTTCTCCCTCGCCTGAAGGCAGTGAAGCATAGATTCAAGCTCCGAGTCTTCAATACCCGAAAACAGCTTGCTTTTCTTAAGTATATCAAAATATTTTTTCATAAGCACCTCTTTGTTGTAAATACAACAGACTTTCATGTCACATTATACTATAATTATACCGTAAAGTCAATATTAAATTTTACGGAGGAAAGACTATGATACGCAAGATAATAAAGATAGATGAGAAAAAATGCAACGGCTGCGGTGCCTGTGCGGCGGCTTGCCATGAGGGAGCAATCGAAATGATAAACGGTAAGGCAGAGCTTACCCGTGAGGACTACTGCGACGGTCTCGGCGATTGCCTGCCTGCTTGCCCCACCGATGCAATAAGCTTTGAGCTTCGCGAAGCACCTGCATACGACGAAGAAGCGGTACTTAGAGCAAAATCCGAAAAGAAGGCAAAGGAAGCAGGCGGAAAGCTTCCCTGCGGCTGTCCCGGAACTCACAGTAAGGCAATTCGCCGCCCTCTTGAAGAAAACACCGGATGTACACCTGCCGTCACAAGCAAGCTGTCCCAGTGGCCTGTGCAGATAAAGCTTGTACCCGTTAATGCGCCCTACTTTGACGGTGCCAATCTCCTTATCGCGGCGGACTGTACCGCCTATGCCTACGGCAACTTCCATAACGACTTCATCAGAGGCAGAATCACGCTTATCGGCTGTCCCAAGCTCGATGAGGGCGACTATACAGAGAAGCTGACGGAGATAATAAGGAGAAACGATATACGAAGCGTCACCATCATCCGCATGGAAGTCCCCTGCTGCGGCGGTATTGAGAGGGCGGCAAAGACCGCGCTTAAAGAAAGCGGCAAATTCATCCCTTGGAGAGTTGTCACCGTAACAACAGACGGAAAAATCGCAGAATAATGCGATACGGGGTTGAATAATTCACAATTTTGTGGTACAATCATATTTACAGCATAGTTTAATTATCAAATCAGGAGAAATCAAATGCACATCACAGACACAATCAAGTACATCGGCGTTAACGATCATGAGATAGACCTTTTTGAGGGTCAGTACCGTGTGCCAAACGGAATGTCTTATAATTCCTACGCCATAATCGACGAAAAAATAGCCATAATGGACACCGTGGATGCACGCTTTACCCATCAGTGGCTGGACAACATCAGAGACACCCTTGGCAGCCGCACCCCCGATTATCTTATCGTCCAGCACATGGAGCCGGACCACTCTGCAAATATCTTCAACTTCATGCGCGCTTATCCGGATGCGACTATCGTTTCCTCGCAAAAAGCGTTTGCTATGATGAAGAATTTCTTCGGCACGGATTTTGAGGACCGCCGTACGGTTGTCGGCGAGGGCGACACACTTTCTCTCGGTGCGCACACGCTCACATTCGTTACCGCGCCCATGGTGCATTGGCCTGAGGTCATCGTAACCTATGACAGCCTTGACAAGGTGCTCTTTTCCGCCGACGGATTCGGTAAATTCGGCGCACTCGATGCAAACGAGCCTTGGGCAGACGAAGCACGCCGCTATTTTATCGGTATTGTTGGAAAATACGGTGCACAGGTGCAGTCGCTCCTCAAAAAAGCGTCAGGACTTGATATTGCGAAGATTTGCCCTCTCCACGGACCTGTACTCTCCGAGAATCTCGGATACTACCTAAATCTTTACAACACATGGTCAAGCTATCAGCCGGAAGCGGACGGAATTGTTATCGCATACACTTCCGTCTACGGAAACACAAAAAAAGCTGTACAAAAATTGGCAGAAAAGCTTGAAGCCAACGGATGCCCCAAGGTTGTGGTATACGACCTTGCTCGCTGTGATATGGCTGAGGCGGTCAGTGACGCTTTCCGCTACAGCAAGCTGGTGCTTGCCACCACCACATACAACGCGGAGATATTCCCGTTCATGCGCGAGTTTATAAATCATTTGACCGAGCGCAATTTCAGCAACCGCACCGTAGCTCTTATCGAAAACGGAAGCTGGGCACCTCTCGCCGCAAAGGTTATGCGCGGTATGCTTGAAGCCTCTAAAAACATCACCTTTACCGATACAAATGTCAAGATTCTCTCCTCCCTTAATGAGGACAGCACGGCACAGCTTGATGCCCTTGCCGGTGAGCTTTGCCGCGAGTATCTTGCAAAGCAGGATTCCACCGCAAACAAGAATGACCTTACCGCGCTCTTCAACATCGGCTACGGTCTGTACGTCATAACCTCAAATGACGGAAAGAAGGATAACGGTCTTATTGTAAACACGGTAACGCAGGTGACAAACACCCCAAACAGACTTGCCGTAACCATAAACAAGGAAAACTACTCACACCATGTAATAAAGCAGACAGGCAAAATGAATATCAACGTGCTCACCGAAAGTGCTCCATTTGCGGTTTTTGAAAAATTCGGCTTCCAGAGCGGAAGAAACGTTGATAAGTTTGCCGAATGTGAGCCGCTCCGCTCGGACAACGGACTTATTTTCCTCCCACGGCACATAAACTCGTTTATGTCGCTGAAAGTGGAGAGCTACGTTGACCTCGACACCCACGGAATGTTTATCTGCTCCGTTACCGAAGCACGTGTCATTTCCGATGCTCCCACCATGACCTACAGCTACTATTACGACAACGTAAAGCCAAAACCCGAAACCGAGGGCAAGAAAGGCTTTGTATGCAAGGTATGCGGATGGGTTTATGAGGGTGATACCCTGCCGGACGATATCATTTGCCCCCTCTGCAAGCACGGTGCTGCCGATTTTGAGCCTATTGAATAATACAAAAAGGAGCTTCCGAAGAAGCTCCTTTTATCATATACATTTCTTATGCCTCAACACTGCCGCAGCGAACAGCTTCGAAATCCTCCTCGATCTCCTTTGAGGGAGCCTTGGTGAGAAGTGATACCACAACAATGCATATTGCGGAGAAGATGAACGCCGGAAGAAGCTCGTAGATTGCGAACACGCCGCCTGCCTTGGAAATAACAAGCTTCCAAAGGAATACCATACCTGCACCGCTTACCATACCGGCAATTGCGCCTGCCTTGTTGATTCTCTTCCAGAACAGAGAGAATATCATAAGCGGACCGAAGGTTGCGCCGAATCCTGCCCATGCGAAGGATACGATATTGAAGATAACGCTGTTTTCATCAAGCGCAAAGATTATACCTACAAGAGCAAGCACCAGAAGTGTGATACGGGAAACTACCATTACCTGCTTGTCGGTAGCGTTCTTCTTGCATACACCGTGGAATATGTTCTTGGCAAATGCGGAAGCCGCAATAAGAAGGTAGGAGTCAGACGAGCTTATTGTAGCGGCAAGAATACCTGCCATTACGAAGCCTGCCAAAATTGCCGGCAGTGAGCTTGTTGCAAGGGTAATAAAGATGTTTTCTGCCGCAGATTTTGTAAGGTGCTCCACGGGGAACAGCTGGCGTCCCACGATACCGATAAACACCGCAACCGCAAGGGAGATAACAACCCATATCATTGCAATACGGCGTGAGCGCTTAAGCTCATCCTCACGGCGGATCGCCATGAAGCGAAGGAGTACCTGAGGCATACCGAAGTAGCCGAGACCCCATGCCATGCAGGAGCAGATGGTGAGAATACCGTATTTTCCTGCCTCGCCGAATACCGGAGCACCGTCAACCACCTGCTGAACGCCGTCAACAACCGTGGGAGATGCGATTCCGAAGAAATCAAGGAATCCGGGGATATTCTGCGCGTTTTCAATAACAGCGCCGATACCGCCTGCCTGTACGGTGGAGATAATAACGATAACGGTGAGGGCGCTTATCATTACGATAGCCTGCATGAAGTCCGATATACTCTCGGCAAGGAAGCCACCAAGCAAAGTATAAAGAAGCACGAAAGCCGCACCGATGAACATCATAAGCTTGTAATCAAGTCCGAAAAGTGACGAGAACAGCTTACCGCAGGTAACAAAGCAGCTTCCCGCGTAAACTGTGAAGAATACGAGAATAAACGCCGCCGCGATGAACATGATGACCTTTTTCTTCTCTCTGAAGCGGTTAGAGAAGAATTCGGGAAGCGTGATGGAATTGTTTGCCCTCACGCTGTAGCGGCGAAGTCTCTTTGAAACGATGAGCCAGTTGAAATATGTACCGATGGCAAGACCGATTGCTGTCCATGCCGCATCGGCAAGACCGCACCAATATGCGACTCCGGGGAGACCCATAAGGAGCCATCCGCTCATGTCCGAAGCCTCGGCACTCATTGCTGTTACCCACGGACCGAGAGAGCGTCCGCCGAGGTAATACTCCTCGGAGCTTTTGTTAGCTCGTTTGGCGTAAAATACGCCTATCAGTATTACCGCCGCCATATATACTATCATGGCGATAAGAATCTGAATCTGTTCAGCATTCATAATTTTTGTCCTCCTGCTTATATAGCAATTTATATTATTGTATCACATTAGCGAATTAAAGTCAAGGGGGAATTGACATTTTTTTGAATATTTTGGAGATTTTCGATTCTCAATCTGCCAAAACGAGAAAAACCTTGACATCCCATACGGGATGTCAAGGTTTTTGGCGCGCCTGGCAGGATTCGAACCTGCGACCTACCGGTTCGTAGCCGGGCACTCTATCCACTGAGCTACAAGCGCGTACCGACTTTTGACGACTGTTATATTATAGCATAACCAATTATGTTTGTCAATAGGTTTTGGAAAAATATTTGAAGTTTTTTTAAGGTCAATCTTCCCTGCCCAAGCACCTCACTTCAGAGTGAATTTCATTCGTCAAAAGCACTTCTTTTTTAAGACAGCGTCCCCTCAGTCATATTCCGCAGCACACTGCGCATATACTTAAAAAAAACAAATAAGGAAGGTGTCATATGAATAATCAAAGTACGCAGGATGCAAGCCGTATCCAAATTCCTGCATTCGCGGGGACTGTTCCCGGTGAGCTTTCCGCCGAATACATACTGCCGGATACATATCCGGATGTAAAAAAGATTCTGCGGACCACCGCATCTCCTGTGCTTATCGGACGTTATATTTCCGGGCGCAGGCTTGAATTTTCCGGTGCAGTGGACTACGCCGTAGTCTTCTCGGCAGATGACAAAGAGGGCGAATCAATTCACTGTGTTCATTTCGCAGGCGAGTGGAACAATACGCTCGGTGAGATCGACGAGCTTGACTCGGCTGAAATATCCGTCACGCCGAGAATTGCGTCCTGCACGGTACGTCTTTCAAATCCCCGTAAGCTTTCAATACGCTCCCTTGTGGAATCGGATGTAAAAATAAGGCACGACGCATCCTGTGCCCCCGAATTTGAAGGAGCACGCACAAGTGAAGAAGAACTGCGTGTCCAGCGACGCTGTGATACGGCGGAATCCGAGCTTCACCGCTCATTCCTCGCCGAGCCGCTTCACATCTCGGAAAATATTGAGATAGACCCCTCAGCTCCCCCCATTGACAGCATCATCACCTGCACCGCCGATATAACCATCAGCGAAGCACGTCCCATATTCGATTCGGGTGACATGAATCTGATGACAAAAGGTACTGCCATCGTTCACGTCATGTACAAATCCGCTGAGGAAAATCCCACATATCGGAGCTTTGAGAGAAAACTTCCCATATCCGCTAATGTGTGTGCCGGAGATGCGGCACAGTATTTTGAAAATTGCCGTCCCGATTCGCTCTCTGCACGTGTCAGCGCAGTCCCCGTGGAGCTTGGCGCAAGGATATGCGAGGATAACTACGGTGAGCGGCGAATAATCGAGCTTGACATGACCTCCGACATTACCGCCCACATCATGGGATGCGCAAACACAGAGATCGTCCTTGACGCTTATTCCACCGGCCGCGATTCCACCTGTGATTTCTCGGATATGGAATTTACCGCGCCGTCGAAGCTGTTTTCCCAAAACTTCTCTGTCGGCGAAAGTATGTCCCTCTCTGAAATAAAGCTTCCCGTGGGTGCTGTTATAATAGACTCCCGTGCCGATGCTGCGGCATCCTCCATCACCGTGGAGCACGGTCGTGCCGTGCTTCTCGGAAGCGCGACTGTGTCCTGCATTTACTTAGACGAAAACGGCGGATTCGGGTCAGCCGATGCCACACTTCCCATAAAGTACGAATTTACGGCAGGCGACATCCGCGAGCCGATATCCTATGTGTGCGAGCTGTGCCCGTCGGATCTTCGTGTAAGATGCGACAGCGAGCGAGCGTATTTTGATTTTGAGGTATCCGTCACAGCCGAGCTTGCAAGAAAGCTTCGTTGCCGCAGGGTAAGCAAGGTAACACTTACAGGTGAGCCGAGACAGCATTCTGTGAAATCTGCCATGACCCTATGTTATCCCGGTGCAGGCGACACCCTTTGGGATATTGCAAAGCGTTACGGCACAACAGTGGAAGCGATTGAAGCCGCCAACAAGGGCGGCGGCAGGGTTCTTATGATACCTAAGGGATCAGTTGGGATAGTTATTTAAAATTGACCGTGCGCATATTTTGCGCACGGTCAATTCATTTAAATCCGAATTTTTATATTTATATATTAAAACTGTAAACTATTTTGCATAATCCTTGCGAAAAATGAAGATTTGTGGTATAATCTATAAAACACATGACCTATCCCTTGAAAGGAATATTATATGAAATCAATCTCATTTATCGGTGCCGGAAACATGGCAACCGCAATAATCGGCGGTATGCTGAAGCAGGGTGTCGATCCGAGGCTTATAACGGTATACGACAAGCTCTCAGACAAAGCAGAGCTTTTTTCGGAAAAAGGACTGAATGTAGCCCCCTCTCTCACCGATGCCTGTAAGGCAGGCGAAATGATACTCCTCGCCATAAAGCCGCAGAATTTTGCGGAAGCTCTCGGCGAGATTCGCGAGAGCGGCGTTGATATATCGAAAAAAACCTTCATTTCCATTGCGGCAGGCATTACTACCGAAACCGTGGAAAATCTTTTAGACACCAAATGCGCTGTTGTGCGCGTTATGCCCAACACCCCACTTATGGTAGGCTGCGGCGCATCCGCACTCTGCCGCAACGACCGCGTGTCGGACGAGGACTTTTCCGCCGTCTGCGGCATATTTGAGGCTTCGGGAATGATAATGGTAATCGACGAAGCAGAGATGAACACCGTTATATGCGCCAACGGCTCATCCCCTGCCTACTTCTACTACTTTATCGACTGCGTGGTACGCTCTGCCAAGGCGCAGGGACTCGCACTTGATGAAAGACAGATACTCGAAGCTGTCTGCCAGACAGTCATCGGCTCGGCGAAGATGCTCCTTGATTCGGGCAAGACCGCCACTGAGCTTGTTCGGGCAGTAACCTCCCCCAATGGCACTACCGAGCGCGCCATGAACGTATTCTATAACGAGAAAATCGACGAGATCATCCACCGCGCAATGTGCGCCTGCACCGAGCGTGCCGAGGAAATGTCACGCGAGTTCGGTTTGTTGTCATAAGTTGTCCGCCTACCGCATATGATGTACAAAAAACATCGGTGGTGGTAATTTGAACAGAAATATTTTTGTCGGACAAGTTCACGACACACGCCCTCCGGCGTCTGAGAGAGTTGACCGGAAGACCGCGCTTCTTGCGGCATCTGCACTGTTTATATTCGGAAGCTTTGTAGGATGCGCCGTTTACCGACTTCTCGGCATCGGCGAGTCGGAGCTTTACGATAATCTTATCGAGCGTTATTTTCTCGCACTTTTCTATAAATGTGTGTCTCCGCTTGATGTCGTCCGCGTGACGGCGGATTGCTGTATCCATGAGCTGTGGATGTTCATTATGGTGTTTTTAGCAGGCTTTTCGCCATTTACAATGCCGGTAAGCGGTGCTCTGCTTCTTTATCGGGGCATAATTTTCGGATTTTCCGTTACAATGCTCCAATTTTCAAGCCGCACGGGACTCCTTCTTGATTCCATGGTCTATCTGTGCGCCGCCTTTGCCCTTTCCATGCTTCTGTCGCTCCTTGCGGCTGAAGCCGCCTGCTATTATCACAATACGCCGCGCATAAAGCTCCGTTCCAAAGGAGCTGTGGCATATATGCTTACATTTCTTCGTATTTCGGCAATAGTCTGCGCCGATGTACTGCTTATGCTGTTTCTTATCTACGTCTATCTCTGATAACTGTTAATTTTGCAACACCAGGAAAGGAAGTATAAAACCTTGAAAGTATTCGGAAAAGAATTTAAGCTTTTTAATTTTAATAAAGACGGAAAAGGCGTAAAAAAAGAGCCTGAAGGCCCTAAAAATCTGCAAAACTTCTTTAAATATTTCGTGAACAAGTTCACGCGCCTTGTCACCGTCAATATGTACTTCATTTTCGGAAACTTCCCCATATTTTTCCTGCTTCTCGCCATGAGCGGCAACCTTGACCGCGACTCCTTCGCACCGGCATACAAAATGTTCGCGCCGCTGTATGGAGTTATGACTCACGAGCAGTCCCCCGTCACCGCGGCACTTTTCGGAATATTCGGCACGCAGTCGGAAATCGGCTTTGGCACCGTTTTCACAACCATTGCATTTGCCCTGTCTGCGCTGATCATTTTCACATTCGGATACGTGAACACCGGAACGACATACATAATCCGCAACATGATAAAGGGCGAACCAATCTTCATGTGGGAAGATTTCTGGTACGCTATCAAGCGTAATCTTAAGCAAGGCATGATACTCGGCATACTTGATGCTGTACTTTCATTCCTCTGCGTATACGATATTGTGTTCTTCTATTACAACATAGGCTCGTCAAACTCCATGAACGTAATGTTCTACGCTTCCCTGCTTATAGCTCTCATCTGGTTCTGGATGCGATTCTACATCTACAATCTTATGATAACCTTTGACCTTTCAATCTTCAAGATACTGAAAAATGCGCTTATATTCTCCCTGGTTGGCATAAAGCGTAATATCATGGCAACCCTCGGTATCGCCGCATTCCTGCTTATTACATATATGCTGCTCTGCTACGTTCTTCCTATCGGTATCATAATCCCCTTTGTGCTCCTTTTTGCGGACTGCGCGTTTATCGCCTGCTACGCATCCTTCCCGAAGATAAAGGAAATAATGATAGACCCCTATTACACGGACACTGAGCTTGAGGAATACGAAGAACCCATATTCCGAGATCTTGAATAAATGCAATATATAACCGGGAGGCGTTTCGCCTCCCGGTTATTTTGGTTATCGATATCGTGTAAAACGGGAGGGTGAACCCCTCCCGTCATTCATGCCGTTTTTAATATTTATCTCTGTGAAACGCATATCCTAAAAGATTTCCCACAAGAGCAAGTCCGCCGTATTCGAATATGTAGTGGATGTCGCTCTGCAAATAGTAAAATACAAGGGTAGGTGCGAATATGAGTGCCACAATAACGCAGAAATACCACACCCATCCGTTTATTTTTCCGAACACTATACCTCCGCCAAGACAGCAGGCGGGGGTAATTATTTTTATGGCGAAATCCTCAAATCTCGTGCCGAGGATTAGCGGCGGCACAAGGTAAAACAGCGCTATCATTACAACCAAAAACGGAAGCCATTTCCTAAAGGGTACTTTTTCCATTCTTCTCGCTCCTTTCACGTCTGCGGTTAAGTGCCGCATCCCATTCCGCACGCTCCTCGTCGCTGGTCAGCACAAGCGGCGGCACGGGGGTCGGACGGTCGTTTTCATCAAGTGCCACAAGGGTAAGATATGCGGAATTTATAAGTCTGCGGGTGCCGTCAAGGGTCTCAACATAGGACTTTACGCACACGTCCATAGATGTGCGCCCAACGTATACTATCTTACCGCACATAACCACAAGGCTGTTTGCATAAGCAGGCTCCTTAAATTCAAGGGAATACACATGAGCCGTGGTAACATTTCGGTTGGAATGACGTCTTGCGGTGACGGCGGCACATATGTCTATCCATTCCATAAGCTTTCCGCCAAAAAGACGGTTGTAGCCGTTCATTGTGGCAAGATTCAATATCTGCACGGACTCCGTGTAGGAATCCGCAGGAGTTTTTGGGGTCTGATTCATAGATTATCTCCGTTTTCAGTTTCTGAAGGTAAGGTTTCCTGTAGAGTCAAGCTCTACTATGGCAAGAGATTCAAGATGCACGCCCATGTCGCGAATGATCCTGCCGCCCTCCTGGAAGCCCTTCTCAATACAGATGCCTGCACCCACAAGTGTGGCACCTGCCTGATTTACGATATCGAAAAGTCCGAGAAGAGCCTTTCCCTTGGCGAGAAAATCGTCGATTATAAGCACTCTGTCGCTGGCGTCAATGAATTTCCTTGCAACTCTGATTATGTACTCCTTGCTCTTGGTGTATGAATGAACAGAGGATGTGTAAACGTCGCCGTCAAGATTCTTTGACTCGCATTTCTTTGCAAATACCACAGGAGCGCCGAAATATTGAGCCGCAATGCAGGCAATACCGATTCCCGACGCCTCAATAGTGAGGATTTTCGTCACCTTTTCCTCGCCGAACAAGCGGTAAAATTCCTTGCCTATCTCGTTTATAAGCTCGATATCCATTTGGTGATTTAGGAAGCTGTCAACCTTGACAATGCCGCCCTCTTTAATAATTCCGTCCTTTATTATGCGCTCTTCAAGTAATTTCATGGTGTGACCGTTCCTTTCAGGTGTGAAAAATGCAGTTTTCAAAACTTTATCCATATTCTCGGAAATTATTCCGTAAAATTTATGCTTACTGTAACCAAACGCCGAAAAATTCATAAAATATCTGTGTGGGGGGATTTTATGACAGGATATCTTGGGCGACGAAGCCGCCGCACCGACAAACTGCGCACAGTATTATTATCTGCGCTTTTTCTTAGTTTGATACTTATTTTGTTCATATTCTGCTTTGTGGAATTTCGCATATCGCCGCTTATATCCGATGCGGCAAAGAGCCGTGCCAGAATTTTTGCCTCCGAGGCGATAAACCATGCTGTAAGCTCGTCCATCGGTGATGCCGCCCTTGTCCGTATCACATCCACCGCTGAAGGTGTCGCCGGCATTGAAACGGATATTGCGGCACTGTCGAGTGTTCGCACAAGTGCGGTGGAAACCCTTAACAAGCTTATGAACGACCCCGAATCAATGAGCTTTTCCGTTCCTCTCGGAAGCCTTACGGGAAGTGCCGTGCTGATGGGTCGCGGAATCCCGATAACCATACGTCTTGTCCCTATCGGAGACATAACGGCAGATATCCGCACGGAATTTATAGAGTCGGGCATAAACCAAACCCTGCACAAAATATCCATGCGTGTTCGTGTGAGCGTCAACGTCATCGCCGCAGGTGAGATAATAAAGTTAGAGCTTGCCGCCGATGTGACGCTTGCGGAAACGGTTATCGTTGGAAAAGTTCCGGATGCGTACACGGCTATCAACCGCTTTGAGATAGACGAGGAAGAAGAAAACGACCTCAACGACTACGCGGCTTCGATTCCGTAAGCGGTATACAGTAATTATAACTCATTTTTCGGCTAAAATCAAGTTAATGTGCAAATTTTTTTACTTTTCTCTTGCTAAATTGTAATTTATATGGTACAATAGAGTGAATAATTATGATTTTGGGAGTTGCTGAATCATGAATAATGTTAAATCCCCTGCATTCCGTACCGCAATGGGCGGCTTCAACAAAAAGGACGTAAACGAATACATAGCAAAGCTTTGCTGTGATTATGATGAAGCTGCAAAGGAGCTTGAAGAAAAGGTGAATGAGCTTACAGCCGAACTTGAAACGGTTCGCGCTGAGCTTGACTCTGCAAATTCAAAGCTTGAGGCGCTAAATGAAAATACCGCGCCTGAACAGTCCGAGGATGAAATGGAGCGTGCCAACAATCTTATCGCCGCACAAAATGAGCAGATAGATTCGCTGAAAGAGGAAAACACAACTCTTAAAGCAAAGCTCTCAGATTACAGTGCCCTCGAAGGAAAGGTTGCACAGTATGAGTCTATGACCAGCCGCATGGGCGAAATATTTATGGAAGCCACTGCCGATGCCGAGCGTATCAGAAACGAGGCGAAATTCTCAAGCGAGGCTCTCATGACCAAAACAGAGGTAGAGTGCCGCAACAAGCGCGTTGCCGCCGAGACTCAGCTTAAGAAATTCGCAGAGGCGAGACGCTCCGAATTAAACCGCCTGTTTGATGAAACGCAGGTGGAAATAAACCGCTTACTTTTAAGCTTTTCCGAGCGCTCACGTGCTGTTGTATGTGACACTGTTGACGAGAAGCTTGACAGCTTCGAGGCGGCACATATCCAAGAGGGAAATAAATGAGTAGCGATGAGCGCAGTCAGCGTTTCCCGGCTCTTGACCAAATAGGCAGCCGTATTGCCGCACTCAGAAAGCAGAGGGGTATGACTCAAAGTGAGCTTTCGGGTGATGATGTCACCCGAAATATGCTCAGCCGCATTGAAAACGGCGCGGCACTTCCCTCCCTGCCGACTCTCTGCGCCATAGCCGAGCGGCTTGACGTGCCCATAGGTGCACTTCTCGGCGACCCCGACGACTATGCAAGATGGCAGATGTCCCGTGAGATGCGGCGTCTGATAACGCAGAAACGGTATGAGCGTGTGGTTGAAAAGCTTGGCTCATCGGAGCTTGCAAAGCGAGACCGTGAGCTTTCTCGCATTCTTTGCGAGGCTTACATCGGATGCGCCGAGGAGCAGTATATGCGCGGCAAGCTTTCGTCGATATCTCTGTATCTTGATATGGCAGAAGAGATATGCGATGACGACAAGAGCCGTCGGCAGATATTCATTCTGCGCACACTTTGCACCGCCTGTCCGGTACTTTATCCCGACGACACCGCGGCTCCCCTTGATGATGTGCAGGACAAGCTGCACGGCATCGTATTCTACGAAAGTGACGTGGCGGTATACCTTTACTCCTTAACAAAGCTTGGAAATCTTCCGAAAAGCGCATATTCTCAGCCGCTTCCGGAAGCACCTACACTTAAAGGTGAGCTTGTACCACTTATTTCGGGAATATCAAACAAGCTTTACGCAACGCATATAGATGCCAAGCTTGACATGGTAAGCGCGCAGTATCTTGATGCAAAAGCGAAGCTCCTGCCCCTTATCCCCGATGCTCCCCCCGCCATGCTTTACGACATTTTGGCGGATATCGAATTCTGCTGTAAATGCTGCGGCGACTTCGAGAACGCATACAAATATTCGGGAATGCGGCTTGAGCTTGCAAAACGTATAAACTGAAACGGAGAACAGTATGTTCAGGATAGGACAAGGCTATGATGTGCACCGTCTCACCGAGGGACGTGACCTCATCATAGGCGGCGTAAAAATTGAATACGAAAAGGGACTTCTCGGTCATTCGGATGCGGATGTGCTTACCCACGCCATTATGGATGCTCTCCTTGGAGCGGCGGCACTTGGTGACATCGGCAAGATGTTCCCCGACACCGATGAAGAATGGCGCGATGCTGACAGTCTTAAGCTTGCACGTGCCGTAGCGGAACGACTCCGTGGCGAAGGATACACTATAGTCAACGTGGACTCAACCGTAGTGGCACAAAAGCCGAAGCTGTCCCCACATATTGAAAATATGCGAAGGAATCTGTCAGATGCCCTTTTAATCGACACAAGCGCGGTAAGCGTTAAGGCAACGACCGAAGAAAAGCTTGGCTTCACCGGAAGCGGAGACGGAATCGCGGCACAGGCGGTCGCACTGATAGAAAAGGTATAAAACAATAGAGCCGCCTTATGGCGGCTCTTACAAAGACAGACTACGGAGTTATCCTAACTTATCGTCCTTTAGAATCAACATCCGAACTCCGCGCCCTGTCTTGGTTATCACATTCATATAATATGGCATCAGCTCACTGTTTGTCACAGGGACCCATTGATGCCAAACAGCTTTAAATTTAAATTTTGTAAAGGAATTTGTATTATCATGGTAAAAATTTCACCATCTATGCTTGCGGCGGATTTTTCGAAGCTGGGCGAAGAGCTTAAAAGAATCGAAAATCACGCAGATATGCTCCATCTTGATGTTATGGACGGAGTATTCGTGCCTAACATGAGCTTTGGACAGTGCGTCATATCCTCAATACGCAAATGCTCAAATCTTACTTTTGACGTACATCTTATGATAACCAATCCCATGCGCTATATTGCCGATTTCGCAAAGGCAGGTGCTGACATTATCACCATCCACTATGAGAGCTGTGACAATCAGATAGAGGTGCTCAAGGCTATCCGTGAGCTTGGCAAAAAAGCATCAATTTCCATAAAGCCGGCAACTCCTGCATTTATTCTTGAGCCGCTGCTTGAATATGTTGACATGGTGCTCGTAATGACTGTAGAGCCGGGATTCGGCGGTCAGTCCTTTATTCCCGAGACTCTTGACAGCGTGCGTGCCATAAAGCAGATGATTGCCGCTTCCGGCAGAAATATTGATATTGAGGTTGACGGTGGAATCGCCAAGGATACCATCACCGAAGCATACAAGGCAGGAGCTAACGTATTCGTTGCAGGCTCTGCCGTATTCCGCGCACCAGACCCTGCGGAGGCAATAAAAGAGCTGAAAAGTGCTTGTGAGATATAAAGATTTGAAAAAACAATTGTAGGGGAGGGGGGCCTCCCGTTTTCATTACGCGATAAACGAAAAAAAAATGGGCGTCGAGGACGTCGCCCCCAACGCGGTTACATGAAATTATACTAAAACGGGAGAGGGAGATTCCTCTCCCGTTTTATGTTATGCCGAAATCACATCTGTAGCGGCGGCGGGCCGCCACCGCCCTACGGTGATATCTAAATTTTTTGTAAGATACCCTTATTAAATGCATCCCTATCCGACACACCATCACCCTCGACGCCGCATATTATACTGTGAAGGGAGGAATTGTATGCAAAGCATGACACGAATTGCCGTTGTTTCCATGACCTATGCTATGCAGGCACGGGAGCTTCTGCAAAGACACGGTATCAGCTCAAATATCGTAAGACTATACCCGGGAGAATCGCCAAACGGCTGTGCATTCGGTCTTGAGCTTCACCGCGGTGCACTGCAGGCGGCATATGCCCTTCTTAAAAAGGCTGATATAAAATATACGCGGCTCTACGAATAAAAACAGCGATAATTTCACACGCTGAGACTTTAAGGACGGACTACAAATGATTTATTTTGACAACTCCGCCACCACCTATCCGAAGCCGCAAAGCGTAATACAAGCCACAGCTATGGCACTTGATACCTGTGCCAATCCCGGCAGGGGGACGCATCCCCTCTCAATGAATGCCGCATTGGAGCTTTTTGAGTGCCGCAAAGCCGCCGCAGAGATGTTCGGAGCATCACCGGAGAGGGTCATATTTACCCCCGGCGCAACCTACGCTCTGAATATGGCAATACACGCCGCATCTTCTGTGGAGGGAGCTATTCTAATAAGCGACCTTGAGCATAACGCAGTCCTGCGCCCTGCCCTTGCATCGGGACGTGAGGTGCGCGTATTTTCATCCGCCCTCGGCTTTGAGGGAGAAGAGCGCACCGCCGCCATTTTAGCCTCCGTTAACAGACTCGCCGAGGATGCCGCACTGCTTGTTGTCACTGCGGCATCAAACATCTGCGGTGCTGTAATGCCTATATCCGAGCTTGGCGCATACTGCCGTGAGCGAGGAATCCTGTTTATAGTTGACGGGGCGCAGGCAGGCGGTATTTATGATATAAATGTGGAGCGTGACAATATTGATGTGCTGTGCCTGCCCTCTCACAAGGGTCTGTACGGTCCTATGGGATGCGGCATGATGATTCTCGGTGAGGGGGTAACGCTCCCAACCTTTGTTCACGGCGGAAGCGGTGTTGATTCTCGCTCTCACACTATGCCCGAATATCCGCCGGAGCGGTATGAAGCCGGAACGCTTCCCGTCCCCGTTATCGTGGGACTACGGCGCGGCATAGAATTTGTAAAAAGAAGAACCGTGGGGCGTATATGCGCCAACGAATCAAGGCTTGCAAGGCTGCTTTCTGACTCGCTTATCAATATGGGAGCAAGGGTTTATGCACCGCATCTCGAGGGAGGTATCGTGCTTTTCAACGTGGACGGATTCTCCTCAGAGGAGTTGGCGGCAAAGCTTTCAAAAATGGGCATATGCGTCCGTGCAGGTCTGCACTGCGCACCGCTTGCACATGACACCCTCGGAAGTGACGGCGCAGTGCGTGCAAGCTTTAGTGTTTGGAACACAGAAGCGGAAGTGCACCAATTCTGCGGTGCGCTCTGCAAAATAAAGCGAAGATAGACCCGTCACAGCTCATTTTGCCTGTGTGCTTCTTCAGAATGCGAAGAAAATAGGCGGTGGAATTAAATCCCGACCTCTCTGCTGCTTCGTCGGCGGAGAGGTCGGTTTTGTGAGGAAAGATATTGCATCTCACCACAGTCGGTAGAACGGGGCGTCGAGGACGTCGCCCCCTACAGGATGTGCGCCAAACCGCTTCTTGCCCTCTCACCCGCTTCGCGGGAGCTCTCCCCAAGGGAGAGCCTTACCGCCACCCAAGCCGCCGGAATGGTGCGGGGCCATGCAGGCGGCGCGAATGTAGCGTCCAAACTATTAGCACTCGTGTCGGGTGTGCTTAAGCCATTTCCTTGTATAAAGTTCTTTGCACAGCTTTCTTTCAAGAAAGCGCGTATCCCTATACTTCACCCCACACAAAACCGAGAGGCAAAATACCTCTCGGTTTCATATTTATAAAATCACGATTTTTTAACGGTAACGATAAATCCGTCAACGTTGTTTCCGGAAATTTCCCATGAAAAATGCTTCGGAACAGGCACATCGGTGCTTTCAGCGTCACCTGCCGGAACAAAATACATCTCCCATGAGCATCCCTCATCGTCCGTGATGGCAAGATGCTTGCCGTCAAAGGTAAATCCGCGAAGAAGGTCAATGTATTCCTCAAGACACAGCCCATTCGCCGTTATATAAAAGGCGTGAGGCTTGCCTATGTAGCGGTAGTGCCAATTTTCGTATGCAATCTTCGTAATTGAGGTCTTATCCGCCTGATACCGCTCGATAAATCCAAATTTGTGGGCATTTGCCTTAAGCCATGTGGGATATTCGTCGATATCGTCGAATGTATACGAGTGACCGCCGTCCGTGTATATGGCAAGGTCAAGAGCAAGTCCCGTGTGATGCTCGCTGTGACCTGGCATCGCCACATAAAGTGACGCATACTCCTCACCGTACTGATCCACACGCGCACCGTATAACTGCTCCTGATATTCGTAGGTGCGGTCGGAGCTTGTTATGATTATATCGTCCATTTTAACGGTCTGCTCTCCTATAACCGCCGTATTCTGCGAAATCGCCGACATCATGTCCGCAAAACTGCGAAGTGCCGCGTTATCAAGCGAATCGGTGGTGTTGCTTACCTTGTAACAGCCGTTTTTCGCCCCATACAGTGTGCCAAGCTTGAATCCACCGTCGAAATTGTAGGGATTCTGATAGTTTACAAGTATCTGATATCCGCGGTGAACGTCCTCGGCGGTCTTTGTGACGTACTCATACGCCGCATCAAGCTCGGTCTCCGGAGGCTCAGTAACGGGAGGATCAGTTATAACAGCGGCGGCTGTATCTGTGGCAGTATCCGAAGAAAATCCCATAACTTCACTTGTTGTATCGGAATCGGTATCAACCGCACCGCCGAATCCCGTAGCGCATCTTGCGGCGAATATTATCACCGAAACAAGCAGCATTACGAGTATGACGGCAAGCAGTACCACCATTCCTGCCGCACGCTTGGCTTGCTTCCTGGAGCGGTGGCGCACCGGCGGATACTGCGGATTTCCCACAGGGCGGCTATACTGATACTGTGCGCCCCGCTGTCGCGGCGCGCCGTTCACCGGCATATTCTGTCCCCTGCCGCCGTTTTGCGGACGGCTCCCGGGATTCTGCTGCCGCGATCCGCCATTCCACGGCGGACGGTTATTATTATAATTGTTGTTCATGATAATTACCGTATCTTCTTAAAATAATAGGGGGAATCGCTCAAGAAAGAAGCGCTTCCCCCAAAAGGTTCTGTTTATGCAATATTAAAGTGCATCCTTGCGGGAGAGATTCCATCTGCCCTTTTCATCTGTACCGAGGAACTTAACACGCATGGTATCGCCCTCAGCGCATACATCCTCAACCTTTTCAACGCGGCGGTTTTCAAGCTTGGAGATGTGAACAAGACCTTCCTTTCCGGGAGCTATCTCAACGAAAGCACCGATGGGAATGATTCTTGTTACCTTGCCCTCGTAAATCTCGCCGGGAACAGGCTCGAATACGATAGCTTCGATGATAGCCTTAGCCGCATTTGCCGAATCGGGATTGATTGCGGAAATGAAGATGTCGCCGGTATCCTCGATGTCGATCTTCGCGCCGGTATCAGCGGTGATCTTCTGGATAACCTTACCGCCGGAGCCGATAACCTCACGGATCTTGTCGGGATTTATTTTCATGGAGAGCATCTTGGGTGCGTACTTGGAAACCTCAGCGCGAGGCTTGTCGATAGCCTTTAAGATAACCTCGTCGATGATGTAATCGCGTCCCTTGTGGGTAACAGCGAATGCTTCAGCGATGATCTCGGGAGTAAGACCGTCGATCTTAAGGTCCATCTGAATGGAGGTGATACCCTTCTTTGTACCTGCTACCTTGAAGTCCATATCGCCGTAGAAGTCCTCAAGACCCTGAATGTCGATCATGGTGGTCCATGTGCCGTCGTCATCGGTGATAAG
>JAZTWV010000029.1:0-1545 GCA_045636145.1 Candidatus Flemingiibacterium sp.
GTAAGACCGTCAAAAGAGGTAATAGACATTTCTTCGTGAGGCAATGCCCGGGCATCTTTTATCCAGGCTTCCATTTCTTTGCTGAATGAATTGTAAATATCACCCTCGGGTATTTCGATGGCATCACTTGGGATAGCGGGACGCGGAGGTGAGTAAAAAGCAAGTCGGAAGCATATGTAGGAAATCAGCATCACAGCAGCGATAATAACTGCTACGATACCAATAATAATCCATAACAACGGCATGTAATCATCTCCGTATAATTATTATGTTTTACAGATTCAAAAAATCCTTGCGGTAGTCTACGCCGAAGTATTCGGCAAGCTCTTTAAGTTCGCTGTCCCTTATTGTATTTACTCTTGGCAGATGTGCGGTAAGCATATAGACCTGTGCGGCTTTTTCTACAGTTTCGATAAGGCCGAAGGCTTCGTCTATTGTTTTGCCTGCGCCGTATATACCATGCATACCCCATACTACGAGTCGGAATTCCTTCATTTTTTCTGCAGTTGCCTCGCCGATTGTGTTGGTTCCGCAGAGCATCCACGGCAGCACACCGATTCCGTCGGGGAAAACAACTATACACTCGGTGCACATTTCCCACAGTGTGTGGGTAAACTTGCGCTCGTCGAGCTCATGGACATAGTTCATCGCCAGTGTGTGGGTGGGGTGACTGTGCATTATTACGCGGTTTTCCGGGTCTACAGCGAGGCGGGCGATGTGGCTCATGAGATGAGCCGGAAGTTCGGAGGTAAAGCGTCCTCCATCCTTGTAACCCCAAAGAAGCTCTGCTGTACAGCCATCAGCGGCGATACGGATTATACCGAGATTGGTTTCCGGGTCGACCTCTACGTTCTTGAAATATTTTCCCGTGCCGGTAACAATAAATATCCTACCGATAAGTGCGTGAGCATCAAAACTGATAGGAATGTGGCGAATAACCGATTTGAGGTCAAGATATTCACCAACTGTGGTTTCGTCCAACATGTAACTGATGTTGCCGCCATTGCGCTCATCCCAGCCAAGGCGGTACATATTGCTGCATATTCGCTTCATTTCTTCCACAAAGGGAGCGGTAAAAATATCTTTCATGACTTAACCTCTTTTGCTTAGCACATTTGTTTCATATTCTTCGATAGCAGCAAACCATTCTCCGTCGGCAGGCTTACCGCAGTTGCGGCAGTATTCTTCCCATATGTCGCCGAATGGCATGGTCTTGAGTTCTTCCTGCATGACCATCAACTTTGTCCACTTGCCTTCATTTTGCAGACGAGTAAGCTCGTCGTTGGGCTGAAGGAGAGCGAATAGAAGAGCCTTCTGTAAATTGCGGAAGCCGGTGACCCACGCTGCAATACGGTTGATGGAAGCGTCGAAATAGTCCAGTGCGATAAATACATTGTCAAGATCGCAGCGAACAATTTCTTTGCAGAGTTCTTTTGTTTCATCGTCGAACACCACCACATGGTCGCTGTCCCAACGCACTCCGCGGGTAACATGGAGCGCCATTTTCTTGTCAAAGGAAAGTATTGCGGATATCTTGTCGCTCAC
>JAZTWV010000030.1:0-65748 GCA_045636145.1 Candidatus Flemingiibacterium sp.
CGAAAATACTTGGTCGGAAGCGACCCGGAAAGATAGGTCAACGCCAACTTTCTTTCTCTTAATTTTCCTCCTTAGCTCAGTCGGTAGAGCGCATGACTGTTAATCATGATGTCGCTGGTTCGAGCCCAGCAGGGGGAGCCAACAGCGTGGGTTGGCGCGCCCGAAAGCGCGTTAACCCTTTGCTTTTTGGACCATTAGCTCAGTTGGTTAGAGCAACCGGCTCATAACCGGTCGGTCCGGGGTTCGAGTCCCTGATGGTCCACCAGAAATCCCGCACACCATCGTGTGCGTGATTTTTTTGTCTCTGTGTCAATAGTTGGGGTAAAGAAAACTAAAAAATTGTCTCTGTCCGAGATAAGTATTGGTGTGTATAACTGACCATTTTATTCGTTTTCCATGAATGCCTATTGGCAAATAAAAAGGAACAAGGTGTATTTCAACCTTGCCCCTATCGGAATGAATATGCGGTTTAGCTCAGAAATTTAGAACTCTATCCATTTAAGAAGCTGTATACTCTTTGATTAAAATCCTTTGCTTCTTCATATGCAGCGTGCCCCAAGCTATCATACATATATATTTTACAGCCAAGTTTCGCTGCGATTTCTTCACAAGCCTCACCACCAACCACTTTATCCTGTCGACCGCCAATTACAAACACAGGACACTGAATTCTATGCAAGTCCTCATAGGTATTGCAAGTAAGACAGGCTTTTGCCAGTATAACAAACCGTTGTACATTTTTAGGCTTTTGCAGAATCGTTAATAGCGGCATAAATGGTCGATACCTTTTTACGTAGGTATCGGAATACATTTTTTCCGCCATATCCGCAATAAGTTGCTTCATAGCTCCCCGCTCAGTTATGTCAATCCAGTTTTTTATTACATGCTTTACAGTATCATTATTTTTTGAAAGAGTCACAGCAAGAACCAATTTATTTACTAAGTCTGGTCTTTCGATCGCAAGGTACTGTGCAATCATTCCTCCTTGAGATACACCGAATATATCGGCCTTGGCAATTTCCAGCGTATCCATTGCCGCAGCAACATCTGCCGCCAAATCTCTGACTGACACATCTTTTGTAATATCTGTCCTTCGGTCAAACAGATATACTTTATAATCCTTTGCAAAAATCCGATACATATAAGCAAGTGAAACCGCAGCCCCTTTTATGCTGCGAGTATTAAGCCCTTGTATCATAATCAGGGGTTTCTTACCGTTACCAAAGGTAATATAGTCTATATGCGAATCGCGTATGGTCAACATATTCTCTTGCGCATTATATATCATGATTTTCACCTCTCTTACAGGTCTTATTTATTTTGCATATAGACGAAAAAGTCCACGAAAAGTTCCTGAATACACTTACATTATAGCATACTCGTCCCCATTTGTCTACTTCAGGAACGAAAATTTACGACATTTGTATTTCCCGGTAAATTCTACTGTCGCATTTACTTTGAGAATTTACTAAGTCCTAAAAAACACAATAAAAACGCTGAGGTTTATTGACATATCATAAAAAATATGGTAAAATATACTCAGCACAATATGTGCTGAGCGAAACCGCTCGAATTTTCAGAATATTTCGTTTAAAAACAGGTATGCAACCTGTTTTAAAAATCACGCGGCACACTGTGTGCTGTGCGATTGAAGATACTTGTATTTTGTAGGAGGGACTTATGAGAAAGATAAAAATTGTTGCGGACTCATCCTGTGATCTGTTTCATTTAAATCATACGGAGTTTGCCTGTGCGCCTATGAAGATCATTACCGCCGAGCAGGAATTTGTTGACGATACCGCTCTCGATGTGGGTGCCATGGTTGATTTCCTTGACAAATATAAGGGTAAATCCAAATCCTCCTGTCCCAATACCGCCGATTGGTTGGAGGCGTTTGCCGGTGCGGACGATATCTTTTGTGTCACCATTACAAGTGCTCTTTCCGGAAGCTACAATTCCGCCTGTGCCGCAAAAAAACTCTACGAAGCGGAAAATCCGGAAAAGCGCGTATTCGTCATAGATACCCTTTCCGCCGGTCCCGAAATTACGCTTGTAGTTGAGAAGTTAGCGGAATGTATTGAGCAAGGTATGTCCTACGAGGATACCTGTGACTGTATTACCGAATACCAAAAAAACACGGGACTTGTGTTTATGCTTAAATCTCTCAAAACCTTTGCAAACAACGGCAGAATATCCCCCATTGTCGCAAAGCTTGTTGGAATCGGTGGAATTTGTATTGTTGGAAAGGCAAGCAGTGAAGGGACACTTGAACCCATGCACAAGTGCAGAGGTGAGCGCCGATCACTTGAAAGCCTCGTGGGCGATCTTGAGGCGGAGGGATTTACTTCCGGCAAGATCAGCATCGGTCACTGTCAGAACGAAGCGGCGGCTGAGCAGCTAAAAGAGCTGATTCTTACAAAATTTAACAATGTGCAGATTGAAATACACAAATTCAGAGGACTTTGCAGCTTTTACGCGGAAAAAGGCGGCGTTCTCGTAGGATTTGAAAAGCACACTGGAATGTCGCCCACAGAATACAAAGAAAATATTTAAATTCATAAGGAAAAAATCATGGAAAATATAGTAAAAGGCGGGACATACAGACATTATAAGGGCAACAATTACATCGTGCTTGACGTTGCACGTCATTCGGAAACCTTGGAGCCGATGGTAGTATATAAAGCTCTTTACGGTGACGGTGATATATGGGTGCGTCCCATGTATATGTGGAATGAGACGGTGGTGCATAACGGAGAGTCTGTTCCGCGCTTCAAGTACGTTGGAAAATAAATATAACCTCATCAAAACGGCGGAGTGCTCATTTTAAAGGGCGCTCCGTCATTTATATACGGCATTTCTTGCCGAACGATATATGTAAGTCTCCCATGCTGCCGGCTTGCGCGCATTCATCATAATTTTTAAGCTCAGTCAGGATATTTTCCGGATAATGGGCTTGGAATCTTGTATATTTTCCCGCTTTACCCACAGTCAGAAGTTTTCCCACATGGATATACCCAAGAAAAGTCGGCGGAAGATGTGTGACTATATCATCAACGTTCCGTACTACTGTAAAGCGGTCAAAACGGTGCAGAAAATCTGCGGTAGGTCTGCCCCATATGACACGCGGACAGCCGAAACCAACTCCCATCAGAGTTTTACGGAGTTCCGGACGGTTAAACCACACATATTCATGGCAAAGCAGTGCAATTGCCGCACCGTGTGAATAACCGACGGTTATTATTTTATTTATGCGGCTGTCCATTATATAGGCTGAAATTGCCTTTTCCACATCGCGCCACGCCGCAAGAAATCCGCGGTGAGCATACCAGGTCGCCTGTTCCATTCTGCGGTAGGGTTTTGCAGGGAAATTGAGATTTTTTATCCAATCCGCCTTCCCGTTTGAATGCTCGAAAAAAATATACAGCGAATCGCATTTTCGCCGCAGGGCATAGCTTGATTTTCGACCTGTGTTTGTATATTCGGTATTAAGACATTCGTACATAAGCTCATACAGCTTCATATTTTCCTCCGGTTTTGATGTGATTATTGCGTGCTCTTTACATTTACAAAATTATATGTTATAATATATGTATGAATGCCTTTGTAAGTATTTTGCTTCGCGGTAAAATATACGCAGGGAATTAAGAATGCAGTACGGTCATAGATAAAAGGATGAATATGAGCTATGATAGAAAATATAAAGTCACCATCAGATATCCGCAGGCTTTCGGCATCTGAAACCAAGCACCTTGCCGATGATATGCGAAAAACAATAATAAGCACCGTCAGCACAAGCGGCGGACATCTTGCCTCAAACCTTGGAATGGTGGAGGCAACGATTGCGCTTCACCGGGTGTTTGATTCCCCAAATGACAAAATAATCTTCGACGTTGGACACCAATGCTATGCCCATAAGCTGCTGACAGGCAGATATGACCGCTTTTCCACACTCCGCCAGCTTGGCGGAATATCGGGATTCACAAATCCTACGGAAAGTGAGCACGATATTCTGTTTGAGGGGCATTCCGGCACATCAATATCTGCTGCGCTGGGTATTGCGGCGGCTAATAAGCTTCATAAAAACGGAAACTATGCCGTGGCAGTTGTGGGAGACGGTTCTCTTACCAACGGTATGATATACGAGGCTCTCAACAACTGCGCGGATAAAGAGCTTGACCTTATCATACTTATAAACGACAATGAAATGTCCATATCGCAAAATGTTGGAGGTTTACATAACTATCTTGCGCGTATACGTACAAGCAACGGATATTTTTCCTTCAAACGAAATTTTGAGCACTGTCTTTCGGCAATACCCGGCATAGGTATGGGACTTGCCAAGGGACTGAAGCTTATAAAGGACGGCATAAAGCGTCTTTTTATAAAGGATACCGTATTTGAAGATTTAGGTCTTATTTATCTCGGCCCTGTGGACGGGCATAACACTGAGCGGCTTTGCAGTGTGCTTGAGGAGGCAAAACAGAAGCATCGGTGCTGTGTTGTTCATATGCTTACGGAAAAGGGAAGGGGATATGCACCTGCTACCGAAAAGCCGGACAAGTATCATTCTGTTGGAAGCTTCGATGCAGAATGCGGTTTGTCGGAGGATTGTTCAGGCGAAAGCTTTTCTTCGCATATAGGAGATATACTCTGTGATATTGCAAAGGAGGACGGACGAATCTGCGCTATAACGGCGGCAATGTGCGACGGAACAGGACTTTCGCGGTTTGCCAAAGAGTTCCCGGAACGCTTCTTTGATGTTGGTATTGCCGAGGAGCACGCCATAACATTTGCCGGCGGTCTTGCTGCCGCCGGAATGATTCCGGTGACGGCACTGTATTCCACATTTGCTCAGCGAGTATACGATCAGATTTTACATGACATAGCAATACAGGGACTTCCCATGGTGCTTCTGCTTGACCGGTGCGGAATCGTACCAGGGGATGGAATCACTCATCAGGGAATATTTGATTATTCACTGTTCTCATCTGTGCCCGGTATAAATATATATGCACCGGCAAATTACGCGGAGCTTGAAGATTCCATAAGAACTGCCGTCAGCCTCGGTCAGCTTGCGGTGATCAGATATCCCAAGGGACGTGAGTCGGCGGATTCGGAAGATTTGCGGTTTGTTGAATCTGAGGACGGCAGCTTCTGCTATACGGAGGGCACCGAGCGTGCCGAGCTTGTTTTTGTCACTTACGGTAGGACTGCTTCGGCTGTAAAAGATGCGGCACGGAAATTGAGTGCGACCCACAGTGTGGGAATCATACGTCTGCGGCGCATATTTCCCCTTGATGCAGAGGCACTTGTCAAAGTTACTGAAGGCAGCAGACTTGTGGTTTCGGTTGAAGAGACTGTCGAGTGCGGCGGTGTGGGCGAAAAGCTGGCGGCGGCATTTGCAAAAAGCGGTGTTTGCAGGCGTGTTGCACTAAAGGCGTTAAACGGATTCGTTTTGCACGGGGATGTTGACGAGCTTATGCACATTTCGGGGCTTGACGGCGAATCTATTGCTGAGTTTGCCAAGTCGGAACTTGATAGGTGCTAAATGCATCAAAATGTGACATTTATCTTTAGCTTGAATATCTCTTTTGTTGGATATTACAAAAAAAATGGTGAAATGTGCACATCCAAAAACCCAATAAACATTGACACTAAGGTGCAAATATGGTATAATCAACCTATAACAAATGCAGTACCCTACTTGTGGTTTTGATTTGCCAATTCCGCTGCGGGGGACGAAAGGAGAGCTTGAATGACAGCGATAATCAATGCGGTGTTGGTCATGCGTGACCACTATATTCCGGACGCGGTACTGCTCATTGAGAACGGCAAAATCGTGGATTTTGGCGAATCGCGGCTTCTTAGTGTTCCGGACGGATGCGAGATCATTGATGCCAAGGGTCTGCACGTAGGTCCGGGCTTTGTTGATATACATACTCATGCCGGTGATAATATTTTCTTTATTGAAAATCCTGTGGGGGCGTCGAATGCACATCTTTCCCACGGTACAACCACTCTTCTTCCGGCACTGTACTTCAGTATGGATACAGCGGGATACCTTAAGGCTATTTCCACTATAAAGGATGCAATGAAGAAGCCGGAATGTGCGAACATTGCAGGATTCTACATGGAAGGTCCGTATCTTAATCCGACGTTTGGATGTGAGAGGGAAAATAACCCTTGGAAAGGTCCTGTTGATAAGTCAAAGCATATGCCTATAATCGAGGCGGCAGGAGAGCTTGCACGTGTGTGGGCGCTTGCTCCGGAGAGAGAAAATATAACCGATTTTGTTATGGACGCAAAGTCCGTTAATCCTTCTGCTGTATTCACGGTAGCACACAGTGAAGCCGCACCGCAGGATATAGATGCACTTATTCCATATGGACTCAGAATAGGTACACATCATACCAACGCAACGGGTGATCGCCCGAAATATCCCGAATGCCGCGGCGTGTGTGTTGACGAGGCGGTAAATTATAACCGTGAAATATATGCGGAGCTTATCTGCGACAGCCGCGGAATCCATGTTGATCCATATATGCTCCGTCTTGTGAGACGCATAAAGGGCGACGACCGCATAATACTTATTTCCGATGCTTATGCCTGCGACGGACCTATTCCTCCGGGGTACGAGGGGGTCAACGACATCAATTTCGACTTTTCCGGCGAAATTGCAGGCTCTAAGCTTACCCTTGATATTGCCTGCCGCAATATGATGAAGCACACCGGTGCTTCCATGGTGGACGTGTTCAAGTTTGCATCCTACAATCCTTCGATGGCGGTCGGCTTCTTTGACAGAGGCGAGATTGCCAAGGGTAAGCGTGCCGATCTTGTATTTGTAGACCACGAAATGGGCGTTCATTCGGTTTATATGGCCGGAAAAAGAGTTAAGTAATATCGTTTCTTTAGAAATGAGAAAATTTGATAAATAAAAACGAATAAAGGAGTATAGAAAAATGAGCAAGTTTGTTACCGATCCCGCAACAAAATTTGACTTCCAGCCCCATGAATTTGTACCTTTTAAGGACAAAAAGGTTTGCGAGTATGTACGCAGCCTCAGCGGCAAGGATCTCGAAAAGAGAGAGCCTTGGTGGCATCCGGAATTTGAAGTAAAGGTTATGATGAACCCCCACCCCGTTCTCATTTCCACTCTCTTTACCCGTCTTAAGGCGGCTTCCGAGGCAGGCAAGAGCTTCACTATGATCCTCGGCAATCCTGAGCCTGATACATATATTCCTCTTGCACAGCTCATCAACTACTTCAAGGTTGACTGCTCCAAGGTTCACCTTGTAGCTGAGGACGAGTGGGCAGATCAGGACGGCAACATTGCCCCCATTACCTATGAGGCAGGCTTTGCACATTCCATGATCAAGTACCTCTATATGCAGATCGACGAGAAGCTTCGTATGCCTATGGAGAATGTTGATTTCCCCACCAATGCAAACATCAAGGATTATTCCAAGATAATCGACGATATAACCGACGGAACAGGTGCGGATATTGCTTCCACCTCTCCCGGATGGGCAGGTCATATGGCATTCGTTGATCCTATTCCCGAATTTATCGGCTCCGGTGATATCGAAGAGTGGCTCAATCAGCCTGCACAGATCGTTAAGCTTCACCCCATGACCATTATGCAGAACTCCCTTAACGGTACATTCGGTCAGTCCGGTGATATCGCAAACGTTCCTCCGTGCGCTGCTACCATCGGTCCTCTCGCCGTTATGAGAGCAAAGGAAAGAATTGAGGTTCATGCGCTTGCTACCTGCGGCACATTCTCCTCTTGGCAGAGAATGACCAGCCGTCTCTGCACACACGGTCCTATCACTCCTTATCTCCCCAGCACCATGCTTCAGACGAAAAAGACTCAGGTCTACATTTCCGAAGAGCTTGCCGCTCCCTTTGAATGTTGGGAAAAGGTTGGCTACTAATTGAATCTTTTACCCTGTAGGTAAAATATAGCCGACGGACAAATTTATACTTGTTCGTCGGCTTTGTTATTATTCCAAGTAAAGGAGGAATCGAAGCTGTGAATCTGATGGGAATTGACATGGGCACCACATCGGTGAAAACTGCTGTATTTGATGATAAGCTTTGCGAGAAGCTGAAGCTTTGCGCCGACTACACCCTTGACTCCCACGGCGATATAGTGGAGTTTGAGGCGGAAAAGTATTGGGATATCGTTAAAGGCGAGATAGAAAAGGTAAAAAAAGAGCTTTCTGTGGATGCACTTGCTGTTGATACACAGTGTGAAACGCTGATACTTACCGATGAGAACGGCGTGCCGGTGCGTCCTGCAATTGTGTGGCTTGATAACCGTGCCGCGGCAGAAGCCAAGGAGATCGAAGCTCGTTTCGGCAGAAAAAGAGTGTATGAAGTGACCGGACAGCCTGAGGTTACAGCCACATGGCCTGCCTGCAAGCTGCTTTGGGTAAAACGCCATGAACCCTCTGTATGGAAAAAAACAAAGCGTGTTTTTCTGCTTGAGGACTACATTCTCTACAAGCTGACAGGAAAGTTTATTACAGAAAAAACTCTACAGTCATCCTCACTGTATTTCGACATCCGAAGCGGCAGATGGTGGGATGAAATGCTTGACTATATCGGCGTTTCGTTGGAGCTTCTTCCGGAGCTTCTTGACAGCGGTGTGTGCGTTGGCGAATACGAGGGAATAAAGGTCGTTACGGGAGCAATGGATCAGGTGTCCGGCGCAATTGGAGCAGGTGTTGTTAAAGCCGGTGTTGTCAGCGAGATGACCGGCACCACCATGGTAATATTTATGCCCTCGGACGGCATACCCGAATACGATGAGGATAGTATCGTCCCCTGTCACTATAACTATGACGGCAAATACTGCCTGCTTTCCTGGAGTCCCACAGCCGGAATGTCACTTAAATGGCTTAGAAACGCGCTTTTTTCCGAGACTTCCTTTGCCGAGCTTGACGAAATGGCAAAAACGGTTGCTCCCGGAAGCGCCGGACTTACATTTCTGCCTTATCTGTGCGGCTCTACCATGCCGAAGTACAATCCCGACGCCAGAGGAAGCTTTACAGGGCTTACCACCGAGCATACGGGAGCGCATTTTGTGCGCAGTGTAATGGAAGCTGTGGCATGCATGCTCCGCTCTAACCTTGAATATCTGGGGCTTTCCGTCGACGAGATTCGTGCCATGGGCGGAGGGGCGAACAGTCCTCTGTGGTGTCAGATGAAAGCGGATATGACCGGTAAACGCCTTGTTACGCTGAAAAATAAAGAAACAGCCTGCCTTGGTGCCGCAATACTTGCCGGTATCGGAATCGGAGCTTTTGAATCCGTGGAAAAAGCGGCACAGATGATAGAAGTCAGCCGCACATATGAAAGCAAGGGCGTTGACTATGATGAATGCTACAAGCGTTACCTTGAATATGACAGGATTTTAAATATTCCGAGATGAAGCTGTCCTGCAAATAGGAGCTGTTTTTATAAATAAGCTTTCTGCGGAGCTGCTTGGACTTGCACACCGCAGTCTTGACATATTCTGGCGGGTGGTGTATAATGATTTTATAAAATCTTGATTTGATATCGGATGGGAGTGCAGATAACTTGAATATTGACCGCGTAATAGAAATTGTAAAAGAAACGGACAGCATATTTTTTGATGATGCGCTCCGCGGCGACGTTAAAGAAAAGGGCGAAGCAGATTACGTTACCCGTGCGGATATCGGAATATCCGAGTATCTTTCAAAAAGACTTTCCGAGGAATATCCTGCTATCGGATTTATTTCCGAGGAGGAGGACACCGATATTGACGAGAGCAGAGATTATTGGATACTTGATCCCATTGACGGTACTACCAATTTTATGCACGGACTCAGCTTCTGCGGTGTATCCCTCGGACTCTATTCCGGCGGACAGTTAACTGCGGGAATCATCTACATTCCGTATACAGGCGAGCTTTTTTACGCCGAGAGAGGGAAGGGCGCGTATCTTAACGGTGAGCGCATATATTGCAGTAAAAACACTGCGCTTCGCGAATGCGTAGGATTTTATGAGTTCAACGCCTATTTTAAAAATGAGTGCGATGCCGCTATGGAGTATGCAAGAAAGATATATACCCGATGTCAGGACCTGCGCTGCCTCGGCTCTACTGCGGTTGAGCTTGCATATGTAGCTTGCGGCAGAGCGGATGTGTTCTTCGGAAGATACTTAAAGCCGTGGGACTACGCGGCGGCGGCAGTGCTTATTGCCGAAGCCGGCGGACGGCTTGACAGAGTGGACGGAGAATTTTGCATATCACAGCTCAACGTTAATATTGCGGCAGGGAATTCGCTTGTCTTTGATGAATTCGCCGCGCTTATGAAAGGATAATTAGGATCAAATTCGTAAAGGGAAGAATATAAGAGCCACAGATGAGGGTATTGCCATCGAAAATCCCGTATGGAATAAAAAATACTATAATTGAGCTGATGGATTATTCCGGCCTTATAAATATATCGGATCGTCATTTTGTATGGCGGTCCGATTACTTTTTTAGATAGAAATATGCAAGTTTGGAATAATAAAGCTTCATTTTTCGTGAATTTGGAAGTGAAAAAACGGGTTATGTTCCTTAATTACCCGAAAGTCTGCTAATAATTCGGGATATAGGGTCATATTACTCACAAAATGCACAATAATACACCAATGCATTATGGCGATATCAACAAAATATCAAAAAACTGTTGCAAAAAGCGAATGAATATGATATAATGTATAGGTAATAAAGTGCCTTTATCATATTATGATTGGTAAATGTTAGACACGGGTGCGGTTGATTGATAAATTAACAAAACCGTGTGTTTACGGCGCTTTCCCGGTGATTGTACCCCGTCATGATACGGGCTGCAATAAATTAAATTTATTTTTTATGGAGGAAGACCATGAAGAAATTTCTTGCACTGTTGCTTGCAGCGGGCATGATGTTCTCCGCAGTTGCTTGCGTTGACAATACCGTTTCCGACGACACCGATACCGGCGTTGCTCAGACCGGTGATGACACCACCGCAGGCGAGGCAGTTGAATATGTTGATCCGTATGCAGACATTGAAGACTACGATGAACTCTCCGCAGCTATCTACGAGGATGTTCTCGGAGACTTCGCTACCGCTTACGAGGCAGCAAAGGCTGCTACCAATGTTTCCGAAAGATACGCACTGATGGCTATTGCTGAGGCAAAGCTTATGGAAGACGCTCTTATGCTTCCGCTTTCCTCTAACGGCGGTCTTTACGCTATCTCCAGAGTTGCTCCCTACACCATCACATCCGTTCTTTGGGGCAACGACAGCTACAGATTCCATGATGCTATCGTCGCAACTGAGCCTCTCACCACAGGCGACCGCGATGAGATGAAGGCTAAGTGGGCTGAGCTTAAGGGCACCGGCGAATATGAGGCTTGGGCTGAGCAGTTCCTTGCTGATAAGGGCTACACCCTCAAGGACACATATTCCATCGGATATGCAAGCGATCCTCAGACATGGGACGTTCTTGCTACCTCCAGAGCTGCTGACTCTGAGGCTATTATCAATACCTATGACGGACTCTATGAGTACGACATGGAAAATGTACTTAAGCCTGCTCTTGCAGAGAGCTACACCGTTTCCGAGGACGGTCTTACCTATACCTTCACCCTTAAGTCCGGCCTCAAGTGGGTTGACTCTCAGGGACGTGAGGTTGCAGACGTTAAGGCTGACGACTTCGTTGCTGGTATGCAGCACATGATGGACGCGGCAGGCGGACTTGAGTACCTTGTTCAGGGTATCATCGTTAACGCTACCGAGTACCTTGGCGGCGAGGTTGACTTCTCTGAGGTTGGTGTTAAGGCTATCGACGACACCACTCTCGTTTACACTCTCGAACAGCCCACCTCTTACTTCATGACCATGCTTGGCTATGGTGTATTCGCTCCTATGAGCCGCGAATACTACACCTCCCAGGGCGGTCAGTTCGGCGCTGACTTCGATTCTTCCGCAGAGTCCTACACCTACGGTAAGACCCCCGATAACATCGCATACTGCGGTCCTTATGTAGTAACCAACGCTACCGCTGAGAACACCATCGTTTTCGCGGCTAACGAATCTTATTGGGATGCTGAAAACATCAACGTAAAGACCCTTACATGGCTCTTTAACGACGGTTCCGAGGCAACCAAGGCATACACCGATATGCTTGCAGGCGTAATTGACGGATGCAACCTCAACGCGGCTTCTCTTGAGATCGCACGCGGCGACGGCAACTTCGATAAGTACGGCTACACCTCTCTTACCGACGCTACCTCTTTCATGGCATTCTACAACGTAAACCGTTCTCAGATGACCAACGTTAACGACCCTGCTAAGGGCGTTTCCGCTAAGACCGAGGACGACGTTGTTCGTTCCAACGCAGCTCTCCGCAACGTACACTTCCGCCGTGCGCTCTCCTTTGCGCTTGACAGAGGTGCATACAATGCACAGACTGTAGGCGAGGATCTGAAGTATACCTCCCTCAGAAACTGCTACACTCCCGGTACTTTCGTATCTCTTGAGGAGGAAGTTACCGTATCCATCAACGGCACCGACAAGACCTACCCTGCCGGCACCTACTACGGTCAGATCATGCAGGATCAGATCGACGCTGACGGTGTTAAGATGATCGTTTGGGATCCTACCGCTGACGGCGGCATCGGTTCCTCCGACGGATTTGACGGCTGGTACAATGTTGAGAATGCTGTAGCTGAGATGGCACTTGCTATCGAAGAGCTTGCGGCAATCGGCATCGAGATCACCGCTGAGAATCCCATCTATATTGACCTTCCTTACTACTCCGGCTCCGAAGTATACGGCAACCGTGCACAGGCTTACAAGCAGTGCATCGACACCGCTTTTGAGGGCAAGGTAATAATGAACCTCGTAACCTGCGAGACCGCTCAGGATTGGTACTATGCAGGCTACTACACCGATTTCGGTTCTGAGGCTAACTACGACATTTATGACGTATCCGGTTGGGGTCCTGACTACGGTGATCCCGCAACCTACCTTGACACATTCCTTGCTGACTACGCAGGATACATGGTTAAGTGCATCGGTATTTATTAATATCGGGCAAGGTTCCTAAATAAATGATGCGGTGGAGGATGGACCTCGGTTCATCCTCCATTGTGATAATAAAAGAGAGTTAATATGACGAAATATTTATTAAATCGCTTACTGCGCGGTCTGTTGTCGATCATGGTGGTTGTGGCTATAGTAATGATACTGATCTATTCCTGCCTTGACAGAAATCAGATTTTTGCAAGCGACAGCAACTATTCACATCTCAAGAGCAATGCCAAAGAGATATATAAGCTGCAGCAGTGGGAAAAGTATGGCTATTTGGACTATGTTCCCTATGCCGATTGGTTGAATTCGCTTCTTAAAACGGGTGAGATCGACCAGGATACTTACACCTCCGCCGTTAAATTTGGTGACACGGCTGAGGACGATTCTGAGACCGTGGCACAGTATGTCAAGCTTTTTACCGATGAAATGGAGGCAGACGGCTATGAGGTCGAGCGTCTTCCGGGACAGAAGCAGGGCAGAAAGTATAAGGAGGGCGGAAATCCCCGTCTTTATGCTTACAAGGATGTGCCCCTGATAAATCGTCTTTTTAATTACATAACGGGCATTTTCCAGGTGGATAATATTCACTATGTTCCCGAAGAGGCGGACATAGGAGAGCGGGGTCTTACTTTTACGCTCTACGATCCCTTATATACTGATCCGCAAACGGGTGAGAAGAAATTTTCGCCTGCCATTATAGGAAACGGCACAAAAAATAAGTATTTACTGTACTTTGATGATCGTTTCCCGTATATCCATCAGAATTTGCTGACAATAAAGCTCGGCAGCTCCTACAGCATCAGTAAGGACACGGATGTGTTCAGTATAATGACCGGAGCACAAGGCTCGCAGATGCGTTCTGAGATTACATACCCCACAGGTTACAAAGAAATAAGTGCGGACAACCTTCATTCCGCTACATATACATCCGGCTCGCTTTCGGCGGGCGGCACGTTCCTCAGTGCACGTTTTACGGACGATTATACCACCGTCGGCACCTACAAGGCAGGACTTTCCAAGGTAGGCTATTCCTTTGTAATAGGCGTTATCTCGGTTCTCCTTGCATACGTTCTGGCAATTCCGCTTGGAACGCTGATGGCACTGAAAAAAGACAAGCTTATTGATAAGCTCGGCACGATATATATTATATTTATCATTGCAGTGCCATCCCTTGCATACATCTTCCTCTTTAAAGCGATAGGAAGATCAATAGGGCTTCCCGGCACCTTTGATATGGAGAATCCCACATGGCTCATGTATGTACTGCCGATCATTTCTCTGGCACTCCCATCTATAGCTAACCTTATGAAGTGGCTGCGCCGCTACATGATCGACCAGATGAACTCCGATTATGTTAAGTTTGCAAGATCGGGCGGTCTTTCCGAGGGCGAAATATTCAGAAAGCATATTTTAAAGAACGCGATCATTCCGATAGTTCACGGTATTCCCGCAGGCGTGCTTTCGGCACTTATCGGCGCTATTATCACGGAGCGCGTATATTCCGTGCCGGGTGCAGGACGTTTGCTTACCAACGCCATAAATGCTTACGATAACGGTGTTATCGTTGGTATGACGCTGTTCTACGCACTGCTTTCCGTTGTATCCATAATTCTCGGCGATATACTCATTTCGCTGGTTGACCCGAGAATTTCGTTTGTATCAAGGAAGAGGTGATAGCATGGAAGAAAACAAGCTTATAAATTTGGATGAATTTAATATGTCCGATGAGGAGCTGTTCTCCCGTGTGGATCACAACAGTCTTGATTCGGAAAAGATCACCGCGCCAAGATATTCCTATTGGCAGTCGGTGTTCCGAGTGTTTTTCAGAAACAAGCTGAATATTGTCATTCTTGCCGTTCTTGCTGTTATAATAGCGTTTACATACGTATATCCGGCAGTTATCGGATACGATGCGGATGTTGATCCATATCAGAATCTGCTTGACCCCACGGCAAAGCATCTGTCACCGTCGGCGGCACTTGAAAAATTCGGCAATCACATAAGCTGGATACTCGGTACGGGTAAATCCGGCGAATCTACCTTTGATGCAATATGGTACGGTTCAAGCATATCCATATCTCTTGCACTTATCTGCGCTGCTATCAATATGACGGTGGGCGTTGTTGTCGGAGCGATATGGGGCTTTTCAAAGAAGGTTGACGCCGTTATGATGGAGGTCTACAACATTATCGCAAATGTTCCGTACATTCTGCTTATTTCCGTTGTAGTGCTTATCATGTCGGCTAACTTCTGGTCAATGGTATTTGCACTGACCGTTACCGGCTGGCTTGCCATTGCGTACTTTATAAGAACGCAGGTTATCATTATCCGCGACAGAGAATATAATTTAGCATCACGCTGCCTTGGCACGCCTATCTTCCGTATAGCTACCAAGAATATCCTTCCCTTTATGACGTCGGTTATCGTTACGCTTATCGCAACTGAGATTCCGTCGTATATTTCCTATGAAGTCTTCCTCTCATATATCGGAATGGGTCTTAAGGATATGTCTCTCGGTAAGCTTATCGAAGTGGCACAGGATGCTATGTTCACCCCGGGATGGCAGCTTGAATTCTGGAGTCCTGTTGCTGTGGCATCTATCATTACCGTCGTGCTTTATGTAGTCGGTCAGAATCTCGGTGATGCTTCAGACCCGAGAACTCATATGTAAGTGAGGCGGAGTTATGGAAAAAAATAACGTACTTCTTTCAATAAAGGACCTTACGGTGAAATTCAGTGTTCGCGGAAGAACTCTTACCGCGATTCGCAATGTTTCACTTGACCTTTATGAAAACGAATCTATAGCAATTGTCGGCGAATCCGGTTCCGGTAAGTCGGTGCTTACCAAGACTTTTGCCGGTATGCTTGACCGAAACGGTTATATCAGCGAGGGAAGCATAATTTTCAGCGACGCGGAGCTTGCCGACACCAATGTGGCTGTGGGTAATTTCGAGCGAAAGCTTATTGCCTCTGCCGAGAAGAAGCTTAACGAATATTCAAAGCTGGAGCTTGGTGCCGGTATCTTCCGTCAGATGCTGGAGCTTGAGGCGGAAAACAAGCACCGCTATGAGCTTAGCGAAGATGATGAGAAGCGTATGAGCGATGCTATAGCTGAACTCAACTTCAAGCGCACCGAGACCTACAACTACAGGCTTACTGTTGATCCCCGCACTCAAAAAGCGGAATACAAAGAGCTTGGCGCGAAGATAGCACAGCTTGATGAAGAGATCAAGGCTCTTGCGAAGGAGCGCGAAAAGAATATTGCCGCGAGCAAAGCTGCGGCTAAGGCTGATACCAAGTATCTTGCGGAATATAACGAAAAAATGGCGGCTCTTAAGGCCGAATACGCCAAAGCGATCACCGGAGAGGTGAGCGAGACAACAAAAGAGAGAAATGCACTCATTGCGAAGGAAATTTACCTTTCTGTTGGAAGATTTCCGCTCAAAAAGAGACTTTCGCTCATTAACGCCCTTACAAAGGCACTGAGAAAAGCCATGGGGCTTGGTGTGGACCTCGACGACGATAATACCAAGAACAAAATATTTGACGATATTGCGTTCAGAGTAAAATATCTTGACGAGACCGAAACAAATCTCCACGGAAAGTGCATACTCAATCTTGCAAAGGTGAAATATTCAAAGGACTGGACAAAAATCCGCGGCGGCAAGATCGCAACGGTGTTCCAGGACCCTATGACGTCGCTCAATCCTATTGTAACCATCGGAAAGCAGATTACCTCGGTTATCTTGAAGCACCAGGAGTGCTCTGAGATAGAGGCAAGAAAGCGCGCCATCATACTCATGAAAAAGGTTGGTATTCCAAACGCCGAAAAGCGTTTTGACGACTATCCTTTCCAATATTCCGGCGGTATGCGTCAGAGAATCGTTATCGCTATTGCCCTCAGCTGTCAGCCAAAGATACTTATCTGCGACGAGCCGACCACGGCACTTGATGTTACTATTCAGGCGCAGATACTTAAGCTTATCAAGGACCTTCAGAGAGAGTTCGGCTATACCATCGTATTTATAACTCACGACCTTGGCGTTGTGGCGAATATCGCCGACCGTGTTGCGGTTCTTTACGCCGGACAGATCGTGGAGCTTGGTACGGTAGAAGAGGTATTTTACGATTCACAGCACCCCTACACATGGGCACTGCTGTCGTCGCTTCCTCAGCTTGCGCAGAGAAATACCAAGCTGTATTCTATCTCCGGTACACCCCCGTCACTTTACAATAAGATCGTGGGTGACGCGTTTGCACCGAGAAACCCATACTGCCTTAAGATAGATACTCTCAAAGAGCCGCCTATGTTTAAGGTTACCGAAACTCACTTCGCTAAAACATGGCTGCTTGATCCCCGTTCTCCCAAGGTGGAGCGTCCGGAGATCATCCAGGATATCCATGAAAAGATGATGAGTACATACAATATGTAAGGAGGAGAGACTGTGTCAATGGAAACTGAACAGAAGACACGCTCCGGCAAGCTGCCGGCAGTGGGTCCGAAGGATGAAAACGGCAGAGAGATACTGCTCTCTCTCAAAAATGTTGATATAACCTTCGGTAAGGGCGACAAGGCAGTAAAGGCTGTAAAGAATGCCACCTTTGATATCTACAAGGGTGAGACATTCTCGCTGGTTGGTGAATCCGGCTCAGGTAAAACAACTATCGGACGTGCGGTTATCCGCGTAAACCCCTGCGCCGCAGGCGAGATACAGTATAAAGGTGTACGTATTTCGGGCAAGATATCCCATGCCCTTGACCGCGAGGTTATCAGAAATATACAGATGGTGTTCCAGGACCCCGCGGCATCTCTTAACGAGCGTGCTACTGTAGATTACATCGTGTCTGAGGGTCTCTATAATTTCCACCTTTTCAAGAACGAGAAGGAACGCGTTAAAAAGGTAGAGGATATTATCGAGGCGGTAGGTCTGCTCCCTGAGCATCTTACGCGTTATCCCCATGAATTCTCCGGCGGTCAGCGTCAGAGAATCGGTATAGCACGTGCAATGGTAATGGAGCCGGAGCTGGTTATTGCGGATGAGCCAATATCGGCGCTTGACGTGTCCATTCGCGCTCAGGTGCTTAACCTGATGAAGAAATTCCAGCGTGAGCGCAACATCACATATATGTTTATTGCTCACGACCTCTCGGTTGTCAGATTTATCTCTGACCGTATCGGCGTTATCTATAAGGGCGATATCGTTGAGGTTGCCGAGGCGGAGGAGCTGTTTAATTATCCGCTCCACCCCTATACGCGCTCGCTTATTTCCGCCATTCCGATTCCCGATCCCAAGCTTGAAAAAAGCAAGGTGCTGTTCACATACGACCCGTCGGTGCACGATTACAGCGAGGATAAACCCGAGCTGTGCGATGTTGGTCACGGTCATTTTGTGTACGGAAACAAAAAAGAGATCGAGGAATACAAGGCCATCCGCGAGGCAGGCGTGCCGATGAAATCGGTAACATTCAGAAGCGAGACCGAGGCGGCGGAAGCACCTGCACCGGAAGTGGAGGAAATATCCATAAACGAAGAAATACTTGATACCCCCCTGCACGATACGGGAAGCAAATGGTATTCGGTTGCTTCCTTCTTCCTGCCACCGGTGGGACTTATTGCAGGCGGTATATTCAAGCACTTTAAGCATATAAGAAACTTTAAGGCGTGCCTTAAGGGTGCACTTGCAGGCTTTGGCGTTGCGGCGGCAATCGTCGTGCTGTTCCTCATACTTCTTATTTTTGCTGTAATTTGATTCCCTTGGGGTTGTCACATTTTATGGGACAACCCCAAAGTATATTTATCTTGCGGAGTGTATATGAAAAACACAGATGATAAACGTCCCCGCGGTGTGGGCGATGTAAAAAACATCGAGGTCTCCGAATCTCATATCAAACCCCGTGCCATATTTGCGGCAGTTTTTTTGGTCATAGGAATAGCGGCTATAGGTATATTCGTTCATTCTATGCTCACCACAGAGCCGGGATGGCAGACGGTTGAATTGAACCTATCCGAGCCGAGTGCGGCGGATGAATTTACATTAACCTATCTGTTCGGCACAGGAGAGATGTCGCCTGCCGCGGAAAATAAGCTTATTGAGTCTGTTTATGCCGATGCCTGCCAAAAGGCATACAAGCTGTTTGATTCTGAGCTTCTGTTTGACGGCGTAAGCAATGTTGCATATATAAACGCTCATATAAACGAGGAAATATCCGTAGACCCCGTTCTTTATGATGCTTTTTCAAAGATAGAAGCTTATGGTAGCCGATATCTGTATCTTGCGCCTGTATACGGTGAGTACGATGCGGCGTTTTTCGGTATCGAAATGCCGTCCGCTGCGGCAGAGCTTGATCCGTATGTAAACTTGGAGTTTGCACAGGAGCTTAGTACCCTTGCGGAATATGCCGCATCGCCCGAACATATATCATTAAATCTCCTCGGAGACAGCAAAATAATGCTGTCTGTGTCGGAGGAATACCTTGAATTTGCAAAAGAATACGGTATTACTTCATATATTGATTTTTACCGTACAAAAAATGCGTTTATTATTGATTATCTGGCACAGGTTTTGCAGGAAAACGGCTTCGGATGCGCCACTATTACAAGCTATGACGGGTATACCCGAAATTTAGATGTCAGGGGCGACGAGTACGTTTTTAACATCTTCGACCGTGTTGGCGGCGAGGTTTACAGAGCGGCAGAGCTTTATTATACCGCGCCGAGGGCAGTGGTGAGCTTTCGCGACTATCCTGCAAGCGAGCGCGAGAGCTACAACTACTATATGTACGGTGACAGAATTATATCTCCGTTTATTGATACAGCTGACGGACTTTACAGGTGCGCTGTAAGCAGTTTGACCGCATATTCGGGACATATGGGGTGTGCCGATGTGCTTCTTCGCGTTCTGCCGGTATATATTTCAGATGCAGTGGACGCGGAGGCGCTGGAATCACTTGCAGATGATAAGATTTACAGCGTTTGGTGCGAGGATTCTGTAATATACTCCACGGATGAAAAAGCGCGGATAGAGGGAATATACAGTGATGAGGAGAGGGGATATACCCTTGCTCACGCGGATTCGTAAACGAAAGGAAACCATACGCCTATTAAGCGTGATGTCCTTAAAGGAGAATAGGAAAAAGGCAGGCAGTTTTAATTGCCTGTCTTTTTGCTATATGGGTTTTGGCTATGACCAATTTGCATTTGATCAGTCGAATGCCATGCTCGCACTTTGTTTTTTGGATTATAATTAATCTAATCTGATAACCCAACTCTTATCAAAAGCTAAAGTTTTTAACACACTCGCTTTATCCAACTTTTCGGGCACTTTTATCTTCAAATGATAGCGTTCCTCGGGGATTTCTTCTATGATAGTGAATTGACTTCCGTGAGGCTGCCAAGTAAACTTGTGAATATGATCCTCTTTAGTATATCCTTCAAGATTACCTCTGCCGTTCCATTCAAACACAAACTGCTCGGCATCGTAACGAACAGTTTCCGTTTCAAATACCAAATATTCGTCATAGTTCGGACCTTTGACCAAAACAACAGTTCTTGCAAACTTGAAATATTGACGAATGCCTGATACGCGCTCATTCCATATATCAAGAACCATTTTGCCGATTTCATTCGGTTCAGCTTCCGTTATTCTATCAACACCGAAACTATATGTAGGAGAGTTTCTACCGCTTATTAGTCTAACTGTCTTTTGCTCCCCCATGTTGCTACTTGACTTTACGGTTTTTGCACTCCAACAGCAGTTATCTAACACAACATCGTCCAAACCAATATTGGAAGGATGCCACTCTGCGCCTATGCAATTTGCAAATACTTGTTCCCATTCGTTGCCCTCTAAAGACATCGTGGATTTTGTTGCCAACATATAAACTATATCTTCTGCAAAGCGTTCAATGAATGCAGAAGGAAACTGATTTATGGGATATGGGGGCACAGCTTTAGTTACGGTTCTTAATCTCGGTTCAGCCATATCTTCCTCCTAAGATATAAATAGTTATTTCATATTATATCATATTTTTTTGTCATTGTATATAGCTAAAAATAAATTTTAGCGAATCTTCGAAATTCTCTTGACAATTCCCTCCGCTTTGTGTTATACTAAACGAGAAGCAAACTTCTCATAGTTGGTGAAGGAGTGTACTATGATTTCTACTGTTGAAATACAAAGAAAGCGTGTTGGATTGACACAAACCGAGCTATCTAACAAAGTCGGTATTAGCCGTAGGGCACTTTTGTCTATCGAAAAATCCACCTCTATTCCCTCGGTGGATATAGCATTAAAATTAGCGTCCATACTTAATACAACTGTTGAAGATCTGTTCCGTGTTTCTGACACAATGGCTACACCCGAGGTTGTAATTTCTACGCCCATTATTCCGATACAATCTCCCAATAATAAATGGAATACATTTAAGTTTATTGATTTGTTCGCAGGCATTGGAGGTATTCGACTTGGTTTTGAGAGTGTAGGAGGACAATGCGTATTTTCCTCTGAGTTTGATGAAGATGCGTGTAAGACCTATGAAGCAAACTTTGGCGAACACCCTTCGGGAGATATAACCAAAATCAATGCGGAGGATATTCCCGACTTTGATATCCTTCTTGGCGGATTTCCTTGTCAAGCCTTCTCCATTATAGGGAAAAAAGAGGGATTTGCCAACGAAACTTGCGGCACTCTGTTCTTTGATGTTGAGCGCATACTAAAGGTGAAACGCCCTTCGGCATTTATGCTTGAGAATGTTAGAAACTTAGTAGCGCACGATAACGGAAACACATTTAAGGTTATCCGTGAACATTTGGAAGCTCTCGGATATACCGTTTACGCAAAGGTTCTCAATGCTCTTGACTACGGTGTACCGCAGAAGAGAGAAAGAATTATAATTGTTGGCTTCTTGAAGGATATTCCGTTTGAATTTCCAAAGCCTGTTTGCGAAAGCGCAAGACTTTCGCTTTCCGATATTCTTGAAGAGAATGTCGATGCAAGATACTATGTAAAAGAACCCATCAAGTTATCAAGGCTTGAACGGTTGCGTGACAAAGACTATCCAAAGCCGTATATTTCTCACGAGAATATGGCAGGCTCGGTTACACCGCATCCGTATTCTTCCGCTCTTCGTGCAGGTGCTTCTGCAAACTATATTCTTGTTAATGATGAACGTCGTCCGACAGAGAGAGAAATGCTTCGTATCCAAGGATTTCCCGATACATTCAAAATCGTATTACCCTATGGTAAGATAAAGAAACAATGTGGCAACTCCGTAGCTGTACCTGTGATTAAAGCAGTAGCTGCTGAAATGCTCAAATCCTTACGAACATACGATTGTTAAGGGGCTTTTTTTACAGCCCCTTTTTATTGTACGAACTTTTTTAGGTAATCGGACACTTACTTTTTTCCTTGCGACGCCTTGGCACAGAGTGCGGCGAAAAGAATATCCGATTCGCGGGTGATCATATGCTCCGGATGCCACTGAACTCCAATACAGAAACGCTTTCCGACCCCCTCTGCCGCTTCGGCAATGCCGTCCTCCGAGACTGCCGTTATACGAAGTCCGTTGGCAGGAGTGCGGATGGCTTGATGGTGAAAACTGTTGACTTCAAGTGTATCTACGGACAAAAGTTCATTTAAGTAACTGTTTTCTGCGATGTGTATGGTGTGGGACGGCTGCTCGCGCGAGAGCTTCTGCGTGTGATTTGGTATATGGAAATGCAAACTGCCGCCAAGAGCGGCGTTCAGCACCTGAATGCCTCTGCATATGCCGAGAATGGGCATATCTCTTGAAAATGCAAGGCGTGTCAGCTCTAATTCGTATTCATCACGCTCCGGAGATGCTTCAAAGAGAAATGCGGGGTCGTATTCTTCGATTCCGCAGAGCCGCGGCGCAATGTCACCGCCTCCGCTTAGCAGAATGCCGTCGCAAATGCCAAGCGCAGAGCGTGGTCTGCCGATTGGAGGGAGCATTATGGGAATACCGCCTGCGCGAAGTATGGCGGTACAGTATTTGCGGCGAAGAAAGTAGTCGCCGTCCGAATTGTTGCCTGTTGTAATGCCGATCATAGGATTCATATCTTATTCCACCTTTTACTTTTGGTATATTACTTACATTTACAGTATAATCCCATGAAGCACGCAGTGACACCCACTTTTATCTGTTATGCAGAATTTGTAAAAATTTTTAAAACCTGTTTACTTGTGAGAAAATTTATGTTATAATAAAAGCGTTGAATGCCTCCGCCAAGCGGAGGCGGAATAAGGAAATTGTATTTAAACGATATTCACCCATGCGTGATACCATCACGCTAAAAGAAAGGCTCGGTTTAGAATTATGAGATGCCCTGTCTGCGGATGTGCTCAGGATAAAGTCCTTGATACAAGACCAATAGATGATGAGCGCAGTATACGCCGCCGCAGAGAATGCCTTAACTGTCAGCACAGATTTACCTCGTATGAGACGGTTGAAAAAGCATCGCTGATAGTATGCAAGCGCGATAATACCAGAGAAGCGTTCAGCCGCGATAAGATAATGAACGGAATAAAAAAAGCCTGCCAGAAGCGTCCTGTATCGCTCAGGCAGATGAGTGCTATCGTTGAGGGAATAGAGTCCGATTTCCAAAACAGTATGCGTGCGGAGGTATCCACTACCGAAATCGGTGAGCGCATAATGAACGGTCTTCGTGAGCTTGACGAGGTGGCATATATACGCTTTGCCTCGGTTTACCGGGATTTTGACGACCTCGATTCATTCCTTGAGGAGCTTGATAATCTTAAAAAGCTCAAAGAAGAACGCGAAAAGAGCAAAAAACAGTAAGAAAACGCTTCATCGGTCAGATGACCGATGAAGCGTTTTCTTCATATTCTTTTAAAATCTCATGTGCCCTCATGCCAAGCTCGCCAATGGTTTTCGGACATACCGTCCATTCACAGGGATTCAAAATGTCATTTCGCTCGCCAATGCACAGCTCAAAGAGTACCGTGTCAATCCATTTGCCGAATTTGTAGCCTACCCGGTGCTCTCGTCCAGCCTCTGTAAAGCCCATTTTTGTATGCAGACGGAAGCTTGCGGGGTTGGGGTCGGTTACTATGCCGTAGAGATTTTTGTATCCCATTTCACGAAGCATAGAAATAAGTGCCCCGTAAAGACTTTTGCCAAGACCGCGGTGCGCGGCGGTCTGCTTCATATATATGGACAGCTCAGCCGCAAAACGGTAGGCATGACGCGTCTTATAGCGGTGTGCGTAGGCGTAACCCACTATCTCGTTTTCAAGTATGCATACGATATACGGAAATTCAGCCGAAAACTCGCATATACGTCGGCGAAATTCCGCTACTGTCGGCACATCATATTCAAAGCTTACAGTGGTATTCTCAACATACGGAGCGTAAATGCCAAGTAAAGCTTCGGCATCATCCGGTGAGGCAAAACGGAATTTAACATCCATTTTTATTTTTCGCAGTACATTTCAAGATATGCTTCCATGCGCTCACGGATCTCATCGTTAAGCGGTACGCTTCCGTCGATCTCGCGTCCGTGCATATGGTCGATGATCTCGCGCACGGTAACAATGGGATGAACCTTGATACCGAACTCCGCGCCGATTTCCTTGATGGCAGTGGTGCCGGACTGACCGCGCTCCATTCTGTCAACGGAAATTATCATATGCTCAACCTTTACATCGGCGGCAGCCTTAAGCTGAGGCAGAGTCTCGCGCACAGCAGTGCCTGCTGTAATAACGTCCTCGATAATAACTACACGGTCTCCGTCGGAAAGCTTTGCGCCAACCATATTTCCGCCCTCGCCGTGATCCTTTGCCTCTTTGCGGTTGAAGCAGTAGGGCTTGTCGATACCGTATTCGGTGAAGAGGGAGCAGGCGGTTACAGTAGCAAGCGGTATACCCTTATATGCCGGACCGAACAGCACGTCAAAATCCTCGCCTACGTTGTTTTTCAGGCATTCTGCGTAGTATTTGCCAAGCTTCGCCATCTGCGCACCTGTTTTATAGTTGCCGGTGTTTACAAAGTAGGGGGATTTTCTTCCGCTTTTTGTTGTGAAATCTCCGAAGCGAAGCACGCCGCTTCTTACCATAAATTCAATGAAGTCTGTTTTGTAGCTCATTTTTATATCTCCTTTATCTCATATGAAAAGTTGTCGTATATAAGTATATCATTTTTTTTGAGGATTGTAAAGGGATATTTTCAAGTTTGTGTGGACAAACAGCTTATTTTGTGATAAAATTTATACAGTTGGGAACAATTTGCACCACTGAAAGGAATTTGGCATATGTCAGAATTTAAAACCAACGTTTATCGCATATTTGACAAGGAGAAGCTTCCGTATACTCCGCACACCTACCCTCACGGAGACGAAGCCGTGGATGGAATGAGTATTGCGGAATCACTTGGTATATCTCCGAAAAAGGTGTTCAAGACTCTTGTAACGCAAGGCTCGGACAAAAATTACTACGTGTTTGACGTACCGGTCAACCGGGAGCTTGATCTTAAAAAAGCGGCTGCGGCTGTAGGGGTCAAATCTGTTGCAATGATAAAGGTGGCGGACATAAACAAAATTACCGGCTATGTGCGCGGCGGATGCTCGCCTATAGGTATGAAGAAAAAATACCGCACTGTATTTGATGCCACAGCTAAGGACTGCGACACAATGTTTGTCAGTGCAGGACGTATTGGCTGGCAGATAGAGGCAAAGCCCGAGGATCTTGCAAAGCTTTCCGGTGCTATATTCGCAGATATTCTTTTGGCGTTGGTGTGAGCCTGCGGTATACTGCATACAGCATAATATTTCTGAAACCAACCGAAAAAATCGCCGCAGAACAAAAAAATTCGCATAACCTCTTGCTTTTTTTGAAAAACTGTGTTATACTATCATAAATGCAGTGATTGGGTTTGCCACCACTAAATGAATGTCCAGAGATGACCGCCTTGCATTACGCATGGCTGTGAGCGGTCTCATTCAAGCGGCTAAGGCGTTTCCCCCATGAGCAGTAACGGTGAAGGTTTGCGCAAATTGAACTTGTAGCCGTTAACGATTGACTCACGTTAAAGAGTCGCCGAGTGTATTGCTTGGTTACAGGCAATAAAATAAGGTGGTACCGCGGAAAACGCATAGATTATATGCCGCTCCGTCCTTAAGTTTAAGGGCGAAGCGGCTTTTTTGCCGCTCCACCCACGAAATATTCATATTTTCATTCAGAAAGGATCGTTAAAATGAAAGAAAAACTCGAACAGATCCGTGCGGCGGCTGTGGCTGAGCTTTCCGCTCCCGAAGCTGACCTTGAAGCGCTGAGAATCCGCTTCCTCGGAAAAAAAGGCGAGCTGACCGCGGTGCTTCGCGGTATGGGTCAGCTTACGGCAGAAGAACGCCCCGTGATCGGTGCGCTTGCAAATGAGGTGCGCGAGTACATTGAAAATGCAATTGCAGAGAAGGCTGAGGCACAGAAGAGTGCCGCTCTTGCAAAGAAGCTTCTTGATGAGCGTCTTGACGTGACCATGCCCGGCAAAGTTCCGGAGGTAGGCAAGCGTCATCCTCTGGCTCAGGTTCAGAAGGATATGGAGGACATATTCATCGGTATGGGATTCAGTATAGTTGAGGGTCCTGAGGTTGAGTACGACTACTACAACTTCCAGGCACTTAATATTCCGGAAAATCACCCTGCAAGAGATACACAGGATACCTTCTATATTACCGATAATATCCTGCTTCGTTCCCAGACTTCCCCTGTACAGGTAAGAACCATGGAGAAGCAGAGACCCCCTATCCGCATAATCTCTCCCGGCAGAGTTTACCGCTCGGACGCGGTGGACGCATCTCACTCTCCGCTGTTCCACCAGCTTGAGGGACTTGTGGTTGACAAGGGAATCACCATGGGCGACCTTAAGGGAACACTTGAAACCTTTGCAAAGACCATGTTCGGTGAGCAGACACAAATTCGCTTCAGACCTCACCACTTCCCGTTTACCGAGCCTTCCGCTGAGGTGGATGTTTCCTGCTTCGTATGCGGCGGCAAGGGCTGCAAGCTCTGCAAGGGCGAGGGATGGATCGAGATTCTCGGCGCAGGTATGGTACATCCTAACGTGCTTCGCGGATGCAACATTGATCCCGACGAATACAGCGGTTTTGCATTCGGTATGGGCGTTGAGCGTATCACAATGATAAAATACGGAATCGACGATATGCGCTATCTTTATGAAAATGATGTGCGCTTCCTCGATCAGTTCTAAACCGTGATGTCATCCGGTTATATGCGTAGGTAAAATATATGAAAATTCACATTTTCGGTACTTGCTCGGGCACAGAACCAATGCCGGGACGGCATCATACGTCATGGGCGATAGAAGCCGGGGACGGAAGCCTGTATATTTTCGATGCAGGAGAGGGATGTGCCTATACGGCTCATAATATGGGGCTTGATCTTACTAAAATCAAGGCTGTATTCATATCTCATATGCATATAGATCACCTTTGGGGACTTCCGAATCTTCTTTGGACTCCTGTGAAGGTGAAGTGGTACAAAAAACTTCAGAATGAGCTTTTCGCAAAGCTTTTTGTGCCAGATATCGAAAAATGGGCGGCTATGCATGAGGTTATTGCTTCCGGAGAGAGGATAATGCCTGTGGAGGCTTCCGAGATATCCGACGGTGTGATCTACGACGACGGATATTTAAAGGTTGAGGCACTTCACAACCTACATCTTGGGGACAAACAGCCTTGGCGCTCCTATTCCTTTTATATAACCTGCGAGGGAAAGACTATTATCTTCACAGGCGATATCAGAGAGCCTGACGAAATAGGCGAGCTCTTTGCGCGCGGCTGTGATATGTTACTCTTAGAAACAGGGCATCATAGGCCGGACAGAATGCCGAAGTATCTCGGTGAGCACGGACACCGTGTGGGATATCTTATGTATATACATCACGGACGGGATATTCTTTACGATCCCGTCGGTTCCGACAAGCTGATACGGGATGCATGGAACGGAAATTACCGTATTGCCGAGGATGGCGATACTATTGTACTTTAACGAAAGAAGGATATAATAATATGAATTTATCACTTGATTGGGCAAAGGATTACGTCAGCCTTGACGGTATCACACCCAAGGAATACTGTGACCGCCTTACCGCAACCGGTTCAAAGGTAGAGGGTTATGAGTGCCTTGGTGGGGATATAGAAAACGTGGTTGCCGGCAAGGTTATTTCCCTTGAGCGTCACCCGGATTCCGACCACCTCTGGGTATGTCAGATTGATGTGGGCGAGGAAGCACCCGTACAGATAGTAACCGGTGCGCAGAATGTGTTCGCAGGTGCTATGGTGCCTGTGGCAAAAGCCCCCTCAAAGCTTCCCGGCGGCGTTAATATTAAGGCAGGCAAGCTTCGCGGCATTCCCTCAAACGGTATGCTTTGCTCTGTTGCCGAGCTGAATCTTACAACTCACGATATGCCCGGTGCTATTGAGGACGGCATTTTCATCATGGACGGCATCGACTGCAAGCCCGGCGACGATATACATGATGTGCTCAAGCTCTCTGACACTGTGGTTGAGTTTGAGATCACATCCAACCGTCCGGACTGCCTGTCCGTTCTCGGTCTTGCACGGGAAACAGCGGTATCATTCGGACGGGAATTCAAGCCGCAGACCCCCTCTGTTACATTCACAAAGGACGGCGACAAGGTTGAAAACTATCTTTCTGTTGACGTGCAGAACGCTGAGCTGTGCAAAAGATATACCGCGCGCGTTGTAAAGAATGTAAAGATCGCACCCTCACCGCTGTGGCTTCGCATGAGACTTCGCGCATCCGGTGTGCGCCCCATCAACAATATTGTTGATATCACAAACTATGTAATGCTTGAATACGGTCAGCCTATGCACGCATTTGACTATTCCTGCCTTGACGGCTCAAAGATAATAGTCAGAAATGCCGCAGACGGTGAGATTTTCAAGAGTCTTGACGACATTGACCACACCCTTAATAACACCAATCTTGTTATCGCCGATGAAAAGAAGGCTGTAGCTCTTGCAGGTGTTATGGGCGGTGCTAATTCCGAAATCAAGGACACCACCACAACTGTAGTGTTTGAGTCTGCAAACTTCCTCGGAAGCTCTGTTAGAATCACCGCTAAAAGTCAGGGTATGCGTACCGAATCGTCGGGACGCTTTGAAAAGGGACTTGACCCCGAAAATACCATGCCTGCTCTTGACCGTGCCTGCGAGCTTGTAGCTCTCCTCGGTGCAGGTGAGGTGGTTGACGGCACTATCGACGTTTACAAGGGCAAGGAAGAGCCATTCAAGATGAAGCTTGAAGCCGGTCGCATCAACGCGTTCCTCGGTCTTGATGTAAGCGAGGACTACATGAAGGATGTGCTTCGCAAGCTGGAATTCGGTATCGACGGTGATGCGCTTACCGTTCCTTCCTTCCGCGCGGATGTTCGCTGCATGAATGACGTTGCCGAGGAGATTCTCCGCATTTACGGCTACGATACTATCAAATCCACAAAGTTTGTAACTCCTATCACCTCCGGAAGCCGTACGCCTATGCAGAAATTCGAGCTTCTTGTGGCTGACACCCTCTGCGCTATGGGACTTTACGAATGCGAGACCTTCTCCTTTATCAGTCCCAAATACTACGATAAGATAGGCATGGCTGAGAATGATCCTCGCCGCAAGTCCATAGTTATCTCAAATCCCCTTGGCGAGGATACCAGCGTAATGCGTACCACCGCCATTCCGTCAATGCTTGAGGTGCTCTCACGCAACAACAACTACCATGACGGCAAAACCGCGCTCTATGAGATGGCTAAGATATACATTCCCGATGAAGACCCGAAGAATCTGCCTGAGGAGCGCCGCCGCGTAACCGTAGGTTTCTTTGGTGACGGTGATTTCTACACCTTAAAGGGAATATGCGAAAGACTTCTTGACAAAGCAGGAATCGCAGATGCCGAGTATAAGGCAAACCGCGACAATTCCGCCTTCCATCCCGGAAGATGCGCCGATATCGTATGTGCAGACGGCACTGTTCTCGGTACTATCGGCGAAATTCACCCGGCGGTATCTCAGGGCTATGAGATAGACAAGCCTGTTTATGTTGCAGACCTTGATTTTGAGAATCTGTTTGCAAAGGCTGATCTTGCAAAGCAGTTTAAGGCACTGCCCAAATTCCCTGCAACCACCCGTGACTTCGCATTTGTATGCGATGATGAGCTGGAAGTCGGTGCTATTGAGGCTGTAATGAGAAAAGCCGGCGGAAAGACTGTTGAAGATGTTAAGCTCTTTGACGTTTACCGCGGCAAACAGCTCGGAGAGGGTAAAAAGAGCGTTGCATTCAAGGTTATTCTCCGCGCTCCGGATCGCACCCTTACCGATGAGGAAGCTGACAAGACCTCAAAGAAGATTCTTACGCTTCTTGAACGTGAGCTTGGTATTACTCTGAGAGCGTAATGCTGTAAAAGAGGAATATCATGAAAATATCCACTGAAATCGCATCTGCCGCAAAGCTCATCGGCGAAGAGCGAGCTGTGGAATACTATGCCAAGGCAGGCTTTGATGCATGGGACTTTTCCATGTTCAAAATGGCTCAGTACGACTATAAGAATAAGTGTATAGTCGAAAACGGTCATCCGCTTGGCGGACGTGACTACCTGGCGTTTGCAAGACGTCTTAAAAAGATCGGTCTTGACAACGGAATCGTATGCAATCAGTCGCACGCTCCGTTTCCCACATCCTGCCCCGAAATACGCTCGTATTTGAAGCGCGCTATTGAATGTACAGCCGAGGCAGGAGGGCAGATATGTGTAATTCATCCCGATAACTACGCTTCGCCGGAGGTAAATGCGGAGATGTATCTTGAGCTTCTCCCGTTTGCCAAGGAGCACGGTGTGAAGATCGCCGCAGAGAATATGTGGTGCTGGGACAATGAGAAGGATCAGGCATCCTTTGCGGCGTGTATGACTCCGGAGAGCTTCAATGCCCATCTTGATGCAGTAGGCGATGATTTCTTTGTAGCCTGCCTTGACATCGGTCATGCGGAGATGCGCGGTGCAAATACATCAGCGGTTGAGCTTATAAAGGCACTTGGTCCGCGGCTTGGCGCACTTCACATCCACGACAATGATAAGTGGCACGACAGTCATAAAGTTCCGTTTTCCATGCAGATTGATTTTGACCCTATAGTAAGAGCACTTAAGGAGATTGGCTATAGCGGCTATTTCACCCTTGAGGCTGACAGGCATTTTGCAGACTGCACAGAGGATAATGTGGCGGACGGTATAAAGGTGCTTTATAATGCGGCAAGGAAGCTTGCTGATATGTTTGAGAGTTTATAAAAATATCGCCTCCGATGTACGCATCGGAGGCGGATTTTTTGTGTTGTGATTGATTTTACTCGTATCTGTCAATTCTATTAGTTTCTCCAAGGAGATAATCAATACTTGTATTGTAAAATCTCGCAAGCTTAATGAGAATTGCGGTCGGAATATCGTTTTCTCCTGTTTCATATTTTGAGTATCCTGTTTGCGACATACCAAGCATTTTTGCAACGGCAGTCTGATTTAAATCCTTATCTTCTCTTAAATCGCGTATACGCGGATACACTACAATCACCCCTTACAATGAATTTATATATAAATTATAGTATAACCTGAATTAGGGTATTGACAAATAACCTAAATTAGGTTATAATAATGTTGTGGCGCATGTGCGCGACGGTATTATTTATACAAAAGATGAAGGAGATTAACGATGGAAAACAACATTATTATGTCAATGAAAACAAAGGTTCAGGATTACCTAAAAAACACTCTTATTGCTGCAGTAGTGGGAATCCCATTAACCTGCATGGGAATATGGATATTTTACCTTTGTTTAACTAATCAGGTTTATAAACCAGATGTACCAGCAGCTTCGATTTTGGGATTAATAATATTATACATAGGTATAGATGCCGGACAAATTGCAATAGGTAACTTTTCAAAGTATACAAAATCCAAGTTTACCTATCTAGAGGTAACTCAAGAAGTAATAAAAGGTCAGATTAATACAAAAAACTTTGAAATAAAGGTAGAAGATGTAGTTTCTGCGTCTATTCAGGTATGCTCAGTTGCTTGTGATTTCGATGGTGTCCCTAAAAATATGAATCCCGGGGTGTTTATGAAGCTTTACGCACAGACTAATAAGTATCTTTGTTTATTCACAAGCACTGGAAAAACATATTATATTGATTGTCTTACGTCCCCCGAAACAGCGAAGAGCACCATTGATTCTATAATTGCAAAAAACAAATAAGCGGAGAAAGAGTTTTATGAAAAAGAAAAATATTGCCGTGGTTTTGTCTGCGCTTTTAATATTCATGGCATCATGTTCAAATGCAAATATCGACTCACAAATTGTCGGAACGTGGGAAAGTGAACGTTTAAATAACAGTACATATATATTCAGGGCAAACGGAACTTTCGAGCGAACAACGGCTTTCAACGAGTATTATGAGGGAACATATACTGCTGTTGATGGCGTACTTATGCTTGATTACGGCGAGGGATATAAAAAGCAGGAGTTAAGCTATGTGTTCAACAATGACAAATCAAGCCGTGACTATGGAGACATGAAAATAGGATATGATTATTTTGAAAAAGTAAAATGATCTGTCATAACTAAAACATATATCCTTTTCTATATGCAGTTGTACAACGTAAATTCCAATTTTCGATAAATTCAACAAAAACAAGGTATCACACCGCGATACCTTGTTTTTATATACCCTATAATATGCCTCCGGCTTGCGAATTTCCGCCATTTTGCAGGAATTCCTGCTTTTTTATGCGGTTTTGATGTTTTTTTGCTCGTTTCTTGTTGACATACACGCAAAAAAATCGTATAATAGATATGTATATATTAAAATCAGGGGTACTGTGCGCATTTGTGCCTCGGAAAGGGGGAAACATGAGATTTGCGGTCATATCGGATATTCATTCCAACTTCATGGCACTGGAAAATGCTTTGTGTATCGTTGAAGAACAGCGGCGCGGCGACGGTATTGACGGCATAATTTTTCTCGGCGATTACCTTACCGATTTTCCCTATCCGCAGAATACGCTGAGGCTCCTTGACGAGTGCAGAGCGGAATTCCCCTGTTATTTCGTGCGCGGAAACCGTGAGGATTACCTTATCCGCCACAGATATGCCCCGGAGGACGGATGGAGCTACACGTCAAGCAGCGGCTCTCTTTTGTATACATACGAAAATCTTACAAAGGATGACCTTGACCGCTTTGAAGCGATGCCAATATGCCTCGATGTCACCCCCGAGGGAGCAGCAGGTATAACCGCCTGTCACGGCTCGCCGAAAAATAGCAAGGAATGGATAATGAACCGCCCTCAGCTTATTGACAAATATACGGCGGATATTGGCGGTGATGTGCTTCTGTGCGGTCATACCCACCGCGGCGGCGTGGCTGAGGCTAACGGAAAGCGTGTCATCTTCTGCCCGAGCGTAGGGCTTCCTCAGGACAGGAATCACGGCTCACGCATACTTATACTTGAATCAAAGCGCGGCTCATGGAGATACCGCTCGGTTTCGGTAGACTACGATAAGCATAAAATGCTGACGGAATTTCATCGGAGCGGACTGTATGAGCGAGCCGGAGTGTGGGCGAAGTGCATTATACGCTCCATGTTTGATGAGCACGATCACGCGGCAAGATGCGTGGCACTTGCGTGGAAAATAGCGGCGGCGGACGGATTTTCCGGCGGACAGGTGCTTCCCGAAAAGTATTGGGAGGCGGCGGCATCCGAGCTGTCACTGATATAAAGAATATAATTATAAGGGAGAATAAAAATGAGCAGTATTAAGGATATTTCACTTGCAAAAAGCGGACACGATAAGATCAATTGGGTAAAGAGCTATATGCCGGTACTGAATCTTATCAACGAGGATTTCACAAAAAACAAGCCATTTGCTGGCAAAAAGATATCAATGTCCATACACCTTGAAGCAAAGACCGCATATCTTGCCATAACTCTTGCGGCAGGCGGTGCTGAGGTTTATGTGACCGGATGCAATCCTCTTTCAACTCAGGACGACGTTGCGGCGGCACTGGTGGATCTCGGCTTTGAGGTAAACGCATGGCGCGGAGTAACCGATGCTGAGTATGAGGAGCATCTTAAGAAAACACTTTCGCTTTGCCCCGATGTTATGATCGACGACGGCGGAGACCTTACTCATCTTCTCCACGGTGAGTGCCGCGAGTACGGCAAAAACCTTATCGGCGGATGCGAGGAGACAACAACAGGTATTCACCGTCTGTTCGCACGTCAGGCGGCAGGTTTACTTGATTACACCATGATAGACGTAAACCATGCCGACTGCAAGCATCTGTTTGACAACCGCTACGGCACAGGTCAGTCCACCCTTGACGGTATTATGAATTCCACTAACCTTATAATTGCAGGCAAGACAGTAGTCGTTTCCGGCTACGGCTGGTGCGGTAAGGGCGTTGCAATGCGCGCTAAGGGCATGGGCGCGAATGTTATCGTTACAGAGATCGATCCCGTTAAGGGAATCGAGGCTGTAATGGACGGCTTCCGCGTTATGACTATGGATGAAGCGTGTGCTCTCGGCGATCTGTTTATCACCGTTACGGGATGCAAGGACGTAATCCGCGCAGAGCACTTTGAAAAGATGAAGGACGGCGTTCTGCTTGCAAACAGCGGACATTTTGATGTTGAAATAGACAAGATGGCACTTGGCAGAATGGCAAAGAAGCAGTGGGAGCGCAAGCCCAATATCATGGGCTACGAAATGCCCGACGGACGTGTTCTCAATCTTCTTGCAGAGGGCAGACTTGTAAATCTTGCCGCAGGCAACGGACATCCTGCGGAGATCATGGACATGAGCTTTGCGATTCAGGCAAAGAGCCTTGAATATCTTGTAAAGCACGCAGGAGAGCTTGACAAGAAGGTTTATCAGGTTCCGCGCGAGATCGACAACGAGGTGGCAACGCTTAAGCTTCGTGCGCTCGGTGCAAGCCTTGAGGTGCTCAGCGAGGAGCAGAAGGAATATCTTGCAAAAGTAGACTAAAAAATACGGGACTGAACGGCAAGATTGCTGTTCGGTCCCGATACTTTTCTGAAAATCCGGATTTTATGCGATATGCAGGCAAAATTTTATTAGTAAACTGTAAAAGTTTCGGAATAATGCTTGCCAAGCGATAAAATTTGATTTATAATAAAGGGTAGAATATTTTTCTCGGAGGTGCTTCTTTGAGCCTCAAAGATTTTTTTGATTATATAAAAAATAAGCGCTTTTTGAATACTGCCGCTGACGATATATCCGAGGACGTTGCCGAAGATGATTCGGAAGCTGTGGATGAAGTGGATGCTGAAACCGGCGAGGAGGCTGTGTTATATACGGAAGCCGAGCCGATTGTGGATGACGGGGATTTGTTTGCCGCATCCCTTGACTCACTTACCGCTGACGACATAGCACCCTGTGATGAAAGCCGTAAATCCTCTCGCTTTAGTAAACGCGACCTTGTACGCTACGCTGTGATGTTTGTCTGTGCCTGCGTTTTTTTAGGCAGTGCCGGATCGCTGGTTTCACGCCTTATTGATTACAGGCGCGGAGATGCGGTTTACGGAGATATTGCGGATAATATATTTAGCGGCGACCTTGGTCCGGAGCACGCTGTGTCACCTGCCCTCAAGCTTTCTCAGTCGCCGGCTATGCTTGACTATTATTCCTCGCTGACACTTGACGAATCTGATGTGCCGGGGGACGATACCGTACAGCATAATGCGAAATTTGAGCAGATAAAGGCTAATCTTAACTATCTTAAATCGGTTAATCCCGACATATACGGTTACATCCATATTGACGGTACAAACATAAGCTTCCCAATCGTTCAGGGTGAGGATAACGAGTATTATCTCAACCGTGCGTGGAACGGAGATTTCCTTGTTGTAGGCTCAATATATGCCGACTTCCGCGCTGACGAAAATATCGAAAACAACCGTAACACCGTATTTTATGGGCATAATATGCTTGACGGCAATATGTTCAACAATGTTATGCTGTTCCGGGATGAGGAAGTGTTTAATTCCAAGCTTATTGAAATATATACCTTTGACGGAATATACACATATGAGCCTTTTGCCATATTCCAGACGGTGTATACATATCAGTATTTTCGCATGGAGTTTCTGTCAGACGAAGATTTTGTGGGATTCTGCGAGGAGATGCAGTCAAACTCCGAGCACAGTAAGGACATGGCCTTTACCGGCGAGGATAAGATCATAACGCTTTCTACCTGCACTCCGTCCGACGATGCATCATCCTATTATGTGGGACGAATAGCACTTCACGCAAAGCTTGTTAAAACAGAGACCTAAGAAATATAACCGCAGAAAGGAATGGGCATAATTATGAATATACTTCGCTGTCCGTTCTGCGGCTCACCCCTTGCAAGGGAAGAAAACAGTCTTTACTGCGAGGCGCACCGACACTGCTTTGATATTGCAAAGAGCGGATATGTCACGCTCACACGAGCACCCGGTACTGCCGGAGATGACCGTGATATGGTGCGTGCGCGCACAGCGTTTCTTGACAAGGGCTACTACCGTCCGTTTGCCGAAGCGGTCGCCCATGCGATTGGTGACGCAAAGGTCGTTATAGATGCCGGATGCGGTGAGGGATATTATTCCGAAGCCGTGGCAGAGCGCGGAGCGTTGGTATATGGCTTTGATTTATCAAAGTATGCTTGTGATAAGGCGGCAAAACGTGCCAAGACGGCAGGGCACAGCTCGTTTTTCGGCGTGTCCAGCATTTTTGAGCTTCCCGTCGCCGACAAGTCTGCCGATTGTGTCATAAGTTTGTTTGCCCCGATTGCCGAGGCGGAATTTGCAAGGGTACTGAAGGACGACGGGCTTCTTATAGTAGGTGCCGCCGGAACAAGGCATCTGTATGAGCTGAAGCGTGCCATATATCAAAACGCCTACGAGAACGAGGGGCGGCGTGATCTTCCGGCAGGCTTTGAGGAGACCTGCCGCAGAAAGGTAAGCTATACCTTTGACTGCCGCGGTGAAGACTTGAAGCCGCTGTTTATGATGACTCCTTATGCGTTCAAAACATCAAGGGAGGATGCGGCAAAGCTTGACGAGCTGACACATCTTGAAATAACGGCGGATTTTGATATATTTGTTTACAAAAAGAGATAGAAACGGATTTTACAATGAAAATTTCACTCTGCATACCAATGTATAATGAAAGCAGTATAATAGACCGCACACTTAAAACGGTTTCCGAGTATATGGCGGCTAATTTCGATGATTACGAAGTGATTTTCTCCGATGACGGAAGCACTGACGGATGCCGCCGTGCGGTGGAGTCCTTCGCCGACAGCCGCATACGTGCCGTGGGGTATGAGGTGAATCGCGGCAAGGGCGCGGCAATACGAAACGGCGTTTTGAATGCCGAGGGAGATATTATCGTGTTCACCGACTGCGATCTTGCATACGGTCTTGATGTTGTGAAGGGTGTCACGGAGATGTTTCAAAAACGCCCCGATGCCGATGTTATCATAGGTTCACGGAATCTGACAAAAGACGGCTACGGCGGGTACACCCTTCTTCGCAAGCTTGCATCCAAGGCATATATAAAGTGTCTCTCCGTGGCGGCAGGCTTTAAGCTTTCGGATTCCCAGTGCGGCTTTAAGGCGTTCAGAAAAGAGATGGCACACAAAGTGTTCTCCGAATGTGTTGTTGACGGTTTTGCCTTCGATTTTGAGGTGCTTATTAAGGCACGCAATATGGGTGCTGTAATATGCGAAATGCCGGTTCGCGTGGTAAATCACCGTGACAGCAAGGTAAAGGTGTTCAAGGACAGCCGCAAGATGCTGCGGGATGTCAGGATGATAAAAAGGAACAACAGGGCAAAATAAGGCGTTTTTGCATTACTTTGCATACACGTGGGAATATGTCATAACGACTTTACAATAATTTCATAAAAAAGTCTTTGAATTTTTTTACATGTATGCTATAATGAAAATATAAAATACTATTCTGTGAAAAGGAAGGTACGATATAATGAGAAAGCATAACAAAAAGTCCGGTATCACCCCGTTTAAGCTCGCACTTATCATCACAGGCTCTATTATTGCTGCCGCAGGTATTATATGCCTTGTTGTCAAGCTTATGAAAAAGGCACAGGAAAAGAAGCTCCTTGCTTCCTGCGACTGCGGATGCGACTGCTGTGATGATGCTTGGGAATTTGATGAAGATATGCTGGGCGATCTCCGTTTTGACGATGAAGAGTGCTGCGACTGCGGCTGTTCGTCAGATGATGAAATCTCCGCCGCTGTTGATGAGGCTATAGAGGCTATCGAATCAGTTGCCGAGGAAGAATAAACAACGATTATGAAAAATAAATTTCGGCTGTGCCATTATGTAGTGGCACAGCCGAAATTGTTTTTACAGTTGAAAAAATTACACTTATTTGTTTGCGTTCTGCTTTAAGTATGCATTTATAAATCCGTCGATCTCGCCGTCCATTACGGCGGAAATGTTGCCGTCCTCATAGCCGGTGCGGTTATCCTTTGCGAGAGTGTAGGGCATAAATACATAGGAGCGAATCTGACTGCCCCACTCGATGTTGTTCTTAACGCCCTTTATGTCCTCAATGCGCGCAAGATTCTCACGCTCTTTTATTTCCATCAGCTTGGATTTGAGCATCTTAAGAGCGGTTTCCTTATTCTGAAGCTGACTGCGCTCGGTCTGACATCCAACCACTATACCGGTAGGAAGGTGAGTTATACGGATAGCGGAGTCTGTCTTGTTGATGTGCTGACCGCCGGCACCGGAAGAACGGTGAGCGGTGATTTCAATGTCCTCGTCGCGAATCTCGATTTTGCCGTCATCCTCAAATTCCGGCATAACGTCAACGGATGCGAACGATGTCTGGCGGCGTCCGGACGCATCAAAGGGGGAGATACGCACAAGACGGTGAACGCCGGCTTCACTCTTTAAATATCCGTAAGCATTTGTACCCTCAACCATTATAGTTGCACTCTTTATGCCTGCTTCTTCGCCGTCAAGCCAATCAAGAAGCTTTACATTGTAGCCGTGACGCTCACCCCAACGGGTGTACATACGGTAGAGCATAAGTGCCCAGTCCTGCGCCTCTGTTCCGCCTGCGCCCGGATGGAACGATACAATTGCGTTGTTGCGGTCATATTCGCCGGAGAGCAGAACCTCGATCCTCTGACGTTCTTCTTCTTTGATGACCTCTGCCATTTCGGACTCCACCTCAGGGACTACGGATTCATCATTTTCCTCAATTCCCATTTCTGCGAGAACGATAGCATCCTCAAGACGGTTTTTAAGAGCCTCAAATGCGGAAATTTTATCCTTTTTCTGCTTGATCTGCTGAAGCATCTTGCTGGAGCCTTCCGCATCGTTCCAGAAGTCAGCCTCCATGGTTTTTGCCTCGTCCTCGGCAACCTCACTTTTCAGCTGATCAATGCGCAGTGCCGATGCCAGCTCATCTATGTCGGCACGCATATTCTGAAGCTTATATTTTGCTTCCTCAAGTTGAATAATCAATGTAGTTCCTCCGTTCATCCGCCGTGGCGGACGGTTTATTGTTTTTATTATACCATGAAGCAAAAATGCTTGCTTGCAAGGGCATTTTTGCAAAGCCGTCAATAGCGCAGCCGCGCTATGGCGCGGAGCGGCGAAGCCGCGGAAGCCCAAGGAATGGGATTCCCTGCGTATATTATACCATATTGCAGGGGACTATTTCAATAATATTTTGAATTTTACAGTTTATCTATATTTTTTAGTGTGCAAAGCACAAATCACTCTGCCATCCTGTAAAACTTTTTGATTTCCTCGGAATTTCCGAATTTTCGTGCGGCGAGTGTCTCGGAAAGGGTGTCGCAGAGCGATTCGTCCGTTAACAGTTTCTTTATTCCGTCGTAAATTCCGTCAGATGATATGTCGCAGATCACTCCGAGTGCTCCGCCTTCAAGCTGTTCGGGTGCGGAAAGATAATGGGAGGCAAGGATAGGCTTGTACATGATTTTGGCTTCCTCTACCGATATAGGCTTGCCCTCATGACGTGACGGCTGAGCGTATATGTCGCAGTCGCGCAGATAAGAGTAAGGATTCTGCGTAGTACCGAGGAATATCATCATGTCCGCCACGCCCTCTTTAAGGAGAAGGTCGGCTATATACTGCTTATAATCCTCCTCCCCGTCTCCAAGTACATACCAGCGCACATCAAATCCGTCGTTGCGAAGCCGTCTGAGTACGGGTACTACCATGTCGAGCCCCTTTTGCTCGCTGATTCTGCCGATAGTCAGAATGCGCTTGCCTGTGAAATGAGTGTCGGGATAGGTGTCGCCTATAAGTGCCAGATCCCATATTTGCTTTGGATTTGTGATGTTTTCCATCATTACGGTGCGTTCTGCAATTTCCGGCAGCTTGTTCTTCAGCGAATCATCAACCAGCTTCGATACCGTCACCACATTGTCGCACTTTTTGAAGTAGCCAAGGTAAATAGAATCATCACGCGGCGGATTGGAGTAGTCAAAATGAAGCCATGCTATCTTCATTTTGGCGTTTACCTTGTCGCACATATAGAACATTGTGCGGTCTCCCCAATATGCCACTGCTATGTCGTACGGCTCCTTTACGGCAGGCATTTTCTGCATGAAGTGAATCCACATCCATGTCGCCGCGGAGCTGCGCTTTTCGCCTCTTGAAAACAACGTTTTGATGAAATAGGGGAAGATTTCAAAAAGCGTCAGCGGTTTTTCCTTAACGAAGCAGTCAAAGAGTGTCTTTATGGCATTTTTGCCGGAAAGAAGGAACATATCACCGTATTTTTCCATAACTTCAATCTTTACCTGCTTTGGTACTTGGTCAAGCAATAATCCCTCGCGCTTTGCAAGCAGCAGAGTCACATCGAATCTGTCAAAATCAAGGCAGGATAAGAATGAGAGAAATGATTTCTCTGTACCGGCACAGTTCATGGTTATGCCGCATACCAGCATTTTAGTCTTCTTCAAAGCCTTCAGCCTCCTCGTATAACTCCATCAGCCGCTCTTCTGCCTCGGTTTGTCTTGTGTAAAGCTCGTTCACCTTGACGTAGTCGGCTTGTATTGCATCATCGGCAAGCTGTCTTGCCAGCTCTTCAAGCTCAGCTTCGAGTTTTGCCGTTTCTTCTTTGTTTTTCTTCATGCGCGTGCGAAGCCGCCGCTGTTCCGATGCCTGTTCCTTAGCTTTAAGGTACTGCTCTTTGGCGTCGGTGATTACCGCCTGCGGTGCAGGTGAATCGGATACGGTAATCCTTGCTTTGTGAGCCTTATATTCCTCATAGCTTCCCATAAAATCAAGCGCAGGTCGGCTTCCGAGGTCAAGCACGCGGGTGGCGAGCTTGGAGATGAAATAACGGTCGTGCGATACGGCTATAATAGTGCCGTCAAACTCCGAGAGGGCGTTTTCGAGAGCCTCGCGGGAATTTATATCCAGATGGTTTGTAGGCTCGTCCAGAATAAGCAGGTTCATCTTTGAAAGTATAAGCTTGCAAAGTGTAAGGCGTGCTTTTTCGCCACCACTGAGGACGGACACCTTTTTTTCGATATCATCTCCCTTGAAAAGGAAGAGAGCCAATGCCGAGCGTATTTCCGTTTGGGTCAGACCTTCGTAGCAGTTCCACAGCTCATCAAGCACCGTGTTTTCGGGATCAAGATTCTGGTTTTCCTGGTCGTAGTAGCCAACGGTCACGTTGTAGCCGTACTCAAAGCTTCCGGCGTCCTGTGACAGCTTATCTGCTATTATTTTTATAAGGGTGGATTTGCCGCATCCGTTTGGACCGGCTATAAAAAGATGATCTCGCTTCTTTACAAGGAAAGATACGTCCGAGAACAGAGGCTTGTTTGGAAATGCTTTGGCAAGATTCTTTACGGTGAGCACATCATTTCCGCTTTCGCCTGATTTGGTAAAGGAGAGTCGTATCTTCTCCGGCAGATCCTCCGGACGCTCTATCTTTACCATACGGTCAAGTGCCTTTTGACGGCTCTCGGCGGCAATGATGTTGCGCTCGCGGTTCCACCGTCTCTGCTGTTCGATATACGCTTCTATGCGAGCGATTTCCTTTTGCTGATTTTTATACTGCCGCTCACGGATCTCGCGGTTTTCGGCTTTTAGGACCATATACCGCGAATAGTTTCCGTTATAAAGCTCCGCATGGGTGTTTTCGATTTCAAGGGTCTTATTTGTGACCTTGTCGAGAAAGAATCGGTCGTGGGATATAACAAGAAGCGTTCCCTTGTAGCCGGACAGGAAGTCCTCAAGCCACGCCAGGGTTTCGATGTCGAGATGGTTTGTCGGCTCGTCCAGCATGAGTATATCCGGGGAGGTTATAAGCTGTCTTGCCAGAGCCAGACGGGTTTTCTGTCCTCCGGAAAGCCCCGATATCTTAAGGTCATGGAATCGCTCGTCGAAACCGAGATTTTTGAGAATACCTTTGCATCTTGAACGGAATTCGTATCCGCCTGCCCGTTTAAAACGGTCAGTAAGCGAGGTGTATGAGGATATCAGTGCAGAATCCGATGGGGTTTCCTCTAATTTTCTCTGAAGCTCCTCAAGCCGTTTCTCATCGGCGATAAGTGCAGAGAAAGAGGCAAGCATCTCATCAAGAACAGTGCTGTCGCCCTCAAGACCTGTGTTCTGCTCAAGCATACCTACGGTCTTGTCCTTGGAAATGAATACCGAGCCGTCGCTTGGGGTGTATTCCCCGTGTATTATTTTAAAAAGCGTGGATTTGCCTGCTCCGTTTACGCCTACGATGCCAAGCTTGTCCCCCTCGTTGAGACTGAAGGAGACCTTGTCAAGTATGACGTCTGTTCCGAATTCAAGGCAAACGCTGCTAAGACTGATAGCGGTCATTATGCATTCTCCGAATAAACATTATTACACATCCTATAGTATACCACAAAATTCAGCAGTTGTCAAATATTATATATGAACTTGACCGGTTGAGGTGAGGGCGGCATAAACAAAAACATACCGCACCGAGACCGTCGGGCGGTATGCCTTATATTATTTACCTGTAAAATCTCATTGATGCCACTACCTTGCCGAGAACTATAAGCTCGTTTACGTAGATAGGCTTCATCGAAGAGTTTTCCGGCTGGAGACGGAAGCGGTTTTCTTCACGGTAAAAGGTCTTTACCGTGGCTTCATCATCCACCAGCGCAACGATAATGTCCTCGTCCTTGGCGGTATTGCATTTTTCAACCACAATAAGGTCTCCGTCCATTATACCCACTTCGATCATGCTTTCTCCCTGCACCTTCAGTGCAAAAAGGCCGTTGGAGGTCATTCTGGAGGACGGACGGGGGAAGTCAATGTATCCGTCGTAGTTTTCGACTGCAAGGATTGGCATACCTGCCGCTACTTTGCCGAGGATAGGCACGCGGACTGTTGAACTGTTCTGCGTACCGCCGTTGTCCACACGGAGTGTACGGCTCTTTCCGGGGTCTTTCTGTATCATGCCCTTTTCTTCAAGCTTTGCAAGGTATGTATGAACCGTGGATGTGCTTTTCATATCAAGTGCGTTGCATATGTCACGCACGCTGGGGGAGTAGCCCTCGTTACGAATGGCGTTGAGAATAAAATCGTATATTTCACGCTCGCGTTTGGTAAGCTTGTCTGCCATAACTATACCTCCGATACTTATCTCTGTAATACAGAATAATTATACCATACATTTTTCAAAAAAGCAAACGGTTGTTCGGATTTTATATTTTAATTTTTTGTTTATAAATAATTAACAAAGCAAAAACACAACGGTAATACACAAGTGCAAGCGTTGTGCTATACTTATTTGGTGTAATATATCCGAATTGTAGAGAGGTAAAATCACAATGAAACCTACAATACGCCGTGCCTGCCCGAGCGATACTGAGCGGCTGCTTGAGCTTCTCATGCAGGTTGAGGAGGTGCACAGACAGGGACGCCCCGACCTTTTTCGCGTGAATGGAACTAAATTCACTCCAACCGAGCTTATCGAAATAATTGCAGATGACAGCCGCCCTGTTTTTGTGGCGGAGCATGAGGGCAGGGTTGTCGGGTACGTATTCTGCATTGTGTCTGAGATAAAGGACAGCACCATGCTGTTCGATATGAAAACCGTTCACCTTGAGGATGTGTGCGTAGACGAGAACTGCCGCGGTATGGGAATCGGCAGTCTGCTTATGGAATACGTTACCGAATGGGCAAAGGCAAACGGATGCAACCGCATGGACCTTGACGTGTGGGAGTTCAACGAGGGCGCAAGGCGGTTTTACGAGCGGTACGGATTCGCAACCCAAAAACGCCGCATGGATATGTGGCTTGATGAATAAATATATAATCCTTGCCGAAAATTAAACAGTTACCGCGTAGGGGAGGGGCTTGCCCCTCCCGACGTTTTTGTTTGCGGGTATCATAAGAAACGGGAGGGGAAACCCCTCCCCTGCGGCGCGTGGTTGACGGTTTTACCGTAGGGGAGGCGTCTCGCCTCCCGTTTTTTTGTGTAATTACCTTGTTCCGGGCGATTCGTGAATCGCCCCCTACCGACGTGTTTACGGTATCACCGTAGGGCGGTGGCTTGCTGCCGCCGCTTTTGTTTTGGCGTAACATAAGAAACGGGAGGGGAAACCCCTCCCCTACGGCGTATGGTTGACGGTTTTGCACTTTATGGCTTAACCCTTATTGAATGCTTTATCTCTGTATCAATAATGTCGTATATCCGCGCACGGTCTTTTTCGGACAGCTTGTCAAGCTTCTCATGGAGGAGGGAATCCTTCACCGTATAACTTGCTTTGACAACGTCGCAGAGAAGCATATCGGACGATACCTCAAGGGCATTGGCGATGTTGATGAGGGTTTCGAGTGAGCATGATTTCTCACCGCGTTCTATATCACCGATATAATTTACGCTTAGGTCTACTTTTTCAGCGAGAGTTTCGATGGTTAGTTTTTGCGCTCTCCTGAATTTGCGGATGTTTTTGCCTATAGATTCAAGATTCATAGCAATCACCTACACTTACAGCGTTATTTCACGCTAATAGTATAGATTATTTGCGCCGAGATAAACACCAACAAATTATAGTAGCATGACGCTCTGTGTGTTGAAAAGTTCATATTTGTGTGCTATAATGTAAGCAATTACAGAAAGGAGCAGGCAAATGAACAGACATACAACAGCTACATTTATAGGACACAGTGATTGCTTCGGACTTGATGAGGAGCGTGTGAGGGCGGAAATAATCAAACTCATTAACGGCGGCATTACAGATTTCCTAAACGGCTATATGGGCGGATTTGATAAGCTCTGCGCCAGACTTGTGTACGAATTGAAGATTGTATATCCTCATATACACAATTATGCTGTGATTCCGTATCTTACTCACAAAATCGACCGAAGTGAATACTTCGATGAAATAATATATCCCGACGGATTTGAAAAATATCACTTCAAGGCGGCAATTCCAAAGAGAAACAAATATCTTGTTGACAATTCGGGTACGGCGGTCTGCTATGTGACCCACGGCTGGGGCGGTGCGGCAAAAACGCTGGAAATGGCATATAAAGCCGGTGTCCGGATAATAAATCTCGGAGAGTGAAACTTTTTTTCTAAAACCTATTGACATTTGGAATAATGTGTGGTATAATACCAAGGTACAACAAAGAAGAACTCTCCGTTCTCACCGCCTCAGATTGATGACAGCGGTTAATAATCGACATAATGACACGAAAAGTGTCTGTAGCGTCGTGCGGAGGATTCTTCGCACGATTTTTATTTATGTTTTGGAGGTGTCAGCTATTAGCACAAAAGAACTGCAAATCAATGAAGAAATCAGGGCAAAGGAAGTCCGTATCGTTGGCGAGGACGGTGAACAGGTCGGCGTAATGCAGACCGCAAAGGCACTTGAGCTTGCTTACGAAAAGGATCTCGACCTCGTTCTCATTGCTCCCAATGCCGAGCCGCCGGTATGCCGCATCATGGATTACGGCAAGTACCGTTTTGAGCGCGACAAGAAGGAGAAAGAAGCAAGGAAGAAGCAGACAGTTGTCGAGGTTAAGGAGATTCAGCTCTCCTGCCGTATCGACACACACGATTTCGAAACCAAGGTAAAGCACGCACACCGTTTCCTCGGTGACGGCAACAAGGTAAGAGTCGTTGTGAAGTTCAGAGGACGTGAGATGAGTCATCTCGATATCGGACGTGAACTGCTTGAGAAGTTCGAAGAAGCTTGTAAGGAGCTGGGAAGCGTTGATAAGCGTCCCGCACTTGAAGGCCGCTTCATGAGCATGATTGTAAATCCCGTAAAGCAGCCCGGCAAGTAATTATTGTTTTGCCGTGATTTTTGCGGCTCAGACACTGATATCACGCGCACGTCCGGCGCATAAACGGACGGAATAAACAAAAGGAGTAAACGAAAATGGCAAAAATAAAGACTCACAACGCAACAGCCAAGAGATTTTCTCTCACCAAGAGCGGAAAGGTTAAGCTCAACCACACCAATCGCCGCCACAAGCTCGGTCTTAAGACCGCTAAGAGAAAGAGACAGCTCAGAAAGAACGGCTATCTCAGCACCTCTATGGCACCCACCATTGCATCTCTCATTCACAAATAATCATATAACAAGTAACCGGAGGATAATATAAAATGGCAAGAGTTAAAGGCGCGATGATGACTCGCAAGAGAAGAAATAAAATGCTTAAGCTCGCTAAGGGCTATTGGGGCGCTAAGTCCAAGCATTTCAAGATGGCTAAAGAGCAGGTAATGAAGAGCGGCAACTACGCTTTCGCCGGCAGAAAGATGAAGAAGAGAGACTTCCGTTCTCTCTGGATCACCAGAATTTCCGCTCAGGCAAAGGTTTGCGGCATGAATTACTCAACCCTTATGCACGGTCTCAAGCTTGCAGGTATTGATCTTAACCGCAAGATGCTGGCTGAGCTGGCTGTTTCCGACAAGGACGCGTTCGCTGCAGTAGCAGAGCAGGCTAAGGCAGCTCTCGCAAAGTAATTATAAAAGAACAACAACCGGCTCACCCCGGTTGTTTCTTTTTAAGGTGATAAAGGAGACTAAGGATGGCTTCTTTTTCAAAAGATATGATAACAAGTCGCCAGAATGGGCTTGTTACCAGAATATCCAAGCTTTCTGACAAGAAATACCGTGATGCGGAGGGACTTTTCCGTATAGACGGGGTCAAGCTCTTTTCCGAAGCACAAAAAAGCGGCATAGAGTTTGAATATATCTTCATTGCCGACACAAAGCGTGAAAAAATCACATCAAAGCTTGCAGATGAGCTTCGATCTGCATCAGGTACGGTGATAACCGTGTCCGATGAGGTGTTTTCCAAGCTTACCGATGAGTCGGCACCCCAGGGAATCACGGCGGCGGCAAAGAAATTTGCTGTTTCGGAGCTTGTAATTCCAAGTGACGGGGATTTTCGGTCGATTTACCTTTCCTCGGTCCGCGATCCGGGAAATCTCGGCACAATGATACGAACGGCATATGCATTCGGTATTGACCGTGTATATATCAGCCGTGACTGCGCCGATATTTATTCCCCGAAGACGCTGAGGGCGGCAATGGGGTCGGTATTCCGCCAGCCCATATCGGTAGTGGGCGATGAGCTGACATTTGCCGACGATATGGAAAAAAGCGACTGCGCAGTATATGCGGCGGCACTCAGACGTGATGCAAAAAAGCTTGGGGCGTTTACGATCCCGAAGCGTGTATGCTTCGCTATTGGAAACGAGGGACACGGTCTCGCCGATGAGTTTATCGACTCCTGCTCCGGTACGGTGTTTATTCCCATAACGGAAGGGTGCGAATCCCTTAATGCGGCGTCTGCGGCTAATGTTATCATGTGGGAAATGTGCCGTGGCGCAGTGAAATAACAGAAAACAATGGGCGTGTCAATACAAGGGCACTGCCGTATAAATATTATCAACAGGAGGAAATGAAAATGTGCAACTCTCCGGAATGTAATAAGAAATTTTATATAACCACACCTATCTATTATCCAAGCGATAAGCTTCATATAGGTCATACCTACTGTACCGTTGCGACCGATGCAATGGCACGCTATAAGAGAATGACCGGACATGACGTTATTTTCCTCACCGGTACTGACGAGCACGGTCAGAAGATCGAGGACAAGGCAAAGGCTGCCGGCGTGACCCCACAGCAGTTCGTGGATAACATCGTAGAGGGTGAGCGCGGCGTTAAGGACCTTTGGAAGCTGATGAATGTTTCCAACGACCGCTTTATTCGCACCACCGACGATTACCACGTTGAGGCTATTCAGAAGATATTTAAGAAGATGTACGAAAACGGTGACATCTACAAGGGAAGCTACAAGGGCAAATACTGCAAGCCCTGCGAGTCTTTCTGGACGGAGAGTCAGCTCGTTGACGGCAAATGCCCTGACTGCGGACGCGAGGTTGAGGATGCGGAGGAGGAAGCATATTTCTTCCGTCTTTCAAAATATGCGGACCGTGTACAGGACCTTCTTGAAAATACCGATTTCCTTGAACCGCGCTCTCGCGTTAACGAGATGGTAAACAACTTTATAAAGCCGGGTCTTGAGGATCTCTGCGTATCCCGTACATCCTTTACATGGGGTGTTCCGGTTGATTTTGACCCCGGTCATGTGGTATATGTATGGGTAGACGCGCTGTTTAACTATACTACCGCGCTCGGCTTTATGAATGACAAATACGACGATTACAAGGACTATTGGCCGGCGGACGTTCACTTCGTGGGCAAGGAGATAGTTCGTTTCCATTCAATCATCTGGCCTGCTATGCTCATGAGCATGGATATGCCTCTGCCAAGGAAGGTGTTCGGTCACGGATGGCTTCTGCTTGACGGCGGCAAGATGTCAAAGTCCAAGGGCAACGTGGTAGATCCCTATGTGCTTGCGGAAAAATTCGGTGTTGATGCACTGCGTTTCTTCCTCATGCGCACCTTCCCCTTTGGCTCGGACGGAAACTTCTCAAACGAGGCTCTTATCGGCACTATCAACGTAGATTTGGCAAACGACCTCGGAAACCTGCTTTCAAGAACCGTTTCCATGGTTGAAAAATATTTCGGCGGCACTTTGCCACCTGTACAGTCAGAGGATGCAGAGAAGGACAGCGAGATGGTGTCCCTTATCGCAAATCTTCGCGCGGCTTACGAGGAGCAGATGGAGAAATATGCGTTCCAGAATGCGCTTGCGGAAATATTCGCTGTAATCAGCCGCGCCAACAAATATATTGACGAGAACACCCCTTGGGCACTTGCAAAGGATATGGAAGCAAACGGCGCACGTCTTGCCAAGGTTATGTACAATCTTCTTGAGGTGCTTCGCGTTTCTGCAGTTCTGCTTACACCCTTCATGCCGTCCACCGTATCGGAGATTCTCCGTCAGATCGGTGCCTGCGAATGCTGCTCCACATGGGAAGCGGCAGGCAAGTACGGCGCACTGAAGGCTGATGCGACTGTAGTTCGCGGAGACAATCTGTTCCCCCGAATCGATGAAGCAAAGATGCTTGCAGAGCTTGAAGCTGAGCGCGAGGCTGCAATGAAAGCAAATGCTCCCATAGAAAAGCCTGAGGGCTGTGCTATTATCGGTTTTGAGGATTTTATGAAGGTAGAGCTTCGTACGGCGCAGGTTATCGCCTGCGAGCCTGTGAAGAAAGCGAAGAAGCTTCTCTGCCTGCAGCTTGATCTCGGATATGAAAAGCGTCAGGTTGTATCAGGTATTGCGCAGTTCTACAAGCCTGAGGAGCTTATCGGAAAGAAGCTTATCATGGTGGCAAATCTTGCTCCGGCAAAGCTTTGCGGCGTTGAGTCCAACGGCATGATACTCGCTTCCGGTGAAGAAACCGTGCGCGTGGTATTCCTTGATCCCGAAACACCCCTTGGTGAGAGAGTAAGATAAATGGAATTTGATTTCAAGGCGACCCGTGCGCTTCCTATATTTGATACGCACGCGCATTATAACGACAGCCGCTTTGACGATGAAATTGACGGCGGCAAGGACAGTGTCCTTGCCGCTCTGCTTTCAGGCAATGTAAAGCACATCGTTAATGCCGGTACGAATATTAACTCCTGCCGTGAGTGCATCGCCATGGCAGAGAAGTATCCGGAGCTGTACGCCACGGCAGGCATACATCCCGAAGATATAAACCCCGAGGATGATATTGAGACGGTAATGGAGGAGCTTCGCGGACTTCTTGCCCACCCGAAGGTGCGTGCTCTCGGCGAGATCGGGCTTGACTATTATTGGGACGACAAGCCCCGCGAGCTTCAGAAGCTGTGGCTTCGCCGTCAGCTTGAGCTGGCGCGCGAGACGAAAATGCCGGTTGTGATACATGACCGCGATGCACACGGCGATATCATGGATATTCTGCGTGAATATCCCGATGTTACGGGTGAGTTTCACAGCTTTTCCGCAAGTGCGGAAATAGCAAGACAACTGACAAACCGCGGATGGTATATTTCCTTTTCGGGAGTTATAACCTTCAAAAACGCGGCAAGGCTTGCGGAAATAGTGCCCACAGTGCCCCTTGACCGAGTAATGATAGAGACGGATGCGCCATATCTTGCTCCTGTACCGTATCGCGGCAAGATGAATCATTCGGGGCTGATGGAGTTTACCGCTGTTCGCGCCGCCGAGCTGTACGGAATCACTCCTGAGGAATTCTGCCGTCATGCATACGAAAACTCATGCAGATTTTTCGGTATTGAGGAATAAACTTGAAATTTACGGCATTAAAAAACGTGACTTCGTCAAAGTTTACTTGACAAAGCCACGTTTTTGGTTTTTTACTTAGATGATGTAGGGCTTGATCTCTTCAAGAAGCGCATCTGCATTTTCGCTGTGAGCGGTGAGCTTGATGGGCTTCATAAGGTCAAGGGAGAAAATACCCATGATGGACTTTGCATCTACAACATAACGTCCGGACATGAGGTCGATGTCCATGTCATACTTGGACACGATATTTACAAAATTGCGTACATCCTCGATAGAGGAGAGCTTGATATCTAATGTTTTCATTTGAATTTCACTCCTTATTTAGTATTCACATATATATGATAGCTTAAATCCTTACGTTTGTCAATATATAATCTGTAAAATTATAGGTAGAGTTTTACTATTCTACAGGAGATACACTTGGAAGATATGCACAAAATACCAGTGCGTTTTTTGTTAAATAAGCTCGATTTCTGTTGGGGCAATAGTTGACTTCGGGGTTACTGCAAGCTTATCGTCTGTAACTGTGAGTATAAGACCGTGCGGTGAGGTAACAAACATAAGCGAGATTTTTATATTGCCGTCCTCAACTGCATAGGATGCCGCGATCTCGGCAGGCATTCCAAGCTCGCCATCGTCAAGCTGTCCGGGCGCGGGGCGGATAGGGCAGTGCCTAAGCTTGTTGTATTCCCACTCGCCGTATGCGCACATGAGCTGCGCTGCGAAGCGGTCTGTACCGTGAATTGTCAGTGCCATACCGTCTTTTGTCGGCAGAATATCAAGTGCTCTTATATCCCATGAGTTAGGCGCGCATTTTATATGGCGCTCGGTCACATCCGGCATACCGCAGGGCGGTGTCATGTATGGGCGGACCGAAATGTCGCAGGGGGTCTTTATTGGAAACGGTTTGTCGGAGATTCCCTTGTAAATAGTGTCCCAGAAAATATTCATAGTATCCTGCATTGTGCCGCCGATAATGCCGTCAATGTTAGAAATGAGCACAACGGCACAGTTTTTGTCGGGGGACATAATGGCGTACTGTCCGTGTGCGCCGTCAAAGCGGTAGCAGTTGTTCTGACAGCGCCAGATCTGATATCCGTAGCCAGCTCGCCAATCCGGCTCTTTTCTCATGCTGTTGTCGGACACGGCGGAAGTGGCTTCGTCAGCCCATTTTTCGGAAAAGATGCGATTGCCTTCCCATACGCCACCCTTGAGGTACAAGACGCCAAGCTTCAGTATATCCTCGGCGGAAACGTGTATTCCCCATCCGCCAAGATCAATTCCGTCCGGGGATTCGTCCCATATGATATCTTTTATACCAAGCGGATTGAATAGCCTTGGAGTAAGATAATCTGTCATTCTCATTCCGGTGAGCTTTGTGATTATGGCGGACAGCATATATGTAGCAGTGGTATTGTAGCAGAAATGAGTTCCCGGCTCATTTTCTACAGGGAGCGCCAGGAATCGCCTTGCCCATTCCGGCTCCGCGGTGGCGATACGCGCGAAGGTGTCGTTCTGATGTCCGGTGTTCATGGACAAGAGGTGCTTTACCTTCATTTTGGCGAGATTTTCGCTTACTACATCCGGGAGAAGCTCGGGAAAGAATGAAATGACCGTATCTTCCACTGAAAGCAGTCCCTCATAAACCGCAATGCCGATGGCGGTAGCGGTCCAGCTTTTACTTACCGAATAAACATGACGTTTATCGGTGATTCTGTAGGGGGACGCGATGGAGGAAGCCGCCAGCTTTCCGTCTTTCCATATCATATAGCCCTGATGGGGAGCTTTCAGTTCTTGGGTGCGGCGTTGAAACTCCGCAATAGCGGTACTGTCAATTCCAAGCGTTTCCGGAACGGCGGTTTCAAATGTAAACGGTGTAAATCTTGTAAGCATATTGATCTCCTTGTTATAAAGTTATTTTTCTCACTTCCAGATAGAAGCGCTTGTCGTCAGCTTCGCCCATAGAGAAGGTTTTACGGGGCAGCGCGCCGTCACGCACAACAGTGGGGAACAGCTCGGATTTTTCCATGCCCTTAAATATGAATCCGATGGCATTTTCTGCCGAAGCAAGCTTCTTGGTGGACTCTATACCGTGGATGTAGTCGATGACGGCACCCTCACAGGTCTTTATGTAGTCGTCAAGGAAGGTTTGCAGCGTTCCAACGGGAAGCAGAGAGGTGGGATTGTCGGCGGTGAGCATATCACATCCCCTTGCGGTGATAACCTCAAAGGTTTGGGGCGCAATATCGCTTGCAGGCAGTGATTTTAAGTATGCTGTAAGGTCACTCGTAAGCTTTTCGGGGTCAACTCCGAATATTACGCGGTAAATAGGCTCAAATTCAAGCGCTTCGTCGTGGATATTCACGATTTCGCACAGAGCATATCTTGCAGGATGGGAAGCACGCTCTTTTTCGGAGAGAGTAGGCTTTATCTGCTCCCAAAATGCCTTTGCGGATGCCAACGAATGATTTCCGTCGCCCATAGCAAATAAAAGCGGCTTGTCACAGTCCTGCTCTGCGGATGCGGTATCATAAAGTGTGTCAAGAGCCGCGGAAATGCGGTCAATCTCAGATTTCGGGAGGAATTTGCCGAGAGCGTGACCGCCGTTTGCCATAAGCGTGAAGTCGTAGGCGGTATCATATTCGGATGTGTTTCCTATAAGCGGCTCGATTACAGTGCGCTTCGGGTCATCAATAAGTATCATGATATGAGGAAGCTCAACAGGCGCGCCTTCACGTATTTTTACACGGGGCGGAATACGGTCGAGCACAGTGCCCTCGGTGGCGCGGACAAGAGATTTTGCGCCCTTGGTGTAATCGTAGCACTCAAGGTCAATAGCGCCTACAAGACCGCGGCGGATGTTTCCGTTATTCTGTGTGCGCTCAAGGTATATCATTGTGTTGCTGTGTTCGCAGAACACATTCTTTTCGTACTTTCGCATTGTCTCATTGATGAGCGGAATGCGTTTTTCGGCATCTTTAAGAAAGATTTCGGGGAGCGTTATGCGGAGCGTTGACGGCGCATCGCCGACGATGCTCTCGACATTGTTCCAATATTCAGGCTCGGATGTGTACTGGTCGCAGGCTATGCACGAATAACGTCCCATGGCTTCCGCATTGTGCGCGAAGCTTGGGAGAAGTATATTTGCAGGGTGAAAGCAATGTTTCATGGTGTACTCCTTGAAAGGAAAAATATTATAATAATATAATATCATATTTTTGCATAGGAATCAAGATTTTTGAAAAAATATATTTCTTTCGAGATAATTTCTTCGCGTCATCATACAACCGTCACATTTGGGGTATATACTGTATATGTACGATGGATAACCACCGAAGAAAAGGAGGATATTATAATGGATAATGAACGTAATTTCAATGAAAACATAAATAATGCTGATGATGTGCAGGAGAATGCCACCCTTACAGAGCAGAATCCTGACACTGTGAACGCAAGCGAGGTTGAATCGGAGAGCATCGGGCAGACGGGAAACATTTCCGAGGTTCCCGAGACCGCAGAGGAGTCTGTATATACTGCGGAGTCAACATATAATGCGCCGCGTGAGACTTTTTATGCAGGAGAAGCACCGAAAGAGGAAAAGAAACCTGCCGCACGTTTTGGATTTCGTTCTGCGGCAATACTCGTGGCGGTCTGCGTGATTCTTTCCGGCGGAGCTGCGTTTGCCGGCACTTATGCGGCACAGCGGCTTGGCGGTGCATCGGACGGGGCGATGGGCGACGGCGGAAAAATATCTTCCGGTACTCCGTCGGTACTTCTTCAGGCATACACAAACCCCAATGAAGCTTCCGGCACATATGAGCAGGTGGCGGAGGTGGTGTCTCCCACGGTTGTTGAGATTACAACCGAATCCATAGTCACCGACTCGGTGTTCTGGGGCGGCAACTATGTTACCTCAGGCGCAGGAAGCGGAGTTATAATCAGTGCAGACGGTCTTATTGTTACAAACAACCACGTTGTAAGCGGTGCTAATGCTATAACTGTCACTCTGACAAGCGGTGAGGAATATACAGCCGAGGTTGTGGGCACGGATTCTGATTCCGATATCGCGGTTATAAAGGTTAATGCGGAAAATCTTCCTTTTGCGCTTCTCGGCGACAGCGATAAGCTTGTTGTAGGTCAGGAAGTCATGGCTGTGGGCAATCCTCTCGGTGAGCTTGGCGGAACAGTCACCAATGGTATTGTCAGCGCACTTTCCCGTGACGTTAACATCGACGGTACGGAAATGACGCTTATTCAGACCAATGCGGCGGTGAATCCCGGTAACTCCGGCGGCGGACTTTTCAATATGTACGGCGAGCTTATAGGCATTGTAAATGCAAAATCCACCAGCACATCGTCAGGAACATCCGTTGAGGGCATCGGCTTTGCGATTCCTGTAAATACGGCGGCAAAAGTCACCGAGGAGCTTATAAACTACGGATATGTGCGCGGCAAGGTGATGCTTGGAATAACATATGTTGACGTTGACAGCTCATACAAGGCTATGTACTACCGCGTGAGCGCACTTGGCGTATACATTGCCACCTCGGAATACACCGATGAGCTTAAAGCAGGCGACCGTATCGTGGCTATCGACGGCGAGGAGGTAACATACGGCGCGGATGTTAAGTCGGCGCTTCGCGGACACGAGGTAGGCGACGAAATAACCGTTACGGTAGTGCGTGACGGGAAATATGTGGATGTTTCGGTAACGCTCCGGGAATATGTGCCTACCGAAGCGCAGGCAACAGAGGAGGATTCCTCAAGATTCGAGGATAACTTCGGCGGTGGCGGATATTGATAGAATAGGGAATACAAAAGGAGAACGGACAGGTGCCGTTCTCCTTTTTGTGTTGTCAAAGCATTTCGGAAAATAATAGAAGTGGCAAAACACCATTATAATTATATCGTAACTGTCATAATGTGCTAATTCTTCCGTCATATTCTTGTCCTATGCTTCATATACATCCCACGAGGTGATTATATGAAAATCAAACGGTTTCTTTCCATAGTAATAATGGCGATAATCTCACTTGCAGTATCTGCTGCAGTCGCCGTGCCGCTTTCGGCGGCAGATTACAACGCGCGCTCCTACATATTGATGGAAGCTTCTACAGGCACGGTGCTGCTTGAAGAGAATGCCGATGAAGCACTTCCGCCTGCTTCGGTTACAAAGATAATGACGCTCCTTATTATAATGGAAGCAATTGATGACGGACGGCTATCCTGGGATGAGGCGGTGCAGACCTCGGAATATGCCGCGTCCATGGGCGGCTCGCAGGTGTTTCTTGAGCCGGGCGAGGAAATGCCTGTTTCGGAAATGGTAAAATGCGTGGTTATAGCAAGCGCAAACGACGCGGCGGTGGCTCTTGCGGAAAAGGTTGCAGGCAGTGAAGAAGCATTTGTCAGGATGATGAATGAACGCGCGGCGGAGCTTGGCATGACAAGCTCTGTGTTCAAAAACACCAACGGTCTTGACGATGACGTGGAGGGGCACGTAACAAGTGCCAGAGATATTGCCATTATGTCACGGGAGCTTATCACAAAGCACCCCAAAATTCTCGAATATTCCTCCATATGGATGGACAGTATTCGCGGCGGAGCTTTCGGTCTTACCAATACCAACCGCTTGGTGCGGTTTTACCGAGGCGCAAACGGGCTTAAGACAGGCTCTACCTCAAAAGCGAAGTTTTGTATCTCCGCAACGGCAGAGCGCGACGGTATGCAGCTTATCGCTGTGGTCATGGCATCCCCCACAAGAGACGAGCGCAACGAAACCGCAAAAAAACTGCTGGACTTCGGCTTCGCAGGCTGGGAAGTGGCAAATCTCACGCCCGAAGTAACGGCTTCACCGCTGAGGGTAGTCGGCGGAGTGTCAGACAGCGTACCTCTTGCTTGCAACGGGAGCAGTATACTGTTAAAGAAGGGTCAGGCGGCGAAGCTTACACAGGAAATATATCTTCCGGAATATGTAAGCGCGCCAATAAGTGCAGGTGACGAGGTGGGACGGATAGATTACTGTGCTGACGGCGAGGTTATAGCCACAGCACCCATAATTGCGGCAGAGGATGTGCCTAAGATAGGCTACGGCGGCATATTTATGCGGATTCTTCGAAAAATGCTGGTCGTGGAGGCGTAAGTGAGAGGTTGTTGCCGTATTCCGTAGGGCGGGGCCTTGTGTCCCGCCGTTCTAACCGAAAAATATGTTGAACGGTGGGAACAAGCCCACCATTCTACAGGAAAATCTTTGCGGATGCAGTGCAGAAAACGTGTTGTCAAGATATTTTTTGAAAAAATACAACAAAATCGAAAAATCCGCTTGATATCTGACAAAAACTGTTTTTCATCGCGCGATATTCAAAATATTAAACCCCATTTAAAATTACAAATACCTTACAAGATATTAAAACCACTTGCAAAAAAAAAGGACTTGTAGTATCATATGTACAGGGAAAATCTTCATTAACAGCGAACTTATCTCAAAACCGGGCGTTCATGTGAGACCGAGCGCCGCATAGTTTGAAGATACGCTGCTGTGAGGATCTAACCGACAATATTTTATTAAAGGAGAACATTCACAATGAGAAATCTCAAGAAGTTTCTTGCATTAGTGCTCGCTATGATTATGGTAGTAAGCGCTACTGCTATGGTTTCCGCTGATTTCACTGACGTTGCTGCTGACAGCAAGTATGCTGCTGCTATCAACGACCTCGCAGTGAAGGGTATCGTTAAGGGTACCTCGGATACCACTTTTGGTCCTGAACAGGACGTTACCAGATGGCAGATGGCTCTGTTTGTAGCAAGAGCTATCACCGGTGAAGTTGAGTCCGACGACGTTTGGGCTAACGGCATCGTTCCTTTTACCGATGTTACCTCTTATAAGGGCGCTATCCAGTGCGCATACCTCAACGGTATTATCAACGGTACTTCCGCAACCACTTTCGCTCCCAACGACGGCATCACCTACGTTGCAGCTCTCAAGATGGCAGTTTGCGCTCTTGGCTACGGCGAGGATCTTACCTGGCCTTGGGGCTACTACAACAAGGCAGCTGAACTCGGTCTCACCGCTAACATGGATCTCGATGATCTTAACGTTGAGCTCAACAGAGCTGAGACCGCTCAGATCATCTACAACATGATCTACGCTGCTCCCGCTGACGGCGGCAAGACTTTTGCAGCTGAGAACTTCTCTATCGCTGCTCCCGAGAACACCACTCTCTTCGCTATCACCGCTACTCCTAAGCAGTACGGTTATACCGAGGTTGACGAGAACGAGGAAGTTATTGCAGCTTACAACTCCGCTTCTGATGTTGACGGCGAGTTTGTAGGTCTCCAGCAGCTCATCAACGGCGTTCCTGCAGGCAAGATGCTCTACGTTGCAGTAGAGACCATCGGTCTTACCGCAGAAAACGTTGAGGACTACTTCAACTATGCAATTGAGCTCGTAAACTTTGACGAGGCTACCGGCGCATTCACCGGCTATGTAATGGGCGATGCTCCTAAGACCATCACTCATGCAGATGTTAAGTTCGCTTCCAGCAACGACAAGCTCGTTATTGACGGCGCTACTTATACCGGCGTTGACAGCTTCACCGGTGCTTCCCTCATCAATGAGCTCGTTATCTACAACGGCACAGGCGTAGCTGAGAACGCTAAGATGCTTCTCACCAACAAGGATGGCGACATCATTGACGAAACCGGCGAGGTTATCGCTGTATTCGCATATGAGTCCTCCACCGGTGCTAAGTACTACTACGATGGCTCCAGCAAGAAGGTTATCACCGCTGCTAAGGCTCTCGAAGATTACGGCGTGTTCGTAGACGATGCTGAGAGCACCGACTACATCAAGTACGAGACCCTCACTTCCGCTAACAACGAGATCGAAGATACTCTTTACCTCAACGCTTTTGAGATGAAGATGTTCGACGATGACCGCGACGGCAAGTATGAGCGTGCTTACTATGCTCCTATCTACATGAGCGTATACTACACCTTCAAGGCTGAGATCGACGACAAGGAAGTTGACGCTGACGGTCTTGTATACACCGTATACGGTGAGACTGTAGCAGCTGACAAGGTTGCTTACACCAATGAAGCTGCTAAGAAGGAAGGCGCTGTTTCTGTATTCACTTACAACGAGCAGCTCGACAAGATCAACGTAATCGACGTTCTCGAAATGAAGACCGGTTATGTTGAGGAGATTGACTCCACTAAGTACAATGCTACTCACGGCTACGGCGCAGTAAAGGTTACTGTTGACGGCGTAGCTTACGAAATCGGTTACGACTACGCTAAGGTAAGCGGTCAGACCACTCAGGGCTCCGCTATGGGCGCAACCCTCATTCCTTACGATGATTCCAACTCCAACAAGTACGGTGTTGACAAGGTAGCTACCAGACCCTTCATCCAGTACATTGTTGACAGAGCTACTTGGATCGACGATCTCCAGATCGACACCTACATCGGCTTCTACGCTTACAACGGCGTTATCATCTACGCTTCCGAGCTTGAGATTTCCAACCTCTACGAGTTCGTAGTTGTTGAAGATTTCGCAGATTACGACCTCGCAAAGATCTACCTTGATCTTTGGGTAGGCGGCGAGCTTGAGGAAGAGGCTCTCGTTACCGAGCTTGACGGCAAGGAGCTTGAGGATCTTTCCACTTACAAGTTCTCCATGCTTCTCTCTGAGAAGGAATACTTCTACACCGGTAACATCTATGCAGCTCATAAGGTTGAAGACGCTTACGTTCTCGATGAGATCATAACTGTTGACAACTTTGTTGACTACGAGCTTATCGACGCTAAGATCGCTGATGAGGACTATGTAGCAGCTCTCGCAGCTTACGATGCAGCTATGGCAGAAGATCCTACACAGACCGCTGTTGAGGCTCCCGCTGGCGGTGAGATCGTATTTGATGACGGTTCCACCAGAGGTGCTGACAGAGCAACCAGAATCCGCACCTCCAAGACCACTGTATTCTACTTCATCGAGAATGCAGAGTGCGACTGCAAGACTCCTTGCGATCCTGCAGATCCCGCTGAAAAGTGCGATTCTATCAACGACGCTATGAGAACTGTTTCCGTATTCGTTGGTCAGCCTGACGATGCAACCATCAAGTTCAACGATGATACCGCTATCTGGGTTGACGCTCTCGGTCACGGTACCGCTGAGACCAACGGCAGAGCTTCCGTAGTATTCGTAATCAATCCTGAAGAGCACTCCGGCTTCTTCGGTCTTACTGATGCTACTTACGTACTGACCAATCTCTCTACTAAGGCTACCAAGCTTGCTTCCGCTGAGAAGCTCGGTCTTCCTAAGGAGTACGATGGTACTTACTACATGTACTCCAATGCAGCTATCAGCCTTGACGATGCTTCCAGAATGAACATCTACTCTAAGGTAGAGCTTAAGGGCAACTACGTTTACAAGGTTGACGCAAACGGTGTTGTATATCTTAAGGACTCCGCTAACTTCGGCGCAGGTGCTGAGCTTACCGATACTGAGAATCATCAGCTTTGGACCTCCGCAGGTGTTGTAAGCTCCATGAACACCAGACGTAACTACGTTAAGTACGGTATCACCGATATGAACGGTGAGGCAAACACCACCGCTGATGCGCAGTGGGCAGAGCCTAACGGCACCGTAAGATACCATGACTTCGTTTGGTATGACAAGGCTAACACCAAGCAGATTGCTGAGGCACAGGCTGAGTTTGCTGAGCTCCTCGCTGAGGTTGCTAACAAGGCTATCGCAGGCGAAATCACCACCGGTGCTGAGTACGCTGATGCTCTTGGCTACGATGCTGATGAAAGCCTCAAGGCTGCTACTGATGTTATGGCATTCCTTGCAGACCTCGTTGCAGCAGGTAATGAAGTTGATGCAGACGACATCGAGTTCGAGGATATTCCTGATACCATTTATGAGGTTGAGCTTATCACTCCTCTCGTACACGCTGACTTTGTTGACGACTATGTAGAGGTTGAGATCCTTTCCGGCGATAATGCAGGTACTTACCTCATCGACGAAGACGATCACATCACCGATATCATCGTTGTTAAGCAGAACGGTCTCGGCGTAGTTACCGGCGAGGACGCTATCGAGCTTCTTAACTCCGCTCCTCAGGTAATGTGGATCGGCGAAAAGGATGCTACCGGCGTTATGGGCGAGCTCTTCTCCGAGTATCTCGTTGACGGCTCCATCCTCTTCGTAGTTGGCTATGCTAACAACGTTAAATAATTCGATCGGTTAGATTGATTTATAAGTCATAATATGAAAACCGCTCCCTTCGGGGAGCGGTTTTTGTGTGTTTGTGGTGGTGGGTTGGAAAATGGCGGGCGATTCGTGAATCGCCCCTACGGGAAGTTGCAATTTTGATAAATTGTTGTAAATATTGATGGCTCTATGTCAATAGTTGGGGGAAAGAAAACTAAAAAACCGCCTGCACACCGAAAAAAACGGTGGGGAGGCGGGTTTTTATACAGAGATATGATTTGTGGGGGAATATAATCTGTCGTGCTGCCAGCGCATAGGGTTTTCTTTGATATATGCTGAAATTTCGTTGTAGTCGTCTTGATTTCGTATGATGTGGTCGTAGAATGAGCGTTGAAAAATCTTTTCACCAATTGTTTTGTTGGTTTGATTTATCTCTTTTGTTATTTGATATTTAAGCCATCCGATTATCGCATCTACCGTAGGGGAGGGGTCTCCCCTCCCGTCCTTCCTAATAACGGATAACAGCATATGTACATGATTTGGCATAATAACGTGATAATCAACGGTTACTTTTTCAAATTTTTCAGGTATACTTTCAGTCCACTTATTGGTGATTTCTCCGTAACGGGATAATTGCGGAAGGGGAGACCCTCCCCTACGATTGATGATAGAATATTCTTCCTATCTCTTGTACATATGGTTATAAAATACGCGCCGGTGGTGCCGTAATCAAAATTTTTTAGCCTGATTGATTTCCTTTGGGGCAAATTATGTTCCGTATTCATTATTATCAATACATCAGCTTACGATAACTTCTGCAACCGTATATCCTTGCCGGTGAAACGGTACACCATGAAATCGCCGAACAGACGGCTTGTTATACGGTCGCTGTAACGCTCGCGTATCTCGCTTTGGGTGAGATTCGTGCTGATTATCATTGACTTTCGCTGATTTATGCGAGTGTTGATAATATTGTAAAGGCAGGAGACGGTGAATTGGTTCGCCACTTCTGTTCCGAGATCGTCTATTATAAGTAAATCGCAATCGAAATACTTGTCTGTACGCACCTCTGAGGTGTCGCTGTAGCCGCGCACGAAGCGCTCATATTCGAAATCTGCAAGAATGTTCTGAGATGTGTCGTAAACTACGTCAAATCCGCGCTCTATTACTGATTTTGCCACAGAAGTTGAGAGATGGGTCTTGCCAAGACCTGTAGTGCCGCAGAAAAACATATTTTTGCCGTTATTTTCTGTGAAGTCGTTTGCATACTCCTTGCAGGCGGCAAGTGTAAACTCCATATTCGCGCGCTCATCCCTTGAGCGGTTGTAATAATCAAGGCTGAAGGTGTCAAAGCTCTGAGTGCGCATAAGATTGCCGATGCCGGAGCTTTCATAGCCCGCAAGCACAAGATCACGGCGCATACATTCGCACAGCTTAGTGCCCACAAAGCCGGTGTCACTGCATTTCTCGCATTCATATTTAACCGCGGTATAATCCGCCGGATAGCCGATGGACTCCAGATACTGCGCACGGATAGCTAAAAGCTCGCGATTATTTTCACGGAGCTTGGCAATACGCTCCTCAAGTCCTTCCTTGCCTTTAAGTGATTCACGCATGATGGAAAGACCCGTTTCGGAAAGAACACGGTCTATCTTAAGCAGTTCGGGATATTTTTGATGAAGCTCATTTGCCCGGCGCTCTGCGGCTTCCTTGGCGCGCAGATTTTTGTCGGCATATTCCTGCCGTATTCTCACATAGTTTTCTTTGTTGTATCCCATGCTTTACCTCGCTTTGCGATCAGGTGGCGGATTCGCTTTTTTTAAGATGTTTTTTGGTGTTTGCCACCGCCGCTTCGAAATATTCATCGGTTTCGAAGCCTGAGCCGGTCTTTTCGGCAGCTGCCTTGTTTCGCTGATACTGTTCAAGTGATGCTTCCACCAGTGTTAGTGTGGTAAGACCGCTGTTATGCCAATTTTCAAGAATGCGGTTCATGTATGCGATCTTGTAGCCGCCGATACTGTCCACTGTAGCCTCGTAAGCTCTCTTAATAACGTCCATAGACAATTTCCACTCGTCTGACCACCTATCCACAAACTGTTTTTCTCTTGCGGTCAGTGAACGCGATGTGCCGATTATAGACTTGAAACGCGAGTAGATCTCATCATGGTGAGCACGCTGCTCTATGTACTCGCTGAGCTGTGCTGTGGTGCTGATGTCCTCGTCGTGCATGGTCAGAGCCACTTTTTCGATGTATCTTGGAGATGTTTTACCGTTTGCCTTACAGTAGGAGTACAGAGTTTCGATATACCCGGGATCGCTTAGTTTAAGATAGTCGTACAGGCATACGATAGAGGCGGTCTCCGCCGGGGTGAATATCTTGCCCACGATCTGCTGACAGGAGTCGATGATCCCTTTAAGTGCGCTGTGCTTTTCCATGGCATCAGCGGTCTGACTTTCCGTATAGGTGGGCAGGGAGAAGGATTGAAGCGTTTTCGCGGCGGGTGAGGATGAATTTTCAGCCGCAGGCAGGACGGTGCTGTCCCCGGCATCCATAACGCCTGCCCTGCGCCAAAAGTCAAGGGCGCGTCCAAGCGCGGTCTTTGTGCAGTCAAGCTGTTTGCATATTTTTTCGCAGGCACTGTCGTAATCGGAACGCAGAGAGTCGTCGGCTGCCGCAATAAGCAGTACCTTAAGCTCAAATTCCCGTGCGGATTGGAGAGACAGCATAACATTCTCGCGTGGAAGCGCAAAAACACTGTCTCCGTATTTGATTTTCAGTTTTTTTGCGCTCATATTTCCCTCCGAGGATTTATTTGGTAAGCTCATAGCAGAGCGTCATAAGAGAGTCGCCCATATGTACATTTTGTGTCATTACACCCTTGTGTGTGAGGTCAATTTCAGTGCTTGCGAAGTTCCAAAGCCCCTTTATGCCCATATCTGCAAGCTGTTCGGCGGTTTCGCGAACAACGGTTTTGGGAAGGGTAAGCACCGCGATGTTTACAGTGTTGTTTTTGCAGTATTCTTCAAGCTCATCCATGGATTTTACAGTATAACCGGAAAATTCCTTGCCAATCACATCGGGAGAGTTGTCAAAGAGGGCTGTGAGTCTGATTCCGCGGCGCTCAAATATAGGACTTGCGGCAAGCGCTCTGCCGAGATTCCCCGAACCGATGATAACTGCGTTGAAATTGTGGGAAACGCCAAGAATCTCGCCGATTTTACCGTAGAGATATTTGACGTTGTAGCCGTACCCCTGTTGTCCGAAGCCGCCGAAGCAGTTCAGGTCCTGCCGTATCTGGGAGGCTGTGACGTGCATAAGCTTTGACAGCTCACCGGATGAGATACGGAGTATATCATTTTGCAAAAGCTCACGAAGATAGCGGTAATATCGCGGAAGCCGCTTGATAACGGCAGGCGAGACATAGTTCTTATTCTCGTCGGACGAAGCTTCATCACGGAGTTTGTCACGATTTTCCGAATTCATAAATGTATTCCTTTCATAGTTCTTTCGGGGAGACGCAAACGGTGTGATTACACCGTTTGCGGATTATATTTCTTAAAGACTCTTAACGGTGTCCATTACATATGCGGCAAATTCGTCGCAGGTAGCACCCGTATCGCGGCCTGTTACTACATACTTCTTGTCTTCAAACATACAGTAGTCAAGTGCCTTTTCAAGCTTGTCAGCTTCATCCTGGCGACCGATGTGGGACAGCAGGAGAACTGCCGCACGAAGCATGGAGCAAGGATCTGCATACTTGCCGCGGCCTTCCTTTATCATTCTGGGCGCAGAGCCGTGAATAGCCTCGAACATAGCGTACTTCTTACCAATGTTAGCAGAACCTGCGGTGCCTACGCCGCCCTGGAATTCAGCCGCCTCGTCGGTGATGATATCGCCGTAAAGGTTAGGAAGCACGAATACCTTGAAATCGGTGCGGCGCTTCTCGTCAACCAGCTTTGCGGTCATGATGTCGATAAACCACTCGTCGGTGTTGATTTCGGGGTACTCCTTGGCGATCTCCTCGCAAATACGGAGGAACTTGCCGTCTGTGGTCTTGATAATGTTTGCCTTGGTAACAATAGATACGCGATCCTTCTTGTTCTTGCGCGCATATTCAAATGCGAGACGTGCGATACGGTTTGTACCCTCGGTGGTGGTTACGCAGAAGTCCACAGCAAGGTCATCGGTAACGTTTACACCCTGCGAGCCTACAGCATAGCTTCCCTCGGTGTTCTCGCGGAAGAAGGTCCAATCAATGCCCTTATCGGGAACCTTAACAGGGCGTACATTTGCAAAAAGGTCCAGATTCTTGCGCATAGCAACATTGGCAGATTCAATATTGGGCCAGGGATCGCCTGCACGGGGAGTGGTAGTGGGACCCTTGAGGATAGCGTGACACTTCTTGAGCTCCTCAAGAACGTCGTCGGGAATAGCCTTACCCACTGCGGCACGGTTTTCGATGGTAAGACCCTCGATATCACGAAGCTCTACCTTACCTGCCTTGATCTGGTCTGCGAGGATATACTCAAGAACACGTCTGGATGCCGCGGTAATAACAGGACCGATTCCGTCGCCGCCGCAAACACCGATTATGATCTTATCAAGAGAGGAATAGTCGATAGCT
>JAZTWV010000031.1:0-7351 GCA_045636145.1 Candidatus Flemingiibacterium sp.
ATATGCTGAAGATCGAGGCGGCTGTGTTCGAGGGCTCCGGCAAGCTGGAGCTTACGGGTAAGCTGGGCGAGGTAATGAAGGAGTCGGCACACATTGCATTAAGCTTCGTCCGTTCAAGGGCAAAGGAGCTTGGTATCGACCCCGATTTCTACAAGAATAAGGACATCCACATCCACGTTCCCGAGGGTGCGGTGCCCAAGGACGGTCCCAGCGCGGGAATCACTCTTGTGACCGTTATCGCATCCGCTCTTGCGGAGATTCCCGTGAGACGGGACATCGCAATGACCGGTGAGGTCACTCTCCGCGGCAACGTGCTTGCCATCGGCGGACTGAGAGAAAAGACTCTTGCGGCGTATGCGGCAGGGGTCAGCACAGTGCTTATTCCGGCGGACAATGCCGAGGATCTTTCCGAGTGTGCAGACATTGTAAAGGAAAATATTGAATTTATACAGGTAAAAACCGCTGACGAGGTGCTTTCACTGGCACTCGTAAGATAAAGGAGGAAAATATGCCTCTTAATTTAAACAATACAGAGCTTGTAATGACCGCAGGTCTTAAAACACAGTTTCCACAGGACGGACTTTCGCAAATTGCGCTGTCCGGACGTTCCAATGTTGGAAAAAGCTCGCTTCTTAATAAGCTTGTTGGAAGAAAGAGCCTTGCCAGAGTTTCAGGCTCTCCCGGAAAGACTATAACCATCAATTTTTACCGCGTTGACAACAAGTTCTACATAGTTGACCTGCCGGGCTACGGCTTTGCAAAGCGCGCACCGGAGGATAAGGCAAAATGGTCAAAGCTCACCGATTCCTATTTTACGTCCGGAACAATGCGTGCTGTGGCACAGCTTATCGACCTTAAAGTCGGTCCTACCGCAGACGACGAAATGATGCTTGATTTTATGAATAATTCGGACATTCCGTATATCATAATCGCAACAAAGGCGGACAAGCTGAACGTGTCCGGAAAAAAAGCTGCTCTTGAAGCACTTCGCGAAAACCCCTATGTGAGAGAGGAATGCGAGATAATCCCCTTTTCCGCTCTTAACGGTACGGGGCGAGATGAAGCTATGGCGGCAATACTCAGAGTTCTCGGTGAATAATAATGTTAGAATCGCTTTTTCATTCGGACAATCCTGCGCTTGCTTTACTTCAGCTTGCACAACGGCTTGTAATCGTACTTATTGCGCTGACCGTTCATGAGGTGGCGCACGGCTTTGCGGCATACAAGCTTGGTGATGACACCGCCGCAAAATTCGGGCGTTTGTCGCTTAATCCCTTGAAGCACCTTGACCCGTGGGGATTTATCTCCATGCTCCTTTTCGGCTTCGGATGGGCAAATCCTGTGCCCATAAGAGCAGGACGGTTTAAAAATCCAAGACTCGGTATGGCGATATCGGCACTTGCCGGACCGCTTTCAAATATCATACTTGCGCTCTTCGGATGGCTCATACTCGAAGTGCTCATATTCTTTGTGCCGGATTCTCTGTATCTTGCCTATGCCGGATACACTGCTGTGGCACCCGATATGACCTTTTCGGTGAATCTTCTTACTGCCGCTACCACGTTCCTTTGGACTTTTTCCTATCTTAACGTATCCCTTGCGGTATTTAACTTTCTTCCCGTGCCGCCCCTTGACGGATCACGGGTGCTCTACTCCTTCCTGCCGGATAAAATATATTTCGGCGTGATGAAATACGAGAGGGCAATATCCGTTGTGATAATGGTGATGCTTCTTGTGGGACTTCTTGATTATCCTCTGTCCTGGTTGGCAGGCACAATAATGTCGGGTATTGACTTTATTATTCCACTAATCTGACGAAAGAAGGCGGATGCCATATGGAAAATATTACATACAAGCTTGAAGCCTTTGAGGGCCCCCTTGACCTGCTTTTAAAGCTTATTGACAAAAACAAGGTGCAGATCACGGATATCCCCATAGCTCTCATTTTTGAACAGTATATGGAATATATCGACCTCATGGAGAAAATGGACATGGAGGTTGCAGGCGAGTTTATCGTAATGGCAAGCGAGCTTATGCTGATAAAAAGCAAAATGCTCCTTCCGAAGCCTTCCGATGAGGAGGAAGACCCTCGCGCAAAGCTTGCCGCAATGCTGCTTGAATATCAGCGGATGAAGCAGGCGGCGGTGTATCTCGGTGAACAGTTTTCACAGTATTCCGGAAGAATGGTCAAGGACACCGATGAGGTAAAGCCGGATTCCGGACGTATTGAGCCGCAGCAGGCAGAGGCACTTCGCCGTGTTATGCTGTCAATGCTCCGCTCAATGGACAAAAGTGCCGTTGATGCCGCCAACAGAGAAGCGGCTGAGCGTCCTTTTGAAAAGATACTAAGAACGCCCATCGTTCCTGTAGCCGGAAAGATATACGGCGTTATAAGATACCTTGTCCGTCACAAGGAAGCACTTTATACATCCATACTCTTGACGGCTAAAACGAGAAGCGAACTCATAGCCACATTCCTTGCAGTGCTGGAGCTTATTAAAAAGAACCGTGTGACACTTCGCCCACTTGATGAAACGGACTTTGGCGAGGCTACGGACTTTAGGGTGTACTTAAACCACGAAAGAATGAAAGGAGGGGAAGAAAATGTCAGTGAAGCCTATACTTGAGGCGGTGCTTTTTGCCGCAGGACATCCCCTTACTTACGAAAATCTTGCGCAGACCGCGGAATGCACCATGAACGAGGTAAAGCAGTACCTTTCCGAAATGGCGGCGGCGTACTCTGACCATGCAAACGAGCGCGGAATACAGCTTGTTATGTATAAGGATTCCTGTCAGCTTTGCACCAAAGAGGAGCATATAGAGAAAATACGGCTTGCGCTCGGAGTAAGAGCAGGCGGAAATCTTTCAAGAAGCTCTATGGAGACTCTTGCTATTGTGGCTTATCATCAGCCGGTAACAAGGTCATATATCGACTCCGTGCGCGGCATAGACTCAAACTACGCGGTCAATAATCTTACCGATAAGGGTCTTATCGAGGTCTGCGGTACGCTTGATGCTCCGGGAAGACCGTCCCTTTTCCGTACCACCGATAATTTCCTGCGGATATTCGGCATAACCTCTCTTGCGGAGCTTCCGCCGGTAGAGCTTTTTGCTGTTCCCGATGTTAAGAGCGACGAGGCGGCTGAGGCTGAAATAGAGGTGGAATCTGCCGCTCCGCTGACGGAATCAGGCGGAGAATGATGCCCCGTCTTGGCGAGGAAAAATAAATTTACGAGAGGATGTGCGTGCCGTGGGCTTTCTTATTGCACTTGCTGTAATACTGCTTCTTATGCTTATTCGGATAAGCATTTCGGTGCGCTCTGACGGTGATCTTTCGCTGAAGCTGGGTATTGGAATATTAAGATTTACCGTATTTCCGAAAAAAGAAAAGAATATTAAGCTTTCCGACTACAAAGCGGATAAATTTCGCCGCCGCAAAGAAAAGCTTGACGAAAAAAATGCAAAAAAGAAGGCGAAAAAACACAAAAAGTCAAGCGACAACGCGGTCAGTGAGGCTGAGAGTACCTGTGATAAGGATGAGGGCGAAAAGCGTGACATTCTCGGACTTGCCAACACCGTTTTGGAGCTTGTTTCGGTGTTTCTCGCTCGGTTTGGACGGCATTTGCATATAAATGTGCGCAGGCTGGTCATAATAATCGGAAGCGAGGATGCCGCCACTACCGCCGTGGTATACGGCGCGGTCTGCGGCACTGTCCAGTGCATCGTGGAGCTGTTTGGGTCCTGCTTTCACACAAAATTTTCAAAAAACGCCGAGGTTGACGTAATCCCCGATTTTACATCGACAAAAACATCGGCGGCTGTTGATATTACATTTTCCCTGAGACTGTGGCAGATATTCGATATGCTTATAAGGACAGGGGCAGCTTATCTTAAAAAATTATTAAGTAAGGAGATATAAAAATGGCAGACAACAAAATTTCCGGAATTATTGAAACCTCCCTTGAAAAAATAAAGAATGTGGTGGATGCCAATACTATCATCGGCACTCCCATAAACACTCCCGGCGGCACTACTGTAATACCCGTGTCAAAGGTTATGGTAGGCTTTGCTTCAGGCGGTGTTGACTATCTTGGCAAAAATGCAAAAAAATCCGCCGAGGAGGCACACAAGGGCGGTGCAGTTACCAACTTTGGCGGAGGCGGCGGAACAGGCGTTACAGTACAGCCTGTAGGCTTTCTCGTGATAAGTCCCGACGGAAACGTACAGCTTCTTAATGTTGGAGCAGGCAGTGCCACATCGGGTGACAAGATTGATTCGATTTCAAGTATTATCGAAAAATCCCCCGATATTATCGGTAAAATCAAGGCAATATTTGAAAAGAAGAAGGACGATTCCGACAGCGCAGACGAGTCGGACAACGGCTGATATCCCAACTTAGGAATTACTTTCAACACATAAAAAATCGCTGTGACGGTATTCTTAAAATAGAGCCGATATAATGACTTTATTTTTGGAGGATACTATGCGAAAACTTAAAATTACAGCCTTTTTTCTTGTGCCGATGCTCCTATGTGCATCTGTCCGGATAGATGCGCTTGAGCTTTCAGCCAAGTCATCCATAGTCATGGAAGCTTCAACAGGGCAGGTGGTGCACGAGACGGATGCCGACACACGGCGTCCGATGGCAAGCACGACCAAGATAATGACTGCCATATGTGCAATTGAATCCGGCGATCTGTCCCGTGAAATTTCTGTTGCACCGGAGGCGGTGGGCGTTGAAGGATCATCCGTATATCTTAGCACCGGTGACAAGGTCACACTTCTTGACCTTGTCTATGCGCTTATGCTTGAGAGCGCCAATGACGCCGCCGCGGCTATTGCTATCGGCGTCTCCGGATCGGTTGAGGAGTTTGCCGGACTTATGAATGCCAAGGCGGCAGAGCTTGGACTTTCCGACACCCATTTTACAAATCCCCACGGACTCTCGGACGAGAATCATTACACTACAGCCCGTGAGCTTGCAAAGATCACCGCATATGCTATGGAGAACGAGACCTTCCGTGAGATCGTTTCCACCGGAACTCACAAGATAAATGTGGGCGGTACGGTACGCCATCTTTCAAATCACAACAAAATGCTTAGGATGTACGACGGAGCGGTTGGCGTTAAGACAGGGTTTACCAAGGCAAGCGGACGGTGTCTTGTTTCCGCCGCCCAGCGTGACGGAATGACGCTCATTGCCGTGACTCTGAGTGCTCCCGACGACTGGGCAGACCACACGGCAATGTTAGATATGGGGTTTGCTTCGCTCTCTATGGAGAAGCTTATCGAGGCGGGGGAATCCGCTATGATCGTACCCTGCATAGGCGGCGAAAAAACGGAATTTATTATAAAAAACCGAGACGAGCTTTCTCTTATACTTCCGAGGCGTGAGCGTGAGATAACAAGGCGTGTGATACTTCCGCGGTATTTTTATGCGCCCGTTGAAGCCGGTGAGACTGTGGGTAAAATTGAGTTTTACGACGGAGATACGCTCCTTGGTGAAGTACCGCTGTTTGCAGAGGAATCGGTTTTGAAAACAGAATACAAACAAAATATATTTTGGAAGATATTTAAATAAAATGACAGAACTTCGTTTACAGAAATATATGGCTGACCTTGGACTTATGAGCCGCCGTGCCGCCGAGCAGGAGATCGCTCGGGGCGCGGTGCGCGTCAATGGCGAGGTGGCAATTATAGGACAGAAAATATGCCCTGAGACGGACGTTGTTGAATACAAGGGACGTGTACTTAAGCAGGGCTTTAAAAAATACATATATATAATGCTCAACAAGCCGCGCGGATATGTGACTACGGCGTCCGATGAGCGCGGCAGACCTACTGTTGTGGAGCTTTGCTCGGATGTTGGTGAGAGAGTATATCCCGTTGGACGTCTTGACATGGATTCCGACGGACTGCTTCTTCTTACAAACGACGGAGAGCTTGCAAACAAGCTTACCCATCCGCGCCACTCCATACCGAAAATATACCACGTTGAGGTGGACGGCAAAACGGACCGCGCCACATTAAAACAGCTTTCATCTCCAATGATTATCGACGGCTACGAGATCATGCCCGTAAAAACCGAGGTTCACACCTTCAAAAACGATCAGCGCCGCGAAACTACGGTACTTCGCATGGAGCTTTATGAGGGCAGAAACCGTCAGATACGAAAAATGTGCGAAAAGTGCGGACTTACGGTAAAACGGCTTACCCGTGTGGCGATAGGTGACATTAAACTCCAGAGTCTGAAGCCGGGAACATGGCGGCATCTGACAAAATCTCAGGTGGAATATTTAAAGAACACTGCGGCTAAGAAATAAGTCCTATTTGAAGGAAAGGAACAATCACAAAATGCTTATAATCAAACCGATACAGGATAAATCTCTCCAGGAACAGCTTTGCGCAAGATGTCGTGTGGAGTATGACGCGGATCTGCTTGCGTATGGCGCGTGGGTGTCCGATGAGTTTGTGGGTATATGCCAATTCAAGCTTGGTGAGACGGCTGTTATATGCGCTCTTGCAAAGGCAGTTGGTACTGACGATACCGAGGCTATGTTCATAATGGGCAGACAGACTATGAACTTTATTGATCTTCACGGCGTGCATTTTGCCTATTTTGAAGGCGACTGTGAGGAAAAATTCATAAAATGGCTTGGTTTTAAAAAGGATGAGAGCGGAAGATGGTCGGCAGACCTTGCGGCGTTCTTTAAATCGCCCTGTTCCGCTGAGAAGAAATAATATGCCTGTCACAACAAAAAAGAGAGGTACATAATGAAAAAAGCTACGGTTTTATTGGCTGTTCTGATGATGATTACGGCGTTTTACGGATGCAATCGGGATGCACAGCCCTCTGTGGGACTTGTTTTGAATGAGGAGACGCAGGACCCCAATGCCACATTTATAGGTGCTCCTTTCGGGGATACCACAGACGATGTGAATATACGCCCCGACGGCACCGCGGTAACGTATGTGCCCTCTGCACCGAATACGCCGTCTGTGCCGGCTTCCACCGCTAAGAGCGGTGAGACACGTATCCGTTTTCTGGCGGCAGGAGACAATATCATCCATGAGAACGTATTTCTTGATGCGCGCAGTCGTGCAGGCGAGGGAGAAAAATATAACTTCATTGATATGTACGACGGAATCGCCGACCTTGTAGCTGATGCGGATATTGCTTTCATCAATCAAGAGACCGCCATCTGCGGAGATGACCGCGGAGTGTACGGATATCCCAACTTCAACTCTCCCGAGGTTGTGGGCGACACGCTTATTGACCTTGGATTTGACATCGTAAATATTGCAAACAACCATGTTCTTGACATGAAGGAATCGGGATATAAGGCAACTC
>JAZTWV010000032.1:0-11147 GCA_045636145.1 Candidatus Flemingiibacterium sp.
ATCATATATAAAGTAGCCACTTCCAATAGCAACCATTTCATTATCGTTGTCATAAACTTCTAACAAAACTACTGATTCCGATAGTTTTTCAACAATATTGTCGGATTCAACCGAGGTGTCTGACTCAAGAACCTTGTCAGATTTGATAAAGTTTATACCAACAACAATTCCAGCAACTATAATAACACACAAACAACTTGTAATAATTATTTTTTTCATACTTCGTTCTCCGTTTTCACCAACATTTTAAATTACCGCACTTAAATCTCTTGACAATTTAATTCTTTATATCATTATATCATATTATAAAACTTTTTTCAACACTTACGCCATTTTATTTTTCTAAAAACAATGCATCTTTAGTGAAAAAGGTTTCAGATGAAGTGAAAAATCATTTTTCACTTGCATATTTAACATAAAAGCTTTTTTCGAAAGAGCTCCATTATACAATGTTTTAACACACAAAAAAACCTCAACTTCGTATCAAGATTGAGGTTTCTCTTTGGCGGAGAGGGAGGGATTCGAACCCTCGTGCGCTTTTGGCGCAAACTGATTTCGAGTCAGCCCCGTTATGACCACTTCGATACCTCTCCGTATGAAATTGTGCGGAATTTCGTTAGAAAAACGTTAGATGCGCTGACAAATCGCTGCGAACGAAATTCACGAAAAACGCAGGATTTGCGAGATAATCGAAGAAAATGCGAGCTTCTTACCTATCAATAGGGACGAATCCATTTTGATTTCGAGTCAGCCCCGTTATGACCACTTCGATATCTCTCCGTATTAAATACGTCATATATGCGACCTACACATTATACCATATTGACGCGCTATTGTCAAGACAAAAAAGAAAAAAACTGAATTTTTATTGCTACAGTAAAGTTTTTATAAGGCACTTGACTTGTATTTCCATGTGTGCTATAATTGGCATGGTGTGAATTCTGTTTTACCTAAAACTATTGTTTAACGAGAGGAATACTTTACTTATGAAAATTTTGTTTTAGGGTGATTCCATCACAGATGCTAGACGTGTAAGAGACAACGACGGTAGTGTGGGTATGGATATCCGCTCCTTGTAAAAGCGGCTCTTGGCTTTGATAATCCCGGTAAGTACGATTTTGTGAACAGAGGTATAAGCGGTAATCGTATTGTTGATGTTTATGCGCGTATTAAGAAGGATATCATTACGTAAAACCCGATGTAATGAGTTTGCTTATCGGCGTTAACGATGTATGGCATGAATTTATCAAGCGTGAGTGGATGAAGATGTTTGAGCGCATTATATAATAGGCAGAATTGGTCAAATCCTCAATATTTCATACTAAATTATAACGAAATCCGCAGAAAGACTTGTTTTTCTGCGGATTTTGTGATATAATTTGAATAATATAACGATGTGGGAAGCGGTGCTTACCACATTGAAGTTCGCACTCGATATTGACTAAAAGCAAAGGAGATTACATATGAGAAAAAAGCTACAGGACATAATGTTTGAAATAAGCTATCTTTTTGAGCTTTTTATAGCAGTTATTGTGGGTGCTGCCATAATGATACTTGCGGTGCGGATGATCGTTGATATGACAAGCCTTGAGCTGTACTATAAAGGTGCCGATTCACTTGTGAAATTCCTTGACAATGCCATTATACTTGCAATTGGTGCGGAGCTTATAAAAATGTTCTGTAAGCATACTCCGGAAACGGTGATAGAGGTGCTGGCATTTGCACTTGCACGTCAGCTTATAGTTGGACACGCCGCCGCATGGGAAAATCTCGTTACGGTTACGGCTATTGCAATTTTGTTCGCGGTAAGACGCTTCCTGCTTAAGCGGCACGATATGGTGGAGACACCTGACGGTCTTGTTGAGGCAGATGATGAAAATAACGCGTAAACCCAAAGCCGTCAGCGTAACGCTGACGGCTTTACCGTTCCTATTTCAGAATATCTGAAAGATTATCAAGAATCTTCTTTGCCACATCCGGCTTGTTCATAGAGTAAACGTGAACATTTTTTACTCCGTTTGCGAAAAGGTCGATAATCTGATCGGTTGCATATGCAATTCCCGCCTGTTTCATAGCATCGGGGGAAGAGGCGAATTTGTCAACGAGGCTCTTGAATCGCTGAGGCATAAACGAGCCTGAGAGCTTTATTGCACGCTCTACCTGATTTGCGTTGGTGATGGGCATTATTCCCGGAATTACCGGTACAGTAATGCCTGCCTCGCGGATTTTATAAAGGAAATTGTAGAGAAGATTGTTGTCAAAAAACATCTGCGTTGTGAGGAAGGAAGCGCCTGCGTCTACTTTTTCGCGAAGATACTTTATATCCTCCGCCTGATTTGCGCTTTCGGGATGTACCTCAGGATAGCACGCGCCACCAATGCAGAAATCCGCACCGCTTTCCTTTATGTCACGGATAAGATCCACCGCGTGGCGGTAAGCCCAGCCGGAGCGATCGGATGCTTCAAGCTCAGGTGTAAGATCGCCGCGCAATGCCATTACGTTTTCGATACCGGAGGCTTTCATGTCTTCAATACGGCTGCGCACTGTTTCTTTGGTGGAAGAAACGCAGGTGAGGTGTGCGAGGGTGGGCACGTTGTAGCAGTGCTTGATATTTCGCGCAATATCAAGAGTGTAACGGCTTGTGCCTCCTCCTGCGCCATATGTAACGCTCATGAATGATGGGCGAAGCTTTGCTATTTCTTCTGTAGCTGTTTTAACACTGTCAAATGCGGTATCATTTTTCGGGGGGAATACCTCAAAAGACAGCGACAGCGAATCATTTTTAAAAAGTTCGGTGAGTTTCATTGTTCAGTTGTTCCTTTATAAGAAATTACAGTAATATTTTATCATATTATGTTGAAAAAATCAATAGCTAACAGAAAAGAGTCCGATTTTTCGGACTCTTTCATGCTTATTCTGAATTTTGCGCCTATTATGTCGCAATACCTGCGTACTGATTCTTGTAAAGCCTGTAGTATGCGCCTTCCTTTTTAAGAAGCTCCTCATGACTGCCTACTTCCGCCACAACTCCGCCGTCAAGCACCACTATCTTGTCCGCATCACGGATAGTCGAAAGACGGTGAGCGATGATAAGGGAAGTGCGGTTTTTCATCAGTGCCACCATTGCCGATTGAATGTGCATTTCCGTTCTTGTGTCGACGCTTGATGTTGCTTCGTCAAGAATGAGAATCTTGGGATCGGCAAGCACCGCGCGTGCGATTGAGAGAAGCTGTCTTTGACCCTGTGACAGGTCGCTTCCCGATTCGGAAAGAACCGTTTCGTATCCGTCCGGCAGACGTTCAATAAACACGTCCGCGTGTGCCGTAGCGGCGGCGCGCCGAAGCTCCTCCTCAGTGGCATCAAGCTTGCCGTAACGTATGTTGGCGGCGATTGTGTCGGAGAAGAGCACCGTATCCTGAAGCACGATTGCAATAGCGCGGCGAAGTGTATTTTTCGGGATGTCGTTAATATTGATACCGTCTATTGTAATAGCACCGCTGTCAATATCATAGAACCGTGTCAGCAGATTTACTACCGTGGTTTTACCTGAGCCTGTTGCACCCACGATTGCGATTTTTTGACCGCGCTCCACTTTAAGATTAAAGCCTTTAAGCACAGGCTCGCCTTCCTTGTAAGAGAAGTACATATCCTTGAAGTTTATGTCACCGCGAATGTCATCTACTGAAATCGGATGCTTGCCATTGTCCGGCTCAGAGGGAGACTCCATTATCTCAAACACACGCTCCGCACCTGCTATTGCGGTGAGTATCTGAGCATATTGGTTGGCGATCTCGTTTATGGGGCGTGTGAACTGCTTTGAATACTGAAGCACCGCCTGTATTGCGGGGATACCTATGGGAGCGAATCCCAGCACGCTGTAAAGGGACAGATAACCGCCCACTGCGGCAACGATAAGATAACCGAGATTGCCGATCATGTTCATGCAGGGACCCATTACGCCGCCCCAGATGTTGGCTTTTATGCCCACCTTGCGGTATTTTTCGGCAATTTTTGAAAACTCCTCAACCGATGAGGATTCCTTGCCGTATGCCATTACCGTTTTATATCCGGTTACAGCTTCCTCAATATGACCGTTGAGCTGACCAAGCAGCTTTTGCTGTTCCACGAAGTATTTACGCATAAATTTTGAAAGATTTGTGGATACAAGCACAGTCAGAGGAATCGTTACCATGGCTACTACCGTAAGAACAGGGCTGTAGTACAGCATCATCACGAATGAGCCTATAAGAGTTATTACCGCGGAGAAAAGGGAAGCTATAGACTGCGAAACGGAGTTTGATATGTTCTCAACGTCGTTTGTCATACGGCTCATGATATCTCCGTGTCGGTGCGTGTCGGTGTAGCGTATGGGGAGATATGATATTTTTGCAAAGAGGTCGTTTCTCATTGTGCATACGGTGTTCTGCGACAGCTTTGCGGCGGCAATACCCTGAAGATATGTAAGAAGCGAGGATACTGCGTATACCACCGCCATAATGGCAACAACAACAAAAAGACGCTGGAAATCAACGTGGACTCCCTCGGAGTCGATAGTTATAGCGCGTATAGCCTCCGCCTGGAGAGCCGGACCGGCAAGAGTAAGAGCCGCCACAAGCGTAACTATAACGAGAAGCGCAATAAGCAGATATCTGTTTTTGCCTATGTACCGGAACAGCTTTCCAAGGGTCGCCTTCATATGCTTCGGCTTTTCTCTGACCATAGGTCCGCCGGGACCGCCGCGTCTTGGTCCCATTTGTACCATGGGACGGTCCTGTGTTCTGTTCTCCGCCATTATATGTCACCTCCATCCGTGCTGCTTCTCATCTGAGATGCATAAATATCCTGATAGGTTTCGCTGGTTTTCATAAGCTCATCGTGGGGTGCAAAGGCTGTGACGGTTCCGTTTTCTATAACGGCTATACGGTCGCAGTTCTTGATACTTGCAATACGCTGTGCGATCATGATTACAGTTGTACCGCTTGTGTGCTCGCGCAGTGCCGTATGGAGCTTTGCTTCGGTGGAGAGGTCAAGCGCCGATGTGGAGTCGTCGAAAATAAGCACCTCGGGGCGGCGGATTATTGCACGTGCGATAGCTATACGCTGTTTCTGACCGCCCGAGAGGGAAGCGCCTTTTTCGGCAATCATGGTGTTGTAGCCATCATTGAATCCTTTTATGAAATCATCTGCCTGAGCTATCTTTGCCGCAAGCTCTACCTCCTCGTCGGAGGCATCGGGACGTCCCCATCTGATATTGTCGGCAACAGTACCCGAAAACAGCTCGGTCTTTTGGAGAACAAAGGCTATCTTGCCTCTGAGAGTATGGAGATCATAGTCTTTTACGTTTACTCCGTCAATAAGCACCTCGCCCTCGTTGGCATCGTAGAATCTGGGAATAAGATTTACAAGCGAGGATTTTCCCGAGCCTGTAGCACCGATTATCGCCACATTTTCTCCCGGCTTTATGTCAAGTGTAACGTCCTCAAGAACACGTCTTCCTACGGTGCCGGGGTAACGGAAGCATACGTTTTTGAATGTAACTGCACCGTCAGTCCCACAGTCCTGGGTGTGTGTGCCGCTTTTGATTATAGGATCGCTGTCAAGCACCTCTACGATTCGCTTAGCACTTGCGGCGGCGCGAGTCATAGTCTGGAACATCATAGAAACCATCATCATTGACATAAGTATCTGGGTTATGTATGTGATCGCCGCCATAACGTCGCCTACCTGAATACCGCCGATAACGCCGATGGAAGCCTCCACCTCTTTACCGCCGATAAGCAGTATTGCGATAACTGAGCCGTTCATTATGATCATCAAAATAGGACTGAGTGCCGCCATAAGCCGCTGTACGGTCAGATTTACGTCGCGAAGCTGGGTGTTGGCGTCGTTGAAGCGACCGATCTCGTGCTGTTCTTTTACATAAGCTTTTACTACGCGCGCACCGGAAACGTTTTCCTGTACAACGGAGTTTACTTTGTCAAGCTTGTCCTGCACCACGGCATACAGCGGACTTGCTTTTTTAAGCATTGCGAAGATAAGTATAAGCTGTATGGGGAGCGCAATGGCAAGTACCACGCCGAATTTGGGACTTATTGTTATTGCCATTATAATGCCGCCGATAAACTGCATTGGAGCGCGGACGAACATACGGATAAGCATGGATATAAACATCTGAACAGAGTTTATATCGTTGGTAAGGCGTGTTACAAGTGAGCCGGTTGTGAATTTGTCGGTTTGCTCCAAAGACAGGCTCATTACCTTTTTAAAAACGTCGTTTCTAAGATCGTTTCCGAATCTCTGTGCGGCGTTGCTGGCAAAAGCGGCAGAGAGTATGCCGAAAAGTCCGCCTATGGCAACAAGCAGAAGCATGGTAAGACCTGTTGAGATGATAAGCTCAAGATTCTGACCGATGACGCCCTCATCCACAATTTTTGACATCAGCTTTGGCTGCATAAGGTCAATTGCCACCTCGCCGATCATTGTAAGCGGCGCAAGCAGGGCAAAAAACCAATAGGGCCTTAAATATTTTGCAAGTTTCATTTTTAGTCCTTTCTATAGTAAGTAAAACATGTTCAGCGATCGGATAGGAGGTTGTCAATCACTCTGTTTAAAAGATTCTGAAGCGTATTTATTTCATCCTCGCTCATGCCCGACAGTGCAGCAGCATCTCCGGCAGCGTGCATTTCTCTTATTTTGCTGTCTACGTTTTTTCCCTTATTTGTAAGATATACCAAGGTTTCGCGCAGATCATCTTCATTGGACTTCCTTAAAACATAGCCGTCCCGTTCCATTTTTTGAAGAGTAACGCTTACGGACGGTGGCTTCAGATGAGTGGCCTTTACAAGATCGAGCTGTGTTACACCTGATTTCATCCGTGCCAGGTGAAAAATCAAAGTTCGGTAGCTGCAGGGAAGTCCGTCAAGATCGGAACATCGTCTCATGCGGTCCTGATACAGCTTCGCCGCATCGTGAATGCGCATAACTGCATTGTAGCTTGAATCAAGCCGCCGTTTTGGCAGTGCGTCTATAAATTCCTGCGGCAGAGGTTTATTTTGCATGGGTGTCCTCCGTATTATAATTAGTTAGGTAACTAACAAATATTATACACAAAATCTGCGGAAATGTCAATATGTGACATTGAGTAATAAAAAACCTCCCCGTGCGCCGCACAGAGGGAGGTTCTGTATGCCAAATTTAAAAATCAGTTCTTAAGCGAATGAATAGGAGCCGGAATACGTCCTCCGCGGGAAATAAACTCTGCAGGAGAATTTTCATTAAGCTTGATGACAGGCGCATATCCGAGAAGTCCGCCGAAGTTGACTATCTCGCCTTCCTTCTTTCCGTATGCGGGGATAACACGCACTGCGGTGGTCTTGGTGTTGGCAACACCGATTGAGATCTCGTCGGCGATGATGCCGCATATAACTTCCGCTGGTGTGTCGCCGGGAATAACGATCATATCAAGACCTACAGAGCACACAGCGGTCATAGCTTCGAGCTTCTCAATGGACAGTGCCCCACAGGAAACAGCGTCGATCATACCTGCGTCCTCAGACACGGGAATGAATGCACCCGAAAGTCCGCCAACATGAGAGGATGCCATAACGCCGCCCTTTTTAACCGCGTCGTTGAGCAGTGCCAAAGCGGCTGTTGTGCCGTGTGCGCCACAACGCTCAAGTCCCATATTTTCGAGTATGTGCGCTACAGAGTCGCCGATAGCAGGGGTGGGCGCGAGCGAGAGGTCTACAATGCCGAAAGGCACGCCAAGCCTGCGAGATGCCTCAAACGCAACAAGCTGACCTACACGGGTTATCTTGAATGCGGTCTTTTTGATGATGTCCGCAAGCTCCGAGAAGTTGCAGTGTCCGGCACGCTTTATGGCAGACGCCACAACACCGGGACCGGATACGCCTACGCTCACTACCGCCTCACCTTCGCCAACCCCGTGGAATGCACCTGCCATAAAGGGGTTATCCTCAGGCACATTGGCGAATACCACGAATTTTGCGCATCCGATGGATTCCTTGTCGCGCGTGAGATATGCGGCTTCTTTTATGATGTCGCCCATTTTTGCAACCGCATCCATGTTGATGCCTGCCTTTGTTGTAGCTACATTGACAGAGGAGCATACAAAGTCGGTTTCAGCAAGCGCCTGCGGGATGATAGAAAGAAGTGCTTCATCCTTTCTCGTCATGCCCTTATGTACAAGTGCTCCGAATCCGCCTATGAAGTTGATGCCAAGGGTCTTTGCGGCGCGGTCAAGTGCTTTTGCGGCTTTTAAGTATCCCTCAGGTGAGAAATTTCCTCCGCAGAGGGAAATGGGGGTTACGGCAACACGCTTGTTTATTATCGGAATGCCGTATTCCTTTTCAATGTTTTCACCTGTGATAACAAGCTTTTCTGCGGTCTTTGTAATTTTGTCATATATTTTGTCCGCGAAGCGATCTGCATCCTCAGAGGCACAGTCAAGCAGAGAAATACCCATAGTAATAGTACGTATGTCAAGGTTTTCCTCGCGGATCATGCTTATTGTTTCAAGTATATCTGCTGTATTTAGCATTGTTATGCCCAATCCTTTCTAGCAACTCTGAAAACGGTTCGTTTTTCAGACTTGTTACCCTTCCTTGTCAAATGGTATGCATTGCACTGAAAATATCTTCATGCATTGCCTGAATAACGAGACCGGACTGTTTTCCAAGCTCCGCAAGTATATCAACGAAATCTGCAAATGGAATATTCAGCTTATCAATATCAACGAGCATTATCATTGCGAAATAATCGGAGAGAACGCTCTGCGAAATGTCAACAATATTTGCACAGTGCTCTGAGCAGGTATTTGCCACCTTTGCGATGATACCTACAGCATCTTTTCCCGTAACAGTTATAACAGCTTTCATTTTTTTAGTTGTCCTTTCAAGAAAAAATTATTACCGCATACATTATACACTATATTTGCGAATTTTGCAAGATGCTGTAAAGATAAAAAACGAATTTTCACATATAATTACAAAATATGCTTACAAGTAATGTCGGAATTTTAGGAATTATTATTGACACGACCGCATATTGGATGGTAAAATATTAAGTAAGCTGTATGTTATGGCAATAAAATACAAAACATAAAATGAGTGTTAACGGAGTGACAAAATGAACGATTATAAAAATTTCTGCGAATATTCTGTGTGTCCTGCCAAAACGGGAAAGCTTATACTTGCAAGGGTGCTTCTTATGATATTTTATGTCTTGTTTACTCTTGCCTACCTTTGGATATTCGCGCTAAATTTTAAAGCCTTTGCCATTGTTATTTTGCTTCCGTTTATTATGTATGCCATAATAAAGCTTACATGGCGTCTTACGGTTGTGGAGTATGATTTCGCAATTGAAGCCGGTGAGATTACAGTTGCAAAGATATACGCCGGCAGTGCAAGGCGAGTTAAGGCGCGCGCGTATATTCCGGACATGACGCTTATCGCTCCAAAAAACAAAGACAGCCAGCGTGTGCTTTCGGCGTCGGATATGGTCTCGGTGAAGGATTTTTCCGCACACAAGGACAGTGAAACTGCCTTTGTATGCGTATATCCCGACCGTGCAGGCGGCAAAAAACGGGCACTTATCATTGAGACAAACGAAGAGATGCGGCGAATCCTTCATCTCTGCAATCCATCGGCTTTTGTTCGCATACACTGATAAATACGAATAGTTTACCGCCTCCGGTAATATAATGTTGTATACATTATACTATCGGAGGCGGTAATGCGTTACAGTGCTATTGTTCTTGTGCTGTCACTTATATTTGCGGTTGCTTCCTGCGCCGCGGAGGATACCCGTGACAGGCTTGCATATCAGGAGTGTGAGCTTCATATCGAAGCTGTATTTTCAGTAGGCGGTGAAGAAGTTCCGGCGACGCTCACACTTAAAGCTCCCGAATATGATGAGTCGGGGCGTATGCTTGCGCGTGATGCCATGCTTACATTCGGTGAGGGAAGCATAATATCAGGAGTAGGATTTGAATTTTCGGGGGGATGCGCTTATGTTTCATCAGGAGACATGAAAATTCCCATCGAAAATGAGGATATGGTAAAAGGAATCTCGGATATGATTTCGCTTTTCTGCATATCAAAGGAATTTTATTATTCATCCGAGTCAGTAACCGAGGGCGGCATTGAGTGTGAGCGATTAGTTTACATAAACGGTGACGACAAAGTTGAGGTGACTGTAGACCTGTCGTGTATGCTTCCCACAAGCATATTGGCGAATGTTGGCGGCAGGGAAATTTCTGCCAAAATAAAGATGATAAAGGCTGTTTAACGGCGTTTTACTGAAAATAAATCTGCCGCGGTGACACTGTAGATACAGTGTGCCGCGGCAGATTTATTCTGTCCGATTATTTTACCTTGATAACGGATTCATCCCATACTGCGGGAGCTTCATATCCAAGAAGATTTACCATTGTTGCGGCTACATTGGAGAGACCGAATTTGCCCTCGTCAGCCTTGATCTCATATTTGTCAGCGGAGTAGTTGTCGTAAATATAGCAGGGAACGGGATTTAAGGTATGGCTTGTCTTTGCCTTGAAGGAGCCGTCCTTGTTTGCTTTGGGAGCACCGGTCTTCTTGTCAAGCTCATACATTTCATCGGCGTTTCCGTGGTCTGCGGTGATGAGCGCCGCGCCGCGGAGCTTATCTACAACTGCAAGAATGCGTGCAAGCTGGAGGTCAAGTGCTTCAACGGATATCTGTGTTGCAAGGAATGAGCCTGTGTGACCAACCATGTCGCCGTTAGGGAAGTTTACACGAAGATACTTGTATTTTCCGGATTCAAGGCATTCGATAAGCTTGTCGGTGATCTCTGCGCACTTCATCCATGGTCTCTGCTCAAAGGGAACAACATCAGAGGGGATCTCAATATAGGTTTCAAGCTCTTCGCTGAACTTTCCGGATTTGTTTCCGTTCCAGAAGTAGGTCACGTGACCGTATTTCTCAGTTTCGGATATAGCAAGCTGAGAAACGCCTGTACCTGCAAGATATTCACCCATGGTCTCGGTGATTTCGGGGGGAGATACCAGATATTTCTTCGGGATGTGGAGGTCTCCGTCGTATTCAAGCATACCTGCGTACACTACCTTGGGATATCTTACGCGGTCGAAC
>JAZTWV010000033.1:0-53305 GCA_045636145.1 Candidatus Flemingiibacterium sp.
AGTGCTTCGTTCGACTTGAATGTGTTATGCACGCCGCCAGCGTTCATCCTGAGCCAGGATCAAACTCTCTAAAAAATTGTATATGAAGCAGCTACTCCGTTGACCTTTGCTTCACTCATCTGCCGCCCTTACCGAAGACCAAAGTCTCAGCTCAGGTTAACGCAGGAGTTTCACACGTCTCTGTTTTTCGCTGCTTGATACCGTTAATCTTTCAGAGTCAACTTGATGTTTAGCTCTTTTACTTTAATTTACCTTTTGTTCGTGTTCAAAAGAATTGTCGAGATTTCTTTGTTATCGTTTATACATCTTCCATTCAGCATCTCTCGATGCCTCACTTCTTTGTACTCATCCTAATCTCTTGTTGTTCAATTTTCAAGGACCAACTTCGCTGCCTCCCTCTTTCGGGCCACTTTGATATTATATCATATCTCTTCCGCCTTGTCAAGGGGTTTTATGAAAGTTTTTTCAACTTTTTTCTCACCCCGCTCGGTCTCCCTCGCGGACAGCCTATTTATTCTATCACATCCCTCCCCTTTTGTCAAGTACTTTTTTAAGTTTTTCGCAGTTTTGTTGTTTTAGCAAACAACTTATTCATATTTTGATCCTTTTATGTATAATTTATACACTTTCCGTTAAATTCGAAGAATTTCTCGCAAAACTATTTATTTTCCCGAAATTATCTGCTATAATTATATATATTGAAAGGATCACACTATGACCTACATATCACTTATCAGAGCCTTTACCGAAATTGGCTCTTCAGCACCGTCCCACGAAGCCGCAGAGCTCATCCGCGCACTCACAGGCAAATCCCGCGAGTGGTGCATACTCAATAAAGATGAAGAACTTCCGGAATCAATAGATGCAGCTATGCAAAAGCGTGCCGCCGGAATTCCGCTTCAATATATAACAGGCGAAGCGTGGTTCTACGGGAACCGCTTCAAGGTTACGCCCGACTGCCTAATTCCCCAGCCTGACACAGAGCACCTTGTGATGCTGGCACTGAAATATGCAAATAATTCATCAAGCATCCTGGACCTCTGTACCGGCAGTGGGTGCATAGCTATATCTATATTGAAAGAAAACACCACCGCCAAAGCACGGGCAATAGATATATCTGCCGCCGCGCTTGATATAGCGAAAGAAAACGCAGAGCTTCACGGTGTAACCGACCGAATCCAATTCCTGCACACCGATGTTCTGAACACCGACCTGCAAACGTTTTGCGCCGAGGCGGACATAATTGTATCAAACCCTCCATATATAAATACCAATGTTATACCCACTCTGTCCGCAGAGGTACAGCATGAGCCGACCATCGCCCTTGACGGAGGCACTGACGGAATGGTGTTCTACCGCCACTTTTTAGGCGAGCTTGCGAAATATATGCGCCCGGACGCAGTTATGCTGCTTGAAATCGGGTACGACCAGGCATCCAGAATCGCCGAGCTTTGCGAAAAACACAATCTTACCTGCCAATTCCACAAGGATTTCGGCGGAAACATCCGTGTTGCCGAAATAAGGCACAACATTTGACCGTTCAGGGAATAAAATAGTACTGTTACACAAAATATACATTTAGGAGAGCAACCAATGACAAAAACTTCTCTTCTCTGCCTCTTTGGCGGAAAATCCTCCGAATACGAGGTATCTCTTATATCCGCCCACTCCATACTTTCAAACATCGACCGCGAAAAATACGACATCACCACAGTCGGCATCACAAAAAACGGCGATTGGTATCTTTTCGAAGGAGATATTGAAAATATTAAGGACGGCACATGGTGCGCCGACACGTCAAAACTTCAAAAAGCCGCACTTTCTCCATCCCCCTCCGATTCTGCCCTGATCGTATTCCCGACAGACGGCACACAGGCGAAATATCTGCATATCGACGTGATTTTCCCAATAACGCACGGCGCTAATGCAGAGGATGGCACGCTTCAAGGACTCATGAAGCTTTCGGGTATCCCCTTTGTAGGATGCGGCTGTACCACATCCGCCATTGGCATGGATAAGGGATATACCAAGCTGGTACTTAACCATTACGGAGTTCCACAGGCAAAATGCGATATTATCAACAGTTTCCGCCTAGAAAAAGATATGTCTGGTGTGATAACCGCCTGCGAAGCAATCGGGGCATATCCGCTGTTCGTAAAGCCTGCAAACGCAGGTTCATCCGTCGGTGCGTCCAAGGCAAACGACCGCGAAGGCCTTATATCCGCCCTCAAGCTTGCGGCAGAGCATGACGGCAAAATAATCGTTGAGGAATATATAAAAGGAAAAGAAGTGGAAGTGGCTGTTATGGGTAACGGCTACTACACCGCCTCTACCTGTGGTCAGATAAACCCCGGCAGTGAATTTTACGACTATGATGCCAAGTACAGCGCATCCAGCAATTCCTCCGCTTTAATCCCCGCAGATATCGGCGCGGACACCGCAAAAAAGGTCCGTACTTACGCAAAACAGATCTGCACCACGCTCGGCGTTACCGGCCTGTCACGCGTCGACTTCTTCGTCTATGAAAAAGACGGCGAGGAAAAAATAATCTTCAATGAGATAAATACCCTCCCCGGTTTTACTCAGATAAGCATGTATCCTAAGCTTTTCATGCACGACGGCATGACATACCCCGAAATCATCGACAGACTTATCGAACTCGCCGTAAAAAAGGAGGCGTAAGCTTTGATCGGCATTTTTGACAGCGGACTTGGCGGACTGTCAGCACTGAAGGAAGTGCGCCGCCTGCTCCCCTCCGAGGATATCATTTACTTCGGCGACACAGGGCGTGTCCCCTACGGCACACGCTCAAGGGACACAATTATAAAATATTCGCTCCAGGACATGAATTTTCTCGCCTCAAAAGGCGTTGATGCGGTACTTGTAGCCTGCGGAACGGCAAGCTCAAACGCGCTTGCCACGCTCCGCGAAAAATACCCCAATATCCCAATAATCGGCGTAATTGATGCCGGAGTGCGTGCCGCCGCAAAGGCTACGAAAAACAAAATCATCGGCATCGCAGGCACTCCGTCCACAATCGGAAGCGGTGCGTTTGAAAAAGGTCTGCACGCCGTGAATCCCGATTTCAAGACCGTCAGTGCCGCCTGCCCCCTTTTTGTGCCGCTTGTGGAGAACGGCTTTGTGTCGGCAGACGATGAAATAACGCGCCTCGCCGCAAAAACGCATCTTGCGCCCATAATCGAAGCCCATGCAGACACGCTGATCCTCGGCTGTACCCACTACCCCATAATCGCGCCCACCATTGCAAAGGTCATCCCCGACGCCACGCTTATAAACGTAGGCGCCGCCGCCGCAGAGGAGCTTCGGGCGGTTATGGACAACGGCATATCCACGCTCCGTCTGGGACGTGTACAATACTTCGTCAGCGACGAGCCGCAGGGCTTTGAGCGAATCGCGTCCATTTTCCTTGACGAGGAGATCACCGACAAGGTGACGCGCATTGATATTGAGAGATATTAAGATAAAGGGTTGTAGATAAAAAGAGAATCACACCGCAGTCGTTTTGACGCGGTGTGATTTTTTTAATAATGGATAGTATTTGTGCTATTTGTTACTCCCCCTGCGCTTTTTCATACTCCGCCTTTGCAGCATTATACCACTCAAAGAAATCAGAAATATTTTCAAACCGTGCAAGGTGCTCCGCTTGTTCCTCGCCGGTCATTGCACAATATTCTTCATATGTGTAATCTTCAGGAGCTTTTTCGGTTGCTGTTATTTCAACAGGCAATGTTTCGTAGCCTGCCCACTTGGCAATGTGCCTTGCGAGGACAGTGGCATCCGCAAAATCAACTCTGTCGTCAAGATTTAAGTCGAGGGCTGTCAGGCACAGCTTTGTTTCATCGTATCCGTCCCAACCTGCGAGATAGCGCTGGAAGTATACGAGGTCAAGGGGATTTGTCTTGCCGTCGCCGGTGGCGTCGCCTATCACAATCGGTTCATCCGGCTCAACTTCACTGTCAGCAAGCACCTTAAACTTATGCGAATTCGCCTCGGCGTAGGATTGCGCCGTTGAGCCGGCGAATCCGTGGATCGTGAAATCCGCATGAGTGGTGGAGAATACACGCGAGCCAAATTCCACTGTAGGTGAGTAGACCGTAGCCTTTTTAAGTGCCGCACAGCCGGAGAACGACCTGTCACCAATACTTGTTACAGCTTCGTTAATTATCACGCTTGACAGCTTTGTACAGCCGTAAAAAGCTCTCGCGCCTATAGTTTCAACCGTTTCGGGGATGCTTACGCTTGTAAGATTAACGCATCCGTAGAATGCGTATGCACCGATAGAGGTCACGCTGTCGGGAATGCTTACACCTGTAAGATTGGAGCAGCCGTAGAACGCGCGGTCGCCGATATTTTCAACGCCCTCACCTATAACGACAAAGTTTATCTCACCAACATAAGCGCTCCATGGCACACTGCCGGTAGATGTGTAATCATCCATTTCGCCGCTTCCGCTTACGGTCAACACACCTGATTCGTCAAGCACCCATGTAAGACCGCCGCCAAGCTCCACTTCAAATTCCACAGTGACGGTAATATCCTCATCGGGCATTACAAAATAGCTTCGCTCGTCGGAAATATACGCCTCGTATGTATCGCCGGTCTCTTTGCCTATAATAACGATGTTTTTGAGGCTGTACCCATCTGCGGCATCAACGTATACGTCAATCTCCGCGCCCGGCTCGGCAATATATGTGCTGAGAGTTACCGTGCCGTTAGCGGAGTAGTACACGAGGCTTATGCTGTGTGTCGTATCAAGCGGAACAAAGTTGTGACCGTTGTTTAGCGCATAAGTTTTAGCTGTTGAATCGGTGTAGGCGTGGATTGTGAAATTCTCTGCAGCATTTAAAAACACTTTCTCGCCAAAAACAGCTTCATGAGAATATATTGTTACATCCGTAAGTTTTCTGCAATTACGGAATGCATAGTTTCCAATGCTCGTTACACTGTCGGGGATAACCACACTTGTCAAGCTACTGCAATAGTAGAATGCATAGTCACCAATGCTCGTTACGCTGTCAGGGATGGTCACACTTGTCAAACTGCTGCAGCCAGAGAATGCATCGTCGCCAATGCTCGTTACACTATCGGGGATGGTCACGCTGGTTAAACGGCTACAACTGTTGAACATATCATTCCCAATACTCGTCACACCATCAGGTATGACTACGTTTGTCAGGCTACTGCAACCACTGAACGCATAGTCGCCAATACTTGTCACACCGTCGGGGATAACCACCATTGTCAAGTTACTACAATCTATGAACGCATAGGCACCAATGTCAGTTATACTATCTGGCATAACTGCACTTGTCAAAGCCACACAATAACTAAATGCGCCTCTTCCGATGCTCGTTACGCTATCGGGTATGACTACGGTAGTCAAACTACTGCAACTGTTGAATACATGGACTCCAATGCTTGTTACACTATCGGGGATAACCACCATTGTCAAGCTACTACAACCAGCGAATGCACGCTCGCCAATGCTCGTTACACTGTCGGGTATAACCACGTTTGTCAAGCTGCTGCAGCCACCGAATGCATAGTCGTCGATGCTAGTTACGCTATCAGGGATGGTCACGCTTGTCAAGCTGCTGCAGTCCTCGAATACACCTTCACTAATGCTCGTTACGCTGTCGGGAATGGTCACGCTTGTCAAGCTGCTGCAACCACCAAATGCATAGTTGCCAATGTTCGTCACGCTGTCGGGGATAACCACGCTTGTCAAGCTACTGCAGCCACGGAATGCAGATTTGCCGATAGTCGTTACGCTATCAGGGATGGTCACGCTTGTCAAGCTGCTGCAACCACGGAATGCAGAGTTGCCGATGCTAGTTACGCTGTCGGGTATGGTAACGCTTGTCAAGCTGCTGCAACCATTGAAAGTATAATCACCGATACTTGCGATATCTTCTGGAATAACTATATCAGTCGCAAGTACACCGTTAATGTATAGATTTCCGCCATTATAGTATAATGGACAAGAGGATGAATCACTGTATTCAATATTACACCAAGCTGTAAGATTGGTAATATATACGTTTGTCAAGCTATCGCATTCGTCGAATGCAGACACACCAATGTTCCTCACACTACTTCCAATGGTCACTCTTGTCAAGTTGCTACAGCGATAGAATGCATCCTCGCTGATATCAGTTATGCCATCACCGATAACAACCGCTTTAACGTCGCTCCTATACTTATACCACGGAACTCTGGAATAACTACTCCATTCCTCCATCTCCCCCTCACCGCTAATGGTGAGCGTACCGGCATCATCAAGTACCCATGTCAAATTGTCGCCGTCTGCACCGCACTCGCCTTCCGCCACCGTGTCCGCGCCAACGCCGACACACAGCATCACAGCCGCAAAGGCGGCGCATACCATAGCTATTATGTATTTCTTCATTAAATCCATCTCATTTCTGTAAAATATTGTTACATATACATTATATCACACCTGCAACAGCAAAGTCAACTCTTTTGAGGTAATTATTTTAACTAAAAAGAGTTAAAATGTTGTTGAGGTGATGAAAATGATTATAGGCGAGGCGGTAAAACTACGCATTTTAGAGCTTTGCGAAACAAACAACATAACCGTCAACAAGCTATCCACTGTATGCGGCATAACGCAGTCTACTCTCAGCAACATCGTGGGCGGCAGAAACAACAGCACCACTATCTCCACAATTAAAAAAATCTGTGACGGACTTAACATCACAGTTCAGGATTTCTTTAATTCGGATATTTTTAACGACCTTGAGCAGGAAATAAGATAGAATGCAAAAAATGAGGCTAACGGAATCCCGTTATGCCTCATTTGTATTTCTATAAAATCATAAATCAAAGTACTCTCTGCAAGCCGTTAATATTTTTTCTTTTGTCGCCTCATCGGTTATTTTTCCCACCAAATTTTTTAGCCTTGCGTGTGATACGGTTCTAATCTGCTGAACCATAGCAACAGATAATTTAGGCAAGCCGCTTATATCCGGCGGCAGTAAAACCTCTGTCGGGTAAATTCTGTCTGTTGGTTTTACGCTTGACAATGGCAAGACCGTCGAAACAGTAAGATTATGATTAACGCTGTCCGTGGATATAATAAGCACCGGACGCGTTCCCTTTTGTTCACTTCCTGTGGTAGGATCAAGGTTGCAGAAATATATTTCCCACTTGTTTACCATTCTCCCTGTACCTCGCCATCCGCAAAAGCAAAGTCCGAGTCACATTTAGCAGTTCTTTTCATGAATGCAGTATCTCTTGCAGCTGCCTTCATCATCGCATCGTACTCTGCCTTTCTCACCTTTGCAAGATACTCGTCAACGGCTTGACGAATGGCAAAATTTACAGAGGGAATCCGTTCTGAATTAGCAAGCGATTTCAATTCCTCAATAAAAGCTACAGGCAGTGTAGCAGTAAATCTTGTTGTTTCGGTAGTGTTCATCATCTTTCATCACCTCATTAACAGTATACACCAAAGATGCGTTTTTGTCAATATAAATACGATGATTTTTTTGATGTAATTTTATGCATCAAAGCATGATGTCACACATTAACTACCTTGTAAACCTCATTCTTCGCCATGCCGCGGTCTTTGGCGCAGGCTTTGATGGCGTCCATCTTCGACTTGCCGCCGTCAATATAGTAGGCAACGTGCTCCTCAATAGTCATGGTGCTCCAGAATGCGCCCTCTGCCGCCTGCTCCTCGCTTGCGCCCTCAACGATAAGCACATATTCGCCTCTCGGCTCGCGGTCGGCGTACATATTCACCGCCTCGGAGAGTGTGGTGCGCAGGATCTCCTCGTTTAGCTTGGTAAGCTCGCGGCAAAGTGAGATTTTGCGGTTGCCGAGAGCCGAAAAAAGGTCCGCAAGGGTGGCTTTCAGCTTGTGTGGTGCTTCGTAGAATATAAGCGTGTGCCTGTGGTGCTTGATTTCATCAAGATGTCGTTTTCTTTCCCCCTTGTTGGTGGAAAGAAAACCTTCGAAAGCGAATCTTGCCGTGAAAAGCCCCGAAAGTGTCAGCGCAGTCATTGCGGCGCAGGGTCCCGGCACTGCGGTCACGGGAATCCCTCTCTCGGCACACAGCTTGACGATATCCTCGCCGGGGTCGCTTATTCCCGGCATACCGGCATCAGTCACAAGGGCGCAGGACTCGCCTGCCGCAAGGCGGTCACATATTATCTCGCCGCGCTCGCGCTTGTTGTGCTCATAGTAGCTGACCATCGGCTTTTTGATGCCAAAAATGGCAAGAAGCTTTGCGGAATTGCGCGTATCCTCCGCCGCAACGAAATCCACGCCTGCAAGCACCTTTTTCGCCCTCTCGGACAGGTCGGCGAGGTTTCCGATGGGGGTCGTCACAAGATACAGCGTGCCGCCGTTTATTTTGTTTTTTTCCTCGGACGTATCGGCATAGTATACGTCAGGGTCTTTTGTAAGGCTCATCAAATTCACCCGTTTCGTAGATTTTTGTAAGTTCGTCTGTGTAATTGCTTCCGTCCGTGTACATTATAAGCGGCGGAGTCACATACATCCCCGGTGCCGCTCCTTTTTTCGCCTCGCAAAGCACAAGGCATGGCGCAAGCTCCGAGCGTGCGTGAACGAATGTCATGCGCTTCGGCTCAAGCTTTGCCGCGGAAAGAGCGCACACAAGCTCGCTGAGCCTGTCCGGACGCCACACGGTGTAAAAAAGTCCGCCGTGCTTAAGGACACGGTAAGCCGCGGCGCAAAAATCGCCTATTCCGCCGGCAACCTCGTGGCGCGCGATATTTTTGTATTCACTTTCGTTAGCCCTGCCTGTCACTTTCATGTAAGGCGGATTTGACACAGCAATATCCGCCGTACCGCCCACCGTTTCTGCCGATACATCGCGCACATCGGCGCAGTGCACCGTGAGCCTGTCCGTAAGACCGTTAAGCTCGGCGTTGCGGCAGATAAGCTCGGCAAAATCCGACTGCAGCTCTATGGCGTGCATCCTCGCAAGCTTTCCTTTATTAAGAAGAAGCAGCGGAATAACGCCCGTACCGCTTCCGAGGTCTACGCCCACAGCGCGTGTCTGCGCTCGCACGTATGCACTCAAAAGATACGCGTCCGTGCCGAATGTAAGACCGTCTTTTTTCTCGATAAGCCGGAGTCCGTCGTTAATGTTTATGATCTTTTCGTCATTTGTAATTTTCATTTTAATAAACCAAAAGGGTGTCACAGCGTACACCCTTTTTATAGTCAAAGTAAATTCGGATAATCCTATCAGTTGGCTTTTTCAAACTGCGCGGCATCGGGTACGATAACCTTCTTTATGTCCGCGCCTACCGCACGAAGCTTGCCGACGACGTCGTCGTATCCGCGCTCGATATAGTGGATATCCTCTATCTCGGTGCGTCCCTTTATTGCCATTCCGGCAATTATCATGGCAACACCGGCTCTCAGGTCAACCGCCTTGACAGGCGCACCGGACATGGACTGTCCGCCCTCGATTATGGCGGTAGCACCGTCAACCTTAATAGAAGCACCCATGCGCTTCAGCTCTTCAACATATCTGAAGCGGTTGTTGAATATACTCTCAGTAAGGCAGGACACACCGTTTGCAAGGCACAGCAGCGCGCCGAACTGAGGATTCATGTCGGTGGGGAATCCGGGATAAGGCGCCGTCTTGACATTGACACGGTTAAGCTCGCCTGTGCTGATAACTTCAATGGAATCGTCGTTTTCAATAATCTTAACGCCCATTTCCTCAAGCTTTGCGGAAACAGATTCCATGTGCTTGGGAATAACGTTGGTCACTTTCAGATGTCCGCCTGTTGCCGCCGCCGCACACATATACGTTCCGGCTTCGATCATATCGGGGATTATAGCGTAGGTGCATCCGCAAAGGTGGTCAACACCCTTTATCTTTATGGTGTCAGTACCGGCACCGGTTATCTTTGCGCCGCAGGTGTTAAGGAAGTTGGCAAGGTCAACCACATGAGGCTCTCTTGCGGCATTCTCGATAACGGTAGTGCCCTTGGCACGAGCCGCGGCGATCATTACGTTGATAGTACCGCCGACCGTCTCTACGTCAAAATATATAGATGTGCCCTGAAGCGTATCCGCCTTGGCATCAATATAACCGCTTTCAACATTTATCTGGGCCCCCAGAGCCTTAAAGCCCTTTATGTGCTGGTCGATTGGGCGTACACCGAAATCGCATCCGCCGGGCAGACCCACATATGCTTTGCCCCAGCGTCCAAGCTCTGCGCCCACAAGATAGTATGAGCCGCGCATTTTGCGGACAAGCTCGTAAGGGGATATGCCGCCCTTTGCTCCACGGGAATCCACCTCAACGGTGTTTCTCGAAAGCATCCTTATACGGCATCCCATAGCTGCGAGGATTTCAAGGGACAGACTTATATCACTGATGGAAGGAACGTTCTCGATAACACACACATCGTCTACCGCAAGGGTCGCGAGTATTATCGGGATAGCGGCATTTTTGGATCCGCTGACTTCAACTGAGCCGACCAAAGGTCTGCCGCCGTTAACTATTATTTTTTCCATATCTTCGTCTCGTTTCCCGGCGTAAAATAATGCGCGGAGCATAGCGGCGCGCCATATATAATAGGCATTGACCCGCCGAGGTCATGCCACGGTAGTATATCTAATATAAAAACAAAGGCAATTAACATTCTGTTAATAAATTAAACCTTATCTTTAATATATTATAACACTTTTATATCGAAAATGGAAGCATGTTAACAGTTTTTTTACATTTAAAGACAAGATTTATTAGTTTCTCGCATATATTGTGCTATTTGTAGCGTTGTAGACAATAGTCATGCCATCAGAGTGGTCAATTTGCCATGCCGGAATAAAATAAATAGCAGATTTGTCGGCATTCCAATATATAGCATAAACCGCCTGCATATTTTTTACAGCCGAAAGCACCGCATCCCCCGGAAAAGCATCTGAAGGCATCTCCGTGTCGTGAGGTGTCCCTTCAGATAAAGCGAATCCCTGTGCAGAGTCAGCATTAAGCTCGGAAAGGTCAGAAAAAAGTATGTTCACCTGGTCAACAAGCTCAGTTTGATAGTCTTCGTCAATGGGAGCAAAATACCATCTGCCGCCTGCGTATATAAGCTCATCATTCTCGAAAACACAAACCGCGTAGTGGGAATAAATCGTATATCCGCCAAGTACCTGACGTGCCAAAAGATAAGTAAATCCGCGCTCTGAATCAAAATAGCTGTCTGTAACAACAGCCGCGAGAACGCCGCTGTCACCGGCGCACAGTCCGAGAAATTCCTCTGCGCGTTTTTCCATTGTGATAAGTCTGGATGAGGCCACATCATCCCAAAGCACCGCTTCCGAAGCAAAATTTTCGGCTGTAATCTCAGTATATGCCATCACATCAAAATTGCTATATTTCGAATAAGTGAAGCCAAATTCCGCATCAAATTCAGTAACCGCACCGTTTTGAGCCGTTATGCTGAATCCACCGTTTGGAAGTGAGAGCAGCACTTCACGCGGCGAGGAGCTCAGTGCTTCCGCCGCCTTGGTATAGTATTCGTCACTGTACAGGCTCTCATAAACGGGTGCTTTGAATTTTTCTCTCGGTATGCATTCAGGCGGCACTTCAAGACCGCGATCTGCAAGAAGCTCCACCGCGCCAAGCACTTCGTCATCGTCTATATACCCACGCGCACGGTCTTGGCGGGCTATATTAAACACAAGAAACAGATTTGCCGCCACAAGTATGCCAATAAGCAAATTTTTGACCGCTGACCAATTCATATAGTTCCGCCCTCCTTTTGATTATTTTGCAGAAACCGTCCACTCGGCATTGCTGCCAGTATAATTAAGACTTACCGCCTTTACACCCAGTCCAAGCGGAAGCATTTCAAGTTCATCAAGCTTGCGCACAACATACATCGGCTTCGGCACAAGCACTGTTTCTTTACTTCCCGTAATATAAACAGGCAGCAGCTCGATTTCAGATATTGTGTTTTCTGTAATCACTGCCCTAAGATAAGGCTCAGTTCCGATACGAATGTTGTTGTAGGTAAGAAAATATTCCACTGTAAGAAGCGATTTATCTGTGTACACGTCGCCAAGGCACGGCACCGCCGTGCCTCCCACAAGTGAAGGAGATATATCGCCAAGTCTGCCCACAAGGTTATCTACAGCGCTAAGCTTATCAAAAAGGCTGGGCGCCCCGTCTACAGTATATCCGAGAAGCGTTTCTATTTCGATTCCGCGCATTGTACCGCCGGAATCCTCAAGAGAGTCCGAGGTTGAGAATGATATGATCCCGTTGCCTATTCTGAGCTGACTGTGGGAATCAATGTAAACATCAACCTCGCCGTCCGTGTACCAATCCAGCTTGTCCGGATTGTATTTAAATAAACGGAGAAGCGCATTTCTGTCAGTCTGCTCCGGATAATCGGATGTGCTTTTTGAAATTACAGAGCACTCTATCTCGGCATCCGGGGCAGCAATATTAGTACCGTCTATAAAATCAAATCCGTATGCTTCGATATTCTGTGCACCGTCCGCAAGTTTGGAAATATAAAAACCGGAAGTAACAATATGCTGTGCCGGTCTGAATTCAAAATATCTCCCGGCTCCGTCACTTGCATAGGCAACAAAGCGATGTGCGGCAAAATCCTTATCGGGAACAATTATCAGCTCGCTCACATACGCACCTATATTCCCGTCGCCGCCCACAGCCACGTCTGATTCCGAGACGGTAAGTGTATCCGCCGCAAAAGCATATATAAGCTGATACAGCACAGGAACATGATACCTGATGTATATAAATTCATCGCTTTTTTTCGCCCGTTCAAAGGCATCGACACCGTTGTCGGCACTAAGAGCGCGACAAACCGCTTCACTGCCGAAAAGCTCAAGAATACAGGGCTTGACCAACTCATACAGCTCCGTCACGGAGTCGGCATCCCCCACACATCCCCTGGCAGACATAAAAGTAGACTGCTTGTAGCCAACGAATTCGGGCAGCAGATGATCGCTGTTGATTCCCTCCGGCTGAATTCCGCTTTGCACGCTCCAGAGCTTATCAAAGCTATCGTTCTGTTTTTTCTTCATGACCGTGTTTTCATACACCTTCATGCCGCTTATATATACAACCACAAGGACTATAAGCAAGATAACAAGCAAGACAAGCAGAATGGTCTTAAATATCTCAAAAGCACCCAAAAAACGCCGCTTTGCAGTTTTATTCATAACTGTGCCGCTCCTTTCTGCGGAGTGTGGGAAATTCGCATTACAAACCTCCGTCCGAAAACTCATTTTTCAGACTCATTCCACCGATTTAAGCTTAGTTTCAAGAGGCAAAAGCAGTGATACTTCCGTACCATTTCCGGGTTCGCTTTCCACTGAAATCGTTCCCCCGTGAGCCTCCACGATCTCTTTTGCTATAGCAAGACCGAGGCCTGTTCCGCCTCTCTCGCTGGTACGGGATTTTTCCACACGGTAAAAACGCTCAAACAGATGCGGCAGATCTTCGCTTGGTATGCCGATACCTGTATCCCTCACCCGTATTTCAAGTTCTTGTGCGACTGCCGCGGCCCTTACCGTAATAGTTCCACCGTCGGGAGTATACTTTATAGCGTTTGATACAATGTTTATGAGAACCTGCTCAATGCGCTCCTTATCGGCAGAGATCATGGGTAATGTTCCGTTTGAAGCATAACGAAGCTCATGTGAATGCGCTTCCGCATCCACACGCATAACCTCACATATGTGTGTGAGTATCTTGTCAGGATCAAAGCTTTCAATTGTCCACTGTGTGCGCTTGTTGTCAAGTCTTGACAGCACCAAGAGATCAGATACTATTCTGGTCATTCGGTCACACTCATCCACTGCCATGTGAAGAAAGAAATCTTCCATATCAGGCGCCATATCCGGATCGGAGAGAATAGTTTCGCAGGCGCCCTTGATACTCGTAAGAGGTGTCCTCATCTCGTGAGAAACATTTGCAACGAACTCACGCCTTGACTTGTCAAGCTCATATCTTCCGGTTTCGTTGTGGATTACCGCAAGCACACCGCGGTGAGATGTATTATCTGCCACATAGCTGATGTCACCGAAGTTTACATCAAGCACCTTTCCGTCAAACATAACGTCGCTGACGTTATAGCCGTCCCCCTCAACGCCGTCCTTTTTATCAGCTGACTGCACGCTGTCGGAGGGATCGTATTCAATGTTCAGAAGCTCAATGAATCTTGTGAAATTAAAATCGTCACTGTAATTTGAGCCAAGAAGATCCTTAAGGGTCTGATTTATGTGCATCACCTTTCCGTCATCGGTAAAGGCAATAACACCGTCATGAAGATAGGTAAACAGCGTTTCAAGCTTCTGATGCTCACCCGACACCTCCTCAAGAGTGTTCTTGAGTGTTTTTTTCATGTAATTGAACGTGTCGGTAAGCTTTCCGATCTCATCGTTTGCGTGAATATCAAGCTCATGTGAAAATTCACCCGCCGCAATAAGCTTCGCTCCGCGTGTGAGACTCTGTATGGGTGATGTAATAGCTTTTGAAAGGAAGAATGCCAAAAAGATGGCAAATATCAGACCGAACATGAGTGCCTGGAGAATGATGGAAAACAGCCTCCATGTAAACTGCTGCATCTCCTCCATTGAATCTCTGACATATATAATACACTCGTTTCCATTGTCCGTAAGTTTAATGGCATAGTCGGCAAAATCCGCGCCAAGCGGCTGAGAGTTGTCCGGCTTTCCGCGCATGGCGGCGATCAGATTTGCGGTTTTTTGCAGACTTTTTCCAAGCTCTGAGTCCGAGCCTTCAAGAAACACACCGTCGGCATCAAGAATATAGAAATTGCGGTAATCGTCGATACCCAAAACGCCGCGGTAACTGTTGAGTATTTTCAGTTGCTCTATGGCAAAGTCGTCCGTCCTTAGTGCACCTTGAAGCTCTTCCGCAAGCGGACTGTCCTCTGAAAGATTCTGCGCCATCTGATCGGTAAACTCGTCCATGTAGAAGCTGTTTACGTTATTGATAAGGACAGTGCCTATAACGCACATTACCGTTATCATGAAGATAACGAGTATAAGTATGATTTTAAAATACAGACTGTTATACATAGCTTATTTTATATAATACCCCATGCCGCGCTTGGTAAACAGATATTCGGGCTTTCCCGCATCCGCTTCAAGCTTGGCGCGCAGACGGCTTACAGTAACATCAACGCTGGAGGTGTCGCCGAAGAATCCGTCATATCCCCATACTTCCGAAAGAAGCTGTTCACGGGAATACACAGTTCCGAGATTCTTTGCCATAAATGTAAGCAGTTCATATTCTTTCTTAGTAAGCTCGATTGGCGTACCGTCACGTGTAACCTGATATTTTACCGTATCTATTACAAGACCGCGCACAGTGAGTGTAGACTCGCCGGACTCAGCAGCGGCAGGCACAACCCCATTTGATGAGCGTCGGATATTAGCCTTGATACGCGCAAGCAGCTCGTTCATCGAAAACGGCTTTGTTACATAATCGTCAGCACCTATATCAAGTCCCATTATCTTGTCCACCTCTTCAACGCGTGCTGTGGCAATAATAATGGGCGTTGCCAGCTTCTCACGCACACGGCGGCACACCTCAAAGCCATCCATCTTGGGAAGCATAAGGTCAAGCAGTATCAGATCAAATGCGCCTGTGAGTGCCTTTTTAAGTCCATCCTCACCGTCAAAGGCAAGATCATAGGCATAGCCTGCCTTCATGAGATTGTAAGCAAGCGTCATTGCGATATTTTTTTCATCCTCTACCACAAGGATCTTTTTTTTCTGAGTCGTTTCGGGCATTTTTGTAACCCTCCTTTTAAAAGTTATAGTTCGTGATTCAGGGTTTCGTGTATTCTTCAAATGCCGGAGAGATAACTCTCACCTCGCAGGCATCGCTGTTGTTTTTGATAAAATCAAGCACTCTTCTAAGTGTCGCGGCAGTATTGGCATTTTCCGTAAATCTCAGTACCGAAACCTCGTTTTTTCGTATACCGTTTATAAGAGAATTTGCGGCACTGTATGGACCGTAATTTGCCGGAATCTCCACATTGGCATCCCAGACTATATATCCCTCATCCGAAAGTTTTCTGCGCGCATCACCATCAAGCGCCGGAAGCTTGTCTCCTCCGTCGGGAGCACGCCATATGCGTGATTTTTGCTTTATGATTTTTGAAAGAAGCTCATTTTCGGCTTCGATATCGGAGAGTATGGCATCCGTACTTGTGAGAAGCGATGCATCATGCTCCATTGTGTGAAGTGCTATGGCATGTCCGCCTGCGGCTATTCGCGACAAGGTCTCGATATTCGACTCTGCCTTGCTTCCAATGACGAAAAAGGTAGCCCCGAAGCCGTACTCATCAAGTACGTCCAATATTTTATCTGTATATTCTCCGGGCGAATCTTCAACGGTAATATAAACCACACGCTCCGTAAGAGTGGGGGTAACGGTTACGGGAGGTGTTAAAGGCTCAGTATCCAAAGAAGATGTGGCATCGGTTGGATAGAATCCGGGGTGCTTGCGCCGAAGCAGTGTGCTGAACGAATACTCCTGATTGCCGTCTGTAATACGTATAGCCGCGGCACCGGTGGCAGGACTTATTACCTTTTCAAACCCAAGCTCAAGGTAGGCACAGACGATCTCTACGGGAACATACCGCTCTCCGTGACGCTCATAGGTGGCTATGGGAGTGCGTATCTTATCCTGATTTGCCGCAAAATCGCTTACAGTATCAAATGAAAGATACAAATCCCCGTGAGTTATTATAAATGTCTGAAGCGTTTCGTTTATACGCACCGTCACATCCGGAAGCTGTACAAACAGCGTCAGCGGTACATAGTACACACCGCTTGTATTTACCTCTACGGGGTAACTTCCGGAAAGGGACCACGCCCGGTCGTTATAATAGCATATTATGGACGACGACTTACCGGAAATCTCCGTGCGCACTGCCGTTATCACTGAAAATACAACGGCTATACATATAATAACGCTTAAAGCTCCTGCAAGCTTTCTTTTCATGCGGTCCCTCCTTTCTTTTAATCTTCCGAAATCGAATCAACATATGCCACGGCAAGATCAACTACCATCCCATAGCTTTTTTCGCCGGCAGACTGCCCCTGTGACTTAAGATAAGAGTCATTCAGAGCACTGCTGACATCGGCGGCAGTATTATCGCGATATTTTTCAAAAAATTCATTGTATGCACGCATTTCCCGCTTCATTCTCACATCAAGAGACGAATAAAGCTCGGAAAATAGTTCTATGTCTGCCGTATACAGTGCTGAGCTTAGATATTCGTACATATTCATGTACGCACTGTAGCGTATATACGGGTCATCCGACATGGTGCAGACGAGAAATGCCATAAAATTAGCTTCATTTTCAGGCATGATGCCTCGCTGATGGGCAAGCTCATGTGCCGCGGTAAACGGCAGATTGTAGTCGGGAAAATTCACGTTTATATTGGCTTCACCGGTGTAATAGGTATACATTCCCGAAATGTGTGTATAGGTCATGGGCTCGGAGAGAGCGATTGGCTTAATGCGTGACGTGAGCCGTGGGATAAAGTGATATTTATCCGAGGTGCGGTCATATGCCGTAAGCAAAAGTCTGTTCATTTCTTTAACCGAATATGGCATGACCGAGCTTCCGCCATAATTGTAATTTATAAATTCAAGCTCCTCGTCTATCTTCTCTGCCATATATACAGCGGTATCATAAAGCTCCTCTGCACTGACGGGATTTTGAGTAAGCTCCAGCTTATCTCCAAGCGGCGTTCCGTTATATGCCACAGCGGAAGAAAACACGAAAAGCGTATAAAGCAGTGACAGCACCGACGAAAGTCCCACCACATACCGCACTCCGGCACGGGTGCTTCGATTTACGGATTTAACGCAGAAAGCAAGCGTTAACACAAACAGCACGGGAATAAAAATTATAAGCGTTTCCGCCAAAGATAACGGAAATATGCTTGTAACAACAGCAAAAATGCCGCGTATGACCGAGCTTACATATCTGTTTACAAAATCGGAAAAAACCGCCGATTTCTCGCTTATTATGTGCACCCCGGCGGCAAAAATCGCCACAGCAAAGAAAACTAAGCTAAAGCGCGGACAGTATCTTTTTAATATACCTGCTCTAATCACGGGCACACGTCCCCTCAATGAAGCTTTTCAGCTCCGCCATATCACAGGGCAGGTCTGCGGTAATATTTAGTACCCGATCACCAAAATCTATCTTCAGCGACGAGGCGTGGAGTGCCTGCCGTGTCATGCGCTTATCGTATTCGGTGGGTGTAGTCTCGGCACTTCCGTAGAAGCCGTCACCAACTATAGGGCATCCCATATGGGCAAAATGAACGCGGAGCTGATGCGTGCGCCCTGTTACAGGCTCCGCCTGTACTACGGATGCGTCACTGCCCCGAAGCAGAGTTTTATATACTGTCAGCGCAGGCTTTGAGCCGTCCGTACCATCGCCACATACTTCGCGGAGCATTATAGTCCCCTCCTGCCGCTTTACGGGAGCATTTATCTCTCCCTCAGAGGGTTCAATCTTTCCGTTTAAAACGGCAATATACTGCTTTCGTATTTTGCCCGACTGCATAAGCGTTGTAAGATTTGCGGCGGCAATCCTGTTTTTGGCAACAAGCACCACGCCGCTTGTATCGCGGTCAAGGCGGTTTATTGCACGAAACACAAAGGGTATCCCACGCGATGAATAATAATAGGCAAGTCCGTTGGCAAGAGTATCCTCAAAATGACCGAGAGACGGGTGGGTCGCCGTTCCAAAGGGTTTGTTAACGGCAACGATATCATCGTCCTCGTAAAGTATATCAAGCTCCATTTTTGTTGGAACAAGCAGCTCATTTTCATCCTCGCGCCGATCATCCGCCGCAATACTCAGTGTATCGCCGATTTTCAGCACGTAGCGCACAGTAACGTGTTCCCCGTTCACGGTTATGCCGTCCGCACGCTTTTTTAAGTGAGTTATAAGTCCCCGTGATATATGATTTTTATAAAGCCATTCCTTTACGGTGAGTCCGGCATATTCTTCATTTATAAGTAGTTTCAAAACGCCGTCCTCCGCAAAGTATAATTACCTACTTTATATTATAACACTATTTTACAGTAATATCAAGTGATTTTCGAGAATTGGCGCAAAAAAACATATGCACCTCCAAAGTCAGACGCCTTTGGAGGTGCATATTTTGTGTAAAATCAAGTTTTTACTACCCTTACCTTATCTACTGCGTAATATTCAAACAGTGCGGCGGATTTTTCGCATATGCGCTCACCGCAGGCAAGTATCGGTATTGCCGGTGGGCATGACACATTGGCATCAGACAGCACACGCCCTACAGAATCTTTCACAGAAACGATCTCGGACGGTGCAAGCATAGCTTCTCTTATGCTCATAGCCTTTGCGGCAATTGGCGCAGGTGGGGGAAGCGTTTTTATAGGCGTTCTAGCCGCAATCTCCGAAAATGCTTTCAGCACCGAAGAATAAACGCCATCCCCAAGCTCCGGTGTAAACATCATAACGCAGTTGTCGGGGTCGGAAAATTCGCACACTATTCCGCGCTCCGAAAGGCACTTTGCAAGCTCATCACCTGTATACCCCACCGATTTCGGCTTAACGTTAATCTTCAGCGGTTCATTATACTCTACATCATATCCCATCGCGCCAAGGGATTTTGATAAACGCCGCACGTTATCCGTACATTCTAAGAGCCGGCGTCGCCAATCGCCGTCCATATATGCGTTTGCCGCATCAAGCGAGCGAAGTATAAGATATGACGGACTTGTAGAGGCAAACATCGCCATTGCTCTCTCGCACTGCTCCGAAAACATAGCAGGAGCATTTTTCGAAATGTGAAGATATGCTCCCCCTGTCAGTACAGGCAGAGTTTTATGTGAAGAGTCCGTGCACATATCCGCCGAAAGAGCCATAGGATGCAGTGATGATTCGAGAAAGTTAAGATATGCACCATGAGCATTGTCAACAAGCAGTAATACGCCATGCTTATGACACACACGCGCAATACCGGCAACATCGGATAGGTGTCCGAGGTAGTCGGGAGATGTAATATAGACAGCACATGGCAGGTGATCCATTGAAACAAGCTTTTTTTCAAGCTCCGACGGGTCAATGTCGCAGGAAATAATGCCGCCGTTGTCCTCATACAGCCATTCAACCGAAAGATCAAGCATTGCCGCGGCGCACATAAACGACTTATGGGCATTTCGACCTGCGGCGATGATCGGTTCGCGTCCCATCTCCTTGGCATACAGCAAAGCAAGACAGAGCATAGCACGAATAGACAACGATGATCCCTCCGCGGAATACACCGTCCTTGCCGCACCGAAAAGTGCCGCCGCATTATCCTCACTCTCGCGTATTATGCCACCGGAATGATACAGCACGTCTGCACCGTCGATTTCGGTTATATCGTAAGGCTCAGCCCCCGTCAGCACCGCGCCCTTGTGCCCCGGCATATGGAGACGGATGGGATTTTTCTTGGCGTAACGATCAATAAAATCGCAAATAGGCGTATTCATTATTCTTCAAGGGTCTTGGCGGCTTCCAGCATTATAGCGCATTCCATGCGCTTGCGGAAAAGCTCGCATCCGTATCTGTATATGCCGTTTACCGAGCCTGTTGCATGATATGCGTTTGCGGCACATCCGCCTGAGCAGTAAAGCTTCGCCCAGCAATCGCGGCATTCCGGTCTTGTATAAACGTTGCAGGCGGCAAATTCGCACTGACATTCGGTATTTGTAACACCGTCCCACACATTGCCGAGCTTGAATTTCTCCTCACCCACAAACTGATGGCAGGGGTACAGATCGCCCCACGGTGTGACCGCCATGTATTCCGTGCCCGAACCGCAGCCCGAAATACGCTTGTATATGCATGGACCGCCCTTCAGGTCTATCATGTAATGGTAGAATGTAAACGGCTTGCCTGCGCGGTGACGCTCAAGCATAAGTTCAGCAAGCTTTTCATACTGCTCAAGCACTATAGGAAGATCCTCGGCAGTAAGTGCGGACGGATCGCCCTCGGGGCAAACCACAGGCTCCATTGACAGCTCATTGAAGCCAAGATCAAGCATAGTTTTTATATCCTCAAGGAAATCGGGATTTGCATGGGTGAATGTTCCGCGCATATAGTAATTTTTGCCCCCGCGCGCCTCCACCATCTTCTGGAATTTGGGAACGATTCGCTCCCAGCTTCCGTTTCCTGCCAAGTCCACACGGAAGCGGTCGTGAACCTCTTTTCTTCCGTCAAGAGACAGCACCACATTAGAGCACTCGCGGTTAGCAAAATCTATAACATCATCATCAATAAGCAGACCGTTTGTGGTAAGGGTGAAGCGGAAGTTTTTACCTGCCGCCTTTTCCACGGAACGGGCATATGCCACAAGTTGCTTTACAACATCAAAATTCATAAGCGGCTCGCCGCCGAAGAAGTCGACTTCAAGATTACGGCGTGTGCCGGAATTGGCGATAAGAAAATCAAGAGCCTGCTTTCCCACCTCATAGCTCATAACAGCACGCTCACCGTGATACTTACCCTGACTTGCAAAGCAATACGAGCAGTTAAGATTACAGCTGTGGGCAATATGTAAGCATAAAGCCTTTACCACACCCTTGGATTTTTCCTTAAGATTTCCCGCAAGCGGCTCAAAGGTATCATCGGCAAAAAGCTGTCCTGCGGATCGAAGCTCCTCTATCTGCGCACAGCATTCATCAAATTCCGCCTCGGTGATATTGTGTTTTTTGACGGTTTCAGCCTTCAATACTGCCTTGTCGGTATTTTCATAGCCTTCAATAATGTCATACGCCACCTCGTCCACCACATGAACTGAGCCGGAATAGATATCAAGCACAATATTAAGTCCACCGAGCTTATAACAATGTATCATTATCTGTTCTCCTAAGTTATTTGCTGATTATTATAAATCAAAAAAGCCGCCACATGGCGGCTTTTTTCATTGACTTACTTTTCGCAAGCCTGATTTGCAATACCGCAGCTGGTCTTGCACGCGGACAGGCAGGAGGTCTGGCACTCACCGCAGCCGCCGTTCTTTGCGCTGTCGCAAAGGCTCTTGGTAGCAAGAGTCTTGATACGGGAGGTCTTGCTCTCGCAAGTCTGATTTGCAATACCGCAGCTGGTCTTGCAAGCGGACTGGCAAGAGGTCTGGCACTCGCCGCAGCCGCCGTTCTTTGCGCTGTCGCAAAGGCTCTTGGTATTTAAAGTAGTAATATGTTTCATTTTATGTACTCCTTGTGATGTGATTTTGCATTATTATTTATATTATATCACGCAAAACGCGCCATGTCAACAGCGAGAGCGGAAAAAGTTAAAATTTATTTTGGCTCACTTGTAAAAATTACCTGCACAAAAACTTTATTTTTTTTGAAAAACCTATTGACAAACCTATTTTGTTGTGATATAATATTGTCCGTTGAAAAGATACCGTTGGGGATTTGTGTAACGGTAGCACGACAGACTCTGACTCTGTTTGTGGGGGTTCGAACCCCTCATCCCCAGCCAAAAAAATCCGCATTCGCAAGAATGCGGATTTTTTGTCGTTGTACGCATACGGAATAACGCTCTATTCCACGAAATGAACAAATTGCCGTAAAATCTCCGCAAGTTCGCGATAATATAATTGACATTGTGTCAATTATATGTTAAAATAATATAATAACCAAAATACTGTGATCGGGGGTGAGAGTATGAGCGATAATCCTAGGAATCTAAGTGATATTGACAACTTTTGGGACCTTGAGTCTCTTTTGCCGAAAAAACGTCCCGTTGTGCCCACCGCTCGCCGTTCAAACACCGACACAGTGGAATTGTCCGTAGGCTCCGATGATATCACCCCCGATAAAAGTGCGGCTATACCACCCCAAAATGACTCGGAATATCACCGTGAGCACTCATCTGCCGATACCGCACGAAAGCTAAATGAGCTTTCTATGAAGACAAGAGCGCAGGAATACCGCTCAAAGCCTCTTGATCCATACCTCATATACGAGCCAAAGGGCGGACTTATACGACGCGTAGAAGTGTCGGCATGGAATTCACGGTTCAACTTTTACGAAAATTTCAGTACAGATATCAAACGCCTTTGGTCGCGCACGTCCACACCCTGCGATCATGTTTCTTTCTTTTCATATGTTCCGCAGTATTCACAGCTTAAATACGCGCAGCTCAAATGGTATCTCTGGTGGCGTGACAATGTTCGCCGTGGCGTATATCTGAAAACCGATTTTTGCTATATACTTCTTTACATTTATGAAATAATCAACGCCCACGATCTTATAACGCCCACCGACGGGCTTTCACTGCTGTGCGCCATATGGCTTAATTACCGCACCGAGCACCGCAGGCTTGACAGCTATATGTGCGATTGGCTGTGCGATTACTGCCTTGTCCATGCTCTTCCATGTCCCACAAAGCAGCTTGAGCCTATCCTTGGTGATGTTGTGGCGGCGGCGAATTTCAAGGAGTTTTACATTGACGGGGAAAGCGGAAGCTCTGCCGCCTGCCTTCTTTCATATTCCTCATCCTACGATTGGCACAAGAGCCGATATGTTACATCTGAAAATGTAGCTCTCTTTGCAAAGCATATAAAAGCCGCATTTGAGAAAGCGTACCGCGAAATACTGTCGGAAAAGGATGACACTCTTGCAAAAGAATTCCGTATGGAGCGCACCGCATACGACGGCGCACTGTGCGTATATAATATGAAGCGTTCAATCGCTGTGGAATATATATCATATACCCGCTCGCCGAAGTTCAGATTTGTTGTGACCGATATCATCAAATACAGTGAAAATCGCATACGAATGGCACTTGGAATCAAATCCAGGCTGAAAGTTGAATCGCTCACAGATAAACTTAAGGATTGTATTGACGAATACTTCGACAAATACCTGCCCGTACCGAAAAAGAAGCGTAATTCCGATAACGCCGAGGCTGATTCCATTAAAACCGCTTATGACAAGCTCTACGAGCCTGTCACCACATCGCTGTCACTTGAAAATGCCCTTGAAATAGAGAAAAATTCGTGGAACACCACCGATATACTCACCGCAGCCTTTGAGGAAGCGGACGAAGATGAAAAAATCACCGAAACCACTCCCATACCAAGAGCGGCGGCTGATGATTTCTCTTTTTCACCCGACACCGCACCTGTGTCCGTGGACTGCGAGGATGAATTTGCGGCATTTATCTGCGCTGTTGACGAGCCATCAAAAAAAGTGCTCTCTTTACTGTGTGACGGCAAGAGCAACGCTCTTAGCGATGTGTCTGCACAGCTTGGCATACTTCCGGATGCCCTCGCCGACAGAATAAATGAAGTAGCCTTTGATATTATAGGCGACAGCGTTATCGAATCTGGCGGCGACGGGTACAGGCTTATTTCCGATTATGAAGGAGATATAAGAAAATGGCTGAAATAACAAGAAAGATACCCAAAAGAATACTCACAGGTCTTCTGTCCTCAGTCGCCGCAGGAGTTGTCCCGCGTATGGGTGCTCCGTACATTGCAATCGGACGAAACGAAGAGATAGAGGCACTTCTTTCTGACCTTGAAGCTGTCAACGACGGCGGTGCTTCCATGCGCTTTATTATAGGAAAATACGGAAGCGGAAAGAGCTTTCTTATTCAGCTTGTTCGCGGATTTTCTCTGGAGCGCGGATTTATAACCGCCGATGCCGATCTCTCGCCTGAAAGACGCATCTGCGGTGCTAAGGGAACGGGAGTTGCCACCTACCGCGAGCTTATACGGAATCTGGCATCAAAATCCTCGCCTGACGGCGGTGCGCTCATGCAGATAATCGGCAAATGGCTCTCCGATCTTCAGTCCTCAGTCGCCGCCGAGGGGCACGCCATCGGCTCGGACACCTTTATGCGAGAGCTTACCTCACGTATATATTCACAAACACGCGAGCTTGAAGCTCAGATCGGCGGCTTTGATTTTGCTACGGTTCTTACCACATACTATAAGGCATACATGGACGGAGACGAGGACAAAAAATCCGCCTGCATCCGTTGGCTCAGAGGCGAATATTCCACCAAAACCGAGGCAAGGAACGCCATGGGTATTTGTGTTGGCGGAATAATCGACGACGATAATTGGTACGAGTATATAAAACTGCTTGCGGTATTTTTCAGAAAGATAGGCTACCGCGGATTTGTGGTTTTCATTGATGAGTGCGTGAATCTTTATAAGATAGCCAACCGAATTTCACGCGAGAACAACTATGAAAAGCTGTTGTCCATGTTTAATGATACCCTTCAAGGCAAAGCCGAGGGCTTGGCTCTTATCTTTGGCGGCACACCGCAGTTTCTTGAAGACACCAGGCGCGGACTCTTTTCCTACGAGGCTCTCCGAAGCAGGCTCTCCGACGGACAGTTCCAGAAGGACGGCTTCAAAAATCTTATCGGTCCTGTCATCCGTCTGCGCAGACTGTCGGATGATGAGCTTTATGCTCTCGTCGCGCGTATAACAGGACTTCATGCCCAGAACTATTCATGGGAGCCTCGTGTTACAAACGAGGATATGCTGACATTTTTGAAGATATGTCTTGAGCGTGCAGGAGCTGACACCATGATAACTCCGCGCGAGATAATCAGAGACTATATTACGGTTTTGAATATTCTTCTCCAGAATCCCGACACAACCTTTTCCGATGTTGTGGGAAGCGGTATTATAAAGCTGTCCCACGGCGAGGATGATGAAAACGACCTTCCCGACACGCAGGACAGACCGCAGATAATAACGGACTTCTCTGCGGCAGATATTGAACTGTAAGGCATGGAAACCCATATGACAGACAACGAAATTTTCTACCGATTTTCGCCATTCATTCAGGATTTCATATACCGAAACGGATGGCAGGAGCTGAGAGCGGTTCAGCTTGTGGCGGCACGAGTGCTGTTTGAAACGGACAAAAACCTGCTCATCACGTCCTCCACCGCCTCAGGTAAGACAGAAGCGGCATTCTTCCCTATAATTTCAGATATGTATGAAGCTCCGCCAAGCAGTATCGGTGCACTTTACATCGCCCCCCTCAAAAGCCTTATAAATGACCAATTTTCACGTCTTGATGAGCTTCTCGATATGACCGGAATCCCCGTATTCCATTGGCACGGTGATGTGGCACAGTCACACAAGACAAAGCTTCTAAAAAATCCGCAGGGAATCCTGCAGATAACACCCGAATCCCTTGAAAGTATGCTCATGAACCGCTCAAATGATATAGTGCGGCTTTTTGGCGACCTTCGATATGTGGTAATTGACGAAATACACACCCTGACAGGCACGGACCGTGGAAATCAGATAATATGTCAGTTAGTGCGTATGGCGAGACTTATCGGACACACGCCGCGCCGCATAGGTCTCTCGGCTACCGTCGGTGATGCATCCCTTGCCGCAGAATGGCTTGGGGGCGGCACGGATGTGGAAACTGTCGTGCCCAAAATAATTGAGGGCAAAACAAAATGGCGGCTGGGCATGGAACATTTCTTCATCCAGGGCGATAATCTCGACCAAAGCCGCGATACACCGACGGCGGATTCGGACACATCTGTATCTGAAATGCCCTCGCGCGGCAAAGTTGAAATAGACCCCGGATATGAGTATATTTACGACTGTGCAAAAAACAAAAAAGCAATAATTTTCTCAAACTCCCGTGAGGAGACGGAATATGTTACGGCAACCATGCGTCAAATCGCCGACAACCGCCATGAACGGGACAATTTCCTCATACACCACGGCAATCTTTCCGCTTCCATACGCGAGGAAGCCGAATCAAAGATGAAAAACAGCGAGGAAAAATGCGTTACCTGCGCTACGGTAACAATGGAGCTTGGCATTGATATCGGTAAGCTTGAGCGTATCATACAGAATGACGCCCCAAACTCCGTTTCAAGCTTTCTCCAACGCCTTGGACGCTCAGGCAGACGTGACACACCGCCCGAAATGATGATGGTGTTCCGCGAGGAAAATCCTCTGCCTAATGCACCACTCCCCCAGCTTATTCCGTGGAGCTTTCTTCGGGCAATAGCCATAGTTCAGCTATATATTGAAGAAAAATTCATCGAACCGCCCTACACCAAAAAATTGCCGTTCAGCCTTGCTTTCCAACAAACTCTGTCGGTTCTTGCATCATCAGGAGAGCTTACACCCAAAAAACTTGCAGAGCGCATTCTCTCGCTTCCTGCCTTTAAACACATAAGCAAAGACGACTACCGCACACTGCTTATGAGTATGCTTCAAAACGATTTTCTGGAGCTTACCGAGGAAAAGGGGCTTATAGTGGGGCTTAAGGGTGAGCGTCTTATAAACAGCTTCAAATTCTATGCTGTGTTCAAGGACAGCGAGGATTATACGGTAAGATGCGAATCGGATGAGATAGGAACTATCACAACTCCGCCGCCCGTAGGTGACAGATTTGCTCTTGCAGGTCGTGTGTGGGAGGTTGAGGAGCTTGATATTCCGAGAAAGCTCATTTATGTAAAAGCGGTAAAGGGCAAAATGGAGGTCTCCTGGCCGGGAGACTTTGGCGAGATACACACAAAGATACTTGAGCGTATGCGCCGCATACTCTTCGAGGACACCGTTTACCCGTATCTTAAGCCAAACGCTGTACACCGACTTGAAATCGTGCGAAACCTCGCCCGAAACACGGGAATGCTTTCTCATTCTCTTGTTCCCCTTGGGGGATATACATGGTGTCTGTTCCCGTGGCTCGGCACACGCTCTTTCAGAACGCTTCGCAAATTCATCATGCAGAATGCGGCACGCTTCAAGATAACAAACCTTGAGTTTGAGGGCTGTTATTTCATGATGTTCAAAATGGAATCCGGCAGCGACTACGGTCTTATAAAAGGACTTTGCGACATTATCGACCGCGAGGGAATCGACAAATCGAAGCTTGTAAACGTGAACGAAATGCCCGTATTTGAAAAATACGACGATTTCATTCCGGCAGAGCTGCTCCGACGTCAGTACGCCGCAGACAAGCTCCGTTTGGATGAGATAAAGCTGCGACTCCCTCAGATACTGTCGGAATATACAGATTAACCGCGCTTCAGCGTAATATCAAGTGCCAAAGCGCCACCCACCGCAAGCAGCAGTGACATAAGTATGTGCTCCATCTCAGCGACAAGCATCCCATAGAGTCTGGCGGCATCGTATGTATCAAGTGATGCTCTGCAAAATGCCGTATACAGTGCCGCCGCCGAGATGGGGGCAAGCAAGCATATTAAAAGCCGCTGTGACGTGGGCGCAAGGCGGAATTTTGATTTATTTCTTCTTTTTCTCACTTTTTAGTTCCTTTCAGTTTTTTCTATAATTTATTGTAACATAAATGAAAGAAAAAATCATCAATCGAATTATGGAAGCACCGCCTTTAATCTCACACAATTGTGAAAACTAAACAATAACATTAAGGAGGATCGTTACGGAAAATTCACGAATCGGAGTATCAAGTGCCTGTTTCTATCCTGAGGAAACGCTTGATTCCATAAAAAAATGCATCTGGCTCGGTTTTCGAAATATTGAGATATTCATGAACAGCTTTTCGGAGCTTGAAACACCGTATCTTAAAAAAATTGCCGATGTGTGCGACGAAAACGGGGTTAAGATAACGTCAATCCACCCATTTACATCAGGATTTGAATATATGTACTTTTTCTCGGCATACAAAAAGCGTGCCAGGGACTCCATAGACTATTTTTACAAAAAATACTTTGAAGCGGCAAGCTATCTCGGCGCGGACTATTTCGTTTTCCACGGCGATTCCCTGAAAGCACCCTTTTTCGGCATGGACAACTACTGTGAGGTGCTTTCAATGCTTATGGAAGCGGCAAAGGAGCAAGGTATAACGCTCATTCACGAAAATGTGTCTACCGCCAAAGCAGGAAACCCTGATTTTATGAAAGAGATACACGACAGATTCGGTGAGGGTAATATCAAATTTGTATTTGACTTAAAGCAGACTGTCCGTGCAGGGTATGACCCACATAAAATGCTTGACGCCATGGGGAATGATATCGTTCATGTGCATATTAACGATTGGCTGGATGGCGAATGCCGCTTGCCATATATGGGCAGGCTTGATGTGGACGGTGTAATAGCACGACTTGAAAAATCGGGATACACCGGGAAGTACATTATAGAGGTGTACCGTCAAAACTTTACCGACCCTGATGAAATTACCGAATCCGGTTTGAAGCTCTCTAAAACAATAGGATAAATTTCCCTGTAATAAAAAGGCATTTTTGCGTTTTAGTGAGAATGCCTTTTTTGCATTATGACCATAGTTATATAACGTAATTAGCACAAATTTCGTCACCCCATTACATTCACCAAAAAACGTCCCAAATTATCGGTGAAATTACCAATTGACTTTTTTCGCGGGATGCTATATAATAGATACTGCACGGTCGACAATACTATATCTTGTGGTGTCCGATTTCTTAAGATACTATATTTTGTGGTGTTGCACCTTTTGCAGATTTTCGCCCAATCAACACATTTGGGCAGTTAACATACATATTTTAACAAAGGAGACAGTCTATGATAACCAAAATAATCAAGCGTGACGGCCGCGAAGCGCCGTTCAATATTGAGAAGATAGCACACGCCATATTTATGGCGGCAGAAGCTGTCGGCGGACATGACTACAACACTGCAATGGAGCTTGCTTACAAGGTAGCAGATCAGCTTGAAACCGAATATGGCAAGAACGGTCCTCCTACTGTAGAACAGATACAGGATACCGTCGAAAAGGTGCTTGTAAACAACGGTCACGCACGTACCGCAAAGGAATACATCCTTTACCGTGCTCAGCGTACCCGTGTTCGCGAGATGAACACCAAGCTTATGAAGACCTACGAGGACCTCACCTTCAAGGCCGCAAAGGATTCCGACATAAAGCGTGAGAATGCAAATATCAACGGCGACACCGCTATGGGCACGATGCTCAAATACGGCTCCGAGGGTGCTAAGCAGTTCTATGAGATGTACATTCTCGACCCTGTTCACGCAAAAGCGCACAACGAGGGCGATATACATATTCATGATATGGACTTCCTTACGCTGACCACCACCTGCTGTCAGATCGACATTCTGAAGCTTTTTGAAAAGGGATTCTCCACCGGTCACGGTTTTCTCCGTGCTCCAAACGATATCGCAAGCTATTCCGCCCTTGCCTGCATCGCCATTCAGTCAAACCAGAATGACCAGCACGGCGGTCAGTCTATTCCCAATTTCGAATATGGAATGGCTCCCGGTGTAAAGAAGACATACAAAAAGCACTACAGAAAGAATCTTGCCAAGGCACTTGAGCTTCTCTGCGGTGTAGAGGATGCCGAGGATACCGCAAGAGCACTGCTTGAATCCCTCAAAAATGAGGCTACACTTGCTAACACCTCCGCATTTGTTGCAGAGATCACTGCCGCGCTCACCGAAAAATACGGCGAGGAAAAAGTGGCTCGCATTGTGGAATTCACACGCAAGTATGCCCTTTCAGAGACCGAGCGTGCCACATATCAGGCAATGGAAGCTCTTATCCATAATCTTAACACCATGCACTCCCGTGCCGGTGCACAGATTCCGTTCAGCTCACTTAACTACGGTCTTGACACCTCTGCCGAGGGCAGACTCGTAATGAAATCCATCCTCCTTGCCACCGAAGCAGGTCTTGGAAACGGCGAAACTCCCATATTCCCCATTCAGATACTCAAGGTCAAGGAAGGCATCAACTACAACCCCGGCGATCCCAACTACGACCTCTTCAAGCTTGCCTGCAAGGTTTCCGCAAAACGTCTCTTCCCCAACTTCTCGTTCATCGACGCGCCCTACAACCTTCGCTACTATCAGCCCGGCAAGCCGGAAACCGAGGTTGCGTACATGGGATGCCGTACCCGCGTAATGGCGAACAATTACGACAAGAACAACGAGGTCGTAACCGGCAGAGGAAACCTCAGCTTTACTTCCGTAAACCTGCCCCGTATCGCTATCAACGCTAAGGGCAATATTGATTGGTTCTTTGACGAGCTTGACAGAAAGATAAACATCGTATTCGATCAGCTTCTCGACCGCTTCAAGATTCAGTCCGAGAAGACAGTCCGCAACTATCCGTTCCTTATGGGTCAGGGAATCTGGCTCGGCTCGGACAAGCTGGGAGTTGACGACAAGGTTGGCGAGGTGCTGAAGCACGGTACTCTTACAGTAGGCTTTATCGGTCTTGCAGAGTGCCTGAAAGCACTTACCGGCAAGCATCACGGTGAATCAGCGGATGCCCAGAATCTTGGTCTTGAAATCATCGGATTTATGCGCAAGCGTGCCGACGAGGCAAGCAAGAAGTACGGTCTTAACATCACAGTTATCGGTACTCCTGCCGAGGGTCTCTCCGGAAGATTCGTCCGTATAGACAAGAAGAAATTCGGTATTATCGAGGGCGTTACCGACCGCGATTACTACACCAACTCCTTCCACATTCCTGTACACTACCCCATCTCCGCAAACGAAAAGATCAAGCTTGAAGCTCCTTACCACGAGCTTACTAATGCAGGTCATATCACCTATGTTGAGCTTGACGGCGATCCCATGGAAAACCTTGATGCATTCGAGCAGGTTATCCGCTGCATGAAGGAATCCGGAGTTGGATACGGCTCGATCAACCATCCCGTTGACCGCGACCCCGTATGCGGCTACACCGGTATCATCGGCAACGAATGTCCTCACTGCCACCGCACCGAGGATGACGGACAGGGTAAATTTGAGCGTATCCGCCGCATCACCGGATACCTTGTAGGTACTCTTGACAGCTTCAACGATGCAAAGCGTTCCGAGGTCGACGACAGAGTTAAGCACTCCGTACTCTCCTCCGAGGCTGACGATTTGTTCAACTGATTATAAAAAGTGCCCTCCGTGAGAGTTTTAAGCTTCCTCGGAGGGTACTACTATTTATGTATGGGGATAGTTATAATCCGGACGGCTAAATATCCGAACCGTGTCCACAGTAAAGCGAGTTTTCTATAACCGATTAGACATCGAAAATTACCGAACAGACAAAAAGCAACATTTCTCCATGTTTATATGCTATAATGGTATAAAAGCAGAATGGAGGATACGTCTGATGCAAGATATTAAAATAACTAAGCTTACCAAACGGTATAAAAAGCTGACCGCTGTGGATAATCTTAATTTAGAAATTCGTCGGGGCGAGTTATTTTCGCTGCTTGGTGTCAACGGTGCAGGGAAGACAACAACAATAAAAATGCTGACCGGTCTAACTAAGCCATCCAGCGGCGAGGCTTTAGTCGGCGGCTACAGCATATCGAAGCAGTCAGACGAGATAAAGCAGATAATTGGCGTATCTCCCCAAGAAACCGCTGTTGCACCGAACCTTTCAGTGAAAGAAAATCTGGAGCTGATATGCGGTATCCACGGATTTTCCAAAGAAAAAACCGTGGCAAAGATAAATGAGCTTTCAGAGAGGTTTACTCTGGATACCGTTTTGCATAGAAAAGCCGGCAAGCTATCCGGCGGTTGGCAGAGGCGTGTCAGCATTGCAATGACACTGATCAGCGAGCCGAAAATTCTATTTCTTGATGAACCTACTCTTGGACTTGATGTCATTGCAAGACGTGATCTGTGGGAAACGATTCGTTCTTTGAAAGGTAAAGTTACTATTATCCTGACCACACACTATATGGAGGAAGCGGAGGCACTTTCCGATAGAATCGGCATTATGAAAGGCGGCAGACTTCTTGCCGTAGGAACGGCAGAAGAGCTTCGTGCAAAAGCAGGAGCCAACGACTTTGAAACCGCTTTCATTTCTATTGTGAAGGAGGATGCGGTATGAGAATGATGACATTTGCAAAAAGATGTGCAAAAGAGATTTTGCGTGATCCGCTCAATCTTGTTTTTGGTCTGGGGTTTCCTTTGGTCTTACTGCTGCTCCTCAGTGCTATTCAGGCAAACATACCGGTGAGCCTGTTTGAAATCGACACCCTGACTCCGGGCATCACCGTATTCGGGCTGTCATTTATCACCCTTTTTTCCGCAACCCTGATTGCCAAAGACCGTGAAAGTGCCTTCCTACAGAGGCTGTATACAACACCTCTCAGGGGCTTTGACTTTATCATAGGATATATGCTTCCGCTTTTACCCATCGCTATCGGACAAATCATCATCTGCTATCTGTTTGCCATTCCTCTTGGACTGACTGTCAGCGTAAATATCATTTATGCAATCCTTGGAATCATCCCTATGGCGATTTTCAATATTGCCCTTGGTCTTTTGTGCGGCAGTGTTCTTGGAGTAAAGCAGGTCGGCGGCATTTGCGGAGCGTTGCTTACCAATCTTTCCGCATGGTTTTCGGGTGTATGGTTTGATTTGAATCTTGTAGGCGGAACTTTCAAAAAAATAGCCCATGCGCTCCCATTTGTACACGCAGCAGAAATGGAAAAAGCGTTATTTACCGGGGACTTTGAGGATGCCGCCGCACATATTCTGCCGATTGCTCTGTACAGCTTATTTATAACAGTGGCGGCTGTGCTCTGCTTCCTCAGGCAAATGAAAAAACAGTAAGGATTTGAAGTAATGAAATACAAACTCATTATTGATAAAAATGCAGAAGAAGAAATAACCGTAGTCGCTCATGCACCGTCTTCCCTGACAGAGCAGATAGAAAATCTTGTCTGCCGCTTTTCCGGTGCGGATTACATTATGGGGTACATGGATGATGAGATGCGAAAATTGGCATTTCACGAAATCGAATGTATCACGATTATTGACAGAAAAGTGATTGCCATTGATACCCGAGGTGCTCACTATCGCATAAAGGATAATCTTCGTGATTTGGAAGATGTTCTTCCCTCCTATTTTATACGCATTAACAAGTCCTCCCTTGCCAATGAACACCGCATTCTGCGATTTGATGCGGCACTTGGCGGCGGTGTGGATGCTGTGTTCGGGTGTGGATATCGGGAATATGTTTCAAGACGATGCTTTGCGGAAATCAAGAGGAGGTATGAGGGCATATGAAAAAGATTGTTTTGGAATTTTTTCGCCGAGGGCTACTCGCCTGCGGTTTTGGACCAATTGTTTTGGCGATATTATATCTGATTTTACAGCATCACGGTGATATGGAGACACTGACCGTAAATCAGGTATGCCTTGGGATATTTTCATTAACCGCACTTGCATTTATTGCAGGCGGCATGAATGTAATCTATCAAATTGAACGGCTTCCCTTGATGGTAGCAATTCTGATTCACGGCGGCGTTTTATATATCAGCTATCTTGGTACTTATCTCTTAAACAATTGGTTGGAATTGGGTGCAACGCCCATTTTGGTTTTTTCATGTATTTTTGTTTTTGGGTATCTTGTGATTTGGGCGATTATTTATTCCATAGTCAAGCATAATACAGCAAAACTCAACGAAAAGCTGAAGCAAAAACAGCAAAATGCAGAAAACAAATGAAAATTGACAGTATAAAGCTTCAAAAAGGATATTGCCCTCGCTCCGAAACATAGCGAGGGCAATATTTGTGTTAATATGAGTATTTGTTTTAGTGACCCGTACGGGATATCGCCACGCGCAAGCCTCGCTTGCGCGGTAAATTGCACTTTGTATCGGGTGAACTACACTGCACCGGCAATTTACGGGGTTCACTTCCGCGCGCGGAGTAGCACAAAGCAAAAAACCATCCACGAGGGATGGTTTTTGTTTTGGTGACCCGTACGGGAATCGAACCCATGTTTCCGCCTTGAGAGGGCGGCGTCTTAGCCGCTTGACCAACAGGCCGTTCTTCAGAACACGAATATTATATCATATCGCGGACTGTTTGTCAATAGGTTTTTGAAATATTTTTGATTTTATTTTATAAGTGAAATTACCGTGGTTGCGTCAATTGCGAGGGGGAATGCCGAAGTTTATTCAAAACCTTGGACATTCCCCTCTCATGTGCTTATTTATCTAGCTTTTGTCGCAATCTCACCGAGAATCTTACCAATAAATTCATCCTGACTCATAACGCCAAGGTCGCCCTCCTTGCGGGAACGTACCGCAACTGTTCCGGCATTCTTTTCGTTATCGCCGATAACAAGCATATACGGAATCTTTTCAAGCTGAGCGGAACGGATCTTATATCCGATCTTTTCATTGCGCTCGTCAAGGAAAGTACGGATTCCGGCAGCTTCAAGCTTCGCATTGAGTGCTTCCGCATACTCATGCTGATCGAATCCGATGGGAAGAATTGCGATCTGGGTAGGAGCAAGCCATGTGGGGAACGCACCTGCGTATTTTTCGATAAGGAGCGCAAGTGTGCGCTCATAGCATCCCACAGAGGTTCTGTGAATGATGTAGGGACGGCGCTTCTGTCCGTCAACGTCAATATACTCCATACCGAATTTTTCAGCAAGAAGCTGGTCAATCTGAATGGTGATAAGGGTATCCTCCTTACCATGAACATTCTTTATCTGAATGTCAAGCTTCGGACCGTAGAATGCCGCCTCACCGATACCGATAGCATAGTTGATACCAAGATTGTCAAGTATCTTCTTCATTGCGCCCTGAGCCTCTGCCCACTGCTCGTCAGTACCCTCATACTTGTCACGGTTACTCGGATCCCACTGAGAGAAGCGGTAGGAAACATCCTCGCCGAGTCCCAGTGTATCAAGAGTATACTTAGCAAGCTCAACGCAGCCCTTGAATTCCTCCTCAAGCTGTTCGGGACGAAGAATAAGATGTCCCTCGGAGATGGTGAACTGACGGACTCTGATAAGACCGTGCATCTCGCCGCTGTCCTCGTTGCGGAACAGGGTGGATGTCTCACCGAGACGCATAGGCAGGTCGCGGTAAGAGCGCTGACGGTTTAAAAACACCTGATATTGGAACGGGCAGGTCATAGGACGAAGTGCGAACACTTCCTTGTCCTTTTCCTCGTCGCCGAGAACGAACATACCGTCCTTATAGTGATCCCAGTGACCGGAAATCTTATAAAGATCAGACTTTGCCATAAGGGGAGTCTTGGTAAGAAGATATCCACGCTTCTGCTCCTCATCCTCGATCCATCTTTGGAGAAGCTGAATAAGACGTGCACCCTTGGGAAGCATTATGGGAAGTCCCTGACCGATAGAGTCAACGGTGGTGAATATCTCAAGCTCACGTCCCAGCTTGTTGTGGTCGCGCTTCTTTGCTTCCTCAACCTGCGCAAGATGCTCTTTGAGCATATCCTTTGCGGGGAATGCAACACCGTAGATACGCTGAAGCTGTTTGTTTGCCTGATCGCCCTTCCAATATGCACCGGTGCACTGAATAAGCTTCAGAGCCTTAACTGCGCCTGTAGAGAAAATATGCGGACCTGCGCAGAGGTCGGTAAACTCACCCTGACGGTAGAAGGAGATTTCCTCACCCTCGGGAAGCTCTTCAATAAGCTGAACCTTGTATGGCTCGTCCTTCTCGCTCATAAGCTTGATAGCCTCATCACGAGGGAGCGTAAAGCGCTCGATAAGGAGATTTTCCTTAACTATCTTCTGCATTTCAGCTTCAATATTCGAAAGAATTTCGGGAGTAAATGCAACCTCACTGTCAATATCATAGTAGAAGCCTGTTTCGATAGCCGGACCGATGGTCAGCTTCGCCGCAGGATAAAGACGCTTTACAGCCTGCGCGAGAATATGGGACGCGGTGTGCCAGAAAACGTGCTTGCCCTCTGCATCGGCAAAGGTGAGAATCTTAACATCCGCATCCTCGGAAAGCTCGTAGGAAAGTGCTGTAACATTTCCGTTTACAAGAGCCGCGAGAGATGATCTGTCTGTAAGCTCCTTGGATTTTGCCGCCTCATAAACCGTAATCGGCGCATCGAATTCTACGGCTTCCATACCGTCAAATTTGATTTTGAACATAATAAAATACCATTCCTTTCATCTCCTCAGGGAAACAAAAACACCCCGAGGCATAATAATAAAATCATACCTTCGGGGTGAAGAAATACTTCACGGTTCCACCCGATCTTTTCACTCTGTACTGCGGCATTTACCGCTTTGGCGTATAACGGCGTCACCCGCCGCGCCATTTCCTGCGCGGAGCCTATAGCAGAAAACATCTGCTGAACGGCGGTCTCATGTCCGATGACGCGTTAAGTCTCTCACAGCTATGAGACCCTCTCTGAAAACGCGCTTTGTCGGTTGAATCCATTCGGCTTTTACACACTACATTATACACCTGAGCAACCTGTTTGTCAAGTGTTTTTTCACATTATGTGCGCTCCCTCGCCAATTTTACAGGGAATACTTTGCCGCATATGCCTCGTAGCTCGCCTTGAACTCCGGACTGCCTGCCTTTATCTCGCGAAGAGACTCGTGAAGATTCATATTGCTGTTTCTTGCATCTATTATGCATCCTGCAACGTTTGAACAATGATCCGACGTTCTGCCGAGATTTGTAAGAAGATCCGCCCAGATAAATCCGGCTTCAACCGTGCAGTCACCGCTTCTGAGTCTGATTATGTGACTGTCACGCAACTTTTCCTTAAGACGGTCAATAACCTGCTCAAGCGGCTCAACATGATACGCCATATCAACGTCATTATTCTTAAATGAATCAAGTGTCATGTCAAGTATTTCGGAAAGTGCCGCAGACAGAGTGCCAAGCTCTGCCTTTGCACTGTCGGAAAATTCGATGCCTTTTTCCCTCAGCTCTTCCACAGATTCAAGAATATTTACGCTGTGGTCGGAAATACGCTCAAAATCACCTATCACCTTAAGCAGCTTTGAGACCTCCGTGCTGTCCTCGTCACCTATCTGATGACTTGATATCTTTGTAAGATATGTTCCGAGTATATCTTCGTATCGGTCAGTCTCGTTTTCAAGCCAACGAATATTTTCCGCCGTCTCCGCGCTGTACTCACCGATGAGAGTAAGGCTTGACTTAAAGCCGTCAACAGCCAAGTGCGCCATTTTGCAGGCAAGACTGCCGCTTTCCGCAAGGGCAACGGTAGGAGCCGCAAGAAGTCTTTCGTCAAGCATAACAGCAGTTTCTTTCTCGCCATCCTCCGGAACAATTTTATATGCAATTTTTTCAAGCATGGACGACATAGGAAGAAGCAAAGCCGTACACAGGATATTGAACACAGAATGTGCCACGGCAATACCGAGATAGTCGGCAGACATATCAAGTATGGCAGGACGGAAAACCGCGGATATTATACTGAACACGGAAAGCCATATAACAGTGCCGATAACGTTAAATGACAGATGTATCACTGCCGCACGCTTCGCGTTTTTGTTAGCACCCACACAAGACAGAAGTGCGGTCACACATGTACCTATGTTCTGACCCATTATAATTGGTACTGCCGCGGCGTAAGAAACCGCGCCCGTAGATGAAAGTGCCTGAAGAATACCCACAGAAGCAGAGCTTGACTGAATTATTCCCGTAAGCACTGCGCCCACAATGACACCGAGTATAGGGTTCTTAAAGAGGAGAAACATATTCTGGAACGCAGGCACATCCGCAAGTCCCGAAACAGCGGACGACATGGTGTTCATACCGAACATCAGAGTTGCAAATCCCAGCAGTATGGTTCCCATATCCTTTTTCTTGCCGGATTTTGCAAACAGAAGAAATACTATACCGATAAGAGCAAGTATCGGAGTAAACGATGTCGGTTTGAGAAGCTTAATAAAGATATTATTGCTTGAAATACCGCTGAGACTGAGTATCCACGCGGTAATGGTAGTACCTATATTGGCGCCCATAATAACGCCGATAGACTGCTTCAGGGTCATTATCTTGGAGTTTACGAAGCCCACTACCATTACAGTGGTAGCCGAAGAGCTTTGAACTACAGCAGTAACGCCGAGACCTGTAAGAAAGCCTTTTATTTTACTGCCCGTCAGCTTTCCGAGCAGTGCTTTAAGTCCGTTTCCCGCACGGCGCTCAAGTCCCTCGCCCATAACATTCATACCGAAGAGGAACAGACACAGTCCTCCAATAAGAGTAAGCACATCAAAAATCGTCATAAATTTTACCTATCCTTTACTTTATACTATGTACAGCTTGTGAAGCTCACCCATGTGAAGCTTACTTTGCATAGTATACCACCTAATGTTATATTTAAAGTCTATACAGAGTCAAAATATGATAAATGTTAAGTAAAATTATGAAATTCAAGCAAATAATCGGGTTTTTGCGGCCTAAAATTAAAAAATCGCTACTTTTTTCTAACAAATATTGCATTTGGGGTTGCTTTATTAACAATTTATAGTATATAATATATATGTATAAGTATCCTACTTTATCGGAGGACCAAATGAGCATACAAGATAACAATAAAAAAGGCAAGCAGTCTGATGTGAATGAAATAGCGGCAGATCTTCGCGATATCATCACCGCACAGCGCGAATTTTTCGCTACGGGAAAGACCCGTGATATCAAATTCCGCCGTCAGCTGCTTATAAACCTTAAAATAATGATAAGAGACAACGAGGGGCTCATACTTGAAGCACTTCGGGCGGACCTCGGAAAATCCTACGGAGAAGCATATCTTACCGAAATCGGAATGGTGGAGCAGGAGATAAATCACGCCATCCGCCATCTGCGTGCGTGGAGTGCACCCAGAAGTGTTCCAACACCCTTCTATATGTTCCCCTCCACCAGCTGTAAGATACCGCATCCACGCGGACTTGTTATGATCTTCTCGCCGTGGAACTATCCCTTCCAGATGGCAATGATACCGCTGATATCATCAATTGCGGCAGGCAACTGCACGATTTTGAAGCTGTCGGAGCACGCTCCAAACACCAGCCGTCTGCTTTGCGACCTGATATTCAAGTATTTCGACCGTGAATATATCGCGGCATATATGGACAGCTTTGAAGCCATAAAGGCTATCCGCCGCGAGCCATTTGGTCTTGTATTCTATACAGGTGGTGCCGCGGTGGCACGCATCGTAATGAAAGCGGCGGCGGCTCAGCTTACCCCCGTGGTACTTGAGCTTGGCGGAAAAAGTCCGTGTATCGTTGACAAAACAGCAAATCTCCGTCTTGCGGCACGCCGCATTGTATGCGGAAAGCTTATAAATGCAGGTCAAACCAACATTGCTCCCGACTATCTTTTCGTTGAAAGCTCTGTAAAAGACGAGCTGCTGGGCTATATAAAGGAATATCACAACAAATACTGCACAGACGAGCCTTGTGAGAACAGCTATTATCCAAGAATCGTCAACCGTATGCATTTCGACCGTCTGCGCGGATACCTTGACGACGGCAAGGTCATCCTTGGCGGTGATACAAATGAGGCAACAGGTCGTATCGCACTTACGCTCATGGAAGAGATAGACAAGGACAGCAAGCTGCTCTCCGAGGAGATTTTCGGTCCGATACTTCCCGTGTTTGAGTTCAGCGATATAAATGTGGTCATCAATACCATACGCAAGCACCCAAAACCGCTGGCACTGTATCTTTTCACACGAAGCAGAGCCATGCAGAGAAACGTTATGACAAATCTCGATTACGGCTGCGGATGCGTCAACGACACACTTCTCCAGATGGCTAACCCCAACCTTCCCTTCGGCGGTGTTGGAGAGAGCGGAATGGGTCGCTATCACGGCAAGGCAGGTTTTGATACCTTCAGCACCATATCCTCGGTGCTCAAAGCAACAAGCCTTGACCTTAATCCTCTGCGTTACCCTCCCTTTGATGATAACTATTCGTTAATAAAAACCGTTCTGCGGTATTTCAGCTGATACGCAAAATTTACGTGTTTTTATTGCATTACAGCACTGTATGTGATATAATTAGGACATATTCAATTTTGTACAAAGGAAAACGACTATGATAAATGTAGCAATTTTCGGATTCGGCGTTGTCGGAAGCGGCACCGCCGAGGTCCTCACACAAAACGCCAAGCTTATTTCGGAGCGTGTAGGTGACGACATCAACATAAAATATATCCTTGACCTGCGTGATTTTCCGGACAGTCCTTTTAGGGATAAAATCGTTCACGACGTGGATGTTATCTTAAACGACCCTGAAGTCAGCATATGCGCCGAGCTGATGGGAGGCTCTCATCCTGCATTTGAATTTTCAAGCGCGGCTATGAAAGCAGGGAAAAGCGTTGTCACCTCAAACAAGGAAGTTGTGGCAAACTTCGGTCCGGAGCTTTTGAAGATCGCATCAGAGAACAATGTGCGATATCTTTTCGAAGCAAGTGTTGGCGGAGGTATTCCCGTTATTCATCCTATCGGAAACTGCCTCACCGCAAACGATATAACAGAGGTCAACGGTATCCTGAACGGCACTACCAACTATATCCTCACCCAGATGATAAACGAAAACAAGGATTTCGGTACTGCTCTTGCAGAGGCGCAGGAGAAGGGCTATGCCGAGCGCGACCCTTCGGCTGACGTTGACGGCATTGACACCTGCCGCAAAATATCCATTCTCTCTGCTATGGCTTTCGGCAAGCTTGTTCCACCGGATAAGGTGCAGACCGAGGGTATTCGAAATGTAACTCTCCGCGATGTAGCCAATGCGGCAAAATTCGGTGCGTCCATCAAGCTTATCGGAAAAGCAGTGCGCGTAGGCGACAAGATAAGTGCCTGTGTATCTCCCACCCTGGTGCGTCATTCAAATCCCCTTTCGGGCATCGGTGACGTATACAACGGTGTGCTTGTAAACGGCAATGCAATCGGCGACGTAATGTTCTACGGCCGCGGCGCAGGCAAGCTTCCCACAGCAAGCGCGGTTGTTTCGGATATTATTGAAATTGCCACCTTCCTCTCTCATCCGACGCATAATGTACCTGTATGGGAGCGTCTGTCTGACGACGAGATACTTCCGGCAGACAAGCTTAAATCCCGTTGGTATCTGCGCTTTGACAAGAAGCCGAATCACTGCCTGTGTATGCTTGATGCAGAGGTTATCGAGGACAGCGAGGACTGCTACGCAGTAATAACCGGCGAGGTCAGCCTCCTTGAGATTGGTGTGACACTCAGCGAGAAATTCACCGCCATGCGGGTGCTTTGATATCATAAAGACAAAAAATTTGCAGTTCGGTTGAACTGCAAATTTTTTATTTTACTTATTCTCTTTATTGATGGCTTCCCAGATACCGTTAAGATATACAGCACCGAGAGCGCGGTCGTAAAGACCGTAGCCGGGCTTGCCTGTCTCGCCCCAGATCATGCGTCCGTGGTCGGGACGTATGTAGCCGTCGAAATCCACATCCCAAGCCGCCTTAAGTACGTCGTACATATCAAGAGAACCGTTCTCACTGAGATGACCTGTTTCGTTAAAGTCACGGGGACCGGTAATTTTGATATTGCGGGCGTGGAGGAAGTGAATGCGGCGCTTAGCTCCGAAGTGGCGGATCATATCAACAACGTTGTTCGCAGGATCTACGCCGAGAGAGCCGGTGCAAAGGGTAAGTCCGTTGCACTCGCTGTCAACAAGGTTACAGAAGCGCTCAAGATTCTTTGCATTGGTGATAACTCTGGGCAGACCAAAGATACCCCACGGCGGATCGTCCGGATGGATAGCCATTTTGATTCCGCTCTCCTCGCATACGGGAATAATCCCGTGAAGGAAGTAGCTCATATTCTCCCAAAGCTTCTCCTCGTCAACAGACTTGTACTCTGCAAGCAGTGCACGAAGACCGTCCTGAGTGTAGCTCTCGTCCCAGCCGGGAAGCGACAGCTTCTTGGTGTTAGGGTCCATTGCCAGAACCTCCGCATCGCGGTAGATAAGGCAGGTGGAGCCGTCGGGATTCTTATGGGAAAGGTCAGAGCGAAGCCAGTCAAACACAGGCATAAAGTTATAGCAGATAACCTTAACGCCTGCATCTGCAAGCTTCCTTATATTGCGGCGATAAACCTCGATGTACTCGTCGCGGGACGGTTTGCCCAGCTTGATATCCTCATGTACGGGAACACTCTCGACTACCTCAAATGCAAGGCCGTGAGCATTTGCGGAGGATTTGATCTTGGCAATGCTCTCTGCACTCCACTCTTTTCCGGGGGGCACATCGTAAACAGCCGACACGATGCCGCTCATACCGGGAATCTGTGAGATATACTCAAGACTTATGGGATCGCCGTCACCGTAATGTCGGAATGTCATTTTCATTTCCTTCATGGTAAAACCTCCTTCTACAGTTGTCACTATAATGATACTATAGAAATTGGGGTTTGTCAAGAAAAAATCCGCCCTTTATGGGTATGTTATATTAGGTTTTTAATCAAGTCATTCCAAGACAGGTCCGCCTGTATATATGAACCCTTTCCCATTACATTATAGTAGGGGCAAAAACGCAAATATAAAGTAACCAAGCGGAACAAATAACCGCAGCGGCTCAAATCATCATTCTACAAAATAATGCAGATAAGTCCGCCGCTTCCCTCGTTGATAATACGCCCCAAGGTCTCCGAAAGCTTTGCACGGGCTTCCTCAGGCATATGTCCAAGCTTTGTATGAAGTCCCTCGTTCACAAGCTGATACAGCGTTTTACCGAACATATTGGATTCCCATATCTTTCTTGGGTCCTCCTCAAACTCCTTCAGCATAAACTTTACAAGCTCCTCGGACTGCTGCTCCGTACCAACCACCGGATTTATCTCGGTTTCGATATTTGCCTTTATCATATGAACACTGGGTGCTGACGCCCGAAGCCGCACGCCGTAGCTTCCGGACTGCTTAACAATTTCAGGCTCTTCAAGCCGCAGATCGCCTATCTCCGGCATAACTATTCCATATCCCTTTTCGTTTACATCCGCAAGTGCCTGTGACACCCTGTCGTACTTCTCTTTCATCACGGAAAGCTCACGGAGAAGCGTTATAAGTTTCTCTTCGCTTGAAATATCAAATCCGCACATCTCGCTGATAATTTTGTAATACAGTCCGTCGGCAACCTCAAGCGACAGCTCCGCTGTACCCTTTCCAAGATCAATCTTATCCGCCCGTATGCATTTAACATATTCGTTCTCACAAGGCTCGGAAAATACGCCATTTATCTCGCCTATCTTGAAAACACGTGCGGCACGTTCCATAACAAACTCATCAAGGGCGATACGCAGAGGATGAGTGCTCTCCAGCGCATTTGTCCATTCGGGAAGCTTCACCTTCACCTCACAGACAGGGAATTCCATGAGTATCAGCTCAAGAATATGACGTATGTCGTCACCGTCAAGGCGCAGACAGTTTACAAGCGCAACGGGTGCCTCATACTTTTCTTCAAGCTCATAAGCAAGCTTAATAGAGCTGTCACTTTCAGGCGCGGCGGAGTTCAGAATAATGGCAAAGGGCTTCCCTGCCTCGCGAAGCTCCTTGACTACACGCTCCTCTGCCGCAACGTAATTCTCGCGCGGGATCTCGCCGATAGTGCCGTCGGTTGTAACCAGCATACCAACGGTAGAATGCTCGCTTATTACCTTGCGTGTACCGTATTCCGCCGCCTCAACAAACGGCATCGGTTCAGCCTGCCAGGGTGTGTGTACCATACGGGCATGACCGTCCTCGATATGCCCCATGGCGTCCGGAACTATGTACCCCACGCAGTCCACCATTTTAACCTTCATCACCGCATTGTCCGACAGTGTTATTTCCACCGCTTCATCGGGAACAAATTTCGGCTCAGTGGTCATTACGGTCTTACCTGCGGCACTCTGCGGCATTTCGTCTCTGGCACGCTCTCGCTCATGCTCGTCTGCAATTGCAGGTATCACCATCGCCTCCATAAACCGCTTGATAAATGTAGATTTGCCTGTGCGAACAGGTCCGATGACCCCCAGATAAAATGTATTGGCGCACCGCTCGGCAATATCTCTGTAAATTGATGTATCTGCCATGACCTTATCCTCCTTATGATAATTCCTGACATATTTATATTACATCAAGCACAAAAATATGCAGATATGAGTATTTTCCTACCAAAAAATCGGCTTCCGAGGTTATATCGAAAGCCGACAGCACTATACTTTTTGTGGGTAAGACGTTTTCTTAGCACAAAGTAATTTTCTAAGATACTTACAGAGATATGAAGCAGGTATGCCCAAAAGATACCAAAATCCCGAATACAAAATGCACACCTGACCAAACAAATTCATGAATTGATTTGAATAATCCCAAACCTTCCATCCAAGAAGTATATTAACCACAAATCCAACCGATAGCTCCGCAAGTGTTATTATAAGGCTGTCTGCAAGACAGCGCTTCCACATGGGGGCTTTATTATGCCGCGCCTCATTCACATAAATAAACAAAAGACACATTCCGCCCGTCAGTGCCATGGTCCAATGTGAATGCCCTCTCCACAGCACCTCAATAAGCGTATATCCAACGCCTCCCACCGAATAAACCACAGCATATTCTCCGATTTTACCCATTATTATCTCCGCCGATTTAAATATTTTCTGAAAATATAATTAACCTACGAAGATAATTTTATACACAAAAAGCATATCCCCTTTGATTTCAAATCATCTAAGGGATATGCTTTTTGTCATTCAAGTTACATTCTGATGTGCTTAAACTCACCAATATCACGCATGAGAGACGCCTCTCTGTCATTTGCGGTAAATATGAGACTTTGCGATTTACCCGTGGCTATAAGACGAAGAAGCTTTTTAAGACGCTCATCATCCTGACGTATAAACGACTCGTCGTATATTATGGGCGGCTCGGTTTTACTGTACAAAAGAGATATAAGCGACAGACGCAGTGAAAGATACGCCGCATCCTGCGTGCCTGCGCTGAGAACACCAAGGGATCGCTGTCCGCTCTCAGTCTCCGCAGACATGGAAAGATCTGCTCCAACTCCGAGATTATTATATTTCCCTCCCGTAATTGCCGCCATATTCCGCGCCGCTTCGGATGCAAGTCTCGGTGCTATGCTGAGGCGGAGCGACTCGCCTGCCTCGCTCAGCTTTTCATTGGCAAGCTTATATGCCGCGTGCTTTTTCTGAAGCTCTGCACGGCGAGCCTTCATTGATGACAGCCTGTCCGCTATAAGCTTAGGGTCATCGGCGATAGGATACAATCCGGCAAGCTCCTTTTCAAGCTCTATGCAGTGCTTTTCAAGCGAAGCCGCCATTTTTGCCGCAAATTCCGCTTCCCGACGCATAGAAGAAAGCTCAGATGCATCCACATCCGATATGTCAACACCGCTGTCAACCGTCGCACGAAGTTCCTCTTCGCTGTAAGGCTTAAGCTGAGCGTCTATTTGCGAAAGCAAGGAAATATGCTTGTCATACTCAGCTTTAACTCCGCTTGATTCCTGTGCTTTTCTCTTTTGCTGTTCATGTTTCTCCGAAAGCTCCTCGGGATCACATCCGTATTCCTGTCTTATTTCATCGCAAAGCTCATTGTATCGGCGTCTGGCGTCAATAACAGCAAGATTTGTGAATTTAGCGGCCTCCTGCGCGCCCCTGTATTCCGCCGCTTCCGCTTCAAGAGTGTCAAGGTCGTAGTAAAGCTCAACATCGGAAGCCTGTCCGCGAAAACGCGCCCCGAGAGCAAGCAGTATAACGCCAACAATGCTGAGTCCGCCTCCTGCCGCCGCAAAAAGTACATTTATTGCCGCCTCGTTAAGTATTGGCATGATACCGAACAAAACAAGGGCAATGCCGGCAAGCAGAGCGATTACTCCTGCCGCAGTGCATCCTTTCGCTTTTGCAAAAAGTCGCTTTTTCTTAGTTTCAACAGCATCCTTGCCGCCCATTTTCAAAAATTCCTCAAGCTCGCGGCTTGGCTGATACTGCTGACATTCCTCCTCACGAAAAATCGTCTCATCAAGCTCTTTTTTGAGGACTACGAGCCTGCTGCTGTATTTCTCCATACGGGATGCCGCGGCACTTTCTCTGTCGTTGTCGGTCCGAAGCCGCTCGCTAAGCACAGAAATTCTTGATTCTATCAGCCGCCTGCGCTCAAAAAGCTCAATAAGCGCATTAGCCTCAAACTGCTGTATCTTCGCACCGATTCCATCGGCTTTTTGCGCGGCGCTGTTTAATTTCTCCCGTGAGTCGTCAAGCTGTGCCTCTTTTGAAAGAATATCCTCGTGGATACGCAGTGCCTCCGCAAGCTTTACCTCAAGCAGTGCACATTCATTGTCGATTTCATAAAGTCTGCCGCCCTTTTCGTTTTTGTGAAGCAGTGCGGCGCGCGCCGCATCAAGCTTGGCAATGGCACGCTGGGTGTTTACGTTTTCGTCCCCCGAAAACAGTATATTCTCGATCCCCTCGCTGAGCTTAGTCCCACCTGCGGTTGTACCGCCAAGCTGGGACACAAAAGCGGTTGATACGAACATTTCTGCATCTACTCCGAAAAACAGCTCGCCCGGCGTTTTTTCGTCAAGAGCGTGTCTTATGGGCATATTATTTTCACCGTCAACAAGCTGTACCGCCTCGCGATTCCCCACAACAGCACGCTCTATGCGGTATTTGTGAGAATCCACGGACACAGTGAGGCTTCCTGCCGCACCGCCTGTTTTCCAGGACATGATCTGCTCACGCTCACGGGAAGATACTCCGTAAAATATAAACTTAATGAAAGCCGCAAGGGTGGATTTGCCGCTTTCGTTAGCGCCCTCTAAAATGTTCATTCCCGGTGTAAGCTCCAGATCAAAATCCGAGAGCTTACCGAATGTATCTATATGTATTTTCTCAATAAACATCTCGCACCTCAGATCTCCTCTCCGAGAAGTGCCGCAAGCCCGCACCGCAGTGCCATTGCGGCAGTATCGCGTGTCTCGGCATCGTCACAAAGCAGCATTGGCTCAAGGCTTCGGTAAAACTCACCGCGTAAAGTGGGGTCGAAGCGAAGCTTTTCGCAGTCAAGAAGCGGCATTGTTGCATCAATCACCTCAAGCATAAACAGCCTTGAAAACTGCTCGGAAAGAAAGCTTTCCGACAGCTTGAAATCCCCCGACACATCGCCCGTCAGTCTTATTCTGAGAGCCGTATCTTCGCCAAAATGTCTCTCTGCGATAAACGCCTCAAGTCGATCTGCCACATCGGCATTTGATCTGGCACCGCTGATATCAAGCGTCTCGCTTATATAAATTCGCTTGCAGAACCGTACAAATTTAGCGGCAAACTGAAGCATCACATCCTTGTCGGCAACAGCAAGCACCGCTCCTTTTTCCCCACATTCATCAAAGCCGCGCCCCTCAAGGCATCCGCTGTATGCTATGTGACAGCCTCCCACCAGCTTCACTCCGCTGTGAGCATGAACGTGCCCGAGAGCCGCATAGTCAAAGCCGCAGTCGGCAAGCAGTACCGACGGAATAGGACAGTATTTTGAGTCGCCCGAATCAAGATCCCCGTGGGCACAGAGAAGATTTATTCTGCCCTGATTCTCCACCGAAAATCCCTCAAGGGGACAGGTCTCCATATGCTCAGAAGTAAACGCCCAGCCGTATACAGTGGTATTCTTGTCCGGGAAATCAAAGCACGCAAGCTCAGGTGAATCGAAAATGTATACATTTTGGGGAAAATCCACACGCCGATAGTAGCTCGACGGGGTATATGGGTCATGGTTGCCGGGAGCTATTATTATTTTGCAGCCTGGTATGGCGGCAAATTCGCGGCATATGAGAGAAAGAGTATCGCGCGAAGCAAAGGCTCCGTCAAAGAAATCTCCCGATATCAGCAAAAAATCCGCTTTATTCATTTTAGCCGACAGGGTGAGCGACGTAAATGCGGCACGCATATCGCTGTGGCGCAGCTCTGCCTTTTCAAAATCAAGAGTTGACAGCGGACTGTCAAGGTGCAGGTCAGCGCAGTGTAAAATCTTTATCATTATACGACTCCAATTTTAAGTAGTACTTATATTATACACCATTTTGACACCGATTGCAAGGCATGGTTGGAAAAATCCGAAATGGCAAAAAACGGAGCCGAGACAGCTCCGTTTTGATGATCACCTGCCATATCTGAATTTTCGCCATGCGCTCAGCATTACCTTTTTTAACCTTTTCCACCGTTTTACTACCCTCACACGTGTCAATCTGTTTTCTTCCGGATGCAATTTTTAGCCGTTTTTTCGACATATTGGGTGTTTTATTGTATCATCTCCCGTTTTTGTGTATCAAAACACTTGATTTCTTAACAAAAACGCGATATAATATATAGTGATAAACTGTTTTTATCAGCACTCTGCGAATACACTTTATTTCACAGGAGAGATTTTGAAAATGAAAAAGATAACAAAAGCCGTAATTCCAGCCGCAGGTCTTGGCACCCGTATGCTGCCAATATCAAAGTCTGTTCCCAAGGAAATGCTTCCCATCGTTGACCGTCCCGCAATTTCATTCCTCGTTGAGGAAGCCGCCGCGGCAGGTGTTACGGATGTACTTATTATAACAGGCAGAGGTAAGGAGTCCATCGAAAACTACTTCGACTACAATGTGGAATACGAAAAAAAGTTTGCCGATTCCGGCAAATATGAAAAAATAGATGAAATGCGCCGCATCTGCTCCGCCGCAAACGTATATTTTCTTCGGCAGAAAGAGACAAAGGGTCTCGGTCATGCTGTGCTTACCGCTAAGAACTTCATAGCAGATGAACCGTTCTACATACTCTACGGCGACGATGTTATTCTCTCCGAAACCCCCGTATGTACACAGCTTGCACAGGCGTATGAAAAATACGGCAAGCCCTGCTGCGGAGTAAAACCTGTACCGTGGGAGCTTGTTTACAAATATTGCTCTCTTAAAGCCGAATCCAACGGAGATAACACCTATCACGTTACAGACATGATAGAAAAGCCCAAGCCTGATCAGGTTTATACCAATCTCTCTATTCTCGGCAGAGTGCTCCTTACCCCCGATATATTCGATATACTTGAAAAAACAGAGCTGGGAGCAGGCGGCGAGATTCAGCTGACCGATGCTATGCGCGTACTTGCCACAAACGGAGGCATGACCGCGGTTGATTTTGAGGGCGAACGATTTGATTTCGGCTCAAAGCTTGGTTTCCTTACCGCAAATGTCAAATCTGCCGTTAATCACCCCGAAATAGGCGAAGATTTCAAAAAGTTCCTGATAGAATTCGCCGATTCCATTAAATAAAAGGAGATTACTATGGAAAGAGTTTCAAAAGAAAACTACTACCTGGATATTGCGCAGACCGTGGCAGAGCGTGCCACCTGCCTCAGAAAAAAATACGGTGCAATCATCGTAAAAAACGATACCATCGCTTCAACCGGCTATAACGGTGCCCCCAGAGCCAGAAAAAACTGCACCGACCTCGGTTTCTGTATGCGTGACAAGCTGAACATTCCTCGCGGTGAGCGCTATGAGCTGTGCCGCTCCGTTCATGCGGAAGCAAACGCAATAATCGCCGCTTCCCGGGATCAGATGCTGGGAGCTACACTATATATGGCGTGCATTGACGGAAAAACAGGCGAGCTTGTGGGAGACACCTGCTCCTGTATGATGTGCAAGCGTCTTGTTATAAATGCGGGAATTGAAAAGGTTATTATCCGTACAACTCCCGATACATACAACTGTATTGATGTGAAAAGCTGGATCGACGATGACGACAGCCTTTCCGGAAAGTTCGGATATTAAGATGAAAAAACAGCGCATATCACTTATCCTGTCGGTGCTCATAGCAGTCGCCCTCTTTCTCGTATCTTGCAGGGACAGCGGTCCGCTGACGCTGACATATGATAAAGGTAATCTTACAGACCAAAAAAGCGGTATCACATATATGATTACCCCATTGTGCTTTGAGCCTATCGCAACCGAGCTTGAACCGTATGCGGTATGTACCGATCCGGAGTTGGAGCTTTTCGGTATAGTTGGATGTGCCCCCTCTGAGTGGCTCAGTGAAAAGTTCGAGGGCATCGGTTATGTGTACTTTGCAGGCGCAGAGGACGAGCTTCCATCTATAGATGAATTTGATGCAAACCTTATTGTCATATGCGTGGAGCAGACGATAACCACCGGAATCGGCACCGTTTCCGACAAAGAGGACATCGAAAATATTATAGACGCATTTATAAACGGTGAGCGCACCACCATCATCCCGGAGGGAGACTTTTATAAGCTCAAATTTGCTTCGGATAAATATCCGGGAATCTATTACAATATTTTGTACATTGAGGCGGATAACGGAGAGAATTACATCTACGACCGTTCTTCAAAAATCTGCTCCGCGGTGGGAGATGTAATGTACGAATATCTGCCAAGGTGACACACACTATGACTGAAATTACCGTAAGGACTGCCTCCGTCTCGGACATTCCCCAGCTATGCGCCATTGAGAATGAATGCTTCTCTACTCCATGGAGCGCAAAAAGCTTTGAGGATTTCCTTTCAAACGGCTGTTCACACTGCCTCGTTGCGCTTATAGATAATGAAATATGCGGATACGCCGGGATGAATCTGATACTCGGCGAGGGAGAGATCACCAATATCGCCGTTCTGCAAAAATTCAGACGTCAAGGTGTTGCCGCCGCACTGCTAAATAAGCTCTGCGAAACGGAGTCTTTAGAAAAGCTGATGCTGGATGTGCGTGTCTCAAACACAGCGGCACGTGCACTTTATGAAAAGCACGGATTTTCTGTTGACGGAATCCGAAAGGGGTTCTACTCGAAACCTCGCGAGGATGCTGTACTTATGAGCCGCATAATTTACCGTAATACAAAAAAGGATCAAAACCATGCTGATACTTGCAATTGAAAGCTCCTGCGATGAAACCTCTGCCGCCGTTTGCGAATTTGACGGCGATACACGTGTAATTCGCTCGAATATTATCGCATCTCAGATAGAGACACACAAGCTTTACGGCGGCGTAGTTCCCGAAATTGCAAGCCGCGCACACTGCGATGCCATATCCGCCATAACCTATGAGGCACTTGACAGTGCCGGCGTAACGCTTGACGATATAGATGCCATCGTCGTCACATCAAACCCCGGACTCATCGGTGCATTGCTTGTTGGCGTAAATTTCGCAAAAGCACTGGCTTTCGCCAACGGCAAACCGCTGATACCCGTAAATCACATCCGTGGTCATATTGCCGCAAACTACTTTGTCCATCCGTCACTTAAACCGCCTTTTTTGGCGTTGGTGGCATCCGGCGGTCATACATCGCTTATAAAAGTCACGGATTATACTGAATTTGAGACCGTAGGCAGGACAAGGGATGATGCCATCGGCGAAGCCTTTGATAAAGTGGGGCGTGTTATGGGGCTGCCTTATCCCGGAGGCGCGGAGATGGACAGGCTTGCCTCTATCGGAAACAGCGATGCCGTAAAATTCCCCTCTGCCGCAGTTATCGGCGATAATTTAGACTTCTCTTTCAGCGGACTCAAAACCGCCGTTATAAACCACCTGCACAATGCCCAACAAAAAGGCGAGGCATATGTAAAAGAGGACATTGCCGCCTCATTTACAAAGGCTGTAACGTCATCAGTCGTGAAAAAGCTCACTATGGCAGTTGAAGCCACGGGACTTTCCGATATTGTTATTGCCGGAGGAGTTGCGGCGAATTCCCATCTTCGCACGGCACTTGAAGCCCTTGCCGAAAAACGGAAGTTAAGACTGTATCTGCCGCCACGCTCACTTTGCGGCGATAATGCGGCAATGATTGGGGCGCAGGGGTACTTTGAGTACCTTGCAGGTGTGCGTGCCGACACCTCGCTTAACGCAAAAGCCACGGGAAAATAATTGCCGGCTTCTCATTTTCGCTTTTCCACAGGTTGTGGAAAAGCGAGCGGAGAACTCACGTTCTCTCCCGTAAAATCCCCTGTTTTTTTCGAAAAACGACACTGTTTTTTAAAAAAATCCGGCATATGCCTGTTGATAACTATGTTGATAATGTGGAACTTCCCACCAATCATAAATACCTATTCTATGAAACGGAGTAACAAAAAATGAACAATTATGACGCAAACATCAAATCTGCTGTAGAAAAATTCGAGGCAGTTCTTCGCTCTCAGCTTGAGCGCGTTGAAAAGATAAACGCCGCAAAGGATTTCGTAGATTACACTGCGCTCCCCGTACTTACCATCGGCATCTGCGGCGGTGACGGTATCGGTCCGATCATTACAAAAGCCGCACAGGATGTGCTTGAATTTCTCCTCGCCGACGAAGTTAAGGCAGGCAAGGTAGTATTCAAGGTTATTGACGGTCTTACCATCGAAAACCGTGCCGCTTGCATGAAAGCTATCCCCGACGATGTTATGGAAGAGCTTTACAAGTGTGACGTTATACTTAAGGGTCCTACCACTACC
>JAZTWV010000034.1:0-34452 GCA_045636145.1 Candidatus Flemingiibacterium sp.
CGTGCACTTCTTCAGGCAGACGAAACCTATCGTCCCGCTCTCAAGAAGGCTGGCTTCCTCACTCGCGACCCGAGAATGAAGGAAAGAAAGAAGTACGGTCTCAAAGCCGCACGTCGCGCAAGTCAGTTCTCAAAGAGATAATTACACGCACATTACAGAGTCCCGAAAAGTCAGGCTTTTCGGGACTTTTTCTTATTTTTAGATTATGCAAAACAGCCCATTTTTTGTGCGAATGACACACATATGACACTTATATGACACAAAAAGCACCGACTCATGTCGGTGCTTTCGTATTTTGTTGTACTGTACCCTACCTGACTGGTTTACCTGCAAGCCAATTCTTGCGATATTCGTTTTGGCTCATTTCATTGGCTCCACCATCGTAATCAGGCTCGTGGTACTGAACATTGTCATTTTCCCATGCACAAACGGGACAAATTGCAAAGTCGCCCTCATTCTCAAAAGTGTGCTTACCGCAAATGGGACATTTAATTCTGCCTTTTGTACTCATCGGTTCACAACCTTTCATCATCCGAGCTTTTTGGGGGTAATGGTAATGACCAACCATAAAGCTACTCTAAAGATTTTTCAGATACCTGCTCCGCCCATCAATTACCGCCTCTTACAACAAGCGGAGCATATTCGCGAGGCTTTGCGATAGCCTTGTATGCAGGACGGATGATCTTCTTGCCGGTGGTGACTTCCTCGATGCGGTGAGCGCACCAACCTGCCAAGCGGGCAATGGCAAAGAGGGGCGTGTAAAGCTCCTCGGGGATTCCTAACATACGGTAGACAAGCCCGGAATAAAGGTCAACATTGGCACATATATTCTTATCAAGCTTCTTAAAACGAGAATATACCGCAGGCGACAGACGCTCTATCGCTTCAAGCAGTGCAAACTCGCTCTCGTACTCGGTTCCCCTTGCAAGCTCCTTTGCATACTTCTTAAGTGCCACCGCACGAGGATCGGAAAGAGTGTAAATAGCGTGACCCATACCGTAAATAAGACCGGAGTGGTCGCCCTCCTCACCGCGGATAAGCTTTTCAAGGAAGCTTGTGACTTCATCGTCGTCTGACCAATCGTGAACGCCGGATTTCACAGCGTCGAACATCTCGCAAACCTTGATATTCGCGCCGCCGTGCTTCGGTCCTTTAAGTGAGCTGATAGCCGAAGCAATTGCCGAATAGCTGTCCGTGCCTGAGGACGATACAACGCGGCAGGTGAATGCGGAGTTGTTACCGCCGCCGTGCTCAGCATGAAGCACAAGGCAAAGGTCAAGCAGCTTTGCCTCCTCCTCGGTATAGTTGCAGTCAGGACGCATGATACGGAGAAAATTCTGCGCGGTGGAAAGATTGTTCTGGGGATTGTGAATATTAAGGCTCTCTCCGCAGAAATAACTGCGGTTGAACGCATATGTCTGCGCCGCGATTATGGGAAGTCTCGCTAGGAGCTGCATACTCTGACGGAGCATATTTTCAAGACTTGTCTCGTCGGGATTTTCATCGTAAGCGTAAAGCGCAAGCACGCTTGTGGCAATTTTGTTCATCAGCGATTTCGTGGGTGCACGCATGATAACGTCGTCAGTGAATCTCTGCGGCAGATAGCGGTATGAATCAAGGAGCGTGTCAAAATCCGACAACTGCTTTTTTGTGGGAAGGTCTCCGAAGAACAGAAGATATGCAGTCTCCTCAAAGCCGTAGCGCCCCTCCTCGGTATATCCTCTGATAAGGTCTGCCACGTTATATCCGCGGTAATAAAGCTCGCCCTCAATGGAAATCTTATCGCCCTCATTGATGATATAGCCGTGGGCATTACCTATCTTTGTAATACCTGCCATAACGCCCGTTCCGTCGGGATTTCTCAGTCCGCGTTTTACATTATAGTTAGTAAACGCCGCCGCAGGAATAGAATAGCTCTCTCTGCTGCTTGCAAGCAGTGTATCAAAAAGCTCGGTATTCTCTGATATTGGCGTATTACGCATAAACGAATTGTTAAGAGCCTGTTGCATAGTTTTTCCTCCATTGGGAATGTGTATAGATATATATTATATTATATCACGCAACCGCTTGAAATGCAATAGTTTTTTTGAAAGTTTAAGCCGATTTTATGATTTTTTTGCAAGAATTGTGCCATTATATTGCAAAATCGCCGTTATTGCAACAGAATTTTCCCATAAATGAGAGGTGTATTGTGAATCTTACTTGTATTTCACTTGCAATTTTGTTTTCTGTATCGCCACTTCCGAAAAGTGCCGCATCGGATATATGTGAGCCGATAGAACCAACCGTTATGCTGTTATCGGACGAAACTATCGCCCCCATCACAGTGGAGGAATATGTTGCAGGCGTTGTGGCGCACGAAATGCCCTACACTTTTTCCGAAGAAGCCTTAAAGGCGCAGGCGGTGGCGGCAAGGACGTATCTATATTATTGCCTTTTGAACGATTCCCATCCCCACAAAAACGCAGACGTATGTACCGACGTCACCCACTGCTGTGGATTTATAACAAAGTCACAGCTTGCAGACCGTTATGGCGAAAGCCACGCAAAGCAGGCTACAGATGCCGCAAGGGATGCCGCATATTCCACCGCAGGCGAGGTGCTTATGTATGATAACGCGCCCATCCTCGCGCTTTGGCATTCAAGCTCGCATGGGCGCACCGAGGACTGCTCTGCGGTATTCGGGCAGTCACTTCCCTATCTTGTATCTGTTGTCACAGAGGAAATAACCGATACACATATCGTTTCATTCAGTATTGGCGATATAAAAAAGCGGTTTGAAGCCGCAGGATACAAATATGACGGTAAAGCAAATGTATCGGTAACACATAATTTCTCCGGAAGATGCGCCGCATTCAAGCTGGGGAATATCACCCTTGACGGTCGTGCCGCGCGCACCGTATTCGGACTTCGCTCCACAGATTTTGCGGCGCAGTTTATGGGCGGTCGGCTGTATTTTTTTGTATCCGGGTACGGTCACGGTGTGGGGATGAGTCAATACGGAGCTGATTATATGGCACAAAATGGTGCAGGATATGAGGAGATACTGACACACTATTACAGCGGCACTGTAATAGGACACCAATAATAAAAACTGCGTACCTTGTACGCAGTTTTTATCTATATTATCTCACATCCGACAGGCACTGCAAAAGCAATTGCACGCGGCAGCACCGAAAGAGCCAAGCGGTCAAGCCGCCGCACCTCTCCGTCAACACAAACATTAGAAGGCTCAGAAAATTCAAATGCCACGGATTTCACCTTAGCGTAATAAACCACCTTTTTTCCAAGCTTTGTTTCGAGATGAGTGCCCTTTTTGTATGCACCTACAAGTCGGATAAAATCAAATCTGGAAACCTTGTTTATGAGGCTCACATCAAGAAGTCCGTCGTTAAGAGAGCTTCCGGGAGCGGAATGGAATCCGCCGCCGCAGAAACCGCCGTTTGCCGCACTGACAAGCTGAAATTCGCGCGTAATCTCAGTACCGTCGGCAAGCTTTGCGGTGATTACTCTGCCAAGGTTCTTCTTAAGTGTCGAAGCGATTCCGGCTATATATGCAAGACCTTTCGGAAGAAGCGGATTTTTCTTAAGCTCTGCCGCTTTAACCACCACATCACAGTCAAAGCCGATGTTTATCATATTCACGCCGATATGCCCATCACTGCACCGATAACAGTCAACAAGGGAAGCATCAGCAAGAAGTTGTTTCGTTATATCCGAGAAAAACTCACGATTTTTGAAATTCCTTACAAAATCGTTGCCTGTTCCCACGGGAATACAGCCAACCTCAATGTTTTTAAGCGCACCGGGACATTTGTCGGCATCGGGATTCGCCGCACCGCATACAACCTCGGAGAGCGTTCCGTCACCTCCGCAGGCGTAGAAGCGGTATATTTCATCCTCTGGCTTTGATGAGATGCGCTCGCGGACAAATCTTGTAGCATCCCCCTGCCCCGCTGTTTTGTATATCTCGTACTGCACACCTGCGGCACGGCAGGCATCGTTTATTGCCTCAGAAAGCTTTTTTGCGGCAGCACCCTTTCCTGCGGCAGGATTCATTATGAAAATATGTTTTACTACCATTTATTATAATCATCCTTTCTATGCAGGACAGATTTCTCATGCCGCCAAGGCTGACAATAAGAATACACTATTACATTTTACCACACCTTTCGTCAAATTTCAATATTTTTTGCGAAAATATCGCTTACACATTTACATAATATTATTTCTGTGGTATAATTATAATATAAAATAGAAAATATCGAGGATGCACATGAAAAAATTTGCTGTTATATCAATTTTTGCGGCATTTTCACTTTTCACGCTCTTATCGTGTGAAAAGGAGATAGATGATACCCCTGCTTTTATTATTTCGCCCGTAGAAAAGCATGAATATGAGGACAGTTTTAATACCTTTACGGAAAGCGATACAACCGAGCTTGCCGAAACAGAACCGCCTGCGCCTTATGAAGAAGCTCGAATCTCCTTTCTTGCGTCAGGCGACAATGTTATCCATCCTTGCATATACATCGACGCACGAAACCGCGCCTCGTCAGATACACGCCCCTACAATTTCCGACCAATGTACGACGATGTGGACGAGTATATAAAAGGCTTTGACCTTGCCTTTATAAATCAGGAAACGCTGATGGGCGGCGATGATCTGGGTCTTTCCGGATATCCCAATTTTAACTCCCCACAGGACCTTGGACGTGATCTTCGTGACATGGGCTTTGATATCGTGAATATCGCAAACAACCATATGTGCGACAAGTCCGAGCGCGGACTTGCCGGAACCATTGATTTTTGGCAGTCCGATGAAATGTCGGATATCACACTTATCGGCGGATACAAAAGCACCGAGGATTACGATAACATCCGAACACTTGAGTATAACGGCGTGACGCTTGCATTCCTCTCCTACACATACGGCACCAACGGTATGCGGCTTCCTGCTTCTTCGGAGTATGTTGTTCCATATATAAACGACAGCGATATTATCCGCCAGAGCGAGCTTGCGGAAAAAGCAGGCGATCTTACGGTAGTATCAATACATTGGGGCGACGAAAACAACTCTACGCCAAATGATGAACAGCGCCGCGTGGCAAGACTGCTTGCCGAAAACGGTGCGGACGTAATAATCGGACATCATCCCCATGTGCTTCAGCCCATAGAGTGGATAGAGACCGATTCCGGCACTACGCTGTGCATTTATTCCCTGGGAAATTTAGTTTCCGCCATGCAATATTGGCAGAACATGGTTGGCGGCTTTTTCACCTTTGATATTGTAAAAATGAGTGACGGTGAGGTGTACCCGGACAACCCGAAGTTTGTACCTACCGCATTTTTCTACGGACCGAGCTACTATAATTCACACCTGTATTTTTTACGGGATTATCCGGCTGATAAAGCAAAAAGCCACGGAACAGGCAAGCTTTACGGCTCACCGGCATCGCCATCGGATATGATAGCCTACGCTGAGCGCATATTGGGCGAATATTTACAGCTTGACCCGACAAGTGACGACCAAGGAGAAGAAACCCATGATTAAAAAGAAAAAGCTTCCCGAATCCAACTGCGAAACCTGCGAATTTTACGATTGGGACGACGATATGCAGGAAAACGTGTGCATCGCGAATCTTGACGAGGATGAATTTTACCGCGCCATGTCAAGCCCCCGCTGTCCCTTTTACAAGTATTACAACGAGTACAAAAGCGTTCAGAAGCAAAACTAGAAATCGCGCTGTATGCCTGAATCGGCATACAGCGCGTTCATTTTATATTTTGGTGAGTGCTTCCTCAAGCCACTTTAGTGAAGTAAGTGTACGGGAAAGTCTGTCAAAGCTTGAATTCACCTCAATGGTAAGAACTCCATCCGTATAACCTGCGGCTTTAAGTATCTTAAGGGCTTCCAAATTTTTAAGATATCCGCCGCCAAGCTCAAGACTGTCATAATATACACCGCGGCGAAGAATTCCTGACGGTCCTTCTTCAGGTATAACCTTAATATCCTTCAGGTGCACATACACAGTACGATCTGCATAACGCTTCGCCCCCTCAACCTCGTCAATTCCGGCAAGCGCGAAGTTTCCGCTGTCATATGTAAATCCAAGGGTGGGGTTGTTATTAAGAAGATAGTCTATATCCTCAAATGTGCCGTATCCGCTGTTTGAGAGTGAAAAATCCTCTACGGTTACAGTAATCGGCTTATCTTTTACATAATCGCAAAGATCAGCAAACTGCGCTCTCACCGCCTTAATAAATTCGGGGCGCAGAGCTTCGTCCATATCCTTTGGCGGCTGAGGCACGGACATGAAAAACGGACTTCCTACGGATATTGCCTTATCTATGGCATCACACATATTTTTAAGAGATTCATCGTACATCTTATCTGTCGCGAAATTCAGCGGCATAAAACCGTGTACGGATGCTGCACTCATGTCTGTAGAACGAAGCAGCTGGGCAGTACCCTCATCAATTTCCTTGGAATTAAAATCAAGACAGGTGATATTGTTTTCATGCGCAAGCTCAAATGCGGCTTTAACATCGGCAAGGCCTGCCTCTCTTACACCTGCCGCTATCTGGCAGTAAAACGCCCCTATTTTATACATTTTTCATTTTCCTTTTCTAATCTTTTATAAAGCAAGTATAGCACAGCAAAACCCATTTGTCAAGCAGTAGAAAGGTATACGAATCGTGAAGTTGAGTCAAATCCCCACTCGATAATCTCAACATTATACAAAAAATGACGAGACCGCATAGTCTCGTCATTTTCAATCTTAAAAATTATTCAGCGTCAGCAGGCGCTGCTTCTTCTGTAGGAGCTACAGCTTCTTCAGCAGGAGCTGCCTCTGCTTCCTCTACAGGCTCTTCGGGAAGAAGAAGTGCCTTCATGGAAAGGCTGATCTTGTGGTTTTCGAGATCGATCTTAGTGATCTTAGCCTCAACCTCATCGCCTACCTTAAGAACGTCAGCAGGCTTTGCGATCTTATCAAGGCTGATCTGGGAAACGTGGATAAGACCGTCCGCACCGGGAACGACCTCAGCAAATGCGCCGAAGTCCATGAGAGATACGATCTTAACAGTTGCAACATCGCCCTCAGCATACTTATCGGTGAAAATCTTCCAAGGATCCATGTCGGGAGTTTTGTAGGAGAGAGAAATTCTCTTTGCTTCCTTATCAACAGCCTTAACGGTTACGTCGATAACATCGCCCACATTAACAACCTCGGAAGGATGCTTGATTCTTCTCCAGGAAAGCTCGGTGGAGTGAACCATACCGTCAACGCCGCCGAGATCAACGAATGCACCGTAGTTCATGAGGCTCTTAACCTCGCCGCGGTACTGCTGACCCTCTTCAACCTGCGCCCAGAAAGCATCTCTCTTTGCCTTGTTTTCTTCTCTCTCAACTACGCGGATGGAAGCAACCACGCGCTTTCTCTGCTCGTTGATGTCGATGATCTTAACCTTCTTAACCTGACCCTGGAGCGCATGGAGATCAGCGTCCTTTGGAAGTCCGGACTGAGATGCAGGAATAAATACGCGTACACCGTCGCAAAGACCGATGATACCGCCCTTAACAACCTCGATGATCTTAGCGTCTATAATAGCGTTGTTAGCGGATGCCTCAACAACTACCTGCCAATTCTTATCAACGTCGATCTTCTTCTTGGAGAGAGCCGCTGTGCCCTCTGCATCATTTACCTTGAGAACCTTAGCCTCGATCTCGTCGCCTACCTTGTAGGTGTCGCAAAGCTTAACTGCGGGATCGTCGGTGAGCTCATCATATGTAATGATGCCGGTGAACTTAACGCCGGGAATCTCAACCTGGATCTCATTGTCGGAAACCTGGGTGATAACACCTACGATACGGTCGCCGTTCTTGATGGTTTTGATGCTTTCGTCAAGCATCTCTTCAAATGTTTTTTCAATGTTCTCGCTCATAATATTTTGAACCTCCTGAATAATTCTGCCGGGAGTTGAAGCTCCTGCGGCAATTCCCACCTTCATATGGGGCTTAACATACTCGAGCGGAATGGAGGAAGCATCTTCAATCAAAAAAGATAATTGCAAATTTTGTTTACTGACTTCAAAAAGCTTGTTCGTGTTGGAACTGTCCTTGCCGCCAATAATAATCATCATATCCATTTTTCGGGATAGCTTCAAGACTTCATCCTGCCTATTTTCTGTTACACTACATATTGTATCATAAATTTTCGCATTTGTATATAGTTTTTCGAAAATTTTTATAGTTTTTTTCCATTCATTTAAATTTTGGGTGGTTTGAGCTACCAAAACCACCTTTTTTTCACTGTATTTGTCATTTTTAAGGCGATCTGTAAGCTCATCTGCCGTGGTTGCAACAATGTGTTCACCCTTTGCATAGCTGACTATTCCCTGCACTTCAGGATGAGATTCATCCCCAAGCACACACAGCACCGTGTCCTCGTCAGTCTCATCACGGGCTATCCTGTGTATCTTCTTAACATAAGGACAAGTGCAGTCGTGCACCTTAAAGTGCGGATTTGCAAGCGAAAGACTTGCCAGCTTACAATCAAGTTCGGCTGTAATGCCGTGGGCACGGGTGCATATCACTGCCGGATTCTTTTCGGTGGCATCTGCCGCCGCCTTTTCAATTCCGTCAGCATCTATTATCTTAACGCCGCGCGCCTCAAGATCCCGTATGAAACCGGGATTGTGAATAAGCTTTCCCAGGGTATAAACTGTGCCGCCGTTTTTCACAGCCGCCTCAACCGTGTCAACAGCACGGCTCACACCAAAGCAAAAGCCTGCAAGAGATGCAACAGTAACACTCATAAGCTTCGTCTCTCCTCAGGCATAAGCTCAGCTATACGCTCGTATATAAGCTCAGCTCCGCGGTCATATTCCTCCGCCCCGCCCTTTGTGAATCCGAATTCCTCATAGGCTATAGGCTTGCCCACATATATGTCTATGCGGCGAAACAGCACTACGCGGTCATTCTTTGTGGCAATAAACATGGGAACAACCGGCACATTTGCCCGATAACACGCCATTGCCGCGCCTGATTTTATTTCATCCTTGGTCGTATCAAATTTCACGCCGGAAAATCTGTGACCAGTGGGGAACATTCCTACGGGCTCACCCTCTCCGAGAATGGCGATAGACTTTTTGAGAGCCGCCACAGCGCTTCCCTTTCTGTCAACAGGAAACGCGCCGCACGCCTTTACAATACCGCCGAGAACGGGAATCGAAAACAGCTCCTTTTTCGCCATATAACGAAGCTGCCTTTTTACAGCCACAGCAAGAGTAAGTACGTCGACAAAGCTTATGTGATTTGAGCAGGCAATATAGCCTCCCTCCGGCGGCTCGTTTTCACTGCCGTGGACGTGTATATTAAAAAGCCACGAAATAACCCCGGGAAGATAAGTTCTGATAGCCTTGTAAAGATTCATTTTAGCCTAAAACCTTTCACTTATTTTGCCGCTGAAATTATATCAAGTGCCGCCGCAACAGTACCGTCAAAATCAAGCGTACTGTTGTCAAGAAGCTTTGCATCGTCCGCCATTTTAAGGGGAGCCGCCGCTCTTGTGGAATCCGCAAGATCGCGTGCTCTCATGTCTGAAAGGACTTCCTCAAAGGTGACGGTCTGTCCCTTTTCAAGAAGCTCCTTAAGTCGACGCTCAGCACGCACCTCATCGCTTGCGGTAAGGAATATCTTAACGTCCGCATCGGGAAGCACTACCGTGCCGATATCCCGTCCGTCCATAATAACGGAGGAGCGGCGCGCAAAAGCTCGCTGTGTATCAAGAAGAAAAGCTCTGACCGACGGCAAAGCCGAAACCGCAGATGCATACATGGACATTTCCGGGGTGCGTATAGCATCGCCCACACACTCGCCGTTAAGGTAAACCTGCTGTGCGCCGTCCACTATCTTTACGTCAATATCAAGTTCCGGAAGAAGTGCGCTCACAGCTTCCTCGTTCTTGGGGTCGGCATCATTTCTTCTTACAAAAAGTCCCACAGTGCGGTAAAGTGCGCCTGTGTCAAGATAAACTATACCGAGCTTTGCGGCAATAGCCTTGGCAAGGGAGCTTTTGCCGGCACCGCTTGGTCCGTCAAGGGCAATTACGATTTTATCCATAACCGTTTCTCCTTTATATCTATATTACCATTCCGACGACGCAGACTCCGCCGCAAGTTTTGCGGTGGCGAATGCAATCTGCAAATTAAATCCGCCTGTATACGCGTCAACGTCAATTACCTCGCCTGCAAAATACAGTCCGGGAACTATCTTTGATTCCATGGTTTTTGGCGATATTTCCTTGACATTTATGCCGCCGGAGGTTATTATCGCCTCGTCGATGGGACGGGGGCGTACCGCAGTCAGAGGAAGCTCCTTTAAAAGCTTAACAAGGGTGTGTCGCTCCTCACGAGTGATGGAATTGACCTTTCTGCGTCCGTCGATTCCGCTGAGACCTACTATTATAGGAATAAGCTTCGAAGGAAGCAGTTCACCCAGCGAATTTATAAAATCCCTGTTGATATTCTTCGAAAAATCGGTCTGCAAACGTCTGTCAAGCGTATCAAAGTCAAGTGCAGGCTTAAGATCAATAAAAAGCCTGTACTTTTTCTCTCCAAGCCCCTTCATGTGACTTGATGCGGACAAAACGAGAGGTCCTGATACGCCGAAATGGGTGAAAAGCATTTCGCCCTGCTCGAAAAACACCGTTTTTCCGTCAAGTTCAGCCGCCGTCAGCGTTACATTCCGAAGTGAGAGTCCCATTGCCTCGCGAACCCACTTTTCGGAGCATTCAATGGGCACAAGCGATGGTTTTGGCGTTACAACCGTGTGTCCCAGCCTCTCGGCAATACGGTAGCCGTCGCCTGTTGAGCCGGTCAGCGGATAGGACATACCGCCTGTTGCGATAATAACCGCATCGGCACTGTATTCGCCCCTGTCGGTGACAACAGAGAATCTGCCGCAAACACGCACATCCGTGACTCGCTCGTTTATGACATTGACACCGAGGCGATTTATTTTCCGCTTCAGTGCGCCGCACACATCTCCTGCCTTGTCGGACACGGGAAAAACGCGGTCTCCACGCTCAGTTTTCAGCGGCACGCCAAGCTCCTCAAAAAACGCCATAACGTCCTGTGGAGAAAAATTGGAGTGTGCCGTATACATAAAACGGGGATTTGTGGGAGTGTTTTCGATATGAGTATTTATATCGCTGTTATTGGTGATATTGCATCTTCCCTTGCCTGTAATGGCAAGCTTTTTGCCGAGACGGTCGTTACGCTCCATAAGCGTAACATTGGCACCTGCCTCAGCTGCGAAGATCGCCGCGGTCATACCCGCGGCGCCTGCGCCTATTATAATGATCTTTTTCATTTAATCTTCCTTACTAGGGTGATACTGCACAGTGCGTCATCTGTGAGAAGTATCGTACACCTCGTATTCGTCCCAGATGCGCTCAAGCTTCTCAAAGGTCGCCGCAGTCTCCGCTTGCTTTTTCTTTCCGATAGCAACGATAAGCGCATTTATTATGGAAAGAGGAGCTACAAGGGAATCCACAAAGGATGCCATCTGGCTCTTTGCAAGAAGAAGCTCGTCCGCATGAGCGGCTATCGGCGAGGTCTCGCTGTCGGTAAGCGCGATAACATGAGCACCCTGGGATTTTGCGTATTCAAGAGCGTTTATTATACGCTTGGAATAGCGCGGGAAGCTTATGCCTACCATCACATCCTCAGAGGATATGCGAAGTATCTGCTCGAACACCTCAGAGCCGCCTGTAGAGCGCACTAATTTTACCTGTGGCAGAATAAGCTCAAGGTAGAAGGTGAGGAATCTCGCCACAGTGGAAGATGAACGCATACCTACGATGTAAACGGTTCTTGCACCGATCAGCGCATCAACCGCACGGTTAAAGCAGTTACGGTCAATCTTATCAAGTGTGTGGCGTATATTGTCAACGTCGGACATCATTACCGATTCAAGCAGGTCCGAATCACCGATTCGGTCATTGGCGATCTCGATTCTCTGGAGCGTGGTAAGCTTTGTGCGTATCAGCTCCTGGAGAGAGTGCTGAAGCTCGGGATAGCCCTCGAATCCGAACTCTCCGGCAAAACGCACAACCGTAGACTCGGACACACCAACAAGTGCGCCAAGCTTTGACGCAGTCATATATGCCGCTTTCTCGTAGTGCTCCAGCATATAGTGCGCAATCTGTTTCTGTCCCTTTGACAGCTTCGGGAGCTTTTCCGCTATTTCGGAAAGCAAATCCCTGCGTTCCTTTTCTCCGTTCATTTTACACCAATGTCACGGCGATAATGCATATCTGTGAAGTTAACAGATTTTATCGCCTCGTAAGCTTTTGCTATAGCCGCATCAAGATTCTCACCCTTTGCGGTAACACCTAAAACACGTCCGCCGGATGTAACTATCTTTCCGTCCTTTATATCTGTTCCTGCGTGGAACACCATAATATCTTCCATTTTTGCAAGCTCCGAAAGACCTGTGATCTCATATCCCTTGGTATACTTTACAGGATATCCGCCGGATGCGGCAACAACGCACACGCAGGCGTTATCCTCCCATTCGATATTGATCTTATCAAGCTTTTCGTCGATAACCGCATTGATTATATCAATGAAGTCTGTTTTAAGACGAGGAAGCACAACCTGAGTTTCGGGGTCGCCGAAGCGTGCATTGTATTCGATTACCTTCGGACCGTTTTTGGTTATCATAAGACCGAAGTAGATAACGCCCTTAAAGGGTCTTCCCTCTCTTGCCATAGCGTCGATAGAGGGACGGAATATGGTTTCCATGCAAACAGCGGCAATATCGGGAGTATAGATTCTGCTTGGAGAGAATGTACCCATGCCGCCGGTATTGAGCCCCTTGTCGCCGTCAAGAGCACGCTTGTGATCCTGTGCCGAAACCATTGGAACTACATTTTTGCCGTCGGTAAATGCGAGCACGGAAACCTCGGGGCCTGTGAGGAACTCCTCGATAACAACACGGTTTCCTGCATCACCGAATGCCTTGTCGTCCATGATCTCATGGACGCCTGCCTCAGCCGCCGCCATATCCTCTGCGATGATAACGCCCTTTCCAAGAGCAAGTCCCTCAGCCTTTATTACTGCCGGGAAGGAATTCTGCTTTTTAATATACGCAATAGCATCCGCAGAATTGTCGAACACCTCGTAAGCGGCAGTGGGGATTTTGTACTTCTTCATAAGCTCCTTGGAAAAGACCTTACTGCCCTCAATTATAGCCGCGTTGGTACGGGGACCGAATGCGCGTATTCCCTCAGCCTCAAGGCGGTCAACAGTCCCCAGCATAAGCGGATCGTCGGGAGCTACAAAAACAAGGTCAACCTTCTTTTCCTTCGCCGCCGCAACTATTCCTTCAACATCGGTAGCCTTAATGGGAAGATTTTCCGCAATAGCCGCAGTGCCGCCGTTGCCGGGAGCCATATAAAGCTTGCCGCACTTGGGCGATTTTTTTAGTGTCTCGGCAATAGTATGCTCGCGTCCGCCGCCGCCGACTATAAGTATATCGTATTTCATTTGATTATTCCTCCTGGATTTTATTTATATCTTGACGTGCGTTTCGCCGAAATACGAAAAAATCAGCGTAATATTTATATAAAAAAGCCGCACATCGGATTTGTAGCTTAACAAAGTGAATAATCCGAGCATGGGAGCAATCATGAGATTTCCCCGTGGGATTATTTCTCCCAATAAGCACATTCAGCTGTGCCGCATTACGCGGCACAGCCTTGTGAAGCTATTACTTTGAAAGGTATCCGAGTCTATAAAGAAGCTCGGCAATCTCTACCGCGCCGCCGGCAGCACCGCGCAGAGTGTTGTGGGAGAGTCCCACAAACTTATAGTCGTATATCTTATCCTCGCGAAGACGTCCGATGGATATTGCCATGCCGCCCTCAAGATCGCGGTCGATCTTCGCCTGGGGACGGTTGTCTTCCCCAAAGTAGTGGATAAACTGCTTGGGTGCATGAGGAAGCCCAAGCTCCTGAGGCTTGCCGGAATAATCCGCCCACGCTTTGAGGATTTCTTCCTTGGTGGGCTTATTTTTGAATTTTACAAACACAGCCGCGGTGTGACCGTCGGTTACAGGCACGCGGATGCACTGTGTGGTGATAACGGGAGCTTCAGCCTTAACGATCTCGCCGTTTTCAACCTTACCCCAAACACGAAGAGGCTCCTGCTCGGACTTTTCTTCCTCGCCGCCGATATAAGGAATAACGTTGTCGATCATTTCGGGCCACTCGTTGAAGGTCTTGCCTGCACCGGAGATCGCCTGATAGGTTGTTGCCACGATCTCGGTGGGCTCGTATTTGAGAAGAGGAGTGAGTGCCGGAACATAGGACTGAATGGAGCAGTTGGGCTTTACGGCAATAAATCCGCGCTTTGTTCCGAGACGCTTCTTCTGTGCCTCGATAACTTCAAGGTGAGCATCGTTGATTTCCGGTATTACCATAGGAACGTCGGGAGTCCAGCGGTTTGCGGAGTTGTTGGAAACAACGGGGATCTCCGCCTTGGCGTAAGCCTCCTCAAGAGCTTTTATTTCGTCCTTCTTCATGTCTACCGCACAGAATACGAAATCCACAAGCTCAGCCATAACATCAAGCTTGGACGCGTCGATAACGACCATGTCCTTAACGGACTCCGGCATGGGAGTGGACAGCTTCCATCTTCCGCCGAGAGCCTCCTCGTAGGTTTTGCCTGCACTGCGGGGGCTTGCCGCGAGAGCGGTTATTTCAAAATAGGGATGATCCTGCAAAAGAGTGATAAATCTCTGACCTACCATACCCGTAGCACCGACGATGCCGGCACGAAGCTTGTTTGACATAATATTGTCCTCCGATTTATGTAAATATATTTTTATATGTCTTATATCCATCAAAGAATGGAGCAAAACACAAGAACACTACTTATATTATATCACATTTTGCCCCTTTCTGTCAATAAAAAATGCAAGATTTTACTCAATTTAAAATGTAACATTTTTTAGTGCACTGTTCACAATAAATTATAAAATAAATTTATGTAAACTGTTGATTTTTATAAAGAAATGTGGTATAATAAAGATGCGGATGATAAAGGTGCCGCAAAACAGCATCTGCATCCCGAAAAATCAAATAAAAAGGTGGAGAGTTTATGTTAATTAACTACGTTGGAAGACATTTAAGCGTACCGGAAGATTTCAAGCCCATTGCCGAAGCAAAGCTTGCGAAATTCGACAAATACTTCCGCGACGAAGCGACCGCCACGGTCAAGCTCTCCGCACCTAAGAACCGTGAGCGGGTGGAAGTAACCATCATGGCAGGCGGTATGATCTACCGAGGCGAAGAGACCGACGATACCTTCAGAAACGCCCTTGACCTTGCTTCAGAAGCAATTGAGCGGCAGATACGCAAAAACAAGACCAAGCTTGAAAAGCGGCTTCGCGAAAATGTTATAAAGGAATTTCCCGAAGAGCCCGTGGACGACGAGCCGATTATCCGCACAAAGGAATTTGAGCTTCGTCCTATGACACCGGAAGAAGCGGTACTTCAGATGAACCTTCTCGGTCACAGCTTCTTCATCTACTCGGATTCGGTTTCCGGCGAAGTCAACGTTGTGTACAAGCGTGCTGACGGCGACTATGGTGTTATTGTACCGAAGAAGTAAATATTACGCAAAATGAGGCTGTTGCAAGTTAATGCAACAGCCCCATTTTTATTATTCTTTTCCGGTTCGGATGGCGTTTTTGAGGGCTGTAATAATTTCAGCTATAGCGCGAAGCTCCGAGGGAGTGCAGTCCGAAACAGCATCGTTTATGATTCCAACAGACACCGCAGAATCATTTTTCAAGTTTCCGTACATCAATTCATCGAGCGTTACATAAAGTACATTGGCGAGCGAAAACAATGTTGGCAGGCTCACCTTTGTAGCACCTCGCTCTATGTGAGAGATATTCGTAGGTTCAACACATGAATATTCGCCAAGCTTTTCCTGCGTAAGATTGTTTCGCAGGCGCGCCGCGCGTACATTTTTACCTATCGCCTTATAATCCAAGCTCATAATATCCACCTCAATTTGTAGATATCCCCACTCACACGCCGTACATTATCCACAGCAATATGTATGCCGGAATAATGGCAGCAAGGGTGAACGGGATGCCTATCTTGAAGAAATCGCTGTTTTTCACAGTATATCCTTCCTTTCGGAGAATACCTATACCCGTGATATTCGCCGATGCACCGATAGGCGTGCAGTTGCCGCCGAGGGTCGCTCCGGAAAGCAGACCGAAATAAAGCACCGTGGGGTCTATATTAAGTGCCGCCGCAAGTCCGCCGATAACGGGGATCATGGTTGCAACATATGGGATGTTGTCGATAAACGCCGAAATAAGTACCGATGCCCACACGATCACCGTGTAAAGGACAAACACGTTTCCGCCGCCTGCCTTGGCAAGAAGATTTGCCGCCGCGTCGATCACGCCCTGCTCGGAAATTCCGCCTATCATTATGAAAAGGCCCAGTAAAAGTCCGATAGTCTCAAAGTCGATGGTCTTGAGGGGCGAAACAACAGCTTTAACAGTCTTTTTCCTAATGAGGTTGTAAACAAGACCGACAAGAAGAATCGCACAGCATATAAGACCGTTGGTAATTGCCGGCTTGTTAGGAATAAAGGATGCAATAATCAGAGTAAGAATAGTTCCGCCGAGAAGTACCGTCGGTACGTAGTCATTAACCTTTGTAAGCTCATCGCTCTTCGGAATGGGGGCTTTTTCTTTTCTGAAAAGGTATGCCACGATTACAGCCGAAAGCATCGCACCAAGCTCTACCGCGAAGAATATACCGGGTCTGCCCTTGTACCAGAAAAAGTCCATAAAGCTCATATCAAGCGCCGAACCCAGCATAATGGCTGTGGTGTCACCAACAAGCGTCGCCGCGCCCTGAAGATTTGAGGAAACCGCGATGGAGATGATAAACGGCACGGGATTCACTTTAAGCTTTTTCGCTATCTCAAGTGCCACGGGAGCTACCATAAGTACAGTTGCCACGTTGTCAACGAAAGCGGAAATAATACCGGAGAACAACGACATTGCAACTATAGCCCATTTGACATTGGGTATTTTACTCATAATAAGATCAGCGAGAAGCTCCGGCATTCTGCTATCAATGAACAGCGCAACAGTTCCCATTGTACCTGCAATCATAAGAAGGACATTGAAGTCAATGGAGGCGAATACGTTTTCAAGCGAAAGCATACCTGTCACAACAAAAACAAGAGCCGAGGCAAGAGCAATGTAGGGTCTGTATTTGCTGAACGCAAGCATAAGCACGTAGGTAAGCACAAAAAGAATCAATGCGCCGATCATCATAATGTAAACACCCCTTTGATTATAGAAATTTTAAATTATCTTCGTTATACTTAACGCCTGTAAAGCTTCCCTGCCATGCGTTTTGCCACATCGGCAAAAAACGCAAACTGAGGGGTCCGCACCGACAGCAAAGCAAATACGAGATTCGGTAAAATCGCCGTAGTCGCCGCCGCTCCCACAAATCCGAAAACAGTAGTCGGTATAAGTGAGCAAACATAGCGATTTATGAGACACACAGCAAAAATAACCGCCGTATAAATAAGATTGTTTACCGCATACGTGCGAATACCGTCCTTAATGCAGTAATGTCCGACGCACACCGTTTCCCAGATAACACCCACAAAGAGGTGCGATACGGTAGTGCCGAGAAGCACGCCCAAAAGTCCCATGTCGAAATAGAACAGGAACAGTGCAGATACTCCGAGATTCACCGCCGCCTCGACAAATCCGCGCCATTTCACGGATTCAAAGAGGCCTCCGGCATTGATAAACATCTGATTTGTCTGCCGTATTCCGGCAAGTAGGAAGTTAAGTGCCATGATGTGAACAACTGCTCCGGAAAGAAGCCAATCTCCGCCAAATGCAATTTCAATAAACCGTCCCATCAGCGTATCAAGTGCCACTGCCGAAAAGCCGTACAGCCACGCAACAGCAAATATTATATTTCGGTATGTTTCCCCTCTCCGCTCACTTCCCTCGGCAATAAGATTGCCAACCGAAGCCGTCACGGCGTTTATGACCTGTGTTAAAATAACCTGCACCGTCTGCAAAAGCAGAAGATAGTTTGAATAAATGCCCACAAGTGCAACGTCCACGGAAGCAATAAGCAGATTGTCCGTTCCTGTAACCGCCACACTGCCGAAACGGGTCATAAACATGGCTTTTACGTTGCTTTTAATGGAATCAAGCTCACTCTTTTCGGGGAACCCCTTGACAGCTTTAAGATATGGGAACATCTTCCCTGCCGTATGTGATATGGCGACGTTTGATGCCACCGTACATACAAGCTGTGCCGCAACATACAGAACAAAGCTTTCCGCCACGATAAGAAGCACAAGCTGAAGCACATTCTGAATTATGGAAAACAGGCTGATGTTTACGGAATTCTTATAATCCTGTTCTGATGCCGTAATAAGAGCACGCTTGTAGGAAAAGAGATAGCTTGCCGCGGAATTTGCAAGAAACAGCAGATATATGAGCGTTATATTTGAAATATCGGGGACACTCTCGGTAATAAGCGGCAGAAACGGTACAAGACATAGTCCAAGCACCGTAACGATAGCCGCCACAACGCGGTACGCCGCACTGTAGAGGTTCATCACCCGACCGATACGTTCCCTGTCATCATCGGCAATAGGCGAATACAAAGCAAAGGTAAAAGCCGCGCCCATACCAAGCTCACTCAGCGACAGAAGGGATAATACCGAATAAAATATGTTGTTAAGCCCAAGATATGCATCTCCAAGCTTATTTGCAAATACGATGCGCGTAACAAAGCCGAAAATAAGGCTTACAGCCTGTCCGACAATGGCGTACAGGCTATTTTTTACTGAACGCTCAGATCTCATTATTTTATTTCGACAACCACAAAGCCAAGGTCCTCAACGGTCTCGCGCAGTACGCGCTCATCGGGGATATTGTCGCCGTCAACTGTAGCCAAAGCCGAGTTAAGGTCCACCTTAGCGGAAAGTCCAAGAGCCTTCAGTGCGTTTTCTACGCGAGCACTGCAATGGGAGCAGTGCATTCCTTCAATTTTGATAGTTTTCATTTTATTTTCCTCCAAAAACAGTTTTATCACACTTTCATTTTATACAGTCTCAGCGCGTTTGTTACCACAAACAACGACGAAAGACTCATGGCGGCGGCACCTACCATAGGACTCAAAACTATCCCAAATGGTGAGAGCACGCCTGCCGCAATCGGTATTCCAAGGGTGTTGTAGAAAAACGCCCAGAAAAGATTTTGGCGTATATTTCGCATAGTACGCCGCGAAAACTCAATTGCATCGGGAACGCCGCTAAGATCGCTTCCCATCAGCACTATATCTGCACAGTCGATGGCTATGTCCGTCCCCGTGCCTATGGCGATTCCCACATCAGCCCGTGTAAGGGCAGGCGAATCGTTGATGCCGTCACCCACAAATGCAACTTTGTGTCCATCCGCCATGAGGGACGCCACAACACGCTCCTTATCAGCCGGAAGCACCTCTGCCGTAATATGCTTGATGCCTGCCTGTTTTGCTATGGCATCTGCGGTGATTTTATTGTCGCCCGTAAGCATCATTGCTTCAACATTAAGCTCGTAAAGCCGTTCTACTGCCTGACGTGATGTAGGCTTTATTGTATCTGCGGCGGCTATGATTCCAATAACTCTGCCGCCCCTCGCAAACAGCATGGGCGTTTTTCCGTCCTGTGCAAGCCGTGCGAGAATATCGGTGTATTCCGATGTAGGCACTCCCTGCTCCGCCATATATGCGGCATTGCCTGCAAAGCAAACTTCGCCGCCAATTACAGCATGAACGCCTCTGCCGGACACAGCCGAAAAATCCTCATATTCCACAGGCGAAGCACCGTTTTCGGCACAGTATTCGCGAATCGCCTGTGCAAGCGGATGCTCGCTGACTGCCTCCAGCGTTGCCGCAACAGATAAAAGCTCGTCCTTATTTTTCGATATAACATCGGTAACAGACGGCTTGCCCTCTGTTACCGTGCCGGTCTTATCAAGTGCCACTGTCTTCACCTTGTGAAGCACTTCAAGAGCCTCCGCGGATTTAACGAGTATTCCTCTCTCTGCCATACGACCTATAGCCACTGTCACCGCTACAGGTGTGGCAAGTCCCAGAGCACAAGGACATGATATAACAAGCACCGAAACGGCGCAGTTAAGCGCAAAATCAAAGGGTTTGCCAATAAGCATCCACACAGCAAAGGTAATCACTGCAATACCCATTACCACCGGCACAAAAATTCCGCTTACACGGTCGGCAAGCCTTGAAATAGGTGCTTTTGTGGCACCGGCATCCCTCACAAGGCGGATTATACCTGCAAGTGAAGTCTCAGCTCCAACCTTAACGGCGCGGTATTTAAAACTGCCGTTTTTGTTAATGGAAGCCGCCATCACGCTGTCGCCGACGCTCTTTTCCACCGGAATGGATTCGCCGGTAAGCGCGGATTCGTCAACGCTTGACGTTCCCCAAGTGACAACGCCGTCCGCCGGCAGAGATTCGCCGGGGCGTATGACGATAATGTCACCTACGACAAGCTCGGAAGTGCTGATTTCAACCATCCTGCCGTCACGCTCAACTGTGGCGGTGTCAGGAGCAAGTCCGGAAAGGCGTTCAACTGCCGCGCCTGTCTTTCGCTTACTCTTTTCTTCCATGAATTTTCCGACAGTAACAAGAGTAAGTATCATCGCTGCAGATTCAAAGTAGAGATTCTCACGGTAATAATCAACCGTCCCAAGATCGCCCTGACCGAGGGCGTATCCCATTATGAAAATCGCGGCAATTCCGTAAATCACGGCAGCCGATGAGCCAACTGCCACAAGTGAATCCATATTGGGCGCGCCGTGAAAGAGTGCTTTGAAGCCGTTTATATAAAATTTGCGGTTGAGATACATAATCGGGAGAGTGAGAAGAAACTGCAAAAATGCAAATACTACCGCCCCCTCGGTTTTGTGGAACAAATGGGGTGTAGGAAGTCCAAGCATATGCCCCATGGTGAGGTACATAAGCACCGCGAGAAATCCTATTGACACAAACAGGCGTATTCGCATTTCTGCCGTAGCGGCATCACTTTTATTGTCGTCCTCGGGCTTTTCTTTTGCGGTTTTTGTCTTATTTTCAATAAGAGTCGCCGAGAATCCAGCCTTGGCAACAGCCGTGCATATCTTCTCCGCAAGCTCACCGTCAGTCACATCGGTGTCAACAACCAAAAGCTTGGCAAGCAGATTAACACTCGCCGCGCCCACACCCTCGATACGCCGAACAACCCTCTCAACAGATGCTGAGCAGGCGGCACAGCTCATTCCTTCCACATTGAATTTAAGCTTCATTTACTTGTTCCTCTTTTTAAAAATAAACAGCTTTGATGCGATATAATTGAGTATCACTGTAAGTACCGCCACAGGTATCTTGGCGATATGCTCACTAATAGAAGCAACGCCAACGGCGAGCCACAAAAGCCCCGTTTCAAGCACTCCCGATCCGAGACGCACCAAAACGAATCCTGCCATCTGATAAAACAGACCTTGTGCTGATTCGGTCTTATCCTCAAAAACAAACAGCTTGTTTACAGCAAAAGCGAATGCCACCGCAAGCACCCACGAAACGATCTGAGCCGCCAGATAATGAAGACCGAGATAAAGAAGCGCATAGTATGAAACAAAGCTGACGACAGTTGTAAGTACACCGAAGATAAGATACATAATGATCTCACGGTATTTTAGAAACAGTGCCTTAATTTTCTCTGTCATTCTTCAAAAACTCCTCATATCGCTCGGCTTCACCGAGAAGATTTATTGCCGCAAGCAGCGCATTTGCCGACATATTGTCGGGAAGATCAAGAAATCGGCAAAGTCTTGCCCTCTTTTCGGCGGACTTGTCACTTCCCGAAAGTCCTGCACCAAAGAAATCGGCTTTTGACAGTTCTCTTGCCTGACCCCTTGGTTCGCTGTTCGATGCAAAGGGTGCGAGAAGCTCGTAAATAAGCTTCGCTTCCATGCCCTCAACGCCGAGAGTCCCCTCTTTTGACGGCTCTTTTTTTCTTTTTTCCTTGCCCTCTATCTTGGGTATATACAAATGATACAGCTTTTCTTTAGGCAAAATGCGGTTAAAGAACTTGCGTATCACAATTCCTGCGCCGTCAGAATCGGTAAGCACGATCATTCCGCGTGGTGCGGCAAGCCGTCTGATGAGTGCCGCCTTTTCCTCAGATGCAAACACACCGAAGCCGTCCGTTGTGATTATCTGGGCATCGGCAACACAGGACACCTTTATTTTATCGTACTTTCCCTCAACAGCTATGGGAATATCTATTTTCAGCTTATCCATACACTTAAAAAACTTTCTTTTTTCTGTACTGTGAGGCGGTAACAATCAGCCGCTCAAGCAGCAGATAATCATCCGGCGAGCTTGTTTTAAGTGCCTTGTCCGTTTCATAGCAAAGCTCTATTATCTCGGACAGTGCCTGACGCTCGCAGGTCTTTGCCTTTGCCATACGAAGCTTTGCCACATACGGATGAAGTCCCAACCGCTTTGCCGCATCCTCGTGTGATATGCCGGCATCGGAAAACAGTCTGAGGGCATAAAGATCGGTAAAAATCTTGATGATTCCGCCAAGGATAACGGGAACAGGCTCGTTCTTCATACGCATATCAGAAAGAACATAAAACGCCTTTTCATTATCGCCCGAAAGAATGGCATCCGCAAACTCAAAATCGCCGATCTCCTTGTTGCGCGAACACACAAAGTCAATATCCGCGCGGCACAGCTTGTCCCTCTCTTTGTAGTGAAGATAGGCGCACAGCTTGTCTATCTCGCCCGAAAGCGTGGTCATATCGTGCCCCACTGTCTCGATAATATAGGCGCACTCCGGCAGTTCCGCGATAATCGACTCCGAGGTAAGATGCTTCTGCACCCATGAGATGATTCTCTGTGAGCTTTCGTGTGCAAACTCCACAGGAATCGCATATTCTCTGAAAAGCTTCATTGCAGCAGAGGGTGTTTTAGCATCTCCGGGATCAAAATTTTCGGGGGTGGTGTAAATAACAAGAACCGTATCTTCGCTCACGGATGCCGCCTCAAGTGCCGACTTAAGACCGTCCGTATCCTCTTTTTTGCGATACTCGGAAAAGGGTATCTCATAAAGCTCGATAAGCTTGTATTCACTCATCATGGGCATACTCATCACCGCCGCATAGAGGGCGTCTGTGGTGTAATTATCCCTTGTGAATATGAAATGATTGAAGGCGGCAGTGTTTTCGTCCTTGCATATTTTTTCGCGCAGTGAATGAAGCTCACGCTGTTTTAAGAAGTTTTCATCTCCGAAAAAAAGATACGCTCCGGGCTTTATATTCTTAAATTCGGTGCGAAACTGCGCCCCTGTGATAGTTTTGTTTGCCATATCAGCGAGTTGGGCGCACTATAACGTGCATAATAGTGCGCTGTACAAGGCTTCCGCGGAATTCCATGCCGTAGCTGATTTTCAGCTCTCCGCCGTCCTCTGTAAGCTCGTTTACAAGCTTCTCCGTGTCAATAACAAAGGGAAGCTCCATTTCGGGGGTGTTCTGGGTACACATTATGCGTCCGCCGTCCTCAAAGCAAAGTGAGCCGTACACATTTCCCTTTCGCTCCATAACCACGATTCCGGGATTTTTAAGCTCAAAGGAAATACTTGTGGTAGTTCCCTCCATGCCCGTAAGCTCCGTTTCGTCGTATTCCACAGCCAGCCTGCCGTCCTTAGTAAAAAGCCTACCCTCGTAGTCAATATCAATGCGCTGTGCATCTACGGAATCGAAGCTGTCTGCACTGAACACATCCACAGGCGTAACATTTTTGACGTAGTTTACGCTCGGCGTAAAATGCGCCGATTTTATATTTATCATTACTGTTTTTTCCATGATAAAACATATTCTCCCAAGTAACAGTATAATTATTAAGGTAATTATATCACGCTTACTCCATGTGTTCTACACATATTTGTAAATTTTCGACATTTCGTGATATAGCGGTCATTTCTGTACGCCGTCATCCGCAAGATAGGCTTTAAGCACCTCGCAGATGTCGTAAAGCGGACGCGAGCCCTTGATTTTGTAGTTTACAGATGGTATTCCTGCCATTCTGAACGTAAGATTCACGTTTGAGTCCGCCGCCGCCTTTGCCCAACGCATAGGGTCGATCTTCTCCGGAATTATGGAGATTATTTCGCCCTTATGCTCGATTTTCGGTATTCTCGCCTTCTCGCAAAGGGCGCGTGCAAGCGAAACGTACATAAGCGTGTCAGCCTGTCGCGGAATCTCGCCAAAACGGTCCATCAGCTCATCCGCAAGGTCGTCAAGATCGTCCGTATTCTCGATATGAGCAATCTTTTTGTAAATATCCATTCGCTGAGATTCGCTCTTAATATATTTTTCGGGCAAATACGCGTCAATGGAAATATCAAGCTTTGATTCAAACTTAGGTGTCGGTGCTATGCCTTTTTCTTCAAGCACCGCTTCGTTAAGAATCTTCACATACAGATCGTATCCGATGGAATCAAGCTGTCCGTGCTGTTCCGCACCGAGGAGATTTCCCGCACCGCGTATTTCGAGGTCGCGCAGTGCTATTTTGAAGCCCGAACCGAATTCCGTATACTCACGCATGGCGGAAAGACGCTTCTGGGCGATCTCGTTAAGTGACATATGGGGCGGATAGGTGAAGTAGGCGTAGGCACGTCTTGACGAGCGGCCTACTCTGCCGCGTATCTGATGGAGCTGAGAAAGTCCAAGCCTGTCGGCGTGGTCGATTATAAGCGTATTGGCATTTGGCACATCAACGCCCGACTCAATAATGGTGGTGGATACAAGTATGTCGATCTCGCCCGTCACCATGCCGCGCCAAATATCGGAAAGAAGCTCCTTGTCCATCTGACCGTGAGCCACCGCAATACGTGCATCCGGCACATTTTTCTGAATCCTCAGCGCAACGGCATCTATGTCGTCCACGGTGTTATGAAGGAAAAAGACCTGACCGCCGCGGCGAAGCTCTTTTTTTATGGCTTCGGTTATTATCATGTCGTCGTACTCCATAACGAAGGTCTGTACCGGGAAACGGTCTCCCGGAGCTTCGTCAAGCACGGACATATCACGAATACCGCTCATCGCCATATTAAGTGTTCGCGGAATCGGCGTTGCGGTGAGGGTCAGCACATCCACGTTTCCGGATATCTGCTTAAGTTTCTCTTTGTGCGCCACACCGAAACGCTGTTCCTCGTCGATTATCACAAGACCAAGGTCGTGGAACTCAACGTCCTTTGAAACCAGCCTGTGAGTGCCGACGATTATATCAACGTCACCGCGGCGGAGTCGGCGAAGAGTCTCCTGCTGCTGTTTGGGTGTGCGGAAGCGCGAGAGCATATCAACGCTTACGGGAAAGCCGCGCATACGGGAAAGGATAGTCTGATAGTGCTGCATTGCAAGTATGGTGGTAGGCACAAGAATCGCCACCTGCTTGCCGCTCATTACAGCCTTGAATGCCGCACGGAGTGCCACCTCGGTCTTGCCGAATCCGACGTCACCGCAAAGCAGTCTGTCCATTGGCACACGGGATTCCATATCCTTTTTTATTTCCGCAATGGACTGAAGCTGTCCCTCGGTTTCCTCATACTCGAAATCCGCTTCAAATTCACGCTGAAAATCCTCGTCTGCGGCAAAGGCAAATCCCTCTCTGCGCTGACGCTCGGCATAGAGCTTTATAAGCTCTTTTGCCATGTTTTTTGCCGCCGCCTTCGCCTTTGATTTGGCTCTGCCCCACTCAGCTCCCCCCATTTTGGAAAGCTTCACGCCGCCGTTCTCCGTATGAGCGCCGATATATTTTGACACCATATCAAGCTGATCCGTGGGCAGGTAAAGAAGGTCGTCCCCGGCGTATTTTATCTTGATGTAGTCCTTGGTAACACCAACAACTGAAAGCTGTTCAATACCCATGTACATACCTATTCCGTGGTTTGCGTGCACCACGAAATCACCTACGGTAAGGTCATTGTAGGAAAGTATCTTCTCCTGCGAGGAGCGGCTGTGCTTTGCACGCCGTCCGCGAGAGAGTATGGTCCTTGAATAGGAATTGGGATTTTGGTACATGGAAAGAAGCGCGAATCTTGTGGCAGTAAGCTCAAAGCCGGTAAGATTAACGCCCGAAACTATAAGCGTTACGGATTCGGGCAGAGTCAGTATGCCGTATTCCGTCCCCTCTGACGCGGCAATCGCTTGGAGACCTCGCTCGCAAAGCTCCGATGCCACGTTCTTTGCCATGGTCTCGTTTTCGCAGAGCACCACCGTGCGGAACTTGCCCTCGGCGTAGTCGCGAAGATCCTCCGAGAGAAGCTCCATGTTGTCGGCATAAGATACAGTCTGTTTTGTACGGAATGCGTAAAGACCCGACAGCTTTCGTCCCGGCTGATTTGTGGCAAAGGTATCGCAAAGAAGCGCACCGCTTTTGTCAAGGAACGCCTCAAAATAGTCGGTGTGCCGCGAATAATCGGCATATCTTGGGGATATTTCCGCCTTTTCAAGCAGAGTCTCGATCTCGCTTGTGATATGAAAATCATACGCCTTCATGCGGTCAAGGCAGGCACGCTCCTCCTGCACAAAAACAAGGGGATGACGAAGCTCACACTTCTCCGCCGCAAACGCGGCATAGTCCGCAAGGGTGGTTTTATTCTCATATATGAGCGATAAATATTTATCCGTGAAATTAAGCTCCGTTCCACCGTCAAGCGCCTCGATCTCTGCCGAAAGCTCACCCTTTACACGCTCATCCGATGCTTTTTTAAGCTGTGCCAAAGCCGCTTTTTTCATATCCTCGCGTATCTTTGCGGTTGTGACTATCTCCCGTGCAGGCGTAACCGTAAAACGGGTAAGATTTTCAATATTTCGCTGAGTTATAATGTCAAAATAACCCATGCGGTCAATTTCGTCGTCAAAAAGCTCGATTCGCACCGGATATTCGGAATAGGGCGGAAAAATATCAACGATTCCGCCGCGCACCGCATACTGACCAACACCGTCAACAAGCTCCGCCCGACAGTATCCGCTCTCCTCAAGCCGCACACAAAGCTCATCAAGTCTAAGCGGCACGTTTATATCAATAACAGCGGTATTTGCCAAGAGAGTGTCTACAGGCATGGTAAACTGCATTGCGGCATCCGGCGCGGCAATCACGCAGTCGTACACACACTCCCCCGATGCGGCGGCAATATATGCGGACAGCACACGGAGTCTTTCAAATTCATATTCGTGGGATGATGTGATATTGTGAAACACCAGATCGCGCAGAGGATACATCAGCGGCTTTAAGGAAAGCTCCGAGAGTGCATTAAAAAGCTTCAGCCCGTCCTTCTCGTCGGAGACAAGTATAAGGGCGGGAATGCCGTATTTTTCTCTCACATGGCGGATAACGCCGGCGTAAAACACCGCCCTCGCGCCGTCCGAAAGACCGCTTATCTGAAGCGGATGTGCCGCCTCATGACGTCTTGCGTCAATATTTTTAACGATCTGGTCGTACTCTTTTTCAAGCAGTATGCTCTCGGCAATTATATTTGTCATACATTACTCCACGTTATATTTTAAGTCACAATTACAATTATATAAAATTTATTTCCCCGCGTAGGGCAGGGGCTTGCTCCTGCCGTTTTTATTGACAAAAAACACGGCAACGGCGGGAGTAAACCCCCGCCCTACGATTTTATGCGAAACCGAACAGAGCGAATTTATTAACAGAAACTCATTTTCGGATGGAATTTTTTCAAAAACGGCGCATTAGTTAAACTGTGACATAGCCTTGTCAATGTCGCCGCCGATTATAAGCGGAAGCGCATCCGAGGCATTCCCCATAGCGGTGAAGAACAGCTCCCTGTCCGCCTTGGGAAATTCGCCCAGCACCCAATCGGCAAGGTCATATTCCGGATGCGGCTTTGCACCAACGCCCATACGTATACGGGGAAATGCATCACTGCCGAGATGCTCGATTATGGAGCGCAGTCCCTTTTGACCGCCGTCACTTCCCTTTTTGCGTATGCGAAGCTTGCCAGGTGCCAAATTGATATCGTCGCATATAACGGTTACATTTTCCGGTGCTATCTTGTAAAAATCCGCCGCCGCGCGGACCGCCTCGCCGGAGAGATTCATAAAGGTCTGCGGCTTCATGAGAAGCACACGCTTGCCGCCGATAACAGCCTCACCTGTAAGAGCTTTAAATTTTGAGCGGTCAACCTTAACTCCTGCTTTTTGTGCTATATAGTCAAGGGTAAGAAATCCTGCGTTGTGACGGGTGTAAAGGTATTTATCTCCCGGATTTCCGAGTCCCACAACGAGGTGTGTAATAGGCTCACCCGACGGAGTTCCCGCACGCTCTATTTTTTTAAAAAGGTCAAATATATCTGCCATTATTTTGCTCCATCCGTTTAAGAAAATTTATTTAAAATCAAAACACAAATCGACGAGTCCGGATAACTCCGGCTCGCCTTGCAAGTATTTTCCTTATGCAATATTGTATCACACACAGGCAAAAAAATCAAGCAAAAAAAGATTTTTTCTTCAAAAACATATCAAATCCCTTGACAGCGGCACTGTTTTATGGTATGATGAAACCTGCAAATGAATAAACGCAGTTCATCGGAACATTAAATCATGTTCGTTGTCGGGCATACCGCCAGACGGTATGTTCGGGGATAAGGAAAGCACGGTTGGAATCCGTCACAACAGCCATTACCGTATCTCCTGCCGCAAAGCGCAGGTCAAGTCGGAATGCTTATCGTTCTGCGGCACATAAAAGTTTCCCGGGCAGGATTGGGGAGATTGTGGCAAAGATTCAGTCAGGCTGTTTTATGCCATGACTGCATTTTGGTATGGCAGGATATCAAAATACAGCCTACAAGTACCCCGTGGGGGTACTTTTATTTTATCCTTTTGCAAAAAATTCAAAGAAAAGGATAAAGTCTCAAAATGAAAAAAACATTTACTAAGTCAATTTCAATCGTACTCTTACTTATTTTCGCCGTATTCTTTGCTTCCTGTAACGCTGAGGAACAAACTGACATATGGGCGGACGCCGCATATACTGAAGATGCCGAATTCGGTGATGGCGCAAAAACCGTAACAGTGGAAGTAAAAGCAGAAGAAAACAGCGTTGTATTCACAATACACACCGACAAGGATACCGTGGGCGCGGCACTGCTTGAGCATGAGCTTATTGCCGGTGAGGACGGTCCTTACGGTCTGTATGTAAAGGAAGTCAACGGTATTGTTGCGGACTTCGACATCAACCAAAGCTATTGGGCGTTTTATATAGACGGTGAAACAGCCATGACCGGCGTTGATATTACGAAAATAGCAGAAAATCAAACCTATCAGCTTGTGTACACAAAGTAATGGGCAGTAAATCACAGCGCAAGTCGACAGACATACGTGAATTAGCCGTATTTGCAATGCTCGGCACGATCATGTTCTGCTCAAAGATCATCATGGAGGTTCTGCCAAACATTCACCTGCTCGGAATGCTAACCATGACCTACACTGTGGTCTTTCGAAAAAAAGCCTTGATACCAATCTATATTTATGTAGGTCTTAACGGATTATACGCCGGATTTTCCATGTGGTGGGTCCCGTACCTTTATATATGGACAATACTTTGGGCAGTAACCATGCTTCTCCCAAGGAATATGTCAAAAAGATGGGCGTGTGTCGTATATCCTGCGGTATGTGCTCTGCACGGGATTGCGTTCGGAATACTTTACGCTCCTGCACAGGCGTTTATGTTCAAAATGACTCTTCGGCAAACGGCGGCTTGGATAATTTCCGGACTTCCGTGGGACCTGCTTCACAGTGTTGGCAACTTTTTTGTGGGTATGCTTATATTTCCAATGTGTGAACTTTTGAAAAAACTCACAAACAAACGGCATATCGGTATATAAGATACAGAATAATGTAACAATTGACAAAAGCGGTACATATATGATATAATGTACTTGTATGTGCATTCGATGCCAAAATATTTTTGATACAAGGTTGTTTTTATGAAAAAACTTTTGTTTGTTTTAACTTTCTGTATCATGGCGGTGCTTCTCGCGCTGGGCGTATCCGCCTATCCCACGACCCAGTGGCTGGGCAACCATTCAGAGTTAGCAAATGACAATGAAGCCCGTAATTTTTATGAGCTTCTCATGAACGAAGCCGAAAAAGGGGCAGACGGTTTTCTTGCCAATGTTACCCTTGGTGAGGATCTGAGCCAGAAATTCGGCGGCAAGGTTTACGGTGTCACCGTAAATGAGATCAAGGGAACGGCAAAATACACGCCCATGGGTGATGCCAACGACGGACAGCGCGCACAGGCTGCCGTTATGGAAAAAGTCGGTGCTATAGGTGAAGAACACACACGCGAAGTGTGCGACGTATACATGGAGTTCCTTGCAGACCATCCACAGTGCTTCTGGCTCACTGGAAGCTGCAAAACATCCTATTCCGCAGACTTTTCCTATAATTCAAAAGGGGAAATATCCTACACCGTTACCATCTATTTTCTGCTATATGCCGACACCGGAAACGGTCCCGCTTACGACGTACGGTGTGAATTTCATTCAGACCCCAAAGTAATCGCAGCCGATATCAAAATCCAGGAAGACGCCATTAACTCAATACTGGCACTTCCGGAGATTGCGAATGCTGCTTCCGTCCCCGAAAAGCTTCACGCAATCAACAACGCGCTGACATCGCGCAACGAATATTACACCGGAAGCACCCCTTCATCATCCCCTCACAGCTCACACATCGGGATCACCGCTCTTACGGGAGCATCGGGCAAAAACGGCCCTGTGTGCGAGGCTTATTCAAATGCCTTCAAAATACTCTGCGACCGTCTTGATATTCCCTGTGTTACCGTAAACGGCTACGCAGTAAATAGCGTGGGCAACATGGAATCCCATATGTGGAACGCCGTGTATGTAAACAACCAGTGGTACGGAGTTGACGTAACATGGGATGACCCGGTTGTTGCCGGCAATACCTCCGGAACTATATCCGGCTGTGAATGTGACAAATATTTTCTTGTGGGTGGTAATACCGTAGTTGACGGTGCCAGCTTCGAGTCCTCTCATAAAGCATCCGACAAACAGACTAACGGTTATGTCTTCCCCCTTTGCGACACCGCATACGGAATGGCTGAGGGCACAGATGCAAAGCCAAGTGATCCTCCACTCCTTCCCTTCACGGATGTACCTGCAAATCACAAAAATTTCGACGACATTCTGTATGTTTTCAGAGCCGGTCTTATGAACGGTGTTTCCGGCACGACTTTCGCTCCAAATGTTTCAGTGACACGCTCCATGCTTGTAACTATCCTGTGGCGCTTTGCCGACTCGCCCAGAGCTTCAACACCTGCGGCTTTCTCTGATGTAGCCGAGGGTCAGTGGTATGCAAACGCAGTAACATGGGCCTCCTCAAACGGAATCGTCACCGGTTATGCAGACGGAAGGTTTGCGCCCGACGACAGCGTTACCTGCGAGCAGGCGCTCATCATACTGGCACGCTATGCAAAATCGCTTGGAATCACATCCACTGCAAAAGCCGATATTTCCTCCCTGCGCTACAGCCAGTGGGCAAGCGAGGGTGTTTCCTTCGGAGCTGCAATGGGAATCGTAAACAAAAATGAGGATCTTACCGCACCTGCAACACGCGCAGTAATCGCAGCATACCTGAACCGATTTGCAAAAATCGTTGAACAGCAGAAAAGCTGATTCTGGCAGAATTTTACACCAAACAGACGCCTCTCACAGGCAAGCGGACTGTACCGGCTTGCCGTGGGGGCGTTTAATTATATAAAATGCCACAAAACATGACCGCAAACGGGTAATTTGTAAATAAAATGGCGAAATTTGAAAAAAGTTTATAAAAACTATAGCTATTTTCAAAAATATATGTTATAATATAACTTGCGGTCAGTATACCCATGCCAAATTGTGGCTAAAATCACACTGCGGCAAGGTATCCCGCACGTTTTATCACGTTAATAATTTATTATATATGGAGGACACACCAATGAGCAAAAAGTATTGTTACCTTTTCTCCGAAGGCGACGCATCCATGCGTGAGCTTCTCGGCGGTAAGGGCGCAAACCTCGCAGAGATGACCAAGCTTGGTCTTCCTGTTCCCCAGGGCTTCACCATTTCTACCGAAGCCTGCACTCAGTACTATGAGGACGGCAGAAAGATCAATGACGGCATCATGGCTGAAATTTACGAATACATCGAGAAGATGGAAGGCGTAACCGGCAAGAAGTTCGGCGATAAGGAGAATCCTCTCCTCGTTTCCGTTCGTTCCGGTGCTCGCGCATCCATGCCCGGTATGATGGATACCATCCTCAACCTCGGTCTTAACGAAGAGGTTGTTGAGGTTATGTCTGCTAAGTCCGGCAACCCCAGATGGGCTTGGGACTGCTACAGAAGATTTATCCAGATGTACTCCGACGTTGTTATGGAAGTCGGCAAGAAGTACTTCGAGCAGCTCATCGACAAGATGAAGGAAGAAAAGGGCGTTACTCAGGACGTTGACCTGACCGCTGACGACCTTAAGACCCTTGCAAATCAGTTCAAGGCTGAGTACAAGTCCAAGATCGGCGAGGACTTCCCCACCGATCCTAAGGAACAGCTTATCGGCGCAGTTAAGGCAGTATTCCGTTCTTGGGACAACCCCAGAGCAAACGTATACCGCCGCGACAACGATATTCCCTACTCTTGGGGTACCGCTGTTAACGTTCAGATGATGGCATTCGGTAACATGGGCGAGACCTCCGGTACCGGTGTTGCGTTCACCCGTGACCCCGCAACCGGTGAGAAGAAGCTCATGGGCGAGTTCCTCATGAACGCACAGGGCGAGGACGTTGTTGCAGGTGTTCGTACTCCTATGAAGATCGATATGATGGCTGAGGTTATGCCTGAGTGCTTCACACAGTTCAAGGAGATCTGCAATACTCTTGAAAATCACTACCGCGATATGCAGGATATGGAGTTCACCATTGAGGATAAGAAGCTCTATATGCTCCAGACCAGAAACGGTAAGAGAACCGCACAGGCTGCTCTCAAGATCGCTTGCGACCTCGTTGACGAGGGCATGATCGACGAGAAGAAGGCTGTTTCCATGATCGACCCCAGAAACCTCGACACCCTTCTCCATCCGCAGTTCGACGCTAAGGCGCTCAAGGCTGCAACACCTATCTGTAAGGGTCTCGGCGCTTCCCCCGGAGCTGCTTGCGGCCAGGTTGTCTTCACTGCTGAAGACGCTGAGGCTTGGAAGGCACAGGGTAAGAAGGTCGTTCTCGTTCGTCTTGAAACCTCTCCTGAGGACATCACCGGTATGAAGGCTTCCCAGGGTATTCTCACTGTTCGCGGCGGTATGACCTCTCACGCAGCGGTTGTTGCACGCGGCATGGGTACCTGCTGTGTATCCGGATGCGGTGAGATCAACATGGATGAAGAAAACAAGCAGTTCACTCTCGGCGGCAAGACCTACAAAGAGGGCGACGTTATCTCCATCGACGGTTCCACCGGTAACATCTACGGTGAGGCTATTCCTACCGTTGACGCTGAAATCGGCGGCGACTTCGGCCGTATCATGGCTTGGGCTGACAAGTACAGAAAGCTCCAGGTTCGCACCAATGCGGACAACCCCAAGGACGCTACCAAGGCTTACGAGCTTGGCGCTCAGGGTATCGGTCTCTGCCGTACCGAGCATATGTTCTTCGAGGCTTCCAGAATCGCGGCTGTTCGTGAGATGATCTGCTCCGACACCGTTGAGGGACGTGAGAAGGCACTCGCTAAGATCCTTCCCATGCAGCAGGGTGACTTTGAGGCTATGTACGAGGCAATGCAGGGCAACCCCATTACCATCCGTTTCCTCGATCCTCCGCTTCATGAGTTCGTTCCTACCGAAGAAAAGGATATCGAGCTTCTCGCTAAGGATACCGGCAAGACTGTTGCTGAGGTTAAGGCTATCATTGCAGGCCTCCACGAGTTCAACCCCATGATGGGTCATCGCGGATGCCGTCTTGCAGTAACCTACCCCGAAATCGCGGCTATGCAGACCAAGGCTGTTATCCGTGCAGCTATCAACGTTAAGAAGGCTCATCCCGATTGGGATATCGTTCCTGAGATCATGATTCCTCTCGTGGGCGAGATCAAAGAGCTTAAGTACGTTAAGAACGTAGTTGTTGAGACCGCTGACGCTGAAATCGCAGCAGCTGGCTCCGATATGCACTACAAGGTTGGTACCATGATCGAAATTCCTCGTGCAGCTATCACCGCTGACGAGATCGCAGCTGAGGCAGA
>JAZTWV010000035.1:0-10862 GCA_045636145.1 Candidatus Flemingiibacterium sp.
GTATAATAATTAAATTCATAATAAATTTATATTTTCGGCTAAAATAACATCTGATGTTACTTTAGCCGAAATCACAACATCATCACGAGCTGCCGCAAAAACGGCAGCCCGTGCTTTTTTAATGCGCCGAGAATATGGACCGCGCCATGGAGCCTGTCTTGAATAACGTAAAGCACAGGAGCACAGTGTAGCCCATGCACGTCCATATTGCCCCCGAAATATCGTCGGTGATGGCGATATTCCGCACAAGCACCGCGTATATGGCAACGCAGATGATAATAAGGAACGCCTGAAAAGCCAGCGCAAACAGCGAGCGCAGATAGTTCTGCCCCATTTGACCGCCCTCCCGGCTGGTCATGGTCGCCATTGGTATTGGTGCGACAGACGTCACAAGATATATTTCGATCATACGACCGTAGGTGACGATGAATATGCATATGGTCAGCGCCCACATAGTGATGCCCACAAACAGGCTTTGGAACCACAGACCGAACAGCGGTCCTATGTCCATTGCCATCAGCCTTTCTTCAAGGTCAACAAGCCCTCGCTCGATGTTTATTGAGGTGTCGTAAGCAATGATGCCGCCTGTCCTTGAAACGATGCTTTGCCCCACATCGAACACGCCCATGACGATGTTCCATGTGTTGGTGACGATAAGCACAGCGGCGGCGGTCTTGAATATCCACTTGAAGAACATCCATGTGTCAACGTCGCCGTGCATATTGTTCTTGTCAGCCACCATTTGTATAAGCTCGAGGGTCATAATAAAGGCAAGTATCACACCCGCGATGGGGATTATGACATTATCGGACAGCCTCTGTATCATATTGTATATCGACCGATTCCACATCTGCGGTGTAGCCGATACGTGTGCCGAGATGTCACCCACCTTGTCGTTTACGTTATCGAAAAGTCCCGTGAGGTTCCACATAATGCCGCCGACGAGGATTCCGCGAATCCATTCGACAATGGCATCGAATATGAAGCCCATTTATCCGAACAGACCCGACAGAAGCGGTACAAGGGTGATGCCAATCAGCGCCACACCGCCGCCAGCCATGAGCTGCTTCATGCCCTGGGACTTGGCGCCGGGATTGTCATTGCCATATCCTTCCAGAAGGTTAATGACACCCCAAATCGCAAGACCTGCGCCAAGGGCGATAACAAGAGTTTGCAGTACACCTACTGCGGAAGCAAAGAAAGCCATAATGTTTCCTCCTTTAAGTATTTTGTAAATTATAGAGTTTCGGTTATCTCATAAACGTCGTATACGTCGTTAGCTTTCGTCTTTAGCTTTGTTGAGAGAAACTTTTCGATGTCAAAGGTGTTTCTGTCATCGGAGTCGGAAAGGTATTTGTAATTCGGATGCTTGGTAATATCATACTTGTCCGACATAAAGGGACGAACGCCTCGAAGCTGGAGTATGCATTTGCCGCCGTCGAGGACGGCAAGCTCGTCCACACTTGCAAGGTCTTTACCTATCTTTTGGTAATTAAGGCTGTACGATTTCTCACGACCTCGACTCTCTCCCGTGTTGAAGATATCTATAGTCTCTTTTCCGAGAGATTGGTTCAGCTCCTTTAATGTGGTCGGCTCAGAGCCGCCAAGGAATATGCGGGAGTCCATATTGCCGATTATGGTATCGGCATTGTCTTTGTAGAGAGCCTTTAGCTGGCTCTGTGCCTGAAGTACAAGACAGCAGGAGATCTCGCGGGAACGTATAGTTGCCACAAGCTTTTCAAGGTTCGGTATCTGACCGATGTTCGCCGCTTCGTCTATAAGGCAGCGGACATGAACCGGTAAGCGACCGCCGTAAACGTCGTCGGCTTTTTCGCATAGGAGATTGAAAAGCTGTGTGTAGATCATACTGATGAGGAAATTGAATGTGGAGTCCGTGTCCGACATAATGAGAAACAGCGCGGTCTTGCGAAAGCTCTTGTCCCTCGCGTCGTCGGGGTGGATGAATATCTTATCCCCCAGCGTATCAAGCCCCAACTCGTCGTACATGGTGATCTCACGGAGCTCCGCGATATCGAAAGGTGCAAGACGAGCACCGCATGAAACGAGTATACTTTTCGCCGTCTTGCCTGCCGCAAGGCGGTACTTTTTGTACTGCCGTACCGCGAAGTGGTTCGGCTCTCTTGCTTCAAGCTCCTCGAACATGATATCAACGGGGTTCTTGTACTCCTCATCATCCTCCCGCACTTCCATAGCGTTGATAAATTCAAGCAAGGTGGAAAAATTCTGCTCCTCGGGAGGCGCCTCGTAGTGGATGTATCCGATAAGTGCGGTATAGAGCAGCGTTTCCGCCTTCGTCCAGAACTCGTCACCCGCCTTACCGTCTCCTTTGGTGTTGGATATGAGCGTGGTGACGAGCTTTAAGATGTCCTTCTCGCTGTGGATGTAGGCGAAGGGATTGTAGTGCATAGATTTTGCGAAGTTGATGGTATTGAAAATCTTCACGCGGTAGTTGTTTCGGAGCAAGAGTTTGCCCACCTCGCACACCACCGAGCCTTTCGGGTCGGTGACAACGTAGGATGAATGGCACTGCATAAGGTTGGGCTTCAAGAAGAACCGCGTTTTACCCGAACCCGAGCCTCCGATGACGAGGATGTTTTTGTTTCTCGCGTGCTTGGGGTTCTTCGGGCGGTTTGACATCATCAGCCGTTCCGTCTCTGTGAGGATGGCATTGTTTTCGAACACAGGGTCCATAAACGGAGCGATATCTTCGCGCGTACCCCAACGGGCGGAGCCGTATTCCACGTTTTTGCGGTATTTTTTGGCGTTTTTGCCTTTGATATAAACGGCGAGGCGAATAATTAAAGCTATGGCGATGCCTACAAGAAGATCAATAGGATGAAAGCTTGGGAGCGAGGATTTGAAAGCGAGCGAAAAGCCTTGAACGATATTCAGCATCTTCTCCGAGGCATCACCACCCGGCGCCAGCCTCACCGCTTCACCGAGCTTGGTTGCAAACAAAGCTATAACGGCGTAAGGAATGTTCGGCAGTATGAGCTTCTTAATGTTTACCTGTTTCACCTTGCTCCGTGCTCCTTCTTGCGCTCTTTTGACTTGTCGTGGCTGAACACCTTCGCTTTAAGCTTGCGGAGCTGTGTAATTACGGACGGACGGTCACGCTTACGGTCGGTCTTGGCGGTATATTCCTTGAACGCCGCGGTAAGCGCATCGGCGTCGCGGGCTTTGAAGAACACAAGATACCGAGGCGGCTTTGTATAGCTGTCTTTTTTGAGGGCGTAGTCTACGCCGTATTTCCTCGCTACCCGCTCGAAGTCCTTGATGTTCTTATCGGTGATCTCGATGCTTGATACTCCTTGATTTTGCATTACCAGGTCTTTTAGCTTTTGCTTGCCGTGGGGTATCACGGGACCGTCCCGTGCTTTGGCGAGCTTTTTGTCCCTTGCACTTTCTTTTTTGTATGCAAGGTACTTTGACAGTGCGGATTTTAGCACTCCTGCTGTCATTTTGGAGGTGGTCACTGCCAAAGTGACGGTTTTGTTTTCGACTTCTTCTTGCATTTTTGATTGCTCCTTTCTGTCATGATAAAGATTACACTTCTAATGTCGGTACTGTTGAAATTAGGGAGAACTGTGGGGCAGCTACCTTGGTGTTTTCGATGCGGTATTATCACTACAAGTTTTGATTGAGTCCATGACATGAAAATACGCCCACGTTTTATTCGTGAGCGTATTATTTCGCTATGCATACAGTTCCATCAAAAAGCGCCGCTTTTTCCTCTGAAGATACCAATATCGCATATCATATCTCTGGTAAGCACATCGTAATATATGCTTTGGGAGTGAGAACAAATAATCACAAACTACTAAATGCCGCATATTTCTGAAACACATTTTTTGGCTGTTTCAATTTCTGCTTCAGTAATATCTTCGTCAAAATTACAGAACGTATTATTTTCAACACTGTTCCCGATCAAAACACAATACCAAAGCAATCCGAGAGTGTATCTGCCAATGCCTAAGCTTGCGTGAAATGTATCTCTGTGCACACTCTCTATACCTAATGCAATAAGTTTTTGAAAAGTCTCTCCTGACGGTATAACCAAATCGGCACCTACCGCTTCAGCCGCTTTTTCATATGAATATTTGATGTCATTAAACATATCGGTATGGTCTCTATATCCCAGTTCCACATTTAAACGTTGAGAGTTTTGTTCATACGCCCATGTTTGATGTATTGCAATCTTCGTGTTTGGGACATATAGTCTTACATAATCAACTATTTTATCGAGATACGGCTGATAGGTTTCATAATAAGGAGATTGACTGCTCACCTGCTGAACAGTTACAACATCCCATTCACGATTCAAAAGCGCCTCTTTTAATGAAACCGTAAAGCCGGTACTTTCTCCGTTCATTTCAAGCGTATATGCTTTTTGTTCGCTTAACATATTCTCGTAATGCAAGGAGAGTGGGCAGCCGGGGATGAAAAGGTTAAATGTGTTGAGAATAACGCCGTCTGCTTTTGCAACCCGGTGCAAATATCTATGAGCATCTTGTGAAAAACTATTTCCTATTGATAATATATTCATTAGAGAATCCTCCTTTCTTTGATTTATATTATTATACTACCTCGGATAGTATCTGTCAATAGTCTGTTTGTCGAAAAGGCAGTTAGCCATGATGAATCGTTCACTTCGAATATTGGTGCTCCCGTGCGAGGCTTTGCCTCGCCTGCCGTTATGCGAGGGCAGCTGCCCTCGCGCACCCGCGTCGGGGGAGCGTTGCGCTCAAACGCCGCTCCACCTCCCCCGACACCCCTACCGGCTCGGCTGGACTCGGCTAAAGATTTTCAAGTAATAATGTATGGGCAATTTTTATCATTCAGCCCAGGATACTATAAATACGATGGTGAGGACTTGTTCGTCTATGGGTTCGGATAGGGCGGATACTACTGCGTTGTAGTCGAGGGGGAGGGTGTCGTCTGCGGCGATGCTCCAATCGTCGTATAGAGTAAGATCTTCGCTGTCGCTATAAGAACTGCTTTCGCTTCCGTTGATGCGGAAGCCTATGAGCTTGGTGTTTACCTTTTCGTCTGCCATGTTGGTTTCAAATGGTACGATAGTCCAGCCGTTTTCGGCGCTTATGGTAATGTCGGTGACGGTGATCTCGCCCGATGAGTTGTTTTCGATCATTGCAGATGCCGCGGCATACACCCTGCCGTCCTCGGCTACGATCAGCGTAAGCATTGCGGGGAGTGTTACCGAAAACTGTACAGACTCTATTACTTCACCGCAAAGGTCGCACTCGTTGTCGCTGTCATTATCGTAGTGAGCTTCGTTTTCTTCAAAATAGTACCCGCACTCACATTCGTTTGTTACGATGTGCCCATCTTCATTTCCCGGAAGATAGCCTGTGACGTAGCTGTGCGAACTTATTTCCGTCATAACACAGCCGCAATCACATTCGCGGTCAAAACGGTGCTGTCTTTCGGAAACTATAGTATAACTTCCGGATGTAAATGTATGGTTTTCATATTCATACTCCGAGTAGTCACAGTATTCACATCTGACTCTGCGGCGATGTCTGTCATCGTCGTAATCTTTCCATGCTGCATAGTAGAAGCTGTGCTCCTCGTACTCCCCTTCACTGAGATACTCGTCACAATCGGCGCAGTATTCCACTATCTCATGCTCGTAATCGTAGTATGAATAGTACTCGGTTTCCGCGTCGTGACGTGCGTATTCATACTCACCTACATGGCAGTCTACGCAGTAGACGAATCTTCTGTGGCGTGTGGTGCTGTAATATACCCAATCCTTGTACTCAGTCTCACCGTGCTCGGTGCCGGAGTCTACTTCCTCGCCGCAGTCTTCGCAGTATTCGTACCAATCGCAGTCGTCCCATTCTGTGTAAGTATCGTCATGCGAACATTCGCCATCGTCGCATTCACAGGCGATTTTGTATCCGCAGTCATCACATCTGTCATAGCTCGATGAGTAGTGAGAAAAGGAATGGCGTTCCGCCGCTCCGACCATGTTCTGGTCTTTGCCGCAGTTGTCGCACCAATGGCGGACGGTGTGGTAAGTTGCAGTCCAGTATTCGTATTCCACGGTATAGTCGCTGTTAACGCCGCAGTTTTCACAGCTCGCCGCTGATACGGCAACGGGAAAGATACCTACAAGGAGAATGGCAGAAATAACGATGGATAAAATGCGAAATTTTCGATTCTTTTTGTGTGTCATAATATTTCCTTTCCGCACAAATACGGCGATATTGCCGCATTTGTGCGTTTACTTTAATTTGCGGTATCCCATTCCACCACGAACACCACATTGGCAACCGTGGCATTGTTAAGCGACCTTGATACAGGTGTCACAATAGCGGAGTAGTCGATATAGACCGTATTGCCGCTTCTGTCGCCGGCGCCGGTCATGTAGCATCCCGCGATGGGAGCGGAAATGAGAACCTGCGTATCAGCTTCGGATGTGGTTTTCACAAGCTTGCCGTCACCGATGGATATTGCGAAGCCAAGCTTGTTGGAGTTGACCTTTTCGTGAGCCATTGAAGATTTTGTACCGAACGCGGTGAGATTCCAGCCCGATGCGGCGGTTATAGTGACCTTCTTAACTCTGACCGCACCGTAGGAGTTGTTGATGATCTTGCAGTCGGTTGCTGTCACTATCGTCCCATCGTCGGACATGGCAAGCGGTAGTGTTGTCGGTACTACTACGCTTAATTTAGTGGGCGTGATACGTCCTCCGCTGTCGTCGATGCCGCCGTTCGTTGTGGTAAGGCTCACGGGGATAGTCGCCGAACCGCCGCTTGAGGTGATCTCGTTATCGCTTGCCGATACGGGGATAGGTACAGCGAGGATCAAGCCGAGGGATAGGGCAAATGCGGCGGCTTTTATGAGCGTGCCTTTGCGTATTTTTATCATTTGGACCTCCTTAATTGGGAATAATTCTAACCTTGGTAGGGGACGGCGCCCTCGACGTCCCTAAAACAAACGAATTCCGCCACAGATATAAATCGTGATAATCGTTTAACGGGCTGTCGGGGCGCCAGCCCCTACCGAAGATTGGATTTGAGTTTTACAACAGAGGCTTACGCCGCGGTATCCCATTCGATCACGAATACTACATTAGCGATATTCGCGTTGGTAACGGGGCTGGAAAGAGGAGTAACGATAGCGCTGTACTCAATATCGACGTAGTTCGCGGATGTGTTGCCCGCACCGCTCATGTAGCAGCCGTCAATGGGAGCGGAGATGAGTTCCTGCGAGGATGCGTCGGAATCGTCGGTCTCAACCTGTGCACCGCCTCCGATGGACATTGCGAAACCGAGCTTGTTGGCATCGACCTTTTCGTTTGCAAGGGTGGACTTGTCACCGAACGCGGTCAGCGACCAATCATTGCCTGCGGTAATGGTCACGGACTTAACGCGAACTGCACCGAAGGAGTTGTTGATGATCTGACAGTCGGTTGCGGTGGTAACATCACCGCTCTGACTCATTGCCATAGGGAGCGCGGTGGGAACAGTTACGGACATTGCGGTTGCGGCGGGAGTGCCGTCGATAGAACCGTCCTCGGTGGAGGAGAGGTAGACGGGCGTAGTTGCCGCGCCGCCGTCTGCATCAATTTCATTTGCTGATGCGGCAACAGAAAGGCTAAGAAGCATGGTAAGGGAAAGAATGATGGATACGAACTTTTTCATGGTTGTTTCTCCTTTGAAATTTGAGTATTTTTTGATTTGAATTTTGGGGTTAATTCTGCACAGTAACGTGAATAATTGCACCTGCACAGCCGAGGTACGCGCCCGTATTGGGATCTACGTTGTAGAACATGGCTGTACATTCATAGGTGCCTGCATCGAGATCGACCGAAAGCGGTGCTTTCTCGATCTTGCTTCCGACGGGTATCGCGCCGGATTTGTAGATAAGCTCGCCGGTATCGTTGCGTGTGATCTCCACCACCTGCGGATAGCGGTTGACGGTCTCATTGACGATCATGACATTTCCTGCAGATGTACCGTCCGCAAATGTGGGCGAGGTATTCATGGAGATGTTTATCATGCCATCTGCCACCTTTTCGTTAAGGTTTTCGATGAGCTTGTTTGCATCTACTGTCTCCCAACCGCCCTCAACTGCGCCGGTGTCGTAAACGATGCCGGGAGTGTGTGCGGTATCTGCCGTATCGGTGACGGTGGTATCTCCACCTGGCATATCATCGGTGATGCCACTTCCGAAATCACAGCCACGGAATGTTCCGACGATAATGGCAATGATGAGCAATATGCCGATCACAATGGCATAGGTTCTGTATGCTTTTTTGTTATCCTTTTCGGGGAAATGAGTTTGTTTTGACTCTTTCATTTGTTTTCTCCTTGTCTATGCCGTGTGTCGGCATTTCGTTTGTCTTTGGTGTCTTTATTGGGGTAGCGGTACGCATCACTAAGGCGGCACCACCAAGCGGCGCAGGTATGTTTGCATCGTTTTCCTCCTTTTTGGCATAAAAAAACGCCCACGGTTTTATTCGCGGGCGTGAGGGTCGTATAGATCGTGTCTGACGAGGGAAGAGTAGTAATTCTCCATGGTCACGGGTGCATTGTACAGCGTTGTCAATAGGTACTGCTTGATATTGCGTATCTTGGTGGTATTCTCATCGAGGCAATCGATAACAAAGCGGATATGCTCACAGGTGAGCTTGAGCAGACGCGACCTAACCACCTCTGCTGGGAAGTCTGCACCCGATACTCGGATGTGCTTTTTCGTAGTGCATACGGTTTCGACTATCAGCTCCACGATCTCATCAAGCCTGTCACGGTCGTAGGGCATATCCGAACAGAGGACGTCGTAGTCGATGTTGTCTTTGATAAGCCCCCTGTAAGCTTCGCTGTCGTAATTCGCTTCTATTCTTTTCGCTTCAAACGGCTGCTCGGAAGGAAGCGAAGCGATATTCGTAAAGTCAGTATTTTGTTTTTTAGTAATTAGTTTATCTATATTTAGTTGTGCGGTGTTTTCCGTATACGGTTTATCCATATACGGGTTTTCCGTATGTGGTGAATCCGTATCAGGAGAGACAGGATCAGGTGACGGTAAATGCGGTTCTTCGTAGATTATGTACTCCACATCGCACATTCGTCCGCGCTCGTCACGCCTGCGGCGGCGAACGAGATAACCGCACACTTCAAGCTCCTTTAACTGCGCCGTGATGCTGTCAACGCCGTCCTTGCATATGCTTGCAAGCCCGCGCGTGGTGTAGTCCCAATCGTCGGGGAGGGAAAGCATGGTTGAGAGCAGCCCACGGGCTTTGTTTGAGAGATTGCGGTCACGCAGGTGGAAGTTCGACATCGTGGTGTAGTTCTTATTCTTTTCAATTCTGCATACTGCCATTTTACCTTTCTCCATTCTATTTTGGGTACAAAAAAAGCCGGAGTTTTCTCCGACGTCGGTACAAATATTTGATTATGTTACAGGTGATTGTCACGCTGTCGCTTGCGCATCCATCCCTCCAGCAGCTTGATTATGGTTTCTTCCATACGCTGTGGAGAATAGGATTTTGGGAAGTATTTTCGTATCTTATCCATGGGCAGCGACAGATTCCAGCTTTCGGGCTTCTTCTGCTCTGACATGATGCCGAGCATGGTATCGTCGTTCAGCCGTCCTTCTCTCGAAAGCTTCTTCATCCGCTGTGCCTGTGACAGCGACGGTGTAGCTTGTTCGCTGTCGATGGTGTCGAGAAGAAGATTTTGCTCGGTTGGTGTGAGGAACGACAGCTCCACTGCGGGCGTGATGCCAATCTTGCCTTCGTCTACCATTTGCTGTAGCTGTGGTTGTAGTTCGGTCAAGCGGATATAGCGCCTCACTTGATCTCTACTTGTACCTGCTTCCTCTGCCACTTTCTCTACTGACAACTTCTGTGCAACTTGCGTAGAAGTTAAATCGCTCCGTTCGCCCTGCCTTTTTATTGCATCAAGTTTCATTTTATACGCCTTCGCCCGTTCGCTTGGAAGTATATTCTCCCTCTGCAGATTGCTGTCCACCATAAGGATAGTCGCCGCATCGCGGTCAATGTCACGTACGATCACAGGCATTGTAGTAAGTCCCGCAAGCTCACAGGCTCGCTTTCGGCGGTGTCCCGATATGAGCTCATATGTGCCGTCATCCAGCGGTCGGACGATAGCAGGTACGATAACGCCGTATTCCTTCACGCTTTCGACGGTCTGCGTCATTGCTTCATCCTCGCGGACTGCGAATGGGTGATCGGGAAATGGGACGAGCTTATAAAGCTCGATGTGAGTTATGGTTTCAGTGGGGTTTGGCATGGTGGCACCTCCTTGTGAAATCAAAAAAGGACTAAATCTTTTCACCGTGTTCGGTGATTAAATTTAGTCCTTATGGATATTCGGCTTGGATAATCGTGAATATGAAAATAGCCTGACAAAGTTGAATTTGTCAGGCTAAATGGCCTCATAGGATAAAAATGTAACTCTACAATTTGCACAGCCTATTTATTTTTTTGGCACATTGTACTCGTTTATTAAATAAAAAGCAGAGAAAACTTATGGGATTAGAAAATTATCTCAAAAGCCGTGATAGTTTGAAATTGAATTATTATCCAAATTTATTGGTCGGCTATTGCGTTCTCATTATATTTAATTATTCTTTCTAACATTAATTTGAATTCTGCTCTACTCTCTTTATCTTTCATATATCTTAGTATAATGTTTGCGAACTCATATGATAGTTTTTTTTCGCCAGAAATTATCATATTACGAGAAACATCAAGTTTTATATCCTCTCCATAATAATCTACTACGCCCATACACTTAAATGCATATGGCAGCCTGCAATATGTAAATCCATACCTCCTTATCCAAACACCT
>JAZTWV010000036.1:0-6309 GCA_045636145.1 Candidatus Flemingiibacterium sp.
TCTAGGAAGGGTTTTTTAGATACAATGAATGATATTGACCCGGATGGCACTATATTTGTGACGTTTCTTGTTTTCTTTTGTCTTATTCTTCCTGCGTCGCTTTTGTTTTTGCTTGTCTGGGTAAAAAGGAGAAATAACAATATGATGGGAGCTAACGATTTGCAAACTTGTCAGCGAATTACTGTGACTGCCAAGGTTATAAGCAAGAGAGATTTGCAGCCCGGCGGAAATGTAGCTGATCCATTTTCTCATATTATATTTGAGTGCGATGACGGACAACGGCTGGATTTTGCATTTAAAGCCAATGATACAAGATATCATGGTATCGTAATTGGCGATAGCGGTTCTCTTACATATGCAGGCAAAGCTTTTGTTGACTTTCAGCGTATTGTTGGTTGATGATAAACAAAATGAAATAAAAAACCGCGCATCTGCGCGGTTTTCGCTTTTATAAAACACCTATCTATTCAAACAGCTTGCAAAGATTCTTCTCAAGCCGCAGACCCTCGCGCCGCGGAGTATCGTATTTTGCGGTATCCGTTATCATTTCGGCGGTGATGCGGCAGGCGTTGTCAACAGCACTGTGGAAATCCATTCCCGAAAGAATCTTTCCAAGAAGTACAGAAGCGAAAAGATCGCCCGTGCCGGGATAACCGTACTTCACCTTGTGTATTATATGAACGCTTTCACGCTCGCGGCAGGTGCTGTCATAGGAAATGGTGGCGATCCGGTCATCGGAAAGCTCAACTCCCGTAAGTGCCAGCTTTTTTGTCCCGTAAAGCTCGGTTATTTTTACGCGGAGCCGCTCCGCTTCAGCAAGAGCCTCGTGAGGTAAAAGTACGGATGTATCCTGGTAGTCCTCGTCACATAACAGGTAAGCTTCTGTCAGATTCGGCGTGATTATTTCGGCTTTGCGGCACAATTCTCTCATACGGCGGCACATTTCCGGCGTGTAGGTCTTGTAAACCTCACCGTCATCGCCCATAACGGGGTCAACAAGTACAGGTATGCCCTCACCGAACATATCTATAGCGCGAGCGACGGTGTCTATTTGCCCTGCACTTCCGAGAAAGCCTGTGTAGATGGCATCGAATTTCATATCCATCATTTTGTAATGGTCTAGGATCGGCTGCATCATGTCACTGAGGTCGCGGAATACGATGTTGTCAAAGCCGCCGGTGTGGGTTGAGAGAAGTGCCGTGGGAAGCGGCACTACTGCCGCGCCCATTGCTGAAAGGGCGGGTATTATTACCGTCAGAGCGCATCTTCCAAAGCATGAAAGATCGTGGACGGCGAGTATTCGTTTTGTATCATCGCGGAGCATAGTCAGCCTCCAAAAAATAATGCCGACGCAGTGAGCCTGCGTTTGTAATAATGATATTGTACCACATTTTTGTGGGATTGTCAAACGGTACAAGTGAATATTTTTATGCCTTTTCAGTGTTATGGATGTACAATATGGCAAAAACTTCGCTGTTTTGCGAAATAAGCGCAAAAACCGCACCGCTTTTGTGCGGTGCGGTTTTAAAAAATCAATGATTACCAGCCCAGGAGCTTCAGATAGTTTCTGGCAAGCTCTACGCATTCAAGGGGTGCTCTTCCCATGGACGGCTGATCCTGCTCTACAACTACCCATTCGGCACCTGCCTTAACAGAAGCGTCAAGGATATCAGGCATATTCTGCTTGCCGAATCCAACAGGACGGAATTCAAAGTTGGAGGGACGTGTGGGAGCTTTCTTTTCGATGCCGATAAGCTCATACATATCATCGGATTTTTCGCCTGCGAAGTCTTTAAGATGAACAACAGGTGCTCTGCCGGTGTACTTAAGTACATAGTCGGCAGGAATTTCGCCGCCTACGTTTACCCAGCAGGTGTCAAGCTCTGTTTTGAGAAGATCAGCAGGAACGGTATCATAGATAACATCAAGACCGTATTTGCCGTCAAGCTTTACGAATTCGAAATCGTGGTTGTGATAAAGCTGAGTTATGCCGTACTTGTTGCACTCAGCACCGATCTTCTTCATGTATTCGAGAGTCTCAGCGAATTTTTCTCCGCCGGGACGTCTTTCTTCTATAACGTAGGGGATAACGATGTACTTTACACCGATCTCGTTGTATTTTGCAACAGTGCCCTCAAGGTCAGCAATAAGCTCGTCGATCGGAACGTGTGCGGATATCGGAACAAGGTCAAGCTCTGCGCACCAAGTCTTGATGTCAGCAGGAGCGTAGTCGAAAAGTCCTGCGAACTCAACGCCTGCATAGCCCATCTCTTTAACCTTTTTGAGTGTGCCTTTCATGTCAGCCTTAACGTCATCGCGAACAGAATAAAGCTGTACTGCTACAGGTAATGCCATTTTTGCATCCTCCTAAGATTATGTTATATTGATTATATCACATTTGCGGTCGCTTTGCAATGTATAAAAGCGACGAGAATGTGAATTATTTCGACTTATTTAAAGTATTTTGTAACTCCGAGGGTTGCGAAGTAGTCCTCGGGGGTTTCCGCACGGCGGATAAGCTCAACGGAGCCGTCCTCTTTAAGAAGAAGCTCGGCTGAACGGAGCTTACCGTTGTAGTTGTAGCCCATTGCAAAGCCGTGAGCACCGGCTTCGTGGATTGCAAGGTAATCGCCTATATCTATCTTCGGAAGCATACGGTCAATGGCGAATTTGTCGTTGTTTTCGCAAAGACCGCCGGTTACGTCATATTTGTGGTCGCAGGGCTCATTTTCCTTGCCGAGAACGGTAATATGGTGGTATGAGCCGTAGATTGCGGGGCGCATGAGGTTTGCCGCGCAGGCATCACAGCCGATGTATTCCTTGTATATGTGCTTTTCGTGTATCGCCTTTGTGATAAGCATACCGTTGGGGGCGAGCATATAACGTCCAAGCTCTGTGTAGAGTGAAACGTTTCCGAGACCAGCGGGGACGAGTATTTCGTCGTATACACGGTGAACACCCTCGCCGATAATCGCAATATCAGCAGGCTCGGCATCGGGAAGATATGGAACGCCCACACCGCCGGAAAGGTTGATAAATCCGATATCAACGCCTGCCGCTTCCTTTATTTCAACAGCAAGTTTAAAGAGCACGCCTGCCAGAGTTGGATAATATTCGTTGTTGGTGTTGTTTGAGGAGAGGAACGCATGGATTCCGAAGCGTTTTGCGCCCTTAGCCTTCAAAATCTTATAGGCTTCGATAATCTGCTCCTTGGTCATGCCGTACTTTGCCTCGCTGGGGCTTCCCATTATCTGAGTGCTGATACGGAAGTCTCCGCCGGGATTGAAACGGCAGCAGATGGTTTCCGGAATGTAGCCTATGGTCTTTTCAAGGAAGTCGATATGGGTAAAATCGTCAAGATTGATAATAGCACCAAGCTCTGCCGCCTTTTTAAAGTCCTCTGCAGGTGTTGCGTTGGAGGAAAACATGATATTATCGCCCTTGAAGCCTACTTTTTCGCTCATAATAAGCTCGGTGAGAGATGAGCAGTCAACTCCGCAGTTTTCTTCACCCAGAATATCAAGAAGCACGGGATTGGGAGTTGCTTTTACGGCAAAATATTCCTTAAATCCCTTATTCCATGAAAAAGCGGCGTTAAGTGCGCGTGCACGCTCACGGATTCCCTTTTCGTCGTAGATATGGAAGGGTGTGGGATAGTCTTTTACGATTTTTTCAATCTGTTCTTTTGTTACAAACGGTGTTTTCAACGTCTTGTCGCTCCTATGTTAAATTTTATTCCAAGGATAATTATAGCACACAAGCGGCGTTATGTCAAATAAAATAATGTGAACTTTTATGAAAATGTTGCACAAAATATGTCATTGAGTTTTCAATAAAATCCACCGCTGTGATAATCAAAAAAGTGGCAAACCCCTTGACATCGGTGGAAAAGTGTGATATAATACATACTTGGTATGGGATATTTATGCCATGTCATAAATATTCTCTCCTTACCGGACACAAATTTTTTGAGGTGTTCGGTCTAATGTCCATGAGGAGGTGTAACAACAATGGATAAGATTTCATCCTACGAAACTCTGTTTATCGTTGATGTACAGCAGGGTGAGGAGGGCGTTAAGGCTCTGGTTGACAAGTTCACCGGTCTTATCGCGGCTAACGGTACTATCGAGTCTGTTGACGAATGGGGCAAGCGCAAGCTGGCATATCCGATCAACGACCTTGCCGAAGGCTACTATGTTCTTGTAAACTTCAAGAGCGCTCCCACTTTCCCGCTTGAGCTTGAGCGTGTGTTCGGCATCACCGACGGCATTCTTCGTTCTATCGTTATCAAGCATGACGAGAAGAAGCTTGCTAAGGCTGTAGCTGCTCCCGCAGAAGAAGCTCCCGCTGCAGACGCTGAATAATTCGGATAACGGAACGGAGGATAACGACAATGGCAAATTTCAACTTTAACAAAGTAATACTCGGCGGTCGCCTTACGGCAACTCCCGAACTGAGACAGACCACCGGCGGAGTAATGGTTACTACCTTTACTGTTGCTGTAAACCGTCGTTTTGCCACAAAAACAGAGGACGGTCAGAACGCTCAGCCTCAGGCGGATTTCATCCGTGTAACGGCATGGCGTCAGCAGGCGGAGTTTGTATCAAGATACTTCCAGAAGGGTTCATCTATTTGCGTTGTCGGCTCCATTCAGACTCGCACATGGAACGATCAGCAGGGCAACAAGCAGTATTCCACTGAGGTTGTGGCTGACGAGATCAACTTTGTTGATTCCAGAGGCGAAGGATCCGCGTATCAGCAGAATGCAGGCTCGGCTTATATGCCTTCCGCATACAGCGAGCCGGCGTACTCAACACCTGCCGGACAGGCTCCGGCATCCCAGGGCGGCACCGCACCTCAGTTCGAAACACTTGAGGGTGACGACGAGCTGCCGTTCTAATCAAATATAAACAAGGAGGTTTCACAAAATGGATAGAGAGAGAACCGAAAGAGACGCTTCTAAGCCTTACCGTGCAGGTATGCGCAGAAAGAAGAAGGTATGTCAGTTCTGCGCAGACAAGATCGACGAGATCGATTACAAGGATGTTGCAAGACTTCGCAAGTATATCAGCGAGCGTGCAAAGATTCTTCCCAGAAGAATTTCCGGTACCTGCGCAAAGCATCAGCGTCAGCTGACCATCGCTATCAAGCGTTCACGTCACGTTGCGCTTCTGCCTTATATCAGCGACTAATTAAACAAAACGCCGCCTATTGTTAGGCGGCGTTTTTACTTTAGATAAAGCGTTACAAAAAGATATATACAAAACAGCATAAGCGATAGATTTCCGCCGCACACAAGAATCAGATATACCGCCGCGATCCACAGAAAAAACAGTGCCGCCGACGAGATCACATCAAGAATAACGGTCATATGTGACGGCGCGATATGAGATACAATGATTTCAAGTATGCATCCGCCGTCAAGTGTCCGTATGGGCAGAAGATTAAGAAATGCGAGGGATATTGAGCATACGACGAAAAATTTCGCCTCAAGCGTCGTAGGGCGTGCGCATATAACTATGGCGGCGGACAAAAGATTTGCTCCTGCACCTGCGGCGTAGATAGCGGCGGCTCCTGCCGCTCCTACTGCCATGTGCGAAGTGCGTATTTCCGCCCCGAAGACGGTCAGCTCTACCTGCCGTACAGGCACGCCGAGCATGAGCATAACGGCAAGATGACCAAGCTCATGACACAGCGCGGCGGCAAGCGGAAGAAGTGAAAGTGTACTTCTGTCAAGCAGTATGAGCAGACTGAAAAATATAACCGTCGCGGGACGGATAATGAGCCGCGGCGGCTTTTTTGTTTCCTTTTGCATACTTATTTTGGCGGAGTTATGATAGGCGGCAGAAGCTCATATGAAGACGGCGGTGCGGCAGGCTTTGCCGCGGCGGCGACTGCATCGCTGTATGTGATGTTCGCGGCGGTGTATTCGCTTATGGCGGAGGCTTTTTCGGCTTCGTATTCTACAAGCTCCGACAGAGATACGGAAATTGCTCCGCTTTCCGCAGTACGGATATTGTACGCAAGACAAGCCCCTGATATGGCAAACAGTGTTACGGCGAGCAGTATGTGATCTGCTTTTCTTCGTTTATGCATTGTGACGCGCTCCTTTTTGTTGTTGCTATATGTATATTAGCAAAGGCGCGGCGATATTCTGTGCGGCGATGGAAAAATAAACATCCACCCGCCAAGCGGGTGGTTTTTCACATGCGGGCATAGCCCTATTATCCTCGCGATGCGTAGAACGCACTTGTACGGTCTGCCAGCTGCGCGGAGACTGTTACTTGCTGCCCGTGAACGGGCCTACAT
>JAZTWV010000037.1:0-19840 GCA_045636145.1 Candidatus Flemingiibacterium sp.
CCACCCGCTCCCACCAAAAATCCCACGCGACAGCGTGGGATTTTTACTTTTCGTTATACAAAAAATGTGCTTTCGTTCGTACACGACAAACGAAAGCACATTTATTTATTATTTATAATTAAATCAGAACTTGTAGTTAGGAACTACAGGCTTGCCGGTCTTTGCGGACTCAACGATAGCAAAGCAGGTTGCAATGGTCTTTGCACCCTCGTATGCAGTCATAACAACAGGGGTGTTGTTTTCGATGTGATCCATGAATACGTCGAATTCCTCGCCAACGTTGTGGTCCTTGATTTCAACGGGAATCATTTCGGGAGTGGGGTTAACGGAGATTCCGTCAGCACCGAGAGTGTAAAGGGTAAGCTCAGGGGATTTGTTGTCGCAGATGATGGTGCCCTTTGTACCGTAGATAAGGGTACGCATGGTGTAAGGACGCTTGCATCCGGTGGATACGAATACCTTGCCGATTATACCGTTGCCGAACTTGAGAACGGAGATGGTAGCGTCATCGTATGTAACCTGTGGAAGAAGCTTGTGGCTTCCGTATGCGAATACCTCCTCGGGATCGCCAACCAGCCAGCGGAGAAGGTCAACTGCATGACAGCCGCCGCCTACAACGCCGTGACGGAGGGGATCTGCGCGCCATGCGTGAAGAATCTTTGCGTAGTCGTGAGCATACTCGGATTCAACGAAGTAAACATCACCGATAGTACCGCTTGTGATAAGCTCCTTAGCTTTCTTGAAAGCAGGGCAGAAACGGCAAACCTGACCAACCATGAACTTGGTGTTTGCTCCCTCAGCCGCTTTTATGATGGCAGTGAGGTCCTCACGGGTGAGTGCAAGAGGCTTCTCGCAGAGGACGTGCTTGCCTGCGGAAAGGAATGCCTCAGACATTTCGCGGTGAGTCTGGTCGGGAGTAACGATAATAACGCAGTTCATATCGTCGATCTTGAGAAGATCCTTCCAATCGGTGTAGCGACGGTCTTCCGGAATGCCGTAGTTGTCGCCCTCAGCTTTAAGACGATCAGCGTCTATATCACAAATGGCAGCGATCTCGATACCGCGCTCTTTAAGACCCTCAATGTGGCGTCTGCCCATTACGAGACCGATAATGCCTACCTTAAAATTGGTTTTCATGGTAAATTCTCCTTTTTTTGTTCAAATTTGTACTTGACAAATCTATTTTGTTAGGTTATAATTATTTTACACACAAATTTCTTACATCAATATCATACATCAAACTAAGAGAAATTGCAATGCAAAATCCTACTTGTTTTTTGTAAAATCCGACATATTTGCAAAATCCGACACGCAGGAGGTGTGCACAGAGGTGAACAGCGATAAAAATTCGGTTATGTCGGCAGATGGCAAGGATTTTAATACTAATATTATCGAAAATATAAAAACCTTCAATGTTTCGGCGGTAGTGTCGGCGTATTATTATTCGAGTAAGCCAAAGTTTGAGCCGCGGCTTGAAAAATACAGTTTTTCACAGATAATGCTGGTGCTGGACGGAGAATGTGTGTACAAGACAGAGTACGGAGAATATAAAATATCCAAAGGAATGATGTTCTACCGCCCTGCAAATAAAACCTCTACATACGAGTGGCGCAGTGACAGAGCCGGTATCGCACTTATAAGCTTTATTTGCCATTCTGAGGCGATGAGTATATTTGCAGAAGAGCCTACAATGCTGTGTGAAGAGGAGACGGCGATTCTTTTAGACGTCATAAAGACCTGCGCACGAAACTGTGAGCTTCTTAAATTCAATGAGCCGCTCAGGGGGATGCGTTTTAAGCCGGGAACACCGGATGTGGTGCTTGGATTTATTTCATCCTCTCTTGAACGTTTCCTGTCTATGGTCTATTGCCGTCTTCGTGGAATCGACCTGCTTGTTAACGAATCTCAAAAGGCAAATGTGTATATCGACTCATCAAAGCTTGTTGAGGATGTGATATCATACCTTGAAGACAATCTCTCAAAGAGACTTACCATACGCGATGTGTGCGCACATTTCGGAGTCAGTCAGTCGTCGCTTACCAAGAAATTCAGAAACGAGACACGCTGCGGTCTTATGGAATATTTCAACCGAATGAAAACCAAGGAAGCGGAGAAACTCATAAGAGAATGTCCGGACAGCTTTGCCGAGATATCCGAAAGGCTGGGATTTTCCTCATCGGGATATTTTTCAAAGGTATTCAAAAGACAGACCGGCATGACACCCACCGAATACAGTAAATACGTATCAAAGCGGCGCATGATAAAGTAGTGTTGCCTCACATACACGCAGTTTCAAAGAGAATCCCCCGACAGTTTATTCTGCCGGGGGATATTTTATTGTGTCACTGCGATTTTGGATGCTTACTCGCTCCTGAGCGCGATAACCGGGTCTTTCTTTGCCGCGACCCTTGCCGGAATAAGTCCTGCCACAAAGGTGAGAAGCATACTTATGGCAACAAGTATCACCGCGCCCACGATGGGAAGCTGAGCCACGCCCGAAATGTCGGTAATGGCTTTGATTATAATATTTATCGGTATGCACAGAAGAAGCGTTGCCCCGATTCCGATCATTCCGGAAGCAAATCCAACAATCAGCGTTTCCGCATTGAATACCCGTGCCACGTCGCGCTTTGATGCACCCACGGCGCGGAGTATACCGATCTCCTTTGTGCGCTCAAGCACCGATATATAGGTGATTATTCCGATCATAATAGACGATACCACAAGCGAGATCGCCACAAATGCGATAAGCACGTAGCTTATGGCGTTTATGATGGTTGTCACCGAGGACAGCATAATTCCGATATAATCGGTGTAGCCGATACGGGACGATTCATCCCGTGTGCTGTTGTATTCCTCTATTTTATCGGAAATATGCTCCTTTGAAGCAAAATCTCTCGGATAGATCTGAATAGTTGACGGCTTTGCAAGGTCAGATACCCCAAGGAGCATAAGATTGCCCTCCAAGGTGGCATCTGTGGTGCGCTCGGCAAGTGCTTTTTCAAACATTGCCGCAATTTGCTCGTCAGACATTCCTGCGCCCTTCATCTGTGCTATAGTCTGAGCCACAGCCGCCTGTTCTTCGGCTGGAAGTGCCGTAATATACGCCTGAATCTGCTCCATTGTAAGGGGAGCACTGTCCTCATCCTTTGGGAACGGCAGTCCCGTGAATATGTCGGTTTCGGGACTGTTTTTCTGCTTGTTTACAATCTCGCTCCCGTTTATCTCGCCGATAAGATGCTCCATGAGAGAGGGGAGATATCCCACAGTGCCTGTGGCACTTGCGGCGGTCACATCCTCAGACGGGCGGATGATTCCTACAACCCGAAGCTTCCTCTCATCGGTGAGCAGGGAGCGGATATAGGTTTCGTCCTCTGAGCGGTCCTGCCAGGTGTCGCCGTCATGCTCGAATTTGTCGGAGCTTGGAATCAGATAATATTTAAGGGCGAGAAGCTCATCATAGCTGTAGCTTGTGGCGGCATCTTGCGTAAATTCGCCGTTCATAAGCTCGCCCATCATGCCCTCAAGGGTGGACTGATCCTTAAGACCCAGAGAAAACAGTGCCATGTCCGCAATTTCGTTGTTCTTATTTACAATAATAACGATTTCGTTCCATTCTTCGGGCATACGGCCTGCAATAACGTCGTATTGGTCAAGAAGCAGAGCTTTGTTGTCGATAAGCTCATCCCATACCTCAATTCCACCGCTTTGACCCATGGAGACAGCCATTTCCGACATTTCGGTGAGCTGTGTCATGCCTGCACTGTCAAAAACGGTGGACGGGCAAACCTTGACAAGCTCCTCGCCGCGACCGTAGTCCGCAAGTGTGTACACATTCAGCGGCGTTGTGTAACCGTACTTTATATCGCTGGTAAGTGCCGAAAAGCCGTTCTTTTCGTCGTCAAGGTATTCCTTGAACGCCGCAAGGTCGTTGTGCGTGACCTCGCTCATCATAACGGAGAGCATATCTCCCATGACGTCGCTTGAATATACAAATCCGTCCTCGTGCGGAGCTTCGGATTCCTTTTGTCCCATAAAGTTTTCCATCATTGAGGTCATGTCGATGGTCTGGGATTCTATAAGGATAGGGTAGCTTGAGAGGGTGTTTTCCTCAACGTCGTTTATATACAGGGTTATGCCGTTTGAGATGGACAGAATCAGCGCGATTCCGATAATACCGATGCTTCCGGCAAAGGCGGTGAGAAAGGTGCGCCCCTTTTTGGTCATAAGGTTGTTCAGTGACAGGGAGAGAGCAGTGAAGAATGACATTGAGCGTGTGGTGTCACGCTTTTTTTCTGGAGTCTCCGCCACCTCACCGTCAAAGGGGGCGGTGTCGGATATCACCTTGCCGTCAAGAAGCTTAATAATACGGCTTGAATAGGTTTCGGCAATCTCCGGATTGTGTGTCACCATGATTATGAGCTTTTCGTTTGATATTTTTTTAAGTATCTCCATGACCTGTATGCCCGTGTCGGAATCAAGAGCACCTGTCGGCTCATCGGCAAGGAGAATATCGGGGTCGTTCACAAGTGCACGTGCAATGGCGACTCTCTGCATCTGACCGCCGGACATCTGAGCCGGCTTTTTGTAAAGCTGGTCGCCAAGTCCCACGGATTCAAGAGCTTCCGTGGCGCGGCGGCGGCGCTCCTCCTTAGAAACGCCGGAAAGAGTCAGCGCAAGCTCCACATTTGCAAGGACGGTCTGGTGGGGAATAAGGTTGTAGCTTTGGAAAACAAAGCCTATCTTGTGGTTTCTGTAAGCGTCCCAATCGGAGTCGGTGAAATCCTTTGTGGACGTTCCGCCGATAACAAGGTCGCCGGATGTGTAGCTGTCAAGACCGCCTATGATGTTGAGAAGCGTGGTCTTTCCGCATCCCGACGGACCGAGGATTGACACAAACTCGTGGTCGCGGAAATTAAGTGAAACACCGCCAAGAGCATTAACCGAAGTGTCGCCGCAGGGGTAATCCTTTGTAATATTTTTGAGCGTTAGCATTTTTTTGCCGGTTCTCCTTTGATAACAGTTATGAAAGTATCCGTAAAATCAAAATAACAGAGCAAATTTTACCATATAAATGTTACAGTGTTATTAAAAAAATTCCCATGATATATTTTTTTACAATTTAACCCTAGAAAATTCATCAGATATGTGATAAAATAATATTGACAAATATTTGTCAATCAAATATTCAATAACCAAAGGAGACGCATTATGGCTAACAGAATTATTTTAAATGAAACATCCTATTTCGGTGCAGGCTCACGCGAGAACATTGCCGCTGAGGCAAAGGCGCGCGGATTCAAGAAAGCACTGTTTGTAACAGACAAGGACCTTATGAAATTCGGTGTTGCCGCAAAGGTTATCGAGATACTTGACCGCGAGGGCCTTGCATATGAGATTCTTGACGATGTAAAGGCTAACCCCACCATCGAAAATGTACAGAACGGCGTTGCACGCTTCAAGGCGGCAGGCGCGGATTATCTTATCGCAGTGGGCGGCGGCTCTGTAATGGACACCGCAAAGGCTATCGGCATTATCATAAACAACCCTGAGTTTGCCGATGTGCGCTCTCTTGAGGGTGTTGCACCCACAAAGAATAAGTGCGTGACCATTCTTGCGGCTCCTACCACCGCAGGTACTGCGGCTGAGGTGACAATAAACTACGTTATCACCGACACAGAGAAAAAGCGCAAATTCGTTTGCGTTGACCCCCACGATATTCCCATGGTTGCGGTTATCGACTCCGACCTTATGGCTTCCATGCCCAAAGGTCTCACCGCGGCAACCGGTATGGACGCGCTGACCCACGCAATTGAGGGATATATTACCGCAGGCGCATGGGAAATGTCTGATATGTTCGAGCTTAAGGCTATCGAGATAATCGCGAAGAATCTCCGCGCGGCAGTAAACGGCTGTCCCGAGGGACGTGAGGGCATGGCTCTCGGTCAGTACATTGCCGGCATGGGCTTCTCCAATGTCGGTCTTGGAATCGTTCACTCCATGGCACATCCTCTCGGCGCGGTATACGACACTCCCCACGGTGTTGCAAACGCTATCATTCTCCCCTCTGTTATGGAGTACAACGCTGATGCAACCGGCGAGAAGTACCGTGATATCGCGGCGGCAATGGGCGTTGAGGGTGCTTACACCATGAATCTTGAGGATGCACGCCGTGCGGCAGTTGAGGCTGTACGCAAGCTGTCATCTGACGTAGGCATTCCTGCAACTCTTTCCGAGGTTGGCGTAAAGGCTGAGGATATTGATTTCCTTGCAGACTCCGCAATGGCAGACGCCTGCACCCCCGGCAACCCCAAGACACCCACCAAGGAAGATATAGTTGCGCTTTATAAGTCTATGATGTAATCGGCGCGGCTGATGCATAGGTGAAAACAATAAACAGAGGAAGCAATCACGCTTCCTCTGTTTTTGCTATATTCCAAGAAACTTCTCAATACCGCTGGATTTTGCGTCGTTGTAACCCATCTCATAGAGTGCCGACAGCTTGGCTTTATCCTTTTCTATTCGCCCGAACCCTGCCGGTGCTGACGGGCGTATAACAAATACGCGCCCCTCTTTTACTCCGGCTTCCACCGTGGCAAGAGATTCGTTGTAATTCTCGTGACGGTGGGCGTTTGCCGCTACAAATTCGGGGTATTTTTTGTACCGAAGCTTCAGTGCCTTAAGGCTTGATACAGGCTCTTTCACAAATCCTTTTGGCTGTGTCAGGACTACCACCGTGCGGTCGTTCTCACGCAGTGCGTGGCGCACCGGAATGGAATCACAGCATCCGCCGTCAAGGAACAAGCCTTTTTCTGTTTTTACCACCTTGCTGAGTAGGGGAAGGGAGCTTGATGCGCGGACATATATCATATCCTTTTTTGCATCCTTTATCTCTATATATTCAGCCTTGCCCGTTTTTATGTTGGCACACACCGCCACAAGCTTCATGCCGCTTTTGTTAAACGCCTCATAGTCGAATGAGTCGAGCTTTTGCGGTATAGTTTCGTATATGAATTTCGCGCCGAACAGGTCGCCTGTGAGAATAAGGCTTTTTATACTGCAATAACGCCAATCGTCAAGATATTCCATGCCAACGCGCACAGCTCTGCCGCGCTGATTTGATATATAGCTCATTGCGTGTCCTGCGCCTGCGGAAACACCGTAGACTGTTGGGAATTTTATGCCTGCATCCATGAAATAGTCAAGCACGCCGCAGGTGTATATTCCGCGCATTCCGCCGCCTTCAAGAACGAGAGATGTGCTCATAGTTTTCTCCTTTTATGTTGCGAGATTCTGCCGTACTACCTCAAAGCCGGCAATGCTTGCCGCGGATGCCGCGGAAAGAGCGGCAGGAAAGTCTCTGCCGTAGTCAAGCCGCACCACACAGTCGGCGGTGTCAAGTATGTCACGTGCAAGTCCCCGTTTTTCGCCGCCCACCGCCAAAAACAGCGGCTTTTTAAGGTCAGCCTCGTATATTGAAACGGAGTTTTTCATGTCACAGCACACTACCTTCACCGAGTGCTTTTTCATAAGCTCTGCGGCGATTTTTGGGGAGTCGCATATGTAGGTGTCGCACAGCTCCGATGCGCCTGCCGATGCACGGCACACGATTCCGGCGGCACTCATCCAATTCCTCGGTGAGAGTATGACAGCCGATATGCCTGCGGCATAAAGTGAGCGCAGTGCATAGCCGAAATTGTAGGGGTCCTCGATTCCCTCTATCATAACGAAGAATCGCTCCGATTCGGGGACGGCTGTGACAGCTTCCTCGGAGAGTGTTGGTATTGTGCGCGCGGTGGCTTCAAGAAGAAGTCCGCCGTGGGATGCACCGAGGGACATTTTGTCGATTTCCCCGTCGGGGAGAGTTACTATAGGAAAATCATACTTGTAGGACATTGCCTTTATATAGGAAAGCTCCTTTGCGCGAGCCTTTATTCGGCTCTCTGCCGCGAGGACGCGGAGAATACGCCTGTCGGACTTTCCCGATTCCATGGCGGCAATGACCGCTCTTATTGAGGTCATTCCCTCAAAGATAAGATTCTCGGTAATTGACAGCTTGTCTGCCTCTCTCATCGAAGCTCTCTCCGTACCTCTGCCGCCTTACCGCAGGAATAAGCTCCCTCGGAGCAAGCGCCGTAGAGGCAGGACGGACCTGCGCGGCCGAACAGCAGGGGACATACTGCGCGTACTTCTTTTAACATAGCAATGGCAAGCTCGCGAATCTCCCACTGTGCTCTGGTACAGCAGCGCAGACGGAAGAAGTTGTGAAGTGAGCGCACGTTCATTGTCATAATGATTCTTGTGTCGCAGGCGTTTGGAAGCACGAAGCGTGCATCCTCGTTTGCCTTTTTCTCGGCGGCACGCTTTGCCTCCGCCTCAGGCATACCTGCGGCGAGATTTGCCGTAAGGTGTCGGGCGGCAAGCTTCTCGCGAAGGCTCTCGTAATGCTTTGCATCCTCCTCCATAGCGGCGATAAATTCCTCCCTCGCTTCGGGCAGGGCATCTATCTCCGGGGGGATTATGTAGGAAAAGTCACACTTTGAAACATAACGCTGACTCTGCACGGAGAAAGAGGCTATGCGGTGACGTGTTATCTGAGCAAGGAGTGCGCGGGACACGCCCTCGATTCCGAATGTGAAGCTTGCGTGCTCAACGGGGGACTCGTGACCGAGGTCCTCAAGCATCCGAAGAAAGCTCTCCACCTTTTCGGGGGTGAGATTGTCCATAAGGGTGTCTATATCGCTCTTTGCATAGCAGAGCTTTGCCGCCGCCGCGATGGTCTTTTCCGCGTCGGGGGTGTAGGTTAAAAGCTTTACGTTCATTTTGTTACTCCTTTTAAGCTGTCGTTTTTATGCTTGCCCGAAAGTCTGAAGCCTATGACTCCGATGAGAAACCTCGGAAGCTTCATCATGCGTCCGATACGGGACGGCTGGCATATAAGGCGGTAAAACCATTCAAGTCCAAGCTTTATAAATATTTCCGGTGCACGCTTCACGTTTCCGCTGTAGCCGTCAAGGCTTCCGCCAAGGGCAAGGCACAGCTTAACGGATGTGAGCCGCTGGCGGTTTGCAAGCACCCATTTTTCCTGTACGGGAACACCGAGACACACATAGAGTATGTCGGGAGCGGCGGCATTGATGATATCAATGACACGGTCGTTCTCCTCACCCTCTTTTTTGAAATATCCGTCGTGTGTGCCAACGATATTAACGTGAGGGTAGGTTTCAAGAAGCTTATTTCGTGCCGCTTCGGCAATCCCCGGCTTTCCGCCAAGGAAAAATATCTTGGCACCGCTGTCGTTTGAGTGCTTTATCATTTCAAGTCCCAATTCAAAGCCGGCACATTTTGCCGTAAGGGGGCGTCCGAGTATTTTTGAAGCGTAAATGACACCGATTCCGTCGGGAGTCACAAGGTCCGCTCCGTTTATGACGGAGTAGAGTGATTCATCCTCAACACAGGACTGTATTATCTCGCTGTTTGGTGTGAATACCGCCCGTGGTGTGCCGTTTTCTCCGCTCAGGAACTCCTTGCATATCTCCGCCGCGCCGGAAAGTGTCACATCGTGGACACCCACACCGCGGATGATTACTTTTTTTGTATTTTCGTAGAGCATTATTACAATATCCTTGATTTTTTATTCATTAAACTATATTATAGCATAAATTTCGGGAATTTGCAAGAACAATTTTCTGCACAGAAGCCAAGGCAAACAGAAACGCTTACTGTATAGCAAAAAATGTCAGAAAAACACAAAAATCAGCTCCGTTCATATGACGGTAACAATTTTATATTATACTGTTAGAAAGAAATTTTATAAGGGAGGCGGCAGCATGAAAATAAATATTTCCGTGCGAGAGCTTATAAGCTTTGTCATGCGTTCCGGCAGTATGGACAGACCCCGTGCAAGCTATGCAAGGCTGAGAGCCGGCACGAAGATACATAAGCTCATACAGAGCCGCGGCGGCGACAGTTATATGGCTGAAGTGCCCCTTTCCTGCGATATCCAATATGAAGATGTAATTTTCTCCGTCTCCGGCCGTGCCGACGGCATCATCTCAGACGAGAGGGGATATACCGTCGACGAGATAAAATCCATCGCGCGCTCACCCTCGGGGATATCTCCCGAGGATTATCCGGAATACGAGGCTCAGGCGGACACTTACGCATATATGCTCACAAGGCTGTATAATCTTGACGGCGTGACGGTGCGGCTGACCTTCGTATCTGTGGAGAGCCTTGAATCCGAGTCCTACGATGCTTTCAGAAGCGCGGAACAGCTAAAAGAGAGGGTATTTTCACTGCTTTCCCGGTATTACCGCTTCGCGAAGCTTCAGGCGGAGGGGGCGGAGCGTTTTACAAGCTCAGCAGAGAAGCTGAAATTCCCACACAAGACCTACAGAGAGGGTCAGCAGGATATTATTCTTGAAACCTTTCGTAACATCAAAAAGGGCGGCAAGCTTTTTGTACAAGCACCCACGGGAATCGGTAAGACCCTTTCCGTGTGCTACGGTGCCGTCAAGGCTGTGGGCGAGGGATGCGGCAGGCGCATATTCTATTTTACGCCAAAATCAACGGTTGGCGAAGCACCGATTGCCGCCTTTGATCTTATGCGTGCACACGGACTTTCGGCGCGCATTATAACTCTTACCGCCAAGGAGCGGATGTGTCACTGCAAGGAGCGTGTGCACGACTGCGCGTCGGACGTATGCCCCTATTCAAACGGTCACTACGACAGGGTGAACGACGCGCTTTTTGACCTGCTTTCAAGCCACATGGATATTACGGCGGAAAATGTGGCAGAGGTTGCGAAAAAGCATATGGTATGCCCCTACGAGCTGTCCCTTGATGCGGCACTGTTCTGTGACGTTGTGATATGCGACTGCAACTATCTTTTTGACCCCCGTGTTTATCTTCGCAGATTCTTCGACGAGGGGGGCGACAGGGAGGGAAGCATCGCCCTTGTGGACGAGGCGCACGACCTTATCGACCGGGCGCGTGAGATGTACTCGGCTGACATATCCTCGTCGGATTTTACGGCTATTGGCAGTCTTATTCCCGAGAGCGACTTTATTCTGTATCTGCCCCTTAAGCATCTTACAGAATCCCTTGCTGAGATTCGGGGACGGTGTGTTGAAAACGAATACTTCGACGGTGAGGAGCAGTGCGGAACGCTTCTTCGCGACGAGCCGTTTAAGGATATTGCCGAGAGCTCGGCGGAGTTTTTCAGGGCGGCGATAAGCTGGCTTCGTGTGAACGGCGGCGGTGCGGCGGATGTTCCTCTTGGTGCGCACACTCTCGAATTTGCGGTGAGGGAAGCGGCGTTTTCCGCCAAGCGTTTTGCAGATGCCTGCGCCCGTGCGGATGAGCGTTTTGTCCACCTTGCTAAAAGGCGCGGTGAGCGTGTGGAGGTGCGTGCTGTATGCATTGACCCGTCGAAGCTTCTTTCCGAGCGGATGAAGCGTGTACGCTGTACGGTGCTGTTTTCGGCGACCATGAAGCCCATGGATTATTTTACCGATCTTCTGGGCGGCAAGGGGGCTGAGACGCTCACGCTTCCGTCGCCATTTGACCGCCGGCAGATGTTTTCCGCAATCATGCACAAGATATCCATGCGGTACGCTGACCGTGAGCGTACTCTTTCCCCGGTCATTGAGATAATCGACACCGTGGTAAACGCCAGAATGGGCAACTACATGGTATTTCTGCCGTCCTACGAGATGCTTCGGCAGGTGGTACACGCATACCGTCGGTACGACCCATACGCGGACATCTGTGTGCAGAAGCCGGAGATGTCTCTTTCGGAGCGCACGGCGTTTCTTGCAAAATTCAAGGAGGACGGTGCGGTTATCGGTTTTGCGGTGCTTGGGGGGATGTTTTCCGAGAGCATCGACCTTGCAGGCGAGAAGCTTATCGGTGCGATTGTAGTGGGCACGGGGCTTGCGAGGCTTAATCTTGAGACCAACATAATTGCGGATTATTTTACGAAGACACGCGAGGCAGGTTTTGAGTACGCTTACCTATATCCTGCCATGAACAAGGTGCTTCAGGCGGTAGGTCGTGTTATCCGAACAGAGTCCGACCGCGGCGTTTGCATTCTGATAGACGACCGTTATGCGACGCCCCAATATTCGCGCCTTTTATGCGATCACATCCGCGACATTCATCTTGTGGGCAACGAGATCGCTCTTTCCCACGCTCTTGACGAGTTCTGGGAGGGGGAGGAGGAGAACGGGTCGCTTTCTTGAAAGAAAGCTCCGCAAAGAACTTTATACAGGGTGTTATTACACCGATAATGCAACACGAGTGCGTAATCGTTAGGACGCACTACTCGCGCCGCCTGCATGGATCCTCACCATTCCGGCGGCTTGGGTTGGCGGTAAGGGTTAGTGTTGTGGGGCGCGACCGCATGGCGGCGCGCATTGCGGCTCTCCGTAGGGGGCGACGTCCTCGACGCCCTGTCCCCAAAAGGTGCGCCCACAGCCGCGAATCCAGACATAACCGAACGAAGCATAAACTTTCCCATTTCCCAAAGCCCATCTGATCGAAGCGCAAGTATAGCGCGGCTGTGGTCACTACCCAAGCACGCAGCGAAGCGTCCGTGCGCGCCCAAGGAAGTATTCCCCCTCTGTTTGCTTGTCTACAATAACCGTAATCGAAGCCAAGGGAAAGGGGGAGAGTCTAAGAGAGGGGTGAAAACCGCGCGGCATTGAGCGTGGTTTTCGCTCCTCTCTTCGTTTTCCCTGAAGCCGCGACAGCGGCGGAGGACATAAAAAAGCGCCTCCGATGTATCAACATCGGAAGCGCGCTTTTTTTCTTACTGCTCGTCGCTCTTCTTGCCGGAAAAGGCCTTGTTGAGAATCGTCGTCACGCTCATTATAAGCGCAATAACAATAAATATACCAATCATGCCTGTTCCCATATATCCGAGATTTGAAACGAAGTTTCCGGGATTAAATTCAATCCCCGAAAGAAGATCACCGTCAGTTCCCGATTCAGCCTCTGCAAAATGCTCCGCATAAAATTCAAGGCAAGCCGCGCAGTCGATATTTGAAATATCTATTGCCGCAACGGATTCGGAATCGTTAAAATCAATCGAACTAAAATCAATATGAGTGTGTGCCGCATCAAGCACCGCGGAGGTGTCAAGGGCGGTATCAAAGGTCTCTGCCGTGTTGTTAAGATCAGCCATTATCAAATCCTCCTTTTAGAAATACTGAGCGAAGTTGAGGATAAGACCGCCTGCGATAACGGATGCGATCTGTCCCGAAACGTTTACGCCCATGGACTGCATGAGAAGGAAGTTCTGAGGATCTTCCTTAAGTCCCATCTTGTGTACGATACGTCCAGCCATGGGGAATGCGGAAATACCTGCCGCGCCTACCATGGGGTTGATCTTTTCCTTTAAGAAAAGGTTGAGTATCTTTGCGAATACCACGCCGCCTGCGGTGTCGAAGATGAACGCGAACAGACCGAGGGCGAGAATGAGCAGGGTGGGAAGTGCAAGGAACTGCTCGTAGTGCATCTGAGATGCGATGGTGATACCGAGGAAGATTGTGATAAGGTTTGCGAGCACCTTCTGCGCGGTCTCGGAGAGAGAATCCAGCACGCCGCACTCACGGATGAGATTACCGAACATGAGGAATCCTACGAGGGACACGGAGGAGGGAGCGAACAGACCTGCAATTACGGTGATAACGATGGGGAAGAGTATGCGTGTTGCCTTGCTTACGTTAGCAGGCTTGTAGGGCATACGGATCATGCGCTCTTTCTTTGTGGTGAGCGCCTTGATAACGGGGGGCTGGATGATCGGCACGAGTGCCATGTATGAGTAAGCCGCCACCATGATGGGACCCACAAATTTGGAGTTGAGCTGCTGTGCCACGACGATTGCCGTAGGGCCGTCAGCCGCACCGATGATACCGATAGATGCCGCGTCAGGCAGATCGAAGAATATGGAAGCGAGGCAGAAGGTGAAGAAGATACCAAACTGTGCCGCCGCACCGAATACCATCAGCTTGGGATTGGAGAGGATCGGACCGAAGTCGATCATCGCGCCGATACCGATGAAGAGGATAAGGGGAAACAGCTCGTTTGCGATACCTGCTTCGTAGAGGGTGCGCAGAGGACCTGCCTCCGAGTGAGAAATAACCCCGTCCACCACGCTTATAACCGATTCAACGGCTGCTGAAGAGCCGGGGAGGTTAACGAGGATAGCACCGAAGCCCATAGGGAGGAGCAGGGTAGGTTCCATTTCCTTTTTGATGGCGAGGAAAATGAGAATGCCGCCGATTGCCCACATGATGACCTGTCTTATATCAAGATTTCCGAGATTTGAGAACAGGTCTTGAAGGCTGCTTAAAAAATCCATGTGTTTTGACCGTACCTTTCATAAATATTAAAAAAGACTTCATATATTATACACCAAATCCGCCGAAAAAGCAAGCATAAAAATGTTTTTTTGAAATTTTCGTACATATTATATAAATTCATCCTCTATACGGCATTTCGGCGGTAAAAGCAGTTGTCAGCGCGTTTTTTTGCCCTTTTTTCGGTAATCGCAGTTGTTAATGGTTGACATAGGGAACTGCCGCGCTCACGCGGCATGGGGGGGACGCCTCCGCCGCATCCTGCGGCTACGGGGGGACGAAGGGAGGTTAAAACCGCCGCTGCGCTCTTGGTTTTAGCCTCCCTTGCGCCCTCCCCCTTTCCTCCGCTAAAAGCGGTTATGGGGAGATAGCGGCGCGACGTTACGCGATTCTGCGTACCGCGTTTTCGCGCACGGACGCTTCGCTGCGTGCTGGACTTCGGTCACAGCCGCGCTATACTTGCGCTTCGAGGGGATGGGCTTTAGGAAATGGGGAAGTTTATGCTTCGTTCGGTTATGTCTGGATGCGCGGCTGTGGGCGTTACACAGGAAACGGCGGGAGCATGCACCCGCCCTACGGTGATACCGCAACGCGCGCCGCCTTGCGGTCGCGCCCTCCCTACACAAACGCTTACCGCCAACCCAAGCCGCCGGAATGGTGAGGACCCATGCAGGCGGCGCGGGTCGTGCGCCCAAACGGTTAGCACTCGCGTTGCTTTAGCTGTGTAATAATTCCTTGTATAAAGTTCTTTGCGGATGCTTTTACAAGAACAGCTACCCGATCTCCTATACAAACAATTACCGCCACCCAAGCCGCCGGAATGGTGCGGGGCCATGCAGGCGGCGCAAGTTGGGCGCTCGAACGATTACGCACTCGTATTGCCTTAACGGTGAGCAATTCCCATGTATAAAGTTCTTTGCACAGCTTTCTTTCAAGAAAGCGCGTTCTCCTACACAAACCCTATTTTGCTTACTACACCACTGTAAGATTGCTAAAATCGGCACTCGTATGTGCTAGAGTGCGCGGGGATTCATAAAATATTAACATAAAATATATGTTTTTGTCTTGATTTTGAGGAATTTGCGAGTTATACTATATACAGAGTTTAGCACTCGCGGTTGCAGAGTGCTAAAACGAAACCAAAAAAATTCCAAGTGGGGGTGAGGGCGTGTCCGAGCATGGCATAGAGCTTAGCGAGCGAAAAAAAGCTATCCTTAAAGCTATAATTGATACCCACATCAACCTTGGCGAGCCTGTAGGCTCAAAATATCTCACGCAGTATAAGGAGATCGCCTTTTCCTCGGCAACCATCCGCAACGAGATGGCGGAGCTTGAGGATATGGGATACCTCGAACAGCCGCATACGTCGTCGGGACGTGTCCCCTCGGAGCTTGGCTACAGATTTTACGTAGACTCGCTCATGCAGCAGTACCGCATGACCCAAGCGGAGCTTGGGGAGCTTAATAAGCTCCACGCGCTGAAAAGTGCCGAGCTTAACCGCATACTTGACAGAGCAACAAAGCTCATGAGTATGCTGACCAACTACACGGGCGTGGCACTCAAGCGTGCACCTGTGAGACAGACCGTGGCAAGATTCGATGCAATGTACCTCTCGCCGAGGAACTTCATACTCGTTATGCTCACATCGGGCGGTGCTGTAAAAACAAGACAGGTAAGACTCGGATTCGACGTGTCGCGGGATGCGCTGGAGCGGCTGACAATGGTGCTCAACGACTGCGTGTCAGGACTTGATCTCGATAACATCACGCTTCCCGTAATGCTTGATATGCAGAGAAGAGTGCCAAACGGAGAACAGCTCATAAATCCCATAATCCGAACCATCTACGAAACGGTGGGCGAGGACGACGATGCAGAGCTGATGTTCGACGGCGTAAACAATCTTCTTAATTATCCCGAATATTCGGATATCGACAAGGTTCGCGATATGCTGGGGCTTTTCGACAGACAGGACGATCTTCGGGAGGTGCTTTCCGAGGACGCAGGCGACCACACCAACGTGTATATCGGCTCAGAGAACGCGGTTAAGGTGATGAACAACTCCTCACTGATATTCAGAACGCTGAAATCGGGGGATAAGGTCATCGGAGCTATAGGCGTTATCGGACCGAGGCGAATGGATTATTCAAAAGTGGTAACACTTGTTGATTATATGTCAAACAATATAAGCCGCATGATAGAGCCGGGCGATCTTCTCGGCGAGGCGGAAGCGACGGAGGAATAAGCCTGAAAACGGGTTGTTTTCATACAAAACTTCAAACCGTCAGAAAGGAATGGTTATTAAAATGGCAGACGAAAAGATAAAGGAAACCGAAGCCGAAAATAAAACGGCTGAGGAAACGCCTGAGGTGACAGAAGAAGCTGTTTCTGATACCGCGCCGAAAAAGGATAAGAAGCGCGAGGATAAGCAGTTAAAGGATGAAAACAAAAAGCTTTCGGCGGAGCTTGAAAAAGTAAAGGCTGAGCTTGCGGAGCAAAACGACAAGTATCTTCGCATGGCGGCGGAATACGAAAATTTCAGAAAGAGAAGCCAGAAGGAAAAAGAGGGCACATACGCCGATGCTTACGGCGACGCGTTATCGTCGGTGCTTCCCATTCTCGACAATTTGGAGCGTGCGGCGGCGTACACCGACGGCGCACAGCTTGTTGACGGCATAAAGCTTATCTTCAAGAGCGCAAAGGAAGCCTTTGAGCGGCTGGGAGTTACCGAGTACGGCGCACCCGGCGAGGACTTTGATCCCAACCTCCACAACGCGGTACAGCAGGTGGAGAGCGAGGAGTACGGCGAGGGCAAAATCGTTTCCGTATACCAGAAAGGCTACAAAAAAGGCGATCGCATCCTCCGCGAGGCGGTTGTGACGGTTGCACAATAACGGCGACAACGAATCGCCCGAATAAAAACGTAAAAATATTTCATTATATAAAAGGAGAACATTAAAATGGGAAAGATCATAGGTATAGATTTAGGTACTACAAACTCCTGCGTTGCAGTATTTGAGGGCGGCGAGCCTGCGGTTATCACCAACCCCGAGGGCGCGCGCACAACTCCCTCTGTTGTGGCATTTTCAAAGACCGGCGAGCGCATGGTAGGTCAGGTTGCAAAGCGCCAGTCCATCACCAACCCCGACCGCACCGTAGCTTCTATCAAGCGTCACATGGGCTCTGACTACAAGGTAACAATTGACGACAAGAAGTACGCACCTCAGGAGATCTCCGCAATGATCCTTCAGAAGCTGAAGGCTGATGCGGAAGCATATCTCGGCACTACCGTTACCGACGCGGTTATCACCGTTCCGGCATACTTCACCGACGCACAGCGTCAGGCTACAAAGGATGCAGGCAAGATCGCAGGTCTTAACGTTCAGAGAATCATCAACGAGCCTACCGCGGCGGCTCTCGCATACGGCGTTGACAAGGACGCAAAAGAGCAGAAGATCATGGTATTCGACCTTGGCGGCGGTACTTTCGACGTATCCATTCTTGAAATCTCCGACGGCGTGTTTGAGGTTCTTGCAACACACGGCGACAACAAGCTTGGCGGTGACGACTTCGACGAGCGCGTTATCGGCTGGATCGCAGACGAGTTCATGCGCGAGAATGGCGGAATTGATCTTCGCAAGGACAAGATGGCTCTCCAGAGACTTAAGGAAGCGGCAGAGAAGGCTAAGATCGAGCTTTCCGGCATGGCGTCCGCGAACATCAACCTCCCCTTCATCACCGCAGATGCAACAGGTCCTAAGCACTTCGACGGCACTCTCACAAGAGCAAAATTCAACGAAATGACCGCTGATCTGGTTGAGCGCACTATGGTTCCTACCAAGAAGGCTCTCTCCGATGCAGGTCTTTCCGTTGGTCAGATAGACAAGGTGCTTCTTGTCGGCGGTTCTACAAGAATCCCTGCCGTACAGGATGCAGTTAAGAATCTTATCGGCAAAGATCCCTTCAAGGGCATCAACCCCGACGAATGCGTAGCTATCGGTGCGGCAATTCAGGGCGGCGTGCTTGGCGGCGACGTTAAAGACCTGCTCCTTCTTGACGTTACTCCTCTGTCTCTCGGTATCGAGACACTCGGCGGCGTATTCAACAGAATCATTGACAGAAACACCACCATTCCGGTAAAGAAGAGTCAGGTTTACTCCACCGCGGCAGACGGACAGACATCCGTTGAGATTCACGTGCTCCAGGGTGAGCGCGACATGGCTGCCGGCAACACCACTCTCGGTCGCTTCTCCCTTGACGGAATCGCTCCTGCTCCCAGAGGCGTTCCTCAGATTGAAGTTACTTTTGATATCGACGCAAACGGTATCGTAAACGTAACCGCGAAAGACAAGGGCACCGGCAAGGAACAGCACATCACCATCACCTCCTCTACCAACATGAGTCAGGAGGATATTGACAAGGCGGTTAAGGAAGCGGAGAAGTTCGCTGAAGAGGACAAGAAGCAGAAGGAAGCTGTTGAGGTGAAGAACAACGCCGAGAACATGATCTTCCAGAGCGAAAAGACTTTAAATGAGATTGGCGACAAGGTATCCGAGGACGAGAAAGCTCCCGTTAAGGCGGCTATTGAAAAGCTGAAGGAGACTGTTAAGGGCGGTGACACCGATGCCATCAAGGCTGACACCGAGGCTCTTACTCAGGCGTTCTACGCTATATCCGAGAAGCTGTATGCACAGCAGCAGGCACAGGGCGCAGGTCCTGACATGGGCGCAAATCCCGGTGCAGGCGCACAGGGCGGCGACGACACTTTCTACAACGCTGATTTCGAGGACAAGACGAATCAGTAAAAAAATTCGCCGGCGCAAGCCGGCGTAATTTTTTGCGGTGGGGGGTGGAGGAGAAGGGAAACGGTCGCTGTTTTTGAGCACATCGCAAAGCGATGTGCATAAAAAGCTCCGCAAAAAACTTTATACAAGGAATTATTACACCATCAGGGCAACGTGAGTGCGTAACCGTTTGAGCGCACGACTCGCGCCGCCTGCATGGGTCCTCACCATTCCGGCGGCTTGGTTTGCGGTAAGCGTTTGTGTTGTGTGGCGCGACCGCTTCGCGGCGCGCAATTCTAACTTTTACTTGCACTCTGAAAGGCTGTGCCGCAAGAGAAGCGATTATAACAAACGATCTGCCGGGGTAGGGGTTCCCGGCTCCTGGGAGCGCGGTATGTAACCCCTCTGTCGTACACGCGAAAAACTCCCAACAAGTGGAGCAAAAAAGAAATAGCTTTGCAGCTCCGTTAGGGGGAGCATAGCAAAGCCGTATAAAGTTTTTGCGGAGCTTTTTTCAAAAAGCGACCGTATCCCTTATGTCCTCCAAAACACATAAATTTACAAATTATTATTTATTTCTTAAGGGAAATATAGTATAATATTGAAGTTATAGAAAAACGCGCACAAAATGTGCGCAAAAATACAAAGAGTGAAAAGGATTTTCACAAGAGGTATTATAATGGCTGATAAACG
>JAZTWV010000038.1:0-19661 GCA_045636145.1 Candidatus Flemingiibacterium sp.
ATGGTATAATATACGCAGGAAATCCTGTTTCACAGGCTTTCGCGGCTTCGCCGCTCCGCGCCGTGGCGCAGTTGCGCAATTGACGGCTTCGCAAAAATGCCCTTGCAAGCAAGCATTTTTGCTTCATGGTATAATAATTTACAAAAAACACTTGTCACCTTACACTAAATGTGGTACAATAATAATATCTGTAATAACGGAGGACACTTTCTTGATTTCAAAGCTTCTTCCAACGAAAATATACAAGGATATATACGAAATAACACCAGACTACCTGCTCTCCAAGGGCATACGGGCGCTGATACTTGATATCGACAATACGCTTGTTACATATGATGACCCCACACCGACAGAAAGTGTTTCTGCATGGCTTTCTTCAATGCACAGCGCCGGAATACAAACGGCATTTGTGTCAAACAATCACGCAGAACGGGTTGAGGGATTCTGCAAGGGACTTGACTGCTATTTTCATGCGGATGCAAAAAAACCGTCACGGAAATATCTGCGGCTTGCTATGGATCATATGGGAACGACGGCAGACAATACTGCCTGCGTGGGAGATCAGCTTTTTACGGATGTGCTTGCAGGAAAACGTGCCGGAATGAGGGCGTTTCTTGTACCGCCCATAAAGGACAAGCGCACACTGTTTTTCAGAGCGAAGCGACTCCTTGAAAAGCCGTTTTTGCGGATATATTACAAGAAAAACAACAAAGCATGAGGTGTTTTCATGACCAAATTCTATAACCTTACAAAGATGCTTGCGGCGATGATGTTCCGTAAGGATTCACCCATTATTGCCGATGGGGCAATAGCTCCCGAAAGTGAGCCGGGCATAGTGCTTGCAAGAGTCCGCACACTTATTGATGAGCGCCGCATAAATGCGGCTGAAAATCTGCTTTTTGATATGCTTGATATACAAAAGCCGGTTTACGCGGCAATTGCACTTGATTTTTACGCGCATCTGTCAATGCTTAGCGAAGAAGAGCTTAAGGCGGCGGATTTTTCCGTTGAAGAGATCGGACAGGGAATTGCCGATATGATGAAGATTTACAGAATCAGAATAGTTCAGAAAAACGACCCAAGAATACAGGGCGCAAATGTGAAAAAGATACCCGTGGATGCGTCGGGCAAGATTCCACTGAATGTCCTTGCCGATAAGGATGCGATGGAGAAAAAATAGTATGATAGAAAGATTAAAGCTTGCAGTTCTCGGCTCGCCAATAGCACACAGCCGTTCACCTCAGCTTCAGACGTCATTTGCAAAAGACTGCGGCATTGCCGATTTCTCCTACGAGCGAATCGAAACCACCTGCGACACACTGCGTGGTACGATAAACCGACTCCGCGACGAGGGATATGACGGTTTTAACTGTACGATGCCCCTTAAAACCGATATGGCGCGGCTTGCCGACAGTCTCAGCGAAGAAGCACGGATTTTGTGCTCGGCTAACACTGTAGCTGTCCGCGACGGAAAGTTTAATGCCGACACCACCGACGGTATTGGCATTCTTCTCACTGTGCGCCGCGGCTTCGGTGATATGACCCTTTCACCTGAGGCGGCGGTGAGAGGCAAGCGCGTGGCACTGTTTGGGGCAGGCGGCGCGGCAAGGTCGGTGGCGCTCTCGCTTAAAAACGCCGGTGCGGAGCTGATTCTTCTCAACCGCACAGTTTCCGGTGCCGAGGAGCTTCGCGAAATGCTGGGTATCGACTGTCCCTGTCTGCCGCTCACCGATGAAGCGGCAATATGCGGTGCGGCGAGGGAATGCGACGTTCTCATAAACTGTACGGCTCTCGGAATGTCGGGTAAGCCGGAGTTTTCGTCTCTTTCGTTTGTTGATGCGCTTCGCGAAGATGCGCTTGTGGTTGATGCGGTATACAATCCCCTTGAAACCGCACTTCTTAAAAGAGCCAAGGGGCGCGGACTTCGTGCGCTCAGCGGACTTTGGATGCTTGTATATCAGGGTGCGGCTTCCTTTGAAAAATGGTCGGGAGTGCTTCCAGGCGAGGACGCCTGCGAGAGAGCCTTTGAAATTATAAAATAAGAGGTACAGTAATGTCAAACGCAAAATTCGGAGTTGCGGGAAGCTCGGACAGCTTCTTTGCAAGCGGCAAAAAGCATACACATGAAGCTCCCGCATGGCTTGCGGAGCAGGGAATAGATGCCTACGAATATCAGGCAGGACGCGGATTCATGGCAGGCGAAGCTTCCATGAGACGTGTTGGCGACGAGGCGAGGGCAAACGGCATTTTGATGTCGCTTCATGCACCTTATTTCATCTCACTTTCAAGCGTGGAGCTTGAAAAACGCCTTAACTCCATCGAATATATTAAAAAGAGCCTGTGGGCGGCGGAGTGCCTTTCTGCGGACACAATTGTTGTTCACACGGGCAGTGCGGCTAAAATCTCCCGTGAGCAGGCGATGGAATACGCCGCGGACACGCTTTACAAGTTGTTCGAGGACATCGGCGACACCAATATACGAATCGGTCTTGAGACTATGGGCAAATTAAATCAGCTTGGTACTCTTTCTGAGGTTTTGACTCTCTGTAAAATAGACAGGCGGCTTTATCCCGTGGTGGACTTCGGGCATCTTAACTGCCGCGGTCGGTCTGAGAGCGGCGTTTTCGACGGAATTTCCGATACCCCCACCGGCGGAGTGTTTGCTTCGGTTGACGACTACCGCGCGGTGTTTGATAAAATAGCAAACACCCTCGGTGACAGCTATGCCGATACGCTTCACTGCCATTTTTCAAAGATAGAATACACAAAACAGGGTGAGAAACGCCATGTAAACTTTGCGGACGACGGCTTCGAGCCGCCCTTTGAGCCGCTCATGGAAGCGATTATAAAGGAAAACGTGTCACCGCGCATTATCAGCGAGTCTGCCGGAATGCAGAGCGAGGATGCGGCGGCGATGAAGGCATATTATCTTAAATTAAAAGGAGAAATATGATGAAGATTCTTGTAATAAACGGTCCGAATCTTAATCTTACAGGCGAAAGAGAGACCGGTCACTACGGCACGGACACCCTTGACACCATAAACGCGCGCATCACAGCAGAGGCGGAGAAAATGGGTGTTCAGGTTGAGTTTTATCAGTCAAATCACGAGGGCGGTATAATTGACCGCCTCCACGCGGCACGTCCGGCGGCAAATGGCGGAATTGACGCTGTGCTCATCAATGCCGGCGCGTACACTCACTATTCATATGCTATCCGCGACGCAATTTCGGCAATAAAGCTGCCTACTGTGGAGATACATATGTCAAACATCCACGCACGCGAGGCTTTCCGCCATGAGTCGGTGATAACCCCTGTTTGCGTGGGGCAGATTTGCGGATTTGGGTGGTACAGCTACATCCTCGGACTTTATGCGGCGATAGATGAGGTAAACAAGAAAAAATGAGCACAAAATACCTGTTTCTTGATGTAGACGGGACGATTGTTGACTTTGACGGCACTATGGCGGAGTCTGCCGAGACGGCACTTAAGACGGCACAGAAAAACGGTCATAAGCTTATACTTTGCACGGGCAGATGCACAGGACAACTATATCCTATGCTTACCGAAAAGATAAATTTTGACGGATTTATCACCTCTGCCGGTGCAAGAGTGCGTTACGGCGGAAAAGTGATTTCGGAAAAAATATTCAGCCGCCAACAGTTAAGACGGTTCATAAGAGTTTGCGATGAATCCGGTACATTTCTGTATGCTCATATTGACGAGGGACTTGCGGCAACAGAAAGGGATATCAGAGGAATTTACGGGGTATTCAAGGAGATTGGCATTGACACTGAGGCAACAAAATCGCTTCTCGGGAAAATCGCACCGGTAGATTCGCTTGAAATGGACGGTATTGAGCGGCTGATATACTGTGGGTCGGCGTATGAGCATGAAGACATGCGGTCGGTGCTTGGCGGCGAGTTTATGGTAGACCCATACAGCTTTCAGAATATGCCAAATACAAGCGGCGAGGTAAATCTTGCAGGAGTTACAAAGGCAAGCGGAATTCATGCACTCATTTCGCACCTTGGTGCAAGCATGGACGATACTATAGCTTTCGGCGATAATTGGAACGATATTTCCATGATCCGCGCGGCGAAGATAGGAGTTGTTATGGGAAACGCACCGGAAGAATTGAAGGCGGAGGCTGATATGGTAACTGATCATATAAGGCAGGACGGGCTGTATAATGCTTTTGTCCGTTTGGGACTGATATGATGAAGACAATCGCCCATATTCATACAGATTTTCCCGATAAATTCGGTATTCCGCGCCAGAGCGGACTCCTTGATACCCTTGAGTCTAAAATCGTCTTTGAGCCTGAATACAGGGTCGCAGAAGCACTTCGGGGGATGGAACAGTGGTCGCATTTGTGGCTTATATGGGAGTTTTCAAAGTCGGTGCGTGATGATTGGTCGCCAACGGTACGTCCGCCGAGGCTTGGGGGGAACACACGCGTTGGCGTGTTTGCCACACGCTCACCCTTCAGACCCAATCCCATCGGACTCTCCTGTGTGAAGCTTCTTCGGGTGGAGCATACTGCATCTGAGGGAACGGTGCTTTTTGTGAACGGAGCCGATATGCTTGACGGCACGCCCATTTACGATATAAAGCCGTATTTGCCGTATGCGGATTCCCACCCGGAGGCTTCAGGTGGCTTTGCCAAAGAGGTGTTCGGTGTGAAGCTTTCGGTGGATTTTCCGGAAGAACTGCTAAGTAAGCTTCCCGAAAACAAGCGTGATGCCGCGGTTGCGATCCTTGCGGAAGACCCACGTCCTGCGGTACGACAAAACGATTCTGACAGAGTGTTCGGATTCGGATTTGCGGGATATGAGATAAAATTCACCGTAAAAGAATCTGTGGCGACGGTAGTATCGGTGGAAGAAAATTAAAAAGTGCGCACACTGCGAGATGTTTTGCGGTGTGCGCGTTTTTTAATACCGAATGGCGTTTGCGGCACATATAAATTGCCGAAAACGGTTGACAAAATACGCGGTATAGTATATAATATCAATATATATAATTTACGCTTACTTTACATGAACTTTACATAAAACTAGACCCGGAGGATGGAATGCCCTTTTCTGATAATCTCACCGCGCAGATAATTCTGTCTGTATCTCTCATACTGATGGGCGGATTTGCAATGACGCGGATAACCAAACGACTGCGGCTGCCCAATGTAACGGCATACATAATTGCAGGCATACTGCTTGGTCCCGTGTGCCTTGATGCTGTGCCGCAGAGCGTTATCGACGGTACTGAATTTTTGTCCGATATATCCCTTGCTTTTATTGCGTTTGGGGTAGGAGAATTTTTCAAGCTTTCGGCACTTAAACGATGCGGTCTGTCAGCGATGCTTATAACATTTGCGGAGGCACTCATCGTGTTCTCGGCAATGTTTGGCGTGCTTCATTTTCTCCTGCGGCTTGACATATCCCTTTCTGTGGTGCTTTCCGCGCTGGCGGCGGCAACCGCTCCTACTTCCACCATGATGACTATACGTCAGACCAGAGCGCGTGGTGCGTTTGTAGATACGCTTTTGCAAGTTATGGCGTTTGACAATCTTGTAAGTCTTGTGGCTTACAGTGTGGCAATTTCCGTGGCTCTTTCGCTTATCCACGGCGGATTTGAATTAACCGCTGTTGCACTTCCCATTCTAAAGAATATTGCCGCCGCGTTCCTTGGAGCGGTGTTTGGCGTTATAATGAAGCTTTTCCTTGGCGGTCGCTCCGAGGATAATCGGCTTATAATAGTGGTGGGACTTTTGTTTGCCTTTTGCGGCGTGTGCACGCTTCTTGACGTGTCACCGCTTCTCGGATGCATGATGATAGGTACGGTCTACATAAATCTCACAGGGGATAGCAAGCTGTTTTTGCAGGTAGCATATTTCACGCCGCCGCTGCTTCTTATATTTTTCGTGCGCTCCGGACTTAATTTTAATTTTTCGGCACTCACGCATGGCGGCTCTTTCGGCGGTGTGCCTCTGTGGTGTATCGGAATCGTATATTTTTCGGTGCGTCTTATTACAAAGTATGTTGGAGCGTTTGTGGGCGCATCCGTCACCAGACAGTCTGCCGAGATACGGCGATATCTTGGAATGGCGCTGATACCTCAGGCAGGCGTGGCAATCGGTCTTTCCACCCTTGGCGCGCGAGCTCTTGGCGGAGAGATAGGTGACGCCCTTGAAACGGTGGTGCTGTTTGCCTGCATACTCTACGAATTTATCGGACCGCCCCTTGCAAGGTGGTCGCTCTCCCTCTCAAATTCAATCGGTGGGGAAGATGTGCCCGAAGCACCGCCGCCGGATGCCGCAGAGCTTATTGACAGGGTGAGAGTAATACGTGAGCAGAATGCCCATGCTATTCCGCCAAGCGGCGCGGAGGAAGCGGCGTTTACCGAAGCCGCAGAGGAGCAAATAGAGGCTATGGCACGTCCCGGACTGTACAGGGACAAATTCAGACGTTAGATTATAATATGTGAGTTTTCGGAGGAGAATATGTTTTTCACAGATTTTGGAGATCCTATTGTTAAATTGCTGGGAGAGTGGTCAGGCGAGCTGACTCTCGCTTCAATGCTTCTTCGCATCGCAGTGTCGGTGATGCTCGGTGCGCTTCTTGGATGTGAGCGCGCCACAAAGCGTCATGCGGCAGGACTTCGCACATTTATGCTTGTGTCCCTTGCGGCGTGCTGTGCTATGATGATAGATATTTATCTTATTTCATCGCTCGGCGTGATGTTTCCCCTTGTATCTGCGGCGGCACTTGTGGGCGCGGCTACCATCAGCTCAAGCTCCATACTTTACAGCTCCAAGAATCAAATAAAGGGGCTTACCACCTCGGCAGGACTGTGGGCGTGTGCCCTTATCGGACTTGCGGCAGGGGCCGGACTTTACAGCGTTACGCTTATCGGATTTCTTGCTCTTATAATCTCTCTCTCACTTTTTCCGTCCTTTGAGAGATTCTTAAAGAACCGTTCCGACCATTTTGAGATACATTTAGAGCTTGCAAGCCGTCAGGTATTACCGGACTTTACCGCAACGGTACGCGCTCTCGGACTTCGGATTGACGACATCGAATCAAATCCGGCGTATCATAATTCGGGACTGTCGGTGTACACGGTTTCGCTGACGGTGGTGGGCAGTGAGCTTAAGAAATATAAGACCCACCGCGAGATAATTACGGCTCTCGGCTCGCCCGATTATGTGCGGTACATTGAGGAAATAAGCTAAGGAAAAACGGCTGCTTGCTGGCAGCCGTTTTTATCTTCGCTATTTATTCATCCTATATCCATGACGCTGCCGATGAAAATCGGCAATCCTGCCTCGCAGTCGATGATGGCGTAGATAAAGGGACGGTCGAGTATAACTTCTTTCGGCTTTTCGATAAATTCCGCCGCGCCGTCTTCCATTGCAACAACCGTAACTGCACCTGCGCGTGTGCCGCGCTCGCCTACCTCAATGTGGGTCTTGTGTATAACGCGGCTTATAAATATGTTGCCTGCCGACGATGTGCCAAGTGACGAGAAATCAGCACTGTCCGCGTCAAACGCAGTGGGCATTCCCATTTCCGAAAGAACATCAGAAAGCTCGGTATCATAATCATAGCTGAATTTCGGAATGGCGGCATTAACGGGAGTTTGCTTCGTCCCATCAATAAGCGACAGCAGCTTTTCACCGTCAAGCGATGCGATGTAATCGGAAACGCTTACGCCTTTATTCGGCAGTATTGCGGCAAACGCATATTTGCTCTTATTATAATACTTTATGAATCCCACCGCGTTTTCATCCTCAATATACTGCCCCTCGGATGAATACATGAGCTTCACATTTTCAGAGCTTCCGTCATCATTGGTGAATTTGCCGTTTCGCACCTGATGGCTTTCGTAGATACTCTGCCACTCCGCATCAAACGCCAGCGCATTTACAAGATACATCACAGCGGCATCCGGAATTTTGTCAATGACTTTTGGAATCATTCCGTCGGTTTTATCCTTTACCCACGCGTTCATCTCCCGCACAGTTGAAGAATCAAAGGGGGATTTAAAAATATCGGCACCGTAGTAATTGGCATTTGTCTCCAAAAAGTCTTTATTTACCGAAAATCGGTTGTCATCTGTAAACCATATTGAATTTGCAAGACTGAGTCTGCATTTGTCGGTATCAGGCAGAGCACTTAAGTATGCCGCCATATATTCGTTCAGCGAATCCGTGTCAAGTCCAAGTGCCGCTTCCATTTCACGAAGCGTGTCACCGTCAGCTCCGTTTGCGGTCATAGCAAGGGCGGATATAACGGACAGCGGTGAAACGAGCGTGTTTTCGCCGTCATTTGCGGTATTTTGAAAGAGTTTTACCCCAAAATCGGCAACGGCAGTACGTGAGGAGTCCTCCTGTGCTTCAAGTACAGGTGTTTTCACTGTTTTTTCGATGCCGTCCATAAGATTGGCGGAATTTACTGCACCGCAGGCAGTAAACGAAAGAAGCAGAGTGCCAAGGAGCACCGCAGATACGATCTTTTTCATAACAACCTCCATATTACGGTTTATTACATATTATGAGACGCAAAAAACCAGAAAAAGTTTCACGCATTTGGCAAAATCCGCAAAACGCAGAATGGTTTCGGCTTGACTTTCACGCTGTCATGGGGTATAATTAAATAAAGTGTCGGCAGTCGTAATGAGACTGTGGCATAAGCGATAGGGCGAGGGCGGTGAATTGGTATGAATACGGAAAAAAAGAAATATTCGAGAGTCTACGTTGAGATAACCAATATCTGCAACCGAAGCTGCTCCTTTTGTCCGGGTACTAAGCGTGAACCTCGGATTATGAGTCTTGCGGAATTTGACATTATTACCGACAAGCTTATTGGCGTGACGGACTACATATATCTTCACGTAATGGGAGAGCCGCTGACTCATCCGGATATACATAAAATGATAAAGCTTGCTAGTGGGAAAGGTTTCCGCGTGGCAGTTACCACAAACGGCACGCTTCTTGGAAAGCGCGGCGAGGAGCTTATTGCGGCAGGAGTCTACAAGGTCAACATCTCTGTTCACAGCTTTGAGGACGGACGACGCGAGGATTACATCTCCTACCTTAACACCTGCTTTGATTTTGCAGATACCGCAAGCAATCGGGGTGTGCTTACGGTTCTCCGACTGTGGAACAAGGGACACGACGCAGGACGCAATATCGATACTCTCACCATGATGCGTGAGCGGCTTCCCGGTGAGTGGCACGAGGGGAGCAGAGGGGTTCGCATACGGCACAAGCTTCATCTTGAATACGGTGATCGCTTTGAGTGGCCGGACATGGCGGCGGAGGACTACGGTAATGACGTATTCTGCTACGGGCTTTCTGACCATTTTGGGGTGCTTTGCGACGGGTGCGTGATCCCATGCTGTCTTGACAGAGAGGGTGAAATAACCCTCGGTAATCTTCTGTCACCGGATTCGAGCGTTGACGATATTTTATCCTCTGAGCGTGCGGCAACTATGCGTGACGGATTTTCCTGCCGCCGTGCCACGGAGGAGCTGTGCCGCAGGTGTGGTTATGCAAGGCGGTTTAAGTAAAAATAAAAACCGGATGCGAAAGCATCCGGTTTTTGCTTATTCAACTACAAATATAAAGGGATAAACATCCTGACCGCCGTCAACGGTGTAGAATTCAACATCCGGATATGTCTCGGCGAGCCATTCAGTCAGTGCATCCACATCCTCAGGCGAAGCATCCTTGCCCACAAATGCGGTGATAAGATACATCTCATCGCCGCCCATTTTGGTGAGCAGATTCTTTGCCGCGTCAAGCATATCTTTCTCAGAGACCATCATTTCCTTGCCCACAAAGCCGATGTAGTCGCCGCATTCGATAACAACGCCGTTAAGCTCCGCATCGCGTACCGCAGGGGAAATGTAGCCGGTGGAGACCATCGACATAGCCTCTGCAAGAGATGCTTCGATCTTTTCGGGATCGCCCGACTGGAAGTTGAGGGAGGATATAGCCGCATAGCCTTTACCAAGGTCCTTCGACTCTATCACGTGCACAGTTCCGTTATCGTAAAGCTGGGAAGCCTGCTTTGCCGCCATGACTATATTGCCGTTGTTGGGGAATACGAAAATGTGAGCCGCATTCACCTCTTCAAAGGCTTCAAGGAAGTCCTGTGCCGACGGATTCTGCGTCTGACCACCGCGGACGATAGCATCAACACCAAGCTGACGGAACAGCTTTTCGATACCCTCGCCGGAAGCAACCGCCACAGTACCGAACTCTTTTGCCTTGGAGGTTTTTTTCTTCTGTGGAGCTTCTTCCGACAGATTACTGTGCTGAACGCTCATGTTTTCAATCTTTACGGTAAGAAATTCTCCGAAAGTCCGGCAGAAGCCAAGCACCTTTTCGGGAGTTTTTGTATGAACGTGGATCTTTACTATGCTGTCTGTCTTGAAAGCTACTATGGAATCACCGATATCCTGAAGAAAATCGGTTACTACCTTTGTATCAAAGGCTTCGATATCGCATTTTGCGTTCTGCAGGCGCAGAAGCAGCTCTGTGCAGTATCCGAAAGTCATTTCGCTGTCAGGCGTAAATGCGGAAAAGTCAACCGTGGGAGCGGCAGGAGTGGCGGAAAATTCCGCAGTTTCGGTTATTTCCTCGCCAAGCAGTGTCTTGTATATACCCTGTATGATGTAGAAAAGTCCTGCGCCGCCGCTGTCAACAACTCCTGCTTCCTTAAGCTGAGGGAGCAGGTCCGGAGTGCGCTGAAGCGAGTCATACATCTCCTTTATAAGGTCGGAGAAGATATCAACTACTGTTGTTTCTTCGGTAAGTCGGGAAGTGGCATATTCAACAGCTTCGCGAGCTACGGTAAGGATCGTACCCTCGGTGGGAGTCATTACCGCCGCATAGGCTTGCTTTACGCCCATCTTTAATCCTACGGCAATATCAGTGCAGGTGGCACTTGAAAGTCCCTCAAAGGTCTTTCCGATACCCGAAAAGAACTGAGAGAGGATAACGCCGGAATTGCCACGTGCGCCAAGCAGCATACCGTGGGAAAGCGTCTTTGCCACGTCGGAAAGATTGTCTGTGTCAACTCCTGAAAGAGCGGATACACCGCCTTCAATGGTCATGCACATATTATCTCCCGTGTCGCCGTCGGGAACGGGGAACACGTTGAGGTCGTTTACCTCTTTGGCGTTGGCACGAAGCTGAGCCGCGCCGCCGCGGAGCATAGCGGCATACATTCTTCCGTCGAGCAGTGTATCACAGCCGCCGGACGCTGTATTTCCGCCTTTTATTTCAAGGTTACTCATTATAGTACTCACCATTCTTGTATTATCAGTCTTTGCGCTCATCGCCCCAGAAGAAGATCGCTACTGTGCCGGGACCTGTATGACTTCCGATGGTTGTTCCAATGTCATTTATGAGCACTTTTCCATTAAGATTCGGGAAAGCTGCTTCGATAATATCTGCAACGGCTTTGGCATCCTCATAGCAGGCTGAATTGCACATATAGCACTTGCCGGAATATTCGAGTCTGTCGTCAGCATAAGTCTTCATCATTTCGGCAATACGGTTAATAACACGCTTCTTCGGACGTATTTTTTCGCGTGGGATAAGCTTTCCGTTCACATCCATGTTAAGAAGCGGGCATATACCGAGAATGCCGCCGATAGCACCTGCGGTCTTTGAAACTCTGCCGCCCTTTACGTAGAAGGTAAGGTCGGATGAGAAGAACCAATGGTGCATACGAAGCTTGTTGGCTTCAGCCCATTCTGCAACCTGGTCAATGTCCATACCCTCATCGCGAAGGTCAGCTAACTTATCCATAAGAAGACCGTAGCCGGAAGAAGCCGCAAGAGAGTCGATTATGATTATCTTGCGCTCAGGGTATTTTTCAAGGCAGGATTTCGCCGCAGTGCGTGCGGACTGTATAGAGCCGGAAATACCCGAAGAAAGGGAAACATGGAGTATATCCTGACCCTTAGCAAGGAATTTTTCAAAATATGCGCAGTATTCACCGGAGCTTATCTGAGAGGTTTTGGTGTCCGCACCGTTTACCATTGCGGCATAAAACTCGTCAAAGGGCATGGATCTTCCAAGATCGTCCGGATATTCAACGCCGTCCATAAAATAGTGGAAGCATATATAGCTTATATTTCTTGATGCAAAATGTTCGTGGGAAAGGTCTGCGGTTGAGCAGCAGCTCAGTATATAGTTTGACATATCAATTTATCCTTTCTCATTTTCGGATAATGCTAATTGGCATATCCATAAATATACACATTACATTATAGCACATTTTGTGCCGCAAATCAAGAGTTATAGCAAAATTTAGTGAATATATATTGAAAATTTTCAAAATTTTCAATATATATTCAGAATGGACGTGCCTTAATGCGCTGTGTCCGGGCAAAAATCCTGTTACAGCGTGAGAACCTTTGCCTTTACCTCGTTTTGGCAGTGTCCGTCTCTGTGAAATTCAGTGATATTTGATACGGTGGTTTCTGCAATAGCCTCAAGTGCATCCTCGGTAAGAAACGCCTGATGTGATGTTATGAGCACATTTGGCATAAATATAAGACGCGCCAGCGTGTCGTCGTCCACAATATGGCCTGAGCGGTCCTCAAAAAATATATCCGATTCTTCCTCGTAAACGTCAAGGCAGGCACCGCCGATATGACGGGATTTGATAGCCTCAAGGAGTGCCTCGGAATCAATCAGAGCACCGCGGGAAGTGTTTATTACATAGGCACCCTTTTTCATCTTTCCAAATCCTGCTTCGTCAAGAATATGATAGGTGTCGTCTGTAAGAGGGCAGTGAAGCGATACAATATCCGACGTGCGAAGGAGTGTATCAAGGTCGGTATACGTGAAATCGGCGTCCTTTGCCGGAAATTTATCGTATGCCAGCACCTTCATGCCAAATCCGCGGCAGATGTCGATAAAAACACGCCCGATACGTCCTGTGCCGATGACACCTACAGTCCGTCCGTGAAGATCGAAGCCGGTGAGTCCGTTTAAGCTGAAATTGAAGTCCCTTGTTCTTATATATGCCTTGTGGGTGCGTCTTACAAGGGTCAGGAGCATCGCTACCGCGTGCTCAGCTACGGCATAGGGGGAGTATGCCGGCACTCTGAATACCCCAAGCTTTCCGTCCGCGTGGCGTATATCTACATTATTGAATCCGGCGCATCTGAGGGCGATAGCTTTTATTCCAAGCGCGTGCAGCTCGTCTATGACCTCGGCGTTGGCGGTGTCGTTTACAAAAATGCACACACCGTCACATCCTTTGGCGAGATTTACGGTGTCCGTGTCAAGCTTTGCTTCAAAATACTTGAATTTTATGCCTGCTTTGTCGCCAAAGGCATCAAAAGAGGGCTTGTCGTATGGTTTTGCGTCAAAAAAAGCGTATTTCATGTTAACCTCGTGAATTTTTTGAGTTTTTAAAGGCACTATAAATAAGTGTTCCGCTGTAAGTGTGTGCTCATACATTAAAGCGCGCGTGAGAACAAAAAATCCTTGACAACAGGGGGAATTTATGGTATAATAGCCGATATGATTTGGATTTATAGGTTCCAAATTTGTAAATATGTTATTTTAGAGAATTTCGGTGAAATAATGCGGTATAAAACCGTAGGGCGGGGTTTACTACCGCCGTTTCGCCTGATTTTACCTATACAAGCGGCAGGAGCAAGCCCCTGCCCTACAAACTATGGAAGCATAAACGTTAATTAGATTTTCACTAAAAACAACTTCTGAGGTTTTGGATTATGGATATAACCTTTTCACTTATTCTTATGAGCATAATGCTCGGCGCGGGACTTGCCATGGATGCCTTTTCCGTGTCACTTGCCAACGGACTGGGTGAGCCGTGCATGAAGCCTGCCAAGCTTTTCCGTATTGCCGCAACATTTGCGCTGTTTCAGGCGGCAATGCCCATGGTAGGCTGGGTGTGCGTACACACTATGGTGCAGTATTTTGAATCTTTCGAAAAATTCATTCCGTGGATAGCGTTGGTGTTACTCTCTTTTATCGGCGGAAAGATGCTTCTTGAAGGGATTCATTCCGACGGAGATGAGCCTTGTGCTTCAAGATTGACTGTGGGCGCACTGCTTGTACAGGGAATTGCCACATCCATTGATGCACTGTCGGTTGGATTTACTATTTCGGAATATACATTCTGGCAGGCACTTGTGTCGGTAATAATTATCTCCATTGTGACCTTTATTATATGCACCGCAGGACTTTATCTTGGCAGGAAATTCGGCACAAAGCTTGCCGGAAAAGCAGGAATCCTCGGCGGTATGATACTTATTGCCATAGGTATCGAAATATTCATAACCGGCGTGTTTTTGTGATGAGGTGTGTGGTATAGCACATTTTGCCATTGACAAATTCGTTCAAATGATGTATAATAATGAATTGTGGAACCCACCGTTTTCAGTTGAATTTCTCGCAATCTTTATAGACGGTTGGCGGTTAAAATAGACGGTTGCCTGTCATCTCGCGTTGGCGGAATGGAGGCGAATGTATAGCCCTCGTGAGAAATCTTTTCTCGAAAGGAGGACGATGCATTGAACTTCTTCGAATTTATTGCAAATCTGTGTAGTATTTTGAGCTTCATCAAATCATTACTACATAAGAATAACAGTAAAATAGAGAAGTGAGCCGTCTGCTGCAACAGGCGACTCACGGATTTGGCGAAGGTAATCTTCGCAAGCTGTAGAATTTAATGTTTGTGGCAACCGTATAGGGTTCCACCTTGCTTATATTATACACCAATAAATTATATATGTCAATATCTTTTCTTAAATTTCTGATTTGCGGCTTTGTCAATGTACGACAAGGCTGTTTTTTCGTATATTGACAATTCTCTGAAGATATGATATAATATTCGCGTCACACAAGTTAATATAAATCCATTGTGGGAAAACTATACTTTGGTAAAAGGTGTTTTCTCTTTTTGCTTATACCCAGAATGGAGTTTAGGCTTGTGTGACAACAATAAGGGATTCACTTTTTCGGTGTGTCCCTTATTGGGGCACACTTTTTATTATTTTAAAGGAGATGGTGATATAAATGAAAACAAAGGTAGAAATCATTAAAAAGTTGGCTCAAATGGAAGTGTTTGACACGGAATCAGTCGTTCACAAAAAAGAAGACGACATAATAATTAGAGATTCATTTGGTGAGAACAGACGAGTAGTTATTGACAACTTAACAGATGATGACGTAAAATTTCTTATTGCCGCTGAACAGCTTCGAACAATCAAAAGTATAAAGAGTATGGTAAAATATTTTGTTGTTTGCTCAATTATCAGTATAGCCGTGTGAGTGTTTGCCTTTATAGGCATAATAAATTAATTTGGGGTTGAACATACTACATACAAAAAAGCAGACGATGTGCATCGTCTGCTTTTCATATTATCTTTACGCCTTGTCAACAGCCTTTATGAGTGCTTCACGCAGTACCTGCGGATCGCAGTTGCCGCGAAGCTCCTTCATGCATTTGCCAAACAGCGCCATGAGTGCCTTTTCCTTGCCGCCCTTGTAGTCGGCAACGGATTTCGGGTCAGCGGCAACGATAGCCTTGATGACTTCGTCCATCTTGCCGGTGTCGTTTGAAACGATGAATCCGTTATCCTCAGCGTACTTCGCAGGGGATACACCGTCCTCAAACATCGCCGCAAGCACCTTCTTGGCGTTGGGACGGCTTACCTTGCCCTCGGCAACGAGAACGATAAGCTCACCGAGAGACTTTCCGTCAAGCTTCAGCTCGTCGGAGGTCATCTGCTTCTTGTTGAGAAGATTGGTAATGTCGGAGATGATATAGTTAGCCGATTCCTTGGCATTGCTGCAAACGGCATATGCGCCCTCAAAGCAGTCGCAGAATGCGCGGCTTTCGGTGAGAAGATCGGCGTCGTACTCGGACAGTCCAAGCTCGCCTATATAGCGTGCACGCTTGATTTCGGGGAATTCAGGCAGAGACGCCTTGATTCCGTTATACCACGCATCGTCAATAACAACGGGCATGATGTTGGGGTCGGGGAAGTAGCGATAGTCGCCGGCGGTCTCCTTGTTGCGCATTGCAAAGGATTTGCCCTTGATGTCGTCCCAACGGCGAGTCTCCTGAACAAGCTCCTCTGTACCGTTTTCAATAGCGTCGATGTGACGGGATACCTCGTATTCGATAGCGCGTGTGATTGCGGAGATGGAGTTCATGTTCTTCATTTCCGTGCGCACACCAAGCTTTGTTGAGCCTTCGGGACGGACGGAAAGGTTTACGTCGCATCTCATTGAGCCTTGCTCCATGCGGCACTCGGATACCTTGGCAAAACGGAGCAGGGATTTAAGTCTTTCAAGATATGCCACAACTTCCTCGGCACTTGAAAGGTCGGGCTGAGATACTATCTCAATAAGCGGTACGGAGGTGCGGTTGAAGTCAACAAGGGAAGTGTCGGTCCAATCGTCGTGTACAAGCTTACCTGCGTCCTCCTCCATGTGAATCTGCTTTATGCGAACAGACTTTTTGCCCTTTGAGGTCTCGATATCCACAAGACCGTTTACAGCAACGGGTGCAAACCACTGGGTTGTCTGATAGGAGCAGGGAAGGTCCGGGTAATAGTAGCTCTTCTTGTCAAATGTGGTGGTGCGGTTGATGTGACAGTTAAGCATCATGCCGGCGGTCATACCAAGGTCAACCACGTGGCGGTTAACGATGGGGAGCATACCGGGCATACCGCAGCAGGCGGGGCAAACGTGATCGTTCTGCTCTCCGCCGAATTTAGCGGAGCAGGAACAGAATATCTTGGACTCGGTTGCAAGCTCTATATGAACTTCAAGTCCCATGACGGACCCGTATTTCATTTATTTGCCCTCCTTTTCGATGATCTTTGCTAAAGAAAGCAGTGCCATATCGGAAAACGCCTTTCCCATAAGCTGAACACCGCCGGAAATTACCGCAGGAAGTCCCGTAATTAAAGCCGGAGCTGTATAGAGTGCTTCGTCAAAAGCGATATACTTGTTTTCGGCAACATCTGCCTCGGTATAAGCGGTCTTTTGGCAGGCAGGCATGAGAACCGTATCGAATTTTTCAAAAATTGAAGCGAAAGCCTCGCAGATCACGCGACGGACTCTCATGGACTTGTCGTATACGGGCATATAGTTGTCGTCGGAGAGTACCTCGGATCCGTAGAGAATGGCGGTCTTTGCAAGCTCGCCGAAAGCCTCGGTGCGGCTGTTGGTGTAAAGCTCACCGATAGTCTTGTACTCTGCGGAGCGGTGTCCGTACTTAACGCCGTCGTAGCGTGAAACGTTGTTGCAAAGCTCGGCGCACATGAGAACGCCCCAAGCGGTCTTTGCGGCGGACATTACGTCACATTCAATCTCGGTGACGGTGATTCCTGCACCTGCAAGAGCCGCTTTTACGGCATCAAGTCTTGCCTTTGTAGCATCATCGGCGGTGTCGGCAATATTTTTGATTACAGCAACACTCTTTATCTCGCCGGTGGGAGCGTCCTTCTTAAGAAGCGCGCATTTTTCCTCGGGCAGAGATGTGCCGTCCTTGTCATCGTGACCTACAATAACCGAGAGAACGTCAGCGCAGTCGTCGGCATTCTTTGCCATAACGCCAACACATTCGCCGGAGCAAGCGGCAGGGATAGTGCCGTAGCGTGAAACAGTACCGTAGGTGGGCTTCACATAGGTAAGACCCGAAAGTGCCGCGCCGCGGCGAGGCGCACCGTTTACATCAAGTGTGATCGCCGCCTTTACATCGCCGGATTTTACGATCTCGGCGGATGCCAGAGTGAGCGCGCCCTTATCATCGGTGCAAGCACCGAAGTAGGAGGTCTCACCAAGAAGGTCGATTCCGAACTCACCCACGTTTGCCTTGCCGGAAACACAGATTCCGGCATCATTAAGGCGGTCTATGATGTCAGCTCCGAAAAGGCTTACATAACCGTCAAGCATTTTTGAACCTGCGGTAGTGGGCAGGTCTTTTGTTAAAAGCATATCGTCAAGTGAAACAGATACGCCGGAGGCTTTTTCATTTTGGTTTATATAAAGCTTCATTACTAAACCTCCTTATTCCACAAGACGGGGCACTTGCCAATATCCGTCGTAGGATTCGGGGGCGGATGCCTGAAGCTCGTCACGGGTGAAGAGCTTTATCATCTTATCCTCGCGTACCACGGTTTCCATTGGCATAACGTGTACCATGCGCTCTGTATTTTCTGTATCGATCTTATCAAGAACGGCAAATTCTTCGTTCTTAGATTTGAAAAATTCCAGCACTGCCGCTTCTTCAGCTTCCGTAAGGCGGAGCTGATTCAGCCTGCAAAGCCGTGCAAAGGATTCTTTATCTGTAATAAGCATTGCTTTGATCCTTTCGTTACTTGGAATAATTGTTCGTGTTATCAGTCGCGTACCTTGATGTGTACTTCGCGGAGCTGAAGCTCGGTTACTTCACCGGGAGCACCCATCATGAGGTCCTGCGCGTTTCCGTTAAGCGGGAATGCGATAACGTCGCGGATGGTCTCCTCGCCTGCGATAAGCATGATCATGCGATCAACGCCGGGCGCCATACCTGCGTGAGGGGGAGCACCGAAGGAGAACGCGGTATAGAGTGCGCCGAACTTCGCCTTAAGGTCTTCCTCGCCGTATCCTGCGATCTCGAATGCCTTGCGCATGATTTCGGGATTGTGGTTTCTGACAGCACCGGAGGACAGCTCAACGCCGTTGCACACGATGTCGTACTGGTAAGCGAATATTTCAAGCGGGTCTTTATTAAGAAGCGCGTCCATACCGCCCTGAGGCATTGAGAAGGGGTTGTGTGTAAAGTCGATCTTGCCTGTTTCCTCGTTAAGCTCGTACATGGGGAAGTCAACGATGAAGCAGAACTCGAAGGAGTCTTTATTTATGATATCAAGGGTTTCGCCGAGCCAGGTTCTGATTTCGCCTGCAAGCTTGTTTACAACGGAAATAGCATCGCAGATGAAGAATACGGTCTCACCGTCCTTGATGCCGCAGAGATTTACAAGCTCGTCACGCTTTTCGGGGGTGAGGAACTTAGCGATAGGACCCTTGAACTCGTCGCCGTTAAGGGTGAGATATCCAAGACCCTTCATGCCGATCTCGAGAGCATATTTGAGGGAGTCCTCGAAGAACTTCTTGGAGCGTCCGGCACAGTTTGCAACGATGCCGCGAACAGGCTTGCCCTTGAAGAGCGGGAAGTCGATTCCTGCGAAAAATTCGGAGAGGTCCTGAATGATAAGGGGATTTCTGAGGTCAGGCTTATCTGTACCGTACTTAAGCATGGAATCGGCGAAGGTGATGCGCTTGAAGGGCGGCTCGGATACAGGCTTTTCAGAGAATTTCTTAAAGGTGTTGTATACTACCTTTTCCGCAACGGCGAAAACGTCTTCCTGAGTTGCAAAGGACATCTCAAAGTCAAGCTGATAGAATTCTCCGGGAGATCTGTCCTGACGTGCGTCCTCATCGCGGAAGCAGGGAGCGATCTGGAAGTAACGGTCAAAGCCGGAGGTCATAAGAAGCTGCTTGAACTGCTGAGGTGCCTGGGGAAGAGCATAGAATTTGCCTTTGTGCTTGCGGCTGGGCACGAGATAGTCACGCGCGCCCTCGGGAGAGGATGCGGTGAGAATAGG
>JAZTWV010000039.1:0-42457 GCA_045636145.1 Candidatus Flemingiibacterium sp.
ATTGCAAATTTTGTCGAATTATATTGACAATTGGTTAAAAATGTGGTAATATTTTAATATCTTAATATATTGGAGGACAATACTATGCAAATGCTTACCACAAAGCGTTTTATGGCACTTGCAGTGATCGTTATGCTTATAATGTCCGTGTTTACTTTCGGTGTTTATGCCGAGGGTACGGATACTGCCGCGATTACTGAAACCGAGGCTGTCACTGAGACTCTTGAAGCGACTGAAGAAGCCGCTGAGGATAACGGAGACCGCTTCTATGCTACCTTCTGGGCACTTGTACCGCCCGTACTTGCGATCGCTCTGGCACTTATCACAAAAGAGGTTTATTCCTCTCTGTTCGTAGGTATTCTTGCAGGCGGTCTGCTTGCAACGAGTTCCTATATTCAGGGAAAAGGCATTTGGGGAATACGCCTCGATCCCCTCGGAACTGTTGACATCATTGTTGAAGATGGCTTTATATCTGCCGTTTCAGGTACTGCCGGTATTTTCATATTCCTCGTGCTCCTCGGCATAACAGTCGCGCTTATCAATAAGACCGGTGCGGCTGCCGCATTCGGTAAGTGGGCGCAGACTCACATCAAGTCAAGAGTTGGCGCACAGCTTGCTACTTTCGTTCTCGGTGTGCTTATCTTTATCGACGACTACTTCAACTGCCTTACCGTCGGCTCGGTAATGCTTCCTGTTACCGATGCGCATAAGGTATCCCGCGCGAAGCTGGCGTATATCATTGATGCTACAGCAGCTCCCATTTGTATGATCGCTCCCATTTCTTCCTGGGCGGCGGCAGTTTCCATGTACATTGATCCTGCAACAACAGGCTACAGCGGACTCGAGCTTTTTGTCCGCGCAATTCCGTTCAATTACTATTCGTTAATGTCTCTGCTCTTTGTTATACTTGTCATCGTGTTTAAGGTAGATTTCGGTCCCATGGCAAAACACGAGAGAAACGCAATTGAAAAGGGTGACCTTTTTACAACAGGCGTTTCCGATAACAAGATGAAGGAAGAACTTGAGGTAAACGAAAAGGGCAGAGTTATTGACCTTATTATTCCGATCATTGTTCTTTTTGCAGTATGTGTTTTTGCACTTGTTTACATCGGTCACAAGCTGCTTGTGGCAGACGGTCTTACTACTGCTGATAACTTCAACTTTATTGAAGCATTCGGCTACACTTCGGCAGGAACTTCTCTTGCGTGGGGCGGTCTTGTTGCACTTATTGTTACAGTTATTTATCTTATCTGCCGCCGCGTTGTTACCTTCAAGGAGGCAATGGCTTGCGTTCCTAAGGGATTTATTGCAATGGTTCCGGCTATCACCATTCTCACCTTTGCCACTACCCTCAAGAACGTATGTGACAATCTCGGTGCTGCTACTTATATTGAAAATATTATGAAGGGATCTGCCGAGGCACTTTCTCTGTTCCTTCCTGCGGTTGTATTCCTTGTTGCGTGCCTGCTTGCATTCGCTACAGGAACTTCTTGGGGAACATTCGGTATTCTTCTTCCCATCGTTGCCGCAATCTTTGAGCCTACAAGCTCGCTCTACTTCATCGGTATGTCCGCGTGCCTTGCAGGTGCAGTATGCGGTGACCACTGCTCGCCTATTTCCGACACCACTATCATGTCGTCGGCAGGCGCACAGTGCGACCACATCAATCACGTTTCAACTCAGCTTCCTTACGCGATTTCCGTTGCAGCCTGCTCGTTTGTCGCTTACGTCGTAGGCGGTCTTACTCAGAACGGCTGGATCGGTCTTGCAGTGGGGGCTGCTGCAACTGTGGGACTTGTTGTGGTTGTTAAGGCGATGTACAGAAACCGCAAGGTTTAATTCCGATTAAATTCCGGCATACACGGACGCGCCCTCACCTTTCGGTGTGGGCGCGTTTTTGCTGTTTTTGTCAGTAACGGCGTAATTTTCACCCAAACAATAAATCTGTAACAACATATTCATATATCTGTATTATAATATAAATACGGTCATATGACCGCATTGAAAACGCGCCATCACAGAAATGTGACGATAAAGGAGGAAAATACATATGAATGGCAAAGATAATTCCGGGCGTATATTTTACACCGATCCGCCAAAGAAGCCTATTGGTAAAAAAACTGTTCGCGTTGCTGTACTTGTAATAGTATTGCTGGCTCTGTTTGCAGTAATATCTACCTGTTGGTACACGGTTGATGAAAAGCAGCAGGCGGTGGTTACTACTTTCGGCAAGGTTACAGATGTTACCGATGCAGGAATGCATTTTAAGCTTCCTTTCGGTATTCAGCAGGTACACAAGGTAAACGTTAACGTTTATCAGAAGATCGAGCTTGGATACACAACCGATTATACATCTGATTCGGTATATCAGACTATTGAAAAAGAGTCCAAAATGATAACCGGCGACTACAATATCGTAAATGTGGATTTCTTCGTTGAATATAAGGTGTCCGATCCCGTTAAGTATCTCTACAATTCAAGACAGCCGGTATCTATTCTTAAAAATCTCATACAGAGTCAGATTCGCGCTGTTGTGGGATCGGCTACTGTTGACCAGGTTCTGACCGACGGCAAGACCGACATCCAGATAAGAGTAAAAGAGCTTGTCAGCGAAATTCTTGAAACATACGATATCGGTCTTATTCTTACCGATATAAAGATTCAGGACGCCGAGCCGCCCACACAGTCGGTAATCGAAGCGTTCAAGCAGGTTGAAACCGCAAAGCAGGGCGCTGAAACTGCAATAAATCAGGCTAAGGCTTACAGCAATTCCAAGCTTCCGCAGGCTGAGGCTGAGGCGGACCAGCTTATACAGAACGCCGAATACTTAAAGCAGAACCGCATAAACGAAGCGGTGAAGCAGGTTGCGCGCTTTAACGCCATGTACGACGAATACTCAAAGGATCCGGAAATTACCCGAATCCGTATGTATTATGAAATGATTGAGGAGACGCTTCCCGGCGTGGTGCTTTATGTTGACGTGTCCGATACCACAACGGAAAAGCTGTTGCCGCTTGACGATTTCGTATCGTCCAAGTAACAGGGAAGGAGGATTTAACTAATGAAAAAAGGTCTTATAATCACGGCTATTGCTATACTTCTTCTCGTGTTTGTGGGATTTAATTCCCTGTATGCAGTAGCAGAGAATGAATACGCGTGTCTTATGCGTTTCTCCGAAATTGTGGGTGTAACAAACGAAGCCGGACTTCATCTCAAAGTTCCGTTTATTGATTCTATCCGCATCTTCCCCGATACAACCCTCATTTATGATATTCCCCCCTCAGAGGTGCTTACATCGGATAAGAAGAATATGACCGTTGACAGCTATATTATCTGGGAAATTTCCGATCCCCGTACGTTTTACCGTACTCTCGGAAGCACCGGTGAGGCTGAAGCGAGACTTAACGCGGTCACATACAACGCCCTTAAGAATCTCATGGGTACACTTGAGCAGGACGACATTATAAATACCGAGGATGCGTCCGGCAGAAACGATATCTATGCCGGTATTACCACCGAGGTTGCGGAGCTTTGCACCACATACGGCATAAACGTTCTTGATGTTCGTATCAAGCGTTTCGACCTTGCGGAGAGCAACGAGAATGCGGTATACGACCGCATGATCTCCGACAGAAATCAGATGGCGGAGAAGTACACTGCTGACGGTAACTATGAGGCGTCTATCATCCGAAATGAGGTTGACAAGCAGGTAAACATCATTGTATCAAACGCAGAAGCGGAAGCGGCAAGACTTGAAGCTGAGGGTGAGCAGGAATATATGAGATTGCTTGCCGAGGCGTACAACACCGCAGACAAAAAGGATTTCTACGAGTTTATGCGCGCACTTGAAGCCCTTAAGGCATCCCTTACAGGTGACGACAAGACGGTTATAATCGACAAGGAGTCGGCTCTCGGAAAAATTCTTGTAAATCCGTAAAATAAGGATGACCCCGGCGAGGATTCCTCGCCGGGGTTGCATCATTTTATATGTACTATATTGTCGGCAACTGCAAGCCTGTCCGCACAGAAAAGCTCAATTGCTTCGGGAAGCAGCTTCCATTCAGCCTCTTCCATGACTCTGCGCTGGAGTATTTCGGGTGTGTCGCCCTCCAGAATCGGTACCGACTTCTGCGCGATAATAGGTCCGCCGTCGCAGACTTCGTTAACGAAATGTACCGTGGCACCGGTCAGCTTTACGCCTTTTGCGAGCGCCGCCTCGTGGACGTGAAGTCCGTAGAATCCCTCGCCGCAGAAGCTTGGGATAAGGGCGGGGTGCACATTCATTACGCGGTTTTCAAAGGTGCGTGTGAAGCATTCATCAAGGATTATCATAAAGCCTGCCAGCACCACAAGGTCGATATCCCTTGCCTGAAGCTCGGATATGAGCCGCTTTGTGTATTCTGCTCTGTCGGGATAGTCTTTCTTTGGAATAACGATTCCCTCAACACCGTGATTTTTCGCGCGCTCAAGGGCATATGCGCCATCTTTACTTGATACCACCACCGAAACCTGTCCGTTTTTGATGATGCCTGTGTCGCAGGCGTCAAGAATCGCCTGAAGATTTGTTCCGCCGCCGGAAACAAGCACTGCTATCTTTTTCATATGCGTTTTCCCTCGCGGATTCTCTTAGCCAAGCTCAGCCTGAAGCTTCGCGTCCTTTGCCACAACTCCGGCTTCCATTTCAAGCTTGAAGCGTTCAAGCTTAAGAGCAAGGTCGCTGTCTGACAGCGCGATCATCTGTGCCGCAAGAATAGCCGCATTCTGTGCGCCGTCAATAGCAACGGTGGCAACAGGAATGCCGCCGGGCATCTGCACCATTGAAAGGAGCGAGTCGAGACCGTCCATTGTGGAGGACTTTATCGGAATACCGATAACGGGAAGGGTGGTGTAAGCCGCGATAACGCCGCCGAGGTGTGCCGCTTTGCCTGCGGCCGCAATGATCACGCCGAAGCCGTTGTCCTTGGCATTTGAAGCAAATTCCTCAGCCTGACGGGGCGTTCTGTGAGCGCTTATAACACGAGCCTCATAGGGAATACCGAATGCCACAAGCTGGTCGATACACTTTTTTACTACGGGCAGATCGGAATCACTGCCCATTATAACAGCAACTTTTTTCATTATAGTAGTTTCCTTTCACCAAGCGGCAGATGCCGCATAATTTTGATATTATTGTACCATATTTCCCGTGATATGTCAATACAAATACCGACCATTAACACTATTATTACGCAGAGGGTGGAGAGAATCTCACAATGCATACCTCAGGACGGTTGAAAATGCGTACCATGCGTTTTTTTGACAGTCCGCGGGACACAATGTGCGTGTGACCATCATATCTGTAGCATCCGCCGGCGTGACGGGGGAAAATCCCCTGGTTCGGAGCATATACGCCGTTTATAAGCGGCGGCAGTCTCCACTGACCTCCGTGTGAGTGACCGGAAAATGCCGCATCAAATCCCAGCGTTCTGTAAACCTCAAATTCTTCGGGCCTGTGGGACAAAAGAAGTGTGAGACGGGTGTCGGCGTGTATATCCGCGTATTCGCGCTTTAAGCGATCACGCCATTTTCGGGTTAGAGCACCACTCTTGTGGGTATCCTCGTAAATTCGCTGTGACAGAGTTTTTTTGCCGTACTCCTGCTCGGCGCGGTCAAAATACGGATCGTCAGCACCGCATATGAGAAGCTTTTCGCCGTTCACGGTGACAGACTCGAACATATCGGGGTCCTCTTTGTTTTTTCGGTGAAGCACGCGCACTCCCAGCGATTCTATTTCATCACAAAGCATATCTGTGGCAGGAATGTTGCTCTCATGATTTCCAAGCACCATAAAGCAGGGTGCTATTTTTACGGCGGCTTCAAAAAACTGTCTTGCGGCGTTTTTGGGAGTGAGCACTTGTCCCTCGCGCGGATCGCACTCATCATCCTCCACCATATCGCCTGTTATAAGGATAATATCGGGTTTTGCCGCCGTCAGTGCATCGCAAATTTCACGCTGACCTTTGCCAAAACGGCTTTCGTGGAGATCGCTAATGTGCGCCACTGTGATGGGATTGCTTATTTTATTTGTTGTGACGGTGTATCCCTGTGTTTTTAGCTTGTTTGAAAAAACTGCCTGTAAAGCCGAAACGGCGGTGACAATCAAAGCACCGCCGATTAGGTATTCATATTTCACTGTGCGTCCTCCTCGGAGACTACTGCCAAGAACAGATCAAGCTCGGTGAATGTGTTCTCGGGTGCTGCCGCTCGGTAGTATGCCCCGATACGCTCAAAATTATCAAGAATCTCACCGAAAAGTTTCTCCGCATTCTCGGTAAAGGTGAGATGCCGAAATTCAGTGTCGCCAAAGAGAATGGTTTCCTCACCGCTGAAATTATCGGGAGTGGAAATTTCCGACTCACTGCACACGATTATTGCACGCTCACCCTGACGGAATTTTTCAAAAAGGCTGTCAATGGGAGAGGGGGCGACTGACGTTGCCATTGCATATTTTACAGGGGCTTCGGTGGCATTTTCCACATGATTAAAGGATGCGTAATCGCAGGCATCGGTGATAATCAGACCGAATCCGGGAGATGCCGCTTTAAGTGCCGAAGTTACCGTATAGTATTCCACAGCGGAAGCCTCGGTTTGCGGCGCATTTGCTCCGTTTTCACATTCCGGCTGGGTGGAAGCTTTATCTGCAAGCATCATCATGCCGTCACGCACGGCGTCTTCTTTGGCATATTCCATTTCCGCAGGCGCACCGCCTCCCATGATTTCGGCATTAGCGGCTTTATCAAATGCCGCATAGTCCGCATCATTCATAGCACCGCCAAGGAGAAAGACTCTGCCAACGACAAACAGCATAACAGCCGCCGCAGCCGCGCTGAGCACGCCTGTAGGGAGCAGTCTTTTTATCATGCGCTGTTTCTTCGTTTCCTGCGGTACAGCGTTTATTTTGTCCATTACGCCGAGCTTCAGCGATACAGGCGGTGTCTCACCGCAGGTGTTTATCAACTTCAGTATATCCTGACGCTCGGAAAGCTCTTTTCTGCAAGCATCGCAGTCACGAAGGTGAGCCTCCAGCCGCAAAGCATCCGCCGCCTTAAGCTCTCCCTCGATATAATCAAACATCATATCGCGCGCAGTCTCGCAGGTAAGCGGTTTTAGGTTGATCTTCATTTGAAACTTTTCCTTTCGCGTTCCCGATGCAAAATAGTTGGCACCGGGTGTGCTGTTGTACTTTTTAGACGGAGCTTTAATAAAAAAGTTCCATGATTTTTAAAAAAATCTTAAGATTTAAAATAGAAATAACTGCGCGGATGTTTTTTCGCAGCCACGCATTATTTTGTTCACACGCCGCCGTGCACCTTTTCAATGATAGCACGCAAATTACTTCTGGCACGGTTAAGCCTTGATTTTACAGTGCCGATCTCAACAGAAAGCATTTCGGATATTTCATCGTATGTATATCCCTCAATATCCCGAAGCAGTATAACCTCACGTTGTTCGGGAGATAGGGAGTCGATCGCATTCCGCACCATCCGTATCTCTTCGTTTTTCTCAAACGAGCGCTCCGGCGATGACATTGCCGATTCGTCCGGAAGCTCAATTTCCGCTTCGTCGCCGTCCTTGTCGGTAAACACAGGCATTCGCTCAGCGACGGTATGCTGTGAGCGTCTGAGAAAATCAAGACAGGCGTTCTGGCAGATTTTATACACCCATGTTGAGAATCGACAGTCGCCGCGGTATCTTCCGATGTAGCGCCAGATTTTTATAAACACTTCCTGCGAAAGATCAAGTGCATCCTCGGGGCTATTTACTTTGCTTCTCACGGTATTATATATAAGCTTTTCGTACATGGAAACTATTTTGCCAAAAGCTTCCTCGTCTCCGTCTGACGCCAAGGCGATAAGCGCCTCTTCTTCGGGTGTATTGAATTTTGTGGCTCCCATCGTCTCACCGCCTTTTTGTCTTGTTTTTTTCTATATTATTCCAAGCAGTATAGCTCGCATTTCCTCACGGGTGGTTGCCGTGTTAAGTGCACCTCTTGCACCAGCCCCCCCTCTGATTCCTTTAAGATACCAGGAAAGCTGTCCCCGTGATTGGAGCACTCCCAGCTTCTCGCCCTTTTCCAAAACCGCTGTGTCAAGCTGACGCAGTGCCGTTTCGATACGCTCTCTGTTTGTGGGGGGAGTGTATTCTTCGCCGTACAGTGCCGCGCGTATTTCTGAGAATATCCACGGATTGCCCATTGCGCCACGCCCCACCATGACAGCATCACAGCCTGTACGCTCAAACATACGCACAGCATCGGCGCCGGAGAATATCTCGCCGTTGCCGATAACGGGTACTGACAGCGCATTTTTTATTTTTGCTATTTCATCAAAATTTATGGGAGCAGAGAAGCGACCCTCACGTGTCCTGCCGTGAACGGTCACGGCATCAGCTCCTGCGGCTTCCATTCTTTTTGCAAATTCAACCCCACAGATGCCGGCCTCGTCCCAGCCAATACGCATTTTTACGGTGACGGGGATATCGCACGCCGCGCTTGACACCGATTTCTTAACTTCACGGACGATAGATTCCGCAAGCAGGGGATTTTTTAAAAGTGCCGAGCCTTCGCCGTTGTTTGCAACCTTGGGTGCAGGACATCCCATGTTTATGTCGATTGAAAGGGGACGTTTTGCGCTTCGGCAGTGCTTGTAGCTTGCCGTGGCGATCTTTTCGGCGGCTTCCGCCATTATTTCAGGCTCTGAGCCGAATATCTGTACCGCCGCAGGCTCATCCGGAAAGAGTTCGCCCAGTGCCGCGGTTTTTTTATCCTCAAAATGGATGGCTTTTGCCGACAGCATCTCGGTGTAAACAAGCTCTGCGCCAAAATCCTTACATATATCGCGAAAGGCGTGGTCGGTTACGCCTGCCATGGGCGCAAGGCACACCTTGTAAGACAGTTTTTGCATATTATCTCCAAAAAGCATTATTATTTTTTATTTTATCGCACTTTTATTAACGTGAAATGAACAAATCAATATCTGAATGTCAATATTGCGGTTATTTTTATGAACACTTATGCATAAACATAGTGTGTTACCAAGTTTAAGCTTGAAAGGATGCACACTATGTATATTTATACCGTTTCATCCGGCGACACACTTGCTTCCATATCGAATCGTACAGGGGTTGTGCCAAGCGTCATACAAAACGCCAACGCGTTGACACCGCCGTTCTCGCTGACCCCCGGAGAGGCACTTCTTATACTTGATGATGCCGAGATATATACCGTGCGAGAGGGGGACAGCGTATACAGTATAGCCGCCGAAAACGGAATTTCCGAGCGGCGGCTGTGGCAGTTAAATCCATCTCTTGGGGGCGGTACGGAGGTTTATCCGGGTCAAACGCTTATAGTCTCACTGCCCGAATCCGAAACGCCCCTTGTGACTACCGGATACGCCTACACATTCATAAACGAAGCACTTCTTCGCACAACACTTCCGTATCTTGACTATCTTGCTGTTTTCAGCTACGGATTCAGACCTGACGGAAGTCTTGTACCTGCGGATGATGAAAAAATGATAGCTCTTGCAAGGGAGTACGGCACTTCACCCATGCTGGTGCTGACCTCTATCGGAGATGACGGCACATTTTCCTCCGAGGCGGTGTCGCAGATGCTAAGTAGTCCCGAGGTGCGCCGCACACTTATTGAAAACTTGACTGAGACTGCCGCAAGTAAGGGATATTCGGCGGTAAACTCAGACCTTGAATATATTCCGGGAGAGAACAGGGATGACTACAGCGAGTTTATAAGGGAGCTTGCCGCATCACTTGACAGAGAGGGCATCGAGCTTACCGTATCACTTCCGCCAAAAACCTCAGACAATCAGAGAGGACTTCTTTACGAGGGGATAGACTATGCCGCTCTTGGGGAAGCCGCTGATCGCGTACTGCTTATGACTTATGAGTGGGGATATACCTACTCCGAGCCGCGTGCTGTTGCTCCAATAGGCAATGTGCGCGCAGTGGTAGATTACGCGCTCAGCGTTATACCACGCGAAAAGATAGATATGGGGATTCCAAACTATGGCTATGATTGGCAGCTTCCGTTTGTGCAGGGAACAGCGGCAAGATCCCTTGGAAATCTCGCCGCAAGAGAGCTTGCCGTGGAGCGCGGTGTGCCGATAATGTATGACAGTGAGGCACAGACACCTTATTTCAATTATACAGCCGAGGACGGCACGGCACACGAGGTGTGGTTTGAGGATCCGCGCTCAATCGAAGCTAAGCTTGCGTTGGCGAGGGAAAAAGGTCTTTCGGGCATTGGTGTTTGGCAGATAATGCGGTGGTTTCCCGGACTGTGGCTTCAGGTGTAGTAAGGCACTGCAAAGTGGTATGAGAAAGTAAAAATATATCTTGACAAAACGGCTCTTGGGGTGTATAATAAACACAGTATGTCCATGGTTTAGGATATTGCGAAATAATACATTCCAAGGAGGAACAAAAAATGGTTGAATCCCGCAAAACCGAGCTTTCGCGTATTGCTTATGAGATTCGCCGCGGCGCACTCACCGCTGTATATTCGGCGGCAAGCGGACATCCGGGCGGATCGCTTTCAATCGCGGATATTCTCGCTTACCTCTATTTTGAGGAAATGAACATTGATCCAGAGAATCCCGGAAAGGCTGACCGTGACCGCTTCGTGCTCTCAAAGGGTCATGCATCCCCCGGTATCTATTCTGCACTTGCAAACCGCGGATTTTTCCCGGTTGATGACCTTAAGACTTTCCGTCAGCACGACAGCGTGCTCCAGGGTCATCCCGATATGAAGCATATTCCCGGTATTGATATGACCACCGGTTCTCTCGGCCTCGGTATCTCCGCTGCCTGCGGTATGGCTCTCGGCGCAAAGCTGAACGGTATCAACAACCGTGTATGGGCTATCGTTGGCGACGGCGAGAGCGAAGAGGGGCAGGTTTGGGAGGCTGCTATGTTTGCCGCTCACTATAAGCTTGACAATCTGGCTATTTTCCTTGACTTCAACGGTCTCCAGATAGATGGTGCAGTTACCGACGTTATGAACCCCACCCCCCTTGATAAGAAGTTCGAGGCGTTCGGCTGGAACGTTATCACCATCGACGCACACGACTTCGACGCTATCGAGGCGGCTTGCAAGGCTGCCAAGGAATGTAGTGGCAAGCCTACCGCCATTATTGCCAAGTCCGTTAAGGGCAAGGGCGTTTCCTACATGGAAAACAACGTATCGTGGCATGGAGCTGCTCCGAAGCAGGAACAGTATGAGCAGGGCATGGCTGAGCTTGATGCTGTCATCGCTTCGCTTAAATAAGATGGGGAGGACATAAAAATGGCAGATAAAATAGCTACTCGCGAAGCGTATGGCGCGGCTCTTGCCGAGTTCGGCGCAAAATACGAAAATCTCGTTGTTCTTGACGCTGACCTTGCGGCGGCAACCAAGACAGGTATGTTCAAGAAAGCGTTCCCCGACAGATTCTTTGACTGCGGTATCGCAGAGGGAAATATGATGGTAGTTGCGGCTGGTCTTTCCACCACCGGCTACATACCCTTTGCTTCCACCTTCGCAATGTTTGCGGCAGGCAGAGCATTTGAGCAGGTGCGCAACGCTATCGGTTATCCTCACCTGAATGTTAAGATCGGTGCTACTCACGGCGGTATTTCCGTTGGTGAGGACGGTGCTACTCATCAGTGCCTTGAGGATTTCGGCACTATGCGTACAATTCCCGGTATGGTCGTTATGCAGCCGGCTGACGCTGTTGAAGCACGTCTTATGGTTGAAGCGGCTATCAAGCATGAGGGTCCCTGCTATATGCGTTTCGGACGCTATGCTGTTCCCACACTCTTCGGCGACGACTACAAGTTCGAGCTTGGCAAGGGCGTTGTAATGGCAGACGGCAAGGATGTAACTCTCGTTGCTACGGGTCTTATGGTTGAGCAGGCACTTGCGGCTCGCGAGCTTCTCGCGGCTGAGGGTATTTCTGCAAGAGTGGTAAATATTCACACCATCAAGCCTCTTGACGCAGACCTCATCCTCAAGTGTGCGGCTGACACAGGTGCTATCGTTACAGCCGAGGAGCACAACATTATCGGCGGTCTCGGCTCTGCGGTATGCGAGTGCGTATCCGGCGCAAATCCCGTGCCTGTAATGCGTGTTGGCGTTGAGGATCAGTTCGGTAAGTCCGGCAAGGTTCCTCCGTTGCTTGAATTCTACGGTCTTACTGCGGCAAATATTGCAGCTAAGGCAAAAGATGCTATCAAGCTTAAGTAATTTTGAATATGAAAAGGAGGTGTTGCGACTTAGCGCAACACCTCCAATAAAATACAGCTTGTCACCCATTGATGGTTCCATTTTTGTGTGCTATGCACACAAAAACCGCTGTATTTGGGCGCATACGCGCCCGGGGCTGCCGCAAGTTTTCAACTTGCAACAGCCCCTTTTTGTATATGTCATTACTATCTACCCGTGCCTGCGCCCGAGTCTTGCCGCCCCTGCGTGAACCGACAGCTCATGTGCCGCCGCCACAAATGACACGGCACACACCGTGATGCATAAGGCGGTGAATATCCTTGTACCTACAAAATAGGGGACAGCGAACATCACAACTCCCGTAAGCTTGTTTAAAACAGTGTGCAGGGATGCGAATTTTTTGTGCTTTACTGCCGCCGTGCCGTAGGAAATCAGGCGGAGGAAGAATATTACGCCCACCGCTATCCATATGGGGCGCGGAAGAACGGTAAAGAGCGTGGGGAAGAGCTTTGTAAGCATGACGGCGTAGAAAAGCAGGTCTGCCGCGCTGTCAAGCTTCTTTCCAATCTCGGAGGAAGCATTGAAGCGGCGCGCGATGAAGCCGTCAAGCACATCCGTTAAGCCCGAGAGGGTATAAATGACGTAAAACACCGCGGTGAGCGGCTTTATAAATATAAGCAAAAGACTGCCGACAATGCGAAGCAAAGTCAGAATATTTGGAATCATGCGTATCATGGATTTACCTCTGTGATTTTAATACTTATTATATTTTATCATAATATTTTTTATTTTTCAATAGTTTTGACCAAAATATGGGCGCTTAATTACTATTATAATGTTTGAGCAGACAATTTTGTAAATAAAATTTAATTTACTATTGACCGAAAGTCCCGTTTGTGCTATAATATACCCATAAGAATACTTTTATGTGGAGAAAGGAATACGGATTCCTTTCTATAAGGAGATTTACTATGAAAACAGACATTCAGATCGCACAGGAAGCTAAGATGCTTCCCATCGGCAAGGTTGCCGAAAAGCTTGGCGTTACCGAGGACGAGCTTGAGTACTACGGTAAGTACAAGGCGAAGATAAACGACGAGTTTATCAAGCGTACCGCCGACAAGCCCTACGGTAAGCTTATACTTGTTACCGCTATCAACCCCACCCCCGCAGGTGAGGGCAAGACCACCACATCCGTAGGTCTCGGAATGGCGATGGAAAAGATCGGCAAGAAGACGGTTATCGCGCTTCGCGAGCCTTCTCTCGGTCCGGTATTCGGCGTTAAAGGCGGCGCGGCAGGCGGCGGATATGCTCAGGTAGTACCTATGGAGGACATCAACCTCCATTTCACCGGCGACTTCCACGCTATCACCGCGGCAAACAATCTTCTCTGCGCTATCCTTGACAATCATCTCCAGCAGGGCAACGAGCTTGGCATCGACCCTCGCCGCGTAGTTGTTATCCGCTGTACCGACACAAACGACCGTGCGCTTCGCAACTGCGTTATCGGTATGGGCGGCAAGCTTTCCGGCGTCGTGCGCGAGGATCACTTCCAGATCACCGTTGCTTCCGAGGTTATGGCTATCCTCTGTCTTGCAGAGTCTATCTCTGACCTTAAGAAGCGTCTTGGCAATATTCTTGTTGCATACAAGTATGACGGCACTCCCGTATACGCACGCGACATCAAGGCTGAAGGCTCTATGACAGCACTTCTTAAGGATGCTATCAAGCCGAACCTTGTTCAGACTCTCGAAAATACTCCTGCTATCATTCACGGCGGTCCTTTTGCAAACATCGCTCACGGCTGTAACTCCATAAGAGCTACAAAGCTTGCTCTTAAGCTTGGTGACTACTGCGTTACCGAGGCAGGCTTCGGTGCAGACCTTGGTGCTGAGAAGTTCCTTGACATCAAGTGCCGCAAGGCAGGTCTTGCTCCCTCTGCTATCGTTCTTGTTGCAACTGTACGTGCGCTGAAATATAACGGCGGCGTTCCCAAGACCGAGCTTAAGACTGAGAATATCGCGGCTCTCGAAAAGGGTATTGTAAATCTTGAGGCACATATCGAAAATCTCCAGAAGTACGGTGTGCCCGTAGTTGTTGCACTCAACCGCTTCGATACCGATACCGATGCAGAGCTTGAATTTATCAGAAAAGCCTGCGAGGCGCGCGGGGCTGAGCTTGCTCTGTCCGAGGTATTCGCCAAGGGCGGCGAGGGCGGCATTGAGCTTGCCAAAAAGGTTGTTGCGGCTTGCGAGAAGCCCTCAAACTTCAAGGTGCTCTATCCCGACGAAATGTCCATCAAGGACAAGATCGCAACCGTTGCAAAGGAGATATACGGTGCTGACAGCGTAGTATACGAGGCAGGTGCTGAGAAGCAGCTTTCCGAGATACTTGCTCTTGACGAGAAGTATTCGAGGTTCCCCGTATGTATGGCGAAGACTCAGTATTCGCTGTCCGACGATCCGGCAAAGCTTGGCAGACCTAAGGGATTCACCCTTACAGTGCGCGAGGTAAGACTTTCTGCCGGAGCTGAGTTCATCGTAGCTCTTACAGGTACTATCCTCACCATGCCCGGACTTCCGAAGATCCCTGCGGCGTACAACATTGATGTTGACGACGAGGGAAGAATCACCGGTCTGTTTTAATGAAAATTATCGAAAAGATCACAACCTGCGCCGACGAGACAGAACTCGTCGGCGCAGAGCTTGCAAGATATGTTCTTCAGGGCGGTACGGAATTTGTAGCACTGTTCGGTGATCTCGGAGCAGGTAAGACCGCATTCACAAGGGGATTCGCATCTGTGATCGCCCCCGGGGAAAATGTGTGCAGTCCCACTTATACCATTGTCAACGAATATGAGGGTAAAGTGCCGCTGTTCCATTTTGATATGTACCGTATTGAGGACGAGGACGCCCTTGATTCTATCGGCTTTTACGATTATTTCGGGCGCGGTGTCATAATCACCGAATGGAGCGAGAATATCACTTACGCTCTGCCGCCTGTATACCTTAAGGTGACAATAGAGAAGCTTGGCGACAATGAGAGACGGATTTGTGCCGAGCTTGTTGAAGCCTGAGGCGTTTACAAAGTACAAAATACTAACAAACAGGAATCGAAACAATGCTGACACTTGCAATTGATACCACCGCCAATACAGCTTCCGCCGCGCTTTGCAAAGACGGACGTCTGCTGTCCCTTTATACGGTGAACGGTCTGCTCACTCACAGCGAGACCATGCTGCCCATGATTGAGAATATGCTTTCAAAATGTGCGCTCACTGCGGATGATATTGACCTTTATGCCGTTTCCGAGGGTCCCGGCTCTTTCACAGGCGTGCGCATCGGAGTTTCCCTTATAAAGGGGCTTGCATTTAACAAAAATAAGCCCTGCGTTGGTGTTTCCACCCTCGCCGCGCTTGCAAAAAATCTTGAGGGCTTTGATGGGTACATCGTACCCGTTACGGATGCGCGAAGAAATCAGGTGTATACTGCCGTGTTCCAAAACGGCAAGCGGCTGTGCGAGGATATGCTGATTCCCCTTGATGAGCTTCACGAAACGCTCCGAGGTATGGGAATTGAGCGGATTTTCCTCTGCGGTGACGGATACGATCTTGCAAAAAAATATTTTGAGGAAACGGATATAACCGTACTTACAACTCCTGCGATTCTTATACCGCAAAATGCGCTGTCAGTGGCACTCGCGGGCGAGGAATTGCACAGATGCGGCGTAACAAAGACAGATTCTGCGCTGTCGGCGCACTATCTTCGTGCTTCACAGGCTGAGCGCGAGCGCGAGGAAAAGCTTAATGCCGGCAAATAATTAAAAACGGAGAATACACATGGAAAAGGTACTTGCCATCGCCTGCGATCACGGCGGATACGAATTAAAGAAAGAAATCATCGCTCATCTTGAAAAACGCGGCATAAAATACGCGGATTTCGGATGCTATTCCACCGCCAGCGTGAACTATCCCGATTACGCGGCGGCACTTTGCGAGAAGATACAGTCGGGAGAATGCTACCGCGGCATACTTGTGTGCGGTACGGGAATCGGAATGTCCATTGCGGCAAACAAGCACCGCGGAATCCGTGCGGCTTGTGCATCGGATACATTCAGTGTAAAATACACCAGACTTCACAACGATTCCAACGTGCTGTGCCTTGGTGGACGTGTCGTAGGTGTGGGACTTGCACTTGATATGTGTGACCTGTTTATCGACACCGAATTTGAGGGCGGACGTCATCAGACCCGCGTTGACATGATAAGCACCATTGAAAAAACACAAATGAGCAAATAAAGGATTGCGCCTGTCTGACATTTACCGCAGACAGGCGTATATTTTATATAACCTCGGCGGCATAATATTTTGCGGATTTTTTTCATAAAACTATTGAAATTTCTCTCTTTTTGTGGTATTATAGTATGTAAGCATTCTTTGGTGCACATTCTTAATGCGTACCGTCAAAAAAACGGAGGAAATTTTATGAGTAGCAATGTACGTCCCGAATCTATGGCTCGCATCAACACCCGTGAGCTTGCTGACAAGTTTATTGAGGAACAGATAGCGGAAGTTCGCGCCCAGGTAGGCGACAAAAAGGTGCTTCTGGCACTTTCCGGCGGTGTTGACAGCTCGGTTGTTGCCGCACTCCTTATCAAGGCTATCGGTAAACAGCTTGTGTGCGTTCATGTTAACCACGGACTTATGAGAAAAGGCGAGAGTGAGCAGGTTATCGAGGTCTTCAGAAACGGACTTGATGCAAATCTGGTTTATGTAGATGCTACAGACCGCTTCCTTGATCTTCTTGCAGGTGTTGCAGACCCCGAAAAGAAGCGCAAGATCATCGGCGGCGAATTTATAAAGGTGTTCGATGAGGAAGCAAAGAAGCTTGACGGCATTTCTTTCCTTGCACAGGGCACTATTTACCCGGATATTCTTGAATCTAACGGTAAGAAGGCTGTTAAGGCACATCACAACGTGGGCGGTCTTCCTGAATATATGACTTTTGAGCTTGTAGAGCCTATCAAGCTGCTCTTCAAGGACGAGGTGCGCGAAGTTGGACGTGCTCTCGGTCTTCCCTCTGAAATGGTTGACCGTCAGCCTTTCCCCGGACCCGGTCTCGGTGTACGCTGTCTTGGTGCTATCACTCGCGACAGACTCCACGCTCTGCGCGAGGCGGATGCAATTCTCCGTGAGGAGTTTGACAAGAGCGGACTTGCAAAACACGTTTGGCAGTTCTTTATCTCCATGCCCGACATGAAGTCTGTTGGTGTACGCAATCACGAGCGTTACGAGGGATGGCCTGCAATCATTCGCGCCGTAAATTCCAAGGACGCTATGACTGCTACCATTGAGGAGATTCCTTATTCTGTACTTCACACCATCACAAACCGCATTATTACCGAGGTTGAGGGCGTAAACCGCGTACTCTACGATCTTACTCCCAAGCCTACCGGTACTATTGAGTGGGAGTAATACACATAAAAAATAGCTTTAAGGTGAATTTATCCTAATTGAATTAATTTTATTGGAGGAAATTTATGAAAAAGTCTTTAAAAATTATTTATCTAATCCTTATCATATCAGTAATTGCAACCGTATTTTGTGGTTGTGTTGAAACATCTCCCACTACCACCGAAGCTAATTCTCTTGCCGATGTACAGCGATGGTACGAAAAACAAACCGCAGCCGTAAGTCAAGCGCTTATGGATTATTCAAAATCCATCAATGGACTTACAAGCTTAAATGTAAATAGCAGTAGATTTTTCTTTGGTGGCGATTGGAACGATTGCTATTATAAATTTACTTTCACTTGTAATGTTGACGGAGAAAATTATCTTGGTGAAGCCAGAGCATTTTTAAAACATCAAGATTCTGTAGTGAATTGGTTTAGCTTTGAAATTTTTGATAATGACGGTATCCAATCTTTAGTTGAACACTATGATGACAACTACGACACGATTATAGAAGATTACTATAAAGAATTAGCCGCTCAATACAAATAACGCAACGCTTTACATTCGTTTGCTTTTTGCAACAATGGTATGACAACACTTTTGACAACACTCCGTTTATAGACTACGGAGACAGACGATAATTTAGAGATTTTGGCTATCAAAATGCCCATTTTATACCACGATTTAAGCTATAAACACCACAGACTTAGGAGTGGGAATGAGTGCATTGCTTGTTCTTTGATGTGGACTTACAAATCTAAACAATATATAGTCAAAAAGCGTCCCGAGGACGCTTTTTGACTAACATAACACTATAAACTATGACAACACTTTTACTTATACGCCACGGCGAGAGCGAGGCTAACCGCGAAGGTTACTTTGCCGGTCAGCGCGATGCGGCACTCCTCGAAAAAGGGCTTATGCAGGCACGTCTAACCGCTGAGTTTATTAAAAACGAATATGATATCGCCCGAATTTACGCAAGCGATCTTGTGCGCGCATTCGATACTGGTAAGGCGCTTGGCAAGATTATCGGACTCGATGTGATTCCCGAAAAGAGACTCCGCGAGATATTTGCCGGAGTCTGGCAGGGGATGAAATTTGACGATATAGAAAGTCAGTTCGAAAGTGACTATGGTATCTGGAGAAACGATATCGGAAACTGCAGGACAACTGCCGGCGAGAGTGTAAGAGAGCTTGGTGAGCGTGTTATGGCGGCACTTTCGGACATCGCCCGAGACAATGACGGCAAAACGGTTGCTATCGCAACCCATGCAACGCCAATTCGCGCCGTGCAGTGCATGATCGGCAACGGTTTTGATTCAATGAAGAATATTCCGTGGGTCACAAATGCATCTGTTACGGAAATTATATACGAAAACGGCAAATGGGCACTTGGCAGAGTTTGCAGGGATGAACACCTTTCAAAGTTTCGGACATCTTTTCCTGCTTATGTGTGACCGTGATTACATAAAAACAATACCGAAAGGAATTTAAACTATGAACGGCAGAACACCCTACGAGCATGAGCGTGTTTCTCCACCTAAGGGAATATCGGATATTCCGCGCTATTTGAAAGAGTTGCTTGGCGGCTTCTTCACAAGATTTGCCTATATAGTAAAGCTTGTGTGGGAAACAGGGCATTGGATCCTGTTTGTTCTCACATTTATTGCGCTTTTTAAGGGTCTCACCCCTGTAATCGGTGCGCTTATTTCAAAGAGTATTTTAAATGAGCTTCAAATCATAATTGAACAGGGGAATATGCAGGCAGGAGATTTTATCGGATCGCCTGTGTTCTTCCTGCTCATCTTTATGTTCATATACAAAATACTCTCACAGGTTGTAAACGACCTGAGCCGTGCAATCAACCGTATTGCCGGTGAAAAGGTTGTAAAGCAAGTAAGACTTCAGATGATGCATAAATCAAAGGAGCTTGATCTTGCATCTTACGACGACCATGTTTTTTATGAGAAGATGGAGAATGCGGGACGCGAAGCAGGAATTCGTCCGCTGAACATTATCTCCGAAACCTTCAACGCTGTCAGCTGTGTAATAGAATTTATAAGCTATCTTGTCATTCTCTTGACAGCACCGGGGCTTGCTCCTGTCACACTCCTGGTAATTGCACTTGCGATCCCGTCTGCGGTTGTAAATTTTGTATACCGCAAAAAGAATTTCAGATATATGCGAGCAAGATCCAAGGAGCGCCGTCAGATGGCGTACTATTCCGATATTCTCATGAATAAGGACCTTATCAAAGAGGTGAGACTTTTCGATCTTGCCGACACGTTTATCGGACGTTACCTTAACGTTTTCGGACAGTATTACAAGGGCCTGAGACGGCTGATTTTATCGGAAAGTCTGTGGCATGTTGCTATCGGTACTATGGCAGGTCTTGTAAATCTCCTGTTCTTTGCGGTTATTGCAATTCAGGTGTTTACAGGTAAGATAATGATAGGTGACTACACGCTTTACACGGGTGCTGTTACCTCAATTGCCACCTGCGTTAATGCACTTATTTCTTCGTCGGGCACTATATATGAGGGTACGCTGTTTATCGACAACCTTATCGCTTTTATGAAAGAGGAGCGCACTGTAATTCCGGCGATCAACACTCCGAGAAAGGTTGAGCACAACAAAGGACATACCATCGAATTTCGAAATGTCAGCTTCAGATACCCCGGCACAGAGCGCTTTGTCCTTAAAGACATAAGCATGGTTATAAATCCGGGTGAAACACTTGCCATTGTGGGACTCAACGGTGCAGGAAAGACTACTCTTATAAAGCTGCTTATGCGCCTTTACGATCCTACCGAGGGAAGCATATTCCTTGACGGCTTTAATATAAAGGAATACGACCTTTCCAGCCTGTACGGCATATTCGGTACTATCTTCCAGGATTTCGGGAAATATGCTCTCAGCGCGGAAGAGAATATACGGCTCGGAAACATACATAAGAGTGCCGATATGGATTCCGTACGCGCCGCGGCAGAACAGAGCGCGGCAGGGGATTATATAGACAAGCTCCCGAGCGGCTACAGCACACCGCTCATGCGCATATTTGAGCAGGATGGCGTGGAGCTTTCCATCGGTCAGTGGCAGAAGCTTGCCATAGCACGTGCGTTTTACGCCGACTCCGAGATACTTATTCTTGACGAGCCGACTGCCTCTCTTGACCCCATAGCCGAGCAGGAAATATTCAATCAGTTTGACAGACTGAGAGACGACAAGACCACTATTTTTGTGTCGCACAGACTCTCAAGTGCTACTATAGCCGATCAGATAATCGTAATTGAGGACGGCAGACTTATCGAAAAGGGAAATCATACCGAGCTTATGGCTCTTTGCGGTAAGTATCATAATCTGTTCTCAACACAGGCTAAACGCTACACTTCAAGTGATGCGGAAGTGCTGTAAAACTTTATAAATTCGTTTGTTATTTGTTTTTGAAAGGATGATATAAAATGAACACCGGAACCAAAAAGATCGTTGTATCCGCTATGCTTGCGGCTCTTTGCTGTGCCGCTACGATGATTATCAAGCTCCCCTCGCCGCTTGGCGGATACATAAACCTTGGTGACAGCATAGTTTTGCTGTGTGCCATGCTTCTGCCTCCCGTTTACGGAAGTCTTGCCGCAGGAATCGGCTCGGCTTTGGCGGATATCTTGTCCGGATATGCGGTATATGCTCCCGCAACCTTTATTATCAAGGGCGCAATGGTAATTACTGCGTATTTTGTTATAAAGCTTATAAAATCAAAGACCGAGAAGCATGATTTGATTGCCAAGACAGTCGGCGGAATCGCGGCGGAGCTTGTTATGATAGCCGGATATTACATATTTGAGGGATGGTTGCTCTACGGCTTTGCGGCATCGCTTGTAAATATTCTGCCAAACGCTGTTCAGGGTGTGGCAGGCATTCTGTGCGCTGTACTGCTCTCACAGCTTTTTAAGAGATTTAAGCTTTTTGGCAGTCATTGACCCACTGGGAGGTTTTATGATACGTAGAGCGGTAATGAGTGACATTGATGCCATAATGGATATTTACGATATTGCCAAAGCGTTCATGCGAAAAAACGGCAATATGACTCAGTGGTGCGGCGGCTATCCGTACCGCGCTCTTGTGGCAGAAGATATCGAAAACGGAAATATGCACGTTGTTGTGACTGACGAAAACAGTATTTGCGCCTGCTTCGGTCTTTTTGTGGGCAATGACCCCGTATATGACTATATAGATGGAAAATGGGGGGATGATTCTCCTTATTGTGCCATACACAGAGTCGCAAGCGACGGCAGAGAAAAGGGGATATTCCGCAGGATATTTGATTATGCCGCTAAGCGTTATGACCACCTTCGTATCGACACCCACGAGGACAATATCCCAATGCAAAAGGTTGTCACCAACTGCGGATTTCAATACAGAGGAATCATATACCTTGAAGATAAATCGCCAAGGCTCGCCTATGAATGGAGCCGATTAACGGTGTTTTGATAAAGTATTGATTTATTCACATTTTTATGGTACAATATATCTGTAAATCTAATAAACAAGGAGTAACAAAATGAAAAAGATTATTTGCAAAGTAGAATACGATACAGAAGTATCCGAGGTAGTTGAAAAGTTCACAAACGGTGAGCTTGGTGACCCCAAGGGTTACGAAGAGACCCTCTACAAGACACCTAACGGAAAGCTGTTCTTGTATGTAAACGGCGGCGAGGAGTCCATCTATCCTGAAGAGAACATCACAAGAATGTCCGCTGCCAAGGCTGAGGAATGGAAGGCTTCGAAGCTCGGAAAGTAAATTTTTTGCATATTAAAATAATACCGGCGCGAGATTTCTCGCGCCGGTATTCTTTGGTTAGAACGGACATCGGAGATGCTTGCCCCTAAATCTGTAGGGGACGACATCCTCTGTCAAGAGCCTTGTTTTCGTCATTTGATTTGCGGTTAAATTATCAGAATTTGATCTTCTCCGCAATATAAGCCTTAAGCTCGGTTACAGGAATACGAACCTGCTCCATTGTGTCGCGGTCACGTACGGTAACACATCCGTCGGTCTCGGACTCGAAGTCGTAGGTTACGCAAAGAGGAGTACCGATCTCGTCCTCACGGCGGTAACGCTTACCGATTGAGCCGGTCTCGTCAAAGTCGGTCATGAAGTCCTTTGAAAGCTCGGTGTATATCTCCATAGCCTTGTCAGACAGCTTCTTGGAGAGGGGGAGCACCGCAACCTTGAAAGGCGCGAGAGCGGGATGAAAACGCATAACAACACGAGTGTCATTCTTTTCAGCGTCGATAACTTCCTCGTCATAAGCCTCACAGAGGAATGCGAGAGTCATACGGTCAGCGCCGAGGGATGGCTCAACAACATAGGGAACATAACGCTCGTTGGTTTCGGGATCGAAATATGTGAGATCCTTGCCGGAGTGCTCGATGTGCTGAGTAAGGTCGTAGTTGGTTCTGTCGGCAACGCCCCAAAGCTCGCCCCAACCGAACGGGAACAGATACTCAAAGTCAGTAGTTGCCTTGGAATAGAAGGAAAGCTCCTCAGGCTCGTGGTCACGAAGACGGAGGTTTTCGTCTGAAACGTTAAGGGATTTGAGCCAATTGTGACAGTAGCTTCTCCAATACTCGAACCATTCAAGGTCGGTGTCGGGCTTGCAGAAGAATTCAAGCTCCATCTGCTCAAATTCGCGGATACGGAAGATGAAGTTACCGGGGGTGATCTCGTTTCTGAAGGACTTACCTACCTGGCACACGCCGAAGGGAAGCTTTCTTCTTGTGGTACGCTGGATAGCCTCAAAGTTTACGAAGATACCCTGCGCGGTTTCGGGACGGAGATATACTTCGTTTCCGGAATCCTCGGTAACACCCTGATGGGTCTTGAACATAAGGTTGAACTTACGGATATCGGTGAAGTCGGATTTTCCGCAGCCGGGGCAGGTAACGTTGTTTGAACGGATATAGTCAAGCAGAGCCTCGCCGTCCATTGCTTCAACGTTTACATCGGTGATGTTGTTTTCCTTGATGTATTCTTCAACAAGCTTGTCGGCTCTGTGACGCATCTTGCACGCCTTGCAGTCGATCAGCGGATCGTTGAAGGTTGCAACGTGTCCGGAAGCAACCCATACCTCACGGTTCATGAGGATAGCCGCATCAAGACCTACGTTGTAGGGATTTTCCTGAACGAACTTTTTCCACCATGCGCGCTTTACGTTGTTCTTAAGTTCAACGCCAAGAGGACCGTAGTCCCAGGAGTTTGCAAGACCGCCGTAGATTTCGCTTCCGGGAAAAACGAAACCGCGGGTTTTGCAAAGCGCAACAATTTTGTCCATGGTCTTTTCTGTGTTTTTCATTATATGTCCTTTCTGCCCACCTGGATGATGAGCATAAAAATTATTAACCTGCTTTTTTGGTAGTGAAGGAGTCAAACATATTCATGGCAGTGGAAATAGAAGGTTCAAAATATGCCACGCCGCTGTAGACCTTGGTTGTACCGGGGTAGGTAACTGTGACAGCCTCAAATTTTGGATATGAGAAGATAAGCTCAAGATTGTTCATGAGATCGTCTGAGGTGAAATTGGTTTCAACGGACGATTTCACGGAATCATAAAGAGAGCCGGCTTTTGCAAGATAAGTAACGTTGGTGAATTTGGCAAGCACCGCTTTAAGAAATTCCACAGATGTGTTCATTCGTCCGGCCGCGCCGTTTTCATAGCCAACATAGCGGAGCAGATGCATGGCTTTTGCGCCGTTTAAGTTGTTGGTTCCTTTTTTCAGATTTATGGTAAGATTCTGTACCGGGTCTTCGTAGCTCATATCTTCGGGAACATAGTATGTAATTCCGCCAACTGCGTCAACGATAGATGCAATCTTTCCAACAGTGATGTGTGCGTAGTAATCTACAGAGAGTCCCGTGAGTCCGGCAACCTTGCCGCAGAGGAATTCGGTGCTTTTTTGCGAGATAACGTCGCCAAGCTGAATATATTCGCCGTCAACTGACACGCGAGTGTTTCTCGGAATTGAGCAGAAAACAAACTTGCGGTTTTCCTTATCAACACGCAGGAGAATCAGGGTGTCAGCCCCCCATGGACGGTTACGTTTATCCGGAAACCCTGTGTTGTTAGGGTCTGCGCGCCATTTTTCCTCGTAATCGTAGTCTGAAAACAGCTCGGGCTGATAGTCACTGCCGATAAGCAGGACGTTGAAAGTATCACCCATAATAGGTGTTTCATCTGCCGGCGGCTCGGTGGTATCGGTTTCTGTGCCGGATACAGCAGGCGGCAGTATGACCGGATCGGAGGAAGTATTCGGGTAGAGAGTATCCGAAAAATCCTCTGTGTCATCGCCTGTGGGGATAGCATCTGTCATGGTGTCCACAACAAATCCGACGATAAAATATGCGATCACGCCGAATATCAGCGCGGAAACGGCAAAGGTAAGTGCAAAATTTCTAAGAGCTGAAAGCATGATAGCTCATCCTTTCGGAAAATAATCATAATAATAAACAATTATAGCATACAACGCTTATTTTGTCAAGAGCCTACAGGGATATTATGCTCGCCTGCGAAAAGCACCGCGCCGCTTTCTCTGTGGATAACAGCAAAGGAGAAAGGACGGTTAAATTCGATAGTTCGCGGCTCTTCTTCCGGCGGACGTGCGGAGGTGGCCATGGCTATGACCACGGTTGCAGCCGCAGCTTCAGTGCCGTCCTCGTTAAGCTTAAGCACTGCATTCTGAAGCACGTCCTGCAAAAAGATGTCCTCGGCGATGCCGGAGAAATCGGCACTGTATCTGTCAAACGCAGACGTAATACCCATCTCTGTAAGCGTATCTACGAGCGAGTCGGAAAATTCCTGCTCGAATTTTGGGATATAGAGCTTTATGCGCTCATAAGTGCCGTTCTTTGCGGCTTCTGCCCATCCGCCAAGCTTTGCCGCCGCGGTAAGTGCATCAGATGCAGGTGCGCCCTCGTCCTTCGGCATAACAGCAACAAATTCAAGAGAGCCGTCGGAATAGGGAAGCACCACACCGATGCAGTTGTCGTCCTCAATTACGCGGTATGTGGAAGTTTTATACATGAACTCTCTCTGTGTTTTGTTTCCCGCGGCATCCGTAAACTCGCGCTCGTGAGTCGCCTCTTTGCTAAAGGGATTCTGCCATTTAGCTTTCATATAAAGCGTGTTTACAATTGCCATAACCGCATCGTCAAGGGCTGTGTCACTTAGCATATCCTTAATAAGACCGTCTGTGTGCTCTTCAATGTAGGAGTTTATTTCCTTTTCCGCGGTTTTAAGGGGAAGCCCGAAGCCCTCGGCAAGATAGCCTGTGGCAAGCCGTTCACTATAGGAAGCTTTTACCTGAAATTCACTGTCAACCCAAATGGAATTTGAAATGTTAAGCTCAGTTCCCTCAAGGGTAGTCAAAGCAGAGATAAGTGAAAAGATATTATCCGCGCCAATGTCGCCCATGACACCGGACATTTCGGTGAGTGTTTTGCCGGCGGCACCCTCCTTTGCCATAGCAAGAGCAAAATATGCGGAAAGGGGAGATGAGAGCGTATTTACGGTGCCGTCAGACTTCTTGGCGGCGGCAAGCAGGAAATTGGTGCAGAAATCTTCAAGAGCGTTATAAACTCCCTCGGATAGGACAGCATCGCTGTCGGGAGAGGGGAGCTCCGGTGTGATAGTGCGCATCTCTTCGGCTGAAAGTGTATTCACCGAGGTGTCAGCGGTGTCTGATGTATCAAGTTGCATATCAACAGGTGCACAGGACGCGAGAAGTGCCGCCGAGAGTGCGGCTGCCGCGATGGGAGTGATTTTCTTCATAAGTGTATTCCTCCTTGAAATTCATTTTGTATATTTGACGCATAAAACGCAAAAATGTTCCATTCATAAAGTAAAGTCCTCTCACTTGCGAGAGGACTTTGTCATGATTAAATATCGCTGTCATCAAGAGTCGTGATAACTATGTTTTGGATTTCCACATCTTCAAAGAAGATCTTCATACCCCAAATACCATCCTCAAACATAGCACCGAAATTTTCCGTTGCGGTGTACATACCGAGAAAAGCTTCAGGCGCGGCGGAAACGCTTACGTACCAGACCGAATCCTCAAGGCTTACGGGAACATCCACGGTGAAATCCTCAGAGGACGTGGGGTTCATGCGAAGTTCGGGATTCTCTCTTGAATCGAAGAGCACTATCTTTTTAGTTGATTCAAGCACATTTTCCTCGGGAGCTATAACAACGCGGTCAATATAAAGCTCGGAGGAGTTGTATACGGTGATGACCTCTTCTTCGGTAACACCGCATGAGGCGAGCATAAAGATCATGGTGAGTGCGAGGATCGCGGAAAATAATTTTTTCATTTTTGTACATTCCTTTTTGTTATAAATTTCGGGATACATCCGGGGTCTGTCAATTGTAATAAATATCATACCGCCCCGTTTTCGGGGAGAGATACCAAAAGGCGCGGATTCGATACCTGCAGCAGCACGTGAGACGTGCTGCAAATAAGTACGCATTCAGAAAGCGAAGTTTTTTGAAAAGCGGCGTACTTGATGCAGCTTTGCAATCTGTCAATCGTGATAAATATCGTACCTTCCCCAAACGGGGAAGGTACGATATTTGGCCCGCTCGACAGGATTCGAACCTGCGACCATCGGAATCGGAATCCGGTACTCTATCCAGCTGAGCTACGAGCGGAAATATCAAAATACCAGTATATTATACCACTAAAAACCGAAATTGTAAACCCGATAACGGTCATTTTATTCCAAATCGTCAACTTGCACAAAAGTTTTTTTGCAGTCTGTCTCAATTACACAATAAATCTTCGGAAATTGTCGATTTTTGACTGTACAATAGGTGAATATGAAGTGTGTGTTAGAAATTTCGCTCGGAGAGGGCGAAATTTTATGTTTAGTATAGACAATCCTGAAAAAATATGATATAATATACTTTATATAATATATGTATAACCGATAGAGTAAAGAAGGTGATGGTATGCGACAGATCGGTATTGTACGCGAGGTGAATGACGGCATTGCAATTGTTGAAGTGTCACGGAAGTCCGCCTGCGAGGGATGTCATGCGGCATCTGACGGTGAATGCTCCGCCTGCGTTTCATTCGGAGACAAAAAAACAACTGCAAAAGCTGATAATTCATTGGGTGCAAAGGTTGGCGACCGTGTTGTTCTGGAGACTGCTTCCGGGACAGTTATATTATATGCGGCGGCGGTGTTCCTTTTTCCGCTCATACTTGGAATCGCAGGATATTTTGCCCTCGGCGCACTTAATTTTGCGGCAGCTCCCTACATTGGTGCACTCGGCGGTTTCGCGCTGGCGTTTGTTATTGTGTGGCTCACACTTAACCGCAAAGCTTCAAAGCGGTGTGATATAAAGATCCTTCGCATACTGTAACTTTGGAAAAATTTATGTTAAAACACGCATCTAAAAATAAAATCTGGAATCTTAATGGAGCTTCATTAGACAAAGAAGCTGTCAGAGGGATTTCCACAGAGCTTGGACTGTCCCATGCCGCGGCAAGGCTTCTTGCGGCGAGAGGGTATACGACCGCCGAGACGGCAGGGGCGTTCATACGAAAAGAATCCGGCTCGCTTTACGATCCGTTTATGCTTGCGGATATGGACAAAGCAGTTGACAGGATCTTGCTTGCCATTTCGAGAAAAGAGAAAATAGTTGTTTTCGGTGACTACGACGTTGACGGAGTTACATCCGTGACCGTTGTTTACAAATATCTGTCAGGTCTTGGTGCCGATGTGCGCTATTACATACCCAACCGCGTCGGCGAGGGCTACGGTGTGAATATTGAGGCTCTGCGCAGCTTTGCCGCTGAGGAGTACACGCTGGTTATAACCGTCGATACGGGTATTACCGCATTGGATGAAACAGAAGAGGCGCGCTCGCTTGGTGTGGACATTGTCATAACCGACCACCATGAGTGCCGCCCTGAGCTTCCGTCTGCTGTGGCGGTGGTCAATCCGCGCCGTCCCGACTGCCCCTATCCATTTAAGGAGCTTGCAGGCGTTGGCGTGGCATTTAAGCTTTGCTGTGCCGTTGAGATAAAACGGCGCGGGGGAGACTATGTTGATGCCATAAAAGCCGTATCGGCTGAGATGTGCCAATATGTAGCTATCGGCACGGTGGCTGACGTTATGCCGCTTGTTGACGAGAACCGCATTATTGTATGCTACGGACTCAGCCGCCTTGAAAAGACCGAAAACATCGGACTGCGTGCGCTCATGAGCGCATCGGGGCTTATCACAAAGGACAGCTTCGGAAACGAAATAAAGAAACGTATCACGTCCGCCGCGGTTGGATATACTCTCGCACCGCGCATAAATGCGGCAGGTCGCATCTCCAGTGCGGAGTTTGCCGTGGAGCTGTTTTTGACCGAGAGCGAATCCCGTGCGGACGAGATCGCGGCAGAGCTTTGCGACACCAACCGCCGCCGTCAGGCAGAGGAAAACAGCATAATCGAGGAAGCTGAACGAAAGATAGCAGAGCAGTGCTCCGAGGATGATCACGTTATCGTGCTTGACGACGATCATTGGCATCACGGCGTTATAGGCATCGTATGCTCAAGACTTACGGAGAAGTACAATCTGCCGTCCATACTCGTAAGCTTTGAGCACAATACGGGAGAAACTCCGCTTCCCACAGATATCGGCAAAGGCTCCGGACGCTCTGTTGTGGGACTCAATCTCTTTGAGGCACTTGAAGCCTCATCGGAGCTTCTTTATAAATACGGCGGACACGAGCTTGCGGCAGGACTTTCCGTTGAGCGCGGCAAGCTTGCCGAGTTCAGGCGAGCTGTAAACGAATATGCTAAAGAGAAGCTTTCGGGCGCACGGCTCGGACGTATCATTGACATTGATCTTCTGCTCTGTCCGGAGGAAATAACCGTAAAGCTTGCAAAGGAGCTTTATCTTCTTGAACCCTTCGGCGTTGACAATGCACAGCCGGTTTTCCGTACCGACAGAATGATAATTTCCGAGATAATCGCTTTAGCCGGCGGAAAGCACACAAAGCTCTCACTCACGGCTCCCGGAATGCAGACGGTGTTTACCGCACTTTGCTTCGGAACTCCCTCGGCGGAATTTGAATTTTCCGTTGGAGACGTTATTGACGCAGTGTACAGTATTGACATAAACGAATACCGCGGACGTCAGTCTGTACAGCTTCTTATTCGCGACATACGCCATGCCGCAGTTTCAAGAGTGCCCGAAAGGGATGACTTTGCGGCTTTGTATACCCATATCAGGGGGAGAAATGGCGGAATGCCGGTGCTTGTTACAACAGATGAGCTGTCCTCGGTGCTGTCGATGCCCGAAGATACGGTGATGTCCATGCTTGACATATTCAGTGAATTATCAATGATACGCTTTGTTCGGGGTGAACGGTGTGAAATATCACTGCTTCCCGTAACAAAAAAGATACCGCTTGAAACCTCGCGGATTTTATCGGCACTGCGGAATAACGCATCAGTGGGAGAGTGAGTTTCCACGGCGTTTACCATAATAAATGAAAGGCAAAAACTATGAGCGTTGACTACCAAACCTACAATTATGAGCCTATTTCGGGTCTTATTGAAATGCTTGCCCGAACCGGCAAAAAATATGATATTGACAAGATAAAGCGTGCATTTGTCAAGGCGGATATGCTCCATGCAGGGCAGTTCCGCGTCAGCGGCGACGCTTATATCTCCCATCCCATAGCGGTGGCTGAAATCGTTGCGGGGCTTGAGCTTGACACGGATTCGATCTGTGCGGCACTGCTTCACGATACGGTGGAGGACTGCTCCGACAAGGTGGACTGCGATAGTATTCGCGAAGAGTTCGGCGAAGAGGTCGCAATGCTTGTTGACGGTCTTACAAAGCTTGTGTATCTTAAGATCGAGGACAAGGATGAGGCGGAGATCGAGAATCTTCGAAAGATGTTCCTTGCCATGTCAAAGTTTATCCGCGTAATCTTCATAAAGCTTTGCGACAGACTTCACAATATGCGTACCCTTGATGCAAAGCCTGAGCCGAAACGCCGTGTGACGGCACTTGAAACCATGCACGTTTATGCGCCTCTTGCGCATAGGCTCGGTATGCAGAGGATCAAGCAGGAGCTTGAGCGTCACGCGCTCTCCTACCTTGACCCTATAGGCTTTGAGGAGGTACAGCGTGACATCGACAAAAAGTACGGAAACAACATAAACTTTATTGAGAACACCAAGGATAATGTTGCCTCAAAGCTCAGTGAGTACAATGTAAAATTCACTCTTGAGGGACGCGTGAAGTCCACATATTCCATCTACAAAAAGATGTACAATCAGAACAAGAGCTTTGATGAAATATACGACTTCTACGCTATCCGCATAATCGTTGATACGGAGCTTGAATGCTACACGGTGCTTGGTATTATCCACGAGATGTACAAATCTCTGCCCGGACGGTTCAAGGACTACATTTCAACTCCGAAACCCAATATGTACCGCTCGCTTCACACAACGGTAATCGGACGTGACGGTATCCCCTTTGAAGTGCAGATAAGAACATGGGATATGCACCACGTGGCGGAATACGGTGTCTGCGCCCATTGGAAATATAAATCCGGTGCGGCGAGTGCCGGCGAGATAGACCAGAAGCTTCAGTGGGTTGCGAAGCTGCTTGATTCGGATTCGGATATGCACGATCCTGACGAATTCCTGCGCTCGCTGAAAATTGATATGTTCCACGACGAGACCTTTGTGTTTACTCCCAAGGGTGACGTTATAGTGCTTCCGCAGGGTGCAACGCTTATTGACTTTGCATACGCTATCCATTCCGCTATCGGAAACAAGATGGTGGGCGCAAAGATAAACGGCGCAATTGCAACTATAGATTCCTCGCCGAAAAACGGTGATATCGTTGAGATCATCACATCAGGTGCTTCAAGAGGCCCAAGCCGCGATTGGCTTAAGATCGTAAAGACCGGTGAGGCGCGCGGCAAGATCCGTCAGTGGTTCAAGAAAGAGAAGCGCGCCGAAAATATCGTTGTGGGTAAGGCGGAGGTTGAGCGTGAGCTTGAAAAGTACAACCGCGCCTATACAGAGGCTCAGCTTGAGGAGATCGTTTCAGCTGTAGCTTCCCGTATCGGAATCACGTCCGGCGATGACCTTTACAATACAGTTGGTTACGGCGGACTTTCTATAACCAAGCTCGCCTCAAAGCTGAGGGATGAATTTGACCGTACTGTAACGGTGTCTCAGGAATCTGAAAAAATCAGTGAGATTTCCCAGATTAAGACGGTTGAAAAGCCCAAGCACCACCATTCCCAGAGCGGTATCGTTATTGACGGTGCGGACGGCTGTCAGGTGAAGTTTGCCAAGTGCTGTAATCCGCTTCCCGGCGACAATGTTGTGGGCTTTATAACCAAGGGCTTTGGTGTATCTATCCATAAGGCAGACTGTCCCAACGTGATAAACGGAATGCAGAGAGAGACTGACCGTGACCGATTTGTGTCGGCATGGTGGGAGGTTGGAGCAGAGTGGGAGAAAACCAGCTTCGAGGCGTTTATTCAGATATACTGCCGCGACACAATCGGTCTTCTTGCCAACGTATCTGTGGCACTTGCCGATATGCGCGTGTCCGTAATATCCATAAGCTCACAGAAATGTCAGAATGATTCTACAATTCTCAATCTCAGCATATCCTGTAAGAATACGGACCATGTAAATTCCATCGTGTCGAGACTTAAGGCTATTGACGGCGTTGTTGACGTAATTCGCGGATTTGCGTGATAAAATCCATGTAAAATCAAGGAGACAAAAATGAAAGCAATTATACAGAGATGTACTGCCGCTTCGGTTATTGCGGACGGTGAGCCGGCGGGGAAGATAGATAAGGGTTTTCTCATCCTTCTCGGCGTGCTTAAGGGCGACGACAAAACCGATGCCGACCTGCTTGCCGAGAAAATATCAAAGCTCCGCATTTTTGACGACGCCGACGGCAAGCTGAATCTTTCCGTCAAGGATGTGGGCGGCGCGGCGCTTGTGGTATCCAATTTCACACTCGGTGCGGATTACCGCAAGGGCAACCGTCCCGATTACTTTAATGCGGAAGCCCCGGCGAGAGCCAATGAGTTGTACGAATATTTCTCACAGGCACTCCGCGACAGAGGTATACACACGGAAAACGGAGTGTTCGGCGCAGACATGAAGATAACACTCATGGCAGACGGACCTGTTACAATTGATATGGACAGCACGGTGCTGAAAAAATAAACTTTTCGGAGATGTGTCATGTATCTGAAAATTAACGGAGATTTAAACAAATATTATCTGCAAACTGTATGTATGCTGTTTTTCCCCGGCGCTACATTTTCGGAAACCGAAACCGAGGACGCACAGGAGTCAGCGGAGTTCACAAGATGCGATGTGGACGGCGGAGTTTCTGTAACCTGCCGTTTCAGAATCGGAGATTCTGCCGCAGAAGCGTCAAAAATTCAGCTTTGTGATGATATACGCGGTTTCGACGAGGGAATAACCGAGCCTATGACAAGAGCGGCGAAGGTGGCAGCAGGACTTGCGGCGCTTGAAGCAGGAAATACCCTGTTCGGATGCCGTCCTGCCTGGGGCATACTTACGGGTATAAGACCTGCCAAGATTGCCTCTGAGCTTATATCAAAGCGTGACGAAAACGGTGCGCGTGTATTTTCCTCGGAGCAGGCGAGAAACGTTCTTGCGAGAGACTATCTCGTAAGCCCCAAAAAAGCGGCTCTTGCGGTGGAGATTGCAAGAAGCGAGCAGAAGATAATACGCCTTGCGGCGGACGGAGCTCCTTTTACCTGTTCGGTATATGTTTCTATCCCATTCTGTCCCTCGCGGTGCTCATACTGCTCCTTTGTGTCTTATTCCACAAAGCGGCTTTTGTCACTGCTTCCCGAATACTTACTTCGGGTGTGCGAGGATGCGCGTATACTTCTTACATACCTGAGAGAGCGCGGATTCAAGGTGCAGACCGTATATATCGGCGGCGGCACGCCCACCACGCTCACAGAAGCACAGCTTGGCATACTTCTCGGCACTATTGCAGACAATATTCCAATAAAAAAGCTTAACGAGTTCACTCTTGAGGGCGGACGTCCCGATACCATAACAAAAGAGAAGCTTCAGATTGCAAAGGATTTCGGTGTGACGCGCACCAGCATAAATCCCCAGACTATGAACGACGATATACTGAAAGCTATCGGCAGACGTCATACTGTGGCTGATTTTATGCGTGCTTTTGATGCCGCAAGGGAAGTTGGTATTCCGGAAATCAACACAGACCTTATCGCAGGACTTCCCGGCGACGGTTATCGCGGATTTTCACGCTCGCTTGACAAAATTGTTCGCCTTGAGCCTGAAAATATTACCGTGCACACATTCTGCGTTAAGAAATCTGCTGAGATACTTCGCCTTGACACGGAAATATACAACCGCAGTGCCGACGAGACTGTAAAGGCGGTGGATTATTCACAGGTTAAATTAAAAAATTCGGGTTATAATCCCTATTACATCTACAGACAAAAAAATACTGTGGGAAATCTTGAAAATGTCGGCTATGCGAAAAAGGGAAGCGTCGGTTATTACAATGTTCTTATGATGGAAGAGCTTCATTCCGTTTTCGCAGTAGGTGCGGGAGCTGTTACAAAGCTTGTGCGCATGGGAGATGACGGCAAAAAGTATATAGAGCGGATGTTTGAGCCAAAATATCCTTATGAATATCTTTCGGAAGACAGGGCGGCGCAAATGGCTGAGAAGCTTCGCCGTATCGACGAATTTTTCGGTATATAGCGTTCTCCTCACTTTCCGTGTCCCCTTTGAAAGGAATTTATGCAGTTGACTGAACTTAACAAAATTTTTAATAACGACGGGGAAAAGCGTTCCTTTGTTGAGGAATGCGAGCACCGTTTTGAAAAGAGACTTGACGGGGTCTGCCGTGAAATAATCGAGGACGGCGCAAAAATAATTGCGCTGTCGGGTCCTTCCTGCTCCGGCAAGACCACCACTGCCGCAAAGCTTACCGAGGCACTTTGCGAGAACGGATGCGAGGTGCATCTTATCTCAATTGACAACTTCTTTCGTGAGCGCGACACGCTTGACAGAGAGGCTATTATGAAAAACGGGTCTATTGACTACGATTCCGTAAATGCAATAGACCTTGAGCTTCTTTCGGAGCGTGTGGCGTCCATAATCGCAGGACGTCCCACAGAGCTTCCCATATACGATTTTACTCTCGGAAAATGTACCGGCTATGAGAGGGTAGACCCCAACGACCACTCGGTGTTTATTTTCGAGGGTATACAGGCAATATACCCCGAGGTCACGGCACTGTTTGGCGATCGGTATAAGTCTGTATACATCAGCGTTGAGGACGATCTTTCTGTGAACGGCGTTTATTTCAGAGCCCGTGAGCTGAGACTTCTCAGACGGCTTATCAGGGACTATAAATTCCGCGGTGCTGCCCCTGAATTTACCCTGTTTCTCTGGCGATCTGTTGCCGCAAACGAGGATGCCTCAATTCTTCCGTATGCCCACAGCGCGGATATCAAAATCAACTCATTTATGGCATACGAAGTCTTTCTTATGAGTGGGGTAATACCGGAACTACTTTTGGCAGTCCCCGAAAACAACGCGTATTTCCCAAAAGCCTATGAGCTTTCAAAAAGGCTTTCGGGGCTTCCAGAAATTCCTGTAGCCATGATTCCGGGCGGCTCTCTTATGAGGGAATTTATCGGATAGGCAATGTTTTAAAGTTATTTTGCAAGGAGGAGCTTGCTCCTCCTTGCAAATTGTGAAAGGACAACCGTCATGACAAAAGCAAAATATGCCGATTATCTTGAATCGGCGCAGTATATAAATAACATTATTAAAGAAACACCGGATATCGCCGTTATACTCGGTTCGGGTCTTGGAGAGTTCGCAGAAAAACTCTCCGATGCCGTCATAATCCCCTACCGCGATATTCCTCATTTTCCCACCTCTACCGTGTCGTATCAAAAAGGGGAGCTTGTTTTCGGCAAGCTCACTTACGAGGACGGCACAGAGAAGCGTGTGCTTGCCATGAACGGTCGATTCCACTACTACGAGGGGTGGGAGATGTGGCAGACCGCATATCCCGTGGGCGTGTTCAAGCTTCTCGGCATAGATAAGATGATAATTACCAATGCCGCCGGAGGAATCGGATACAATGATACCAGGGAGCTTGTTCCGGGCGATCTTGTGGCTGTTTGTGATCACATAAAGTTAGCTCCCGACTCGCCCATGCGCGGCGCAAATATCCGTGAGTTCGGAGAGCGATTCTTCGATATGCAATCGGTTTACGATAAGGAACTTATAAAAATCGCCTGCGAATGCGCCGCAAAGCGCGGATTTGCGCTTAAAGAGGGCGTTTATGCATATATGGCAGGTCCTCAGTACGAGACACCTGCGGAAATCAGAGCACTGAAGGTGCTTGGCGCAAATCTTGTGGGAATGTCAACTGTGGCTGAGGTGATTTTTGCGGCTCAGGTTGGTATAAAGGTGCTTTGCATATCCTGTGTGTCCAATATGGCGGCAGGTATTACCGGAGATGCACTTACGGAAAGCGAAGTGCTGGACACGGCGGCGATGATATCAGAAAGATTCAAGCATCTGCTTTCCGATGTTATAGAGCTTATTTAATTTTGGAGTGAACAATGAACTCTTTTTATATATTGGAGCGCATGGGCGGTCTTGATATCGGAAGCTGTTCTGCGACGGTAAGCAGGATATCAAAGCTGCTTTCATACCGCGGCTCGTGCATATATTTCCCATCTCCCGACAGAAACCGTGACAGGGTGCTCATGGCGATCGACGAGGGAGACGCACGCGAGAGTGAGACGGATCATTTTCTTCGCACTCTTGCAGGTGAGATGTCTTTGTCTGTGCTTTTGCCGGACGAAACACCGGCTTTTTTTGGAAGTGACGACAACGACACATCCTTTATAGACAGGCTTCCTGCCCCCGATGACGAATGTCTGCCAATAAAGCTTGTGTTCAGAATAAGCGATATTACCGCGAAAAGTATCACAGAACGCATAGTTGAATATATGGAAGAAAACGGCTATGATGCCGAGCGCGAGGCTGACGGATTCACTGTGTACCTCGGTGCAAATTCCTACCTTGACATTTTCTTCAGGCAAGGCGACGATATTATAAGCGGCGATATAGACTGTAGTTTTTCCGGTGCCGGAGTGTACGCCGAGGCGGCAAGACTTGCCGATGGCTTGTCTCGGGTACTTCAAGGAAGCCTTGAATTTTTTGAAGCTCCCGGAATTACATATACCGAGGACAAGGATTTTGAATCCCTGCGGCTTGCTTTCTATCCCCTCATTGCCCAACAGCTTACGTTTGCCATAAACGATGACCGGGACGGCTTGCCGGCGTACATCGGCTGGGGAACGGATGCTTTTGAGCCGGAATTTATCCCCGGCACGTTAGTTTCTCCTTTCGGAAGATACAGTATAGAAAAGCTTCTTAGTGAAATAGAAACCTACGGTTTTTCCTATGTGTGTGACCGAAAATTCCTGTTCTGTAACACTCCCACCATTGGAGCTGATTCACACATCAAAGAGGCGCTTAATTTAGTGTGGAACAGCATTATCGGTGCAGACAAAGATGTCTTTAATGTATCCGAACTGTTTTCGGTAAGCGACTGCGAGGCACAGCTTGAGGCGGCACTTGATATGGGCGATACTGTTCCGTTTCCAAAGGATGTTTACAGGCGGCTTTGCCGTATCAATAAGCATCCTATGAAGGATTTTTTCGGAAATCCCGACCTTATTCTTGATTTTGAGCCGGGATATGCCCGTGGAGACGTGAGATACGGATTCGGACACTATCTTAGAAGATTCAAGCTCTCCGGCGCGCTTTCAAGAAGCGAATTTTCTCACAGCGAGGACATACTGTTCTACGGCGATACACAGAGCGGATACAAGCTTGCCGTAAACATAAGCTACAACTATCACGGCGACGGCAGTGAATCCCCCCTCGGGCACAATTGGGTCAAGGCTGATGATTCGGAGAAAGAGATTTTTGATATCGGCGGAAGCTCCCTTGTACGCTTTGTAAGCGGTATGGGGGACGACGGTATGTACCGCGCCGAGGCGGAGGTATACATACTTGACGAGCTGTACCGATTTGCCATGGTCAGTGCAGACCCCCAAGATGTGGCAGAGTTCAGGGATTCGGTTAAATCCTCTATAAGTGTTGAGGATTGGTACGATGAGGTCATAAAGGAAGAATGTCCCGACCCTCATGCTCCCGGTGCTACATTCTGTTCATCGGGGATAACTCCCCCATGCCGTGCGTTTATGCTCCCGTTTCCGCCATATCCGGAATTTATGGCACGTGATGCTCTTGATATTTCCCGTATGTCGGATATTTTGGCAGGTATCTCAGGGGAAGCAAGCTCTGATGAGGGGTTGATGATCCAAAATCTCATAAACGGCATTGTAAGTGGGCTTCAAGCTGAAACCGCGGAAGATGAAAATCAGGATGAAGGCAGAGAATCGGAATAAAACCGCAGTCTTTCGAATATAAAATATTCATGAATAATCAATACAAGGGAAGTAAAGCAAATGGCAAAATACGAAAGAGAAATAAATGCAAAAGGGTCTGCGCTTGCAAGCTATCTTGATGAGGGCATAAGGGCAAGCGGATTGTCAGTAGAGCTTGTGGATTCCTCGGCACAGCGCATGGGAGACGTTACAGTGCGGCTTTTTGTGTATGATAAATACTATATGAGAACCTCAAGCCGTGCCGCGCTCACCGTACAGATCATCGCAAACGACGAATCCTGCTACGTTACCGCAATCGGAGCAGGCGGCGGAAACGGAAGCTTTTTAAGCTTTTCCTACGGTGCGGAAGAAGATTTCGTATCTGTAGTGGAAAGTCTGCTTGACGACTACTGCGAATAAAAAAGATAAACAAGCATACAGAGATACTCTGAAAGGAAGTTTATAAAAATGAAAATACTGTTTAAAAATGCGATTGTACTTACGCCTGACGGCAGTTATATAAAGGATGCCTCGGTTGCAACCGACAACGAGAAGATCACCTATGTTGGCACTGATTATAAGGGCGACTCCGACCGCGTTATCGACTGCGGTGGAAAGCTTTTGACTCCTGCTTTTTACAATGCGCACTGTCATGCGGCAATGACGCTTTTCCGCGGTATCGGAGAGGACCTGCCGCTTCAGAGATGGCTTGAGGAAAAAATATATCCTGCTGAGGACAGACTTACCCCCGAATCCGTGCGTGTCGGCTCTGAGCTTGCTATTGCCGAGATGATACGCGGCGGCGTGGTTTCTTTCTCGGATATGTATTTCTTCTGCGACGAGACTGCAAAGGCGGTGCTTGACCTTGGCGTTAAGGCGAATATAGGCCGCTGTCTTGTTGCTTTTTCCGATGATGCCACAATAAAGGGAGATGCTCGCTTTGAGGAGGCTGTGCGCCTTGCCGACGAGTTTCACGGTGCAGGTGACGGACGTGTTCGCATAGATATGTCCGTGCACGCCGAGTATACCACAAGAGAGCGTTATCTTCGCGAGGTTGCGGAGTACACCCACTCCCGCGACCTTGGTATGCAGGTGCACGTTTCGGAGACAAAGAGCGAGCATGAAGCCTGCATGGAGCGTCACGGCGGCAAGACCCCTGTTAAGTACCTTACAGACTGCGGTATTCTCGTTCCCTCAAAGACTGCCACCGCGGCGGCGGCTCACTGCGTGTGGGTCACTGAATCGGACATGGCGTTAATGGCAGAAAACAAGGTTACGGCGGTGCACAATCCCGTCAGCAATCTGAAATTGGCAAGCGGTGTTGCGCCTGTTCGAGCAATGCTTGATAACGGCGTAAATGTTGCTCTCGGTACAGACGGAGCGGCGTCCAACAATGCTTTGTCCGTTCTCCGCGAGCTTCAGTGTGCGGCACTCATTCACAAGGGCGTAAATTATAAGGCGGATATCATTAAAACAGCCGATATCTGCAAAATGGCATGGGAAGCAGGTGCCGCGGCGCAGGCAAGATACGACTGCGGCAGAATCGAGGTTGGCGCAAGAGCCGATATTATCCTTATTGACCTTGATTCGCTCAACAACATCCCCATGTACGACCCCTATTCATCCGTAGCGTTCTCCGCAAATGAGCGAGACGTATATCTCACCATGTGCGACGGAAAAATACTTTTTGAGAACGGAGAATTTAAAACCGTAGACGTTGAAAAGCTTCGCTGTAATGCAAAGCATATTATCGCGCATTATTTTGACTGATTCCGACACTCCGTCGGATAAGCCTTACTGCGCGCCGACGGGAGTGCGGTTATTTGAAAAAAATATTCAAAACGGACAGGGTATCACGGGGCGTGATACTTATGACCGTATCAAATCTTACTGTAAAGGCGGCAGGACTCTTATTTAAGATTCCGCTGACCGCCCTTATAGGTGAGACGGGTATGGGTTACTTCAACAGTGCCTACACCCTTTTTACCTGGCTTTATATGCTGTCGGCGGCAGGTCTGCCTGCGGCGGCGTCCATGCTTATTGCAAGGATTCCCGATAGCCGTCGCCGTGACGGTGCTATGCGCGTGTTTACAACATCCCTTGGGATATTCACGGCTGTGGGACTTTTCGGGTGCGCCGTTCTCATATTCGCTTCCGGTGTTATTGCACACGTCATGCGTGTGGAAGCTTCAGCTCCTGCAATAGCCGCTATTGCGCCAACGCTGTTTTTTGTGTGTCAGTCGGCGGCACTGAGAGGGTATTTTCAGGGCTTCGGCGACCTGCGGCCCCATTCCGTGTCTCAGATAGCGGAAGCTGTAGGTAAGGCGGCACTTGGTACGGCACTGGCGTATCACGCCATAAAGTGCGGCAGGAGCATATCCGAAGCGGCGGCATATGCGGCGGCAGGCATAACCGTCGGTGTTGCCGCAGGTATGATCATTCTTTATTTGTACTTCATTTTTGCGAAAAAACAGACGGACGAGCGTGACAGGACACCACGGCTTACCGTTGCATCAAGGCTTATCAGGGCGGCGTTTCCCATAACCCTGTCATCCTCTGTCATGAGCCTTGCAAATCTCATTGATTCGTTTATTATGACCCGTGCGCTCCATGCATCGGGTATGTCGCAGGCGGAGACTGCGGCGGTGTGGGGCAACTATTCATCCCTCGCCGTGCCGATGTTCAATCTGCCGCCGGTTCTGACTATGCCAATAGCATACGCTCTGCTTCCGGCACTGTCCGGCGAAATTGCTCTTGGCAACAGGGAAAAGGCGATAAAGCTTACAAAGCATGCGGCAAGCGCAACGGCGGTGCTTGCTGTTCCGTGTGCGGTTGGACTTGCCGCCATGTCTGGACCTATACTCTCACTGCTTTTTGCAGATGATGTGGCAGAACGGGGAGCTGTGATGCTGACGCTACTTGCACCCTCGTCAATGCTTCTTTGCGTGCTTGGGCTTACCAACACCGTGCTCCAAGCCTGCGGCAGAGAAAGAGTGCCGCTGTACGCCATGCTGTGCGGTGCGGCGGTGAAGCTTTCCGCCACATGGCTGCTTACACCGATCATAGGCAAGTTCGCAACGCCCCTGTCAACATTTCTGTGCTATCTTACAGCCACGGTCATCTCAGCCGCCGCTATCGGTGCGCTGACACCGCTATCCGGTGCTGTTGGACTGCCTTTATACATAAAGCCGCTTGTGATGTCCATGCTGTCTGTGACGGCGGCTGTGCTTGTATATCCGATCGCCGGCACGCTTGTTTCCGTGGGAATCGCCGCGGCAGGATATTTCGGGCTTATGGCTATATCGGAGGGAAGATCGCTTCGAGGCATATTACATAAATCGAAAGGAAGTTCATATGTCTGAAAAAATGGATCATTTTTCAGGCTTTAACCATTAGAAAGGACGTTTACAATAATGAAAGAACGAATAGAAGCTCTTAAGGCTAAATCAAGCTACACCGTTTCCGATCTTCGCGAGATCATGGAGGTGCTTCGCGCTCCCGGCGGATGCCCTTGGGATCGCGAACAGGATCACAAATCCATACGCCGCAATCTTATTGAGGAGACCTATGAGGTGGTGGAAGCCATAGATACAGATAACAAAGAATTGCTCTGTGAGGAGCTTGGCGATCTTATGCTTCAGGTGGTGTTCCACGCCCGTATTTCCGAGGAGGCAGGGGACTTTGATCTTGACGCGGTGGCGGACGGAGTCTGCAAAAAGCTCATACTCCGTCATCCCCACATTTTTGCCGACGTTAAGGCTGACACCTCGGAGGAGGTGCTTTCAAATTGGGATAAGATAAAGGTAGTAGAGAAGCATCAGAAGTCCGACCGCGAGGTGCTTGACTCTGTGTCTCACTCTCTGCCGTCTCTTATCCGCGCGGACAAGCTTTGCGGCAAGGCGGAGAAGCTTGGCTACAGTGTGCCCGAAAACGGTATCCTAAGTCAACTTGCGGCTGATGCAAACGATAAGGAAAAGTTTATCGGTGAGCTGCTTTTTTCCGCTGTAAAGCTGGCACGCGAGCTTGGAATCGACAGTGAAAAGGCACTTGCGGATGCCTGTGACTGCCTTGTTGAGTCGGCTTCCGATGTAAAAAACGGATAATAATTTCCAATATATTCCACAGAATGGGCAAAAAATCAAAAAAATACTGAAAATAAGGCACTTTTTTGAAACTTTTTTCAAAAAAGGTA
>JAZTWV010000040.1:0-7014 GCA_045636145.1 Candidatus Flemingiibacterium sp.
CGACAATGAGGAGCTTGATGCAGTAAGCATCTGTACCTACAATGCAACTCACGCAGAGTGCACCATCTACGCTCTTGAAAAGGGTGTAAATGTACTGCTTGAAAAGCCTATGACCGTAACTCTTGACGAAGCTGCAGACATCGTAAGAGCTGAAAAGAAGAGCGGCAAGATCGTTTCCGTAGGCTTCCAGCCCAGACTCGATGCTAATATGCAGATGATCAAGAAGATCGTTGAGTCCGGCGAGCTTGGAGAGATCTACTACATCCAGACCGGTGGCGGACGCCGCCGCGGCATTCCGAACTCCACCTTCATCGAAAAGAAGACCGGTGGTATCGGTGCTCTCGGCGATATCGGATGCTACTCTCTCGATATGGTCCTCAATGCGATCGGCTATCCCACTCCAAAGACCATTTCCGCATATAAGTCTGATTTCTTCGGCACCAATCCCATGTACAACAATCCTGCCGATGCGGCTCGTTTCAATGTTGACGACTTCGCGGCAGCATTCATCCGCCTTGAGCCTGGCGAATACGGCGATAAGAACGGCATCATCGTTGACTTCCGCATTGCATGGGCAATGCACGTTGACACTCCCGGTGACACCATTATCTTCGGTAAGAAGGGCGCACTCCGCATTCCTTCCACCGACTGCTGGAACGGTACCGTTGGCGGTCCTATGAAGATCTACCACGACGTAGCAGGCGCAAGAGTTGAGACCATCGTTCCGATCATTCAGAACAAGGGCAAGGGTCTCTTCTACAAGAAGGTTCGTTCCTTCCTCGACGCAATCAAGGAAGGCGGCGCGGCACCTGTTCCCACCAGCCAGATCATTAAGAATCAGGCGATCCTCGACGGTATCGTTAAGTCTGCAGAAGCAGGCCGCGAGATCGAAGTTGTAATGCCCGAGGTTTAATTTAAGGCTAATATTAGAGTCCCCTCACAGTCTTTTGACTGCGAGGGGACTTTTACTGTAAAGGCTACTTACTGCATATATTCTGCGTCAGCTTCAATTTCATTATCATTAAGCGATGCGTAATATTTACCGTGATCGGTGTCAAACGGCGGATTATAGTAGTGGTAGACATCAAGGAACACATCTTCCGACATTTCTTCGGCTATGTGAAGTGAATCATCCCTTAAAGTTCCAAGGAACATAAAATATCTTGTGTCCTCGCCCGTCATGAAATATCCGTTATCACGCACTGGCTCGCCGCTGTAATATGCAATATATATGATATACTCCCCACTTCCGCCGCCGGATGTGATAAGCATCACCTCGGCTTTATCATAGGAAATTCCGTCAGGAGAAGGCAGACTCAGCTCATTATAGGACGTGCCAAGGCTTTCAGCGCGCCATACAGAAAGTCCGCCGTCAGTCATACGGTAGCAAAGCAAATAATCATCGGAGCTCCATATTCTCTGAAAATACTCAAGTCCTGTAGCATTATCCGGAAGAAAGTCACACATTTTGCTTACATGTGCTTCGCGCCTTGCCGCGTTATTTGAAACCATGCCGTCAGCAAGCGATACAAGCGCATCTACTGTCCCCTCAGGCACACAATAGCACACTGAAAAATCACTGCGCGGTGTTTCTATAATCATATATCCGTCCATGTCTGCCGCATAGATGCGATAATTTTGCACGGACATATAAAAACGCTCAGCATCCTTTGTTCGTATGCTTTGGTCTTTCTGCATCATCCATTTATCAGCCTGCATAGCATCTGCAAAGCTCTCTCCTGCCATGCCGTTCTCATTTGGGAAGGTGCATTGCCCAGAGGCGGTATCAACATAAAATTCGCTGCTTCTCAGTATTGCGACTACACGCTCCAAGAGATATTCGGAGTAATTTTTCCTGTTCCAATTAATAGAAACAGAAGCTCTTGCGGCAGCATTGTCAAAATGCTCGCCCTCATTTGGAATCTCCGTCATATCATCGGGAACACGCCACGAAAGCATGAGATATGTGCTGTCCTGAAGCTTCAAAAGGTACATATACTCCCGTCTTGCACGGTATTCGGCATCTTTGTCCTCTCCATAAACATCAACGAGCACCTGATCTTCAAAGCCGTGAAAATAGCGTACACCCTCATAGTTTTTGTATTCGTCCGGCTTCAGTTCTTCGGTTATTGTAAGGTCATAGACCTTTGCAAAGCCCGAATAGCACCAATTGAATATCTCATTTTCGGTAACATCAGGTACATCGCATCTTACAACCGTCATATTTTCAAGATATCTGTCGTCCTCGGTATAGATTGCGCTGTTGTATACAAGACCGATTTGCGCACTGCCCACATTACTGTCGTAATTGCCGTATGTCATCACGGGGACAGTGTAACTATGAAATCCTATCTCACCGTCGGCAAGCGGTAAGGTTATATCTGAGGTGTTTTCGTCTGTAAGTGACACATCGCCCGAATCATCGATTTTATCTTCTATAACTGTGCCGCCATTGCACCCTACAGCAAATGTGCAAATAAGCACAGCTAAAAACAGCCATATATACTTTGTCCTTTTCATGGCATCACCTACCCGGTTATATTTTTCATTTATATAGACGAAAAAACAACGAAAATGTTCCATAAAAGCCATACGGATGCCTTCCACATATAAAATGACAAAACCGCTTCCGCATAATACGCGGAAGCGGTAATATTATTCCTCGTCGGAACTTTCCCAGTTGTGATAAACCTCAATAACATCCTCGTTATCGTCAAGCGCTTCAAGCAGCTTGTTCATGTTCTTAAGGTCATCCTCGCCGGTCAGTGTAACATAGCTTGAGGGAACCTTGTCGGTGTCAGCAGAAGCGATGGTATAGCCTTTCGCCTCAAGAGCTTCACGGACAGCGTTAAGATCGTCAGTTTCGGTAGATATCTCAAACGCACCGTCCTCAGCGGCGAAATCCGCAGCACCTGCTTCAAGTGCATCCTCCATCAGCTGATCCTCGTCTATCTTGCCGTCGTTTTCGATGATAATAACGCCCTTTTCGCTGAACATAAAGGAAACGCAGCCAGTTGTGCCGAGATTTCCGCCGAATTTGTCGAAATAGTGGCGCACCTCGGATGCTGTACGGTTACGGTTGTCGGTGGTCGCTTCAACAATTACCGCAACGCCGCAAGGACCGTAACCCTCGTATACGATCTCCTCGTAATCCGCACTGTCGGAGCTGGATGCCTTTTTGATGATGCGGTCAATGTTGTCGTTAGGAACGTTATTGGACTTAGCCTTTGCAATGAGAGCGGCAAGCTTGCTGTTGGATACGGGATCCGGACCGCCCTCTTTAACGGCAACTGCCATTTCCTTACCGATCTTTGTGAAGATCTTCGCACGCTGTGCGTCGGTCTTCTCTTTTTTGTGCATTATATTTTTCCATTTACTATGTCCTGACATTTTCTTTTCTCCTGTATTTTTAAATTATATCTTCTCAGTTTTCTTCATGCAGATAAGCTCAAATGCCTTGCCGAGCACAGAGCGCACGCAGGATGTAAGCGCCACACGGAAATCGCGCACCTTTTCGTCGGGGGCTGTAACGATCTGGCACTCATGGTAGAAGTGGTTGAACGCCGCACATACATCAAGAATGTATCGGGTAATAACCGACGGTTCAAGATCGTTAAGCGCAGAAAGAACCTTTTCCGGGAATATGGACAGGGTCTTGAGAAGTGCTTTTTCCGCAGGATCGCTGACCATTGATGCATCGGGAGTTATTGTCGGTACACCGCCAGCCTTTTCGATAATGGAGCAGGTACGCGCGTAGGTGTACTGTGCGTAAGGACCGGGGTTTCCGTCAAAGTTGAGGGCATCCTCCAAAATGAAGTTGATATCCTTAATACGGTTGTTCATGAGGTAATGGAAGATAATCGCGCCAACTCCAACAGCCTCCGCAACCTCATCCTTGTTTTCAAGTGCCGCGTTCTTCTCCTCCATAATCTTGCCTACCTTCTCGATAGACTCAGCGAAAAGATCCTTTAAGAGAATAACGTTGCCTGTACGTGTTGCAAGCTTTGAGCCGTTGATAGAAACAGTGCCGTAAGGAACATGGATAAGATTTTTTGCCCAATCGTATCCCATAAGCTCAACCACCTTAAACCACTGTGCAAAATGTAGGCTCTGACCTGCTGAGGTTACGTAGATATTCTTTTCGAAATCGTAGGCCTTTTTTCTGTAGAGTGCCGCCGCGATATCACGGGCAGGATACAGTGTGGAGCCGTCACGCTTTAAAATAAGGCAAGGCGGCATATTGTACTCTTCAAGATTTATGATAGACGCGCCGTCATCGATAGTCATGAGCTTTTTATCTTTAAGCTCCTGCACTACCGCCGGCATCTTGTCGGAGTAGAAGCTTTCACCGTTGTATGAATCAAATTCAATACCAAGCTGCTTGTATGTGCGGCTGTATTCCTTCAGAGAAATCTCAATAAACCATTTCCAAAGCTTGATATTTTCCTCATCATGCTGTTCAAGCTTTGTAAATTCCGCACGAGCCTCGTCCTCAAGAGAGTGGTCCTTTTCCGCCTCCTCGTGGAACTTTACATAAAGTGCCACAAGTGCGTCGATATCACCGGACTCAACCTCCTCGCGGCTTCCCCATTTGCGGTATGCCACAATAAGCTTGCCGAACTGAGTGCCCCAGTCGCCGAGATGGTTTACGCCGATGCAGTTGTATCCGCAAAATTCGTGGAGCATCTTGATGCTGTGACCGATAACCGTAGTTCCAAGATGACCGATATGGAACGGCTTTGCAACATTAGGCGAGGAGTAGTCAAGAACTACATTTTTTCCGGCACCAAAATCAAAAGAGCCGTATTTTTCACCTTTTTCCATGATTTCAGGCATAAGCTTGCCTGCGAAATACTTCTCGGAGATGAAAAGGTTGAGGTATCCGCCCACAACATCAACTTTTGCGATAATATCATCGCAAAGCTCCTCGGAAAGCTTTGATGCTATCATGGGAGGACCCATGCGCATAGCCTTTGACAGCTTGAAGCATGGGAAAGCCAGGTCGCCAAGCTTATCATCCGGTGGATATTCAAGATATGAAGCAAAATCCTCCGCCTTTATCTCTGCGGCGGCGGGATTGCCCTCGGTCAGCGCGGAAAATTTAGCGTAAAGCTTGTCCGCAATGTGTTTTTTTACTGTAAGCATGATATTTTCCTTTATTTCAAATATTTTGCGAATTATATTATGGGATTTACACGAATAATCTATAATATATAATTATACCACACAATCCCTTAATGTGCAATAGCAAATCCGCCAAAAATTAGTTTTCAGCCAGCTTTCTGCCCATTAAAACGCCCATTACAGACGCCATCATAAGACCTCTCGTCCATCCGCTGGAATCGCCGAGGCAATGGAGTCCCGGAAGCGATGTGTTGAGGTCAGAATCCATCTTAACACGGTTGGAGTAGAATTTAAGTTCGGGGGAATAAAGCAGTGTCTCTGTGCTGGCAAAGCCCGGCACAACTATATCAACTGCCTGAATAAAGTTTATAATATTCATCATGGCGCGGTACGGCATTGCCGCTGTAATATCACCGGCTACTGCATCGGGGAGCGTAGGCTTTACGTTGCTCTGCATAAGCTCCTTTTCCCATGTGCGCTTGCCGTCGAGAATATCTCCGAAACGCTGAACGAGTATGTGACCTGCGCCAAGCATATTTGTAAGCTCGCCAACCTTTTTTGCATACTCTATCGGCTGATTGAACGGCACGCTGAAATTATGGGAACAAAGTATAGCAAGATTGGTATTGCCGGATTTGTGCTCTTTGTATGAGTGACCATTTACAACCGCAAGGTCATTGTCATAGTTTTCCTGAGATACAAAACCGCCCGGATTCTGGCAGAATGTACGCACCTTATTTTTAAACGGCTTTGGGTATCCGATAAGCTTTGATTCGTAGAGCACCTTGTTTACGTCCTCTATTATCTCGTTTCGCACCTCCACACGCACACCGATATCAACAGTGCCCGGCTTATGCTCAACGTCATGCTCACAGCATATCTTTTCAAGCCAATCCGCGCCTCGTCTGCCTGTTGCAACAACCACGGTATCAGCGCGCAACTCACGTGCGGTGCCGTCTTTCTCTGAAAGTATAACGCCGCGGCAAGCTCCATTTTCTACAATAAGGTCGGTGCAGTTAGCACCAAACATAATCTCTGTTCCGTTTTTTGAAAGGTAGTTTTGAATTGAAAGGTATATTTCCTGCGCCTTTTCTGTTCCGAGATGGCGTATAGGGCAGTCAACAAGCCTCAGACCTGCCTGAATTGCACGCTTTCTTATTTCCTTTATAAACGGATCGTTTGAAACGCCTTCAACGTGCTCATCCGCACCGAATTCAAGATATATTTTATCTGTATATTCAATAAGCTCCTGCGCATTTTGCCATCCTATAAGCTCGGGAAGCTCTCCACCAACATCGGGAGAAAGAGACAGCTTTCCGTCAGAAAATGCACCTGCTCCTGAAAATCCGGTAGTAATATGACAATACGGCTTACACTGCACGCAGGTTTTTGTCTTTATTTTGGGACAGTGCCTTTTTTCCACGGGCAGTCCCTTTTCGATAAGCAAGACTTTTTTGTGAGATCCTTTTCGTATAAGCTCCAAAGCAGTAAAAATACCCGCCGGACCTGCGCCGACGATTATGATATCGTACTTCATATCTTTTCCTCCGGAATTTTACACAAAAATATTCCGCAAACCGGGGTCTGCGGAACGTAATTACAGGTTTGATATAATTACATATTATTATATCATATTTTCTGCTGTTTGTCAAATTTAATTTTTAACATATTAACTTTCATATGCCTAAATATTGGTTTTCCATAAAAATATATCACAAAAAGAAAACCGTTGCTTTCGCAACGGTTAGTAAATGCTCATTGAAAACCGGATAAAGGGAAGGGAAACGAACTATTAACGAAACTCAAGTTGAACAAACTTGAAGTTCAAGCCCTCGGTCTATTAGTATCGATCAGCTGAACACATTACTGTGCTTACACCTTCGACCTATC
>JAZTWV010000041.1:0-7853 GCA_045636145.1 Candidatus Flemingiibacterium sp.
CCTTCCTTTGAAAGCGAGGAGAACGGAACTATCGGAGTTCCCTCTCTTATCGACGGATGCTCGACAAGTGCTTCGAGATTTTTACGTCTCTCCGTTTTATTGAGCTTGTCAACCTTCGTCGCAACGACGATATACGGAATCTCTGCACTGTTCATATACTCTATCATCATTACGTCGTCCTCTGTCGGTCCGATTCTTGAATCGACGAGCTGTATGACCACGCGGAGCAGGTCGACGTTCGGATTTTTCGTGAAATATCCGTCTGTAAGTCCCGACCATTTTTTCTTATCCTCCGCGGCACGCTTTGCATATCCGTAACCGGGAAGGTCGGCAAAAAACAGCTTTTTATTAACGTCGTAAAAGTTTATGGTTATCGTTTTTCCCGGCGTTCCGCTGACTCGCGCAAGCGATTTTCTGCCGAGCATAGTGTTTATAAGCGACGATTTTCCGACATTTGATCTGCCCGAAAAGGCGATCTGCGGAATCGCGTCGCGGGGAAACTGTGAAATATTTCCCGCAGATATTCTAAGACTTACGTCCGAAAGATTAAGCATTTCGTCTGTCTCCCTTAATTTTATTTATATTGTCCGCCGTATCTATCGCGGGAAGCTTTTCTGAGCAGATAGCCGCGAGCTGTGAGCTTTCCGCGCTTGCGGGCGTCAGAGCTACCGCGAGAAGCTCCGATACGTGACGTACGGGGATAAGCTCAAGTCCGTTTCTCGCCGCTGCGTCGAGATCCTCAAGATCGCACATATTATCCTCGGGGATAAATACGCGTTTGATTCCCGCAGCGTACGCCGCCATAGTCTTTTCGCGGAGTCCTCCGATGGCAAGCACGTTGCCGCGAAGCGTTACCTCGCCCGTCATTGCAATATCGCGGCGCACAGGGAGTCCCGACAGTGCGCTTGCAATTACGGTAACGAGAGTGATTCCGGCACTGGGTCCGTCTTTCGGAACAGCACCCTCCGGAACGTGAATATGTATGTCCTTGTTCTTATAGAAATCCGGGTCAATGCCGAGTTCCTTTGCCCTTGAGCGCACAAAGCTTACGGCGATATGAGCAGACTCCTTCATAACATCGCCAAGAGAGCCTGTAAGCTCTAATTTACCTGTTCCGTCGAATATTGCGGCTTCGATCTTAAGCATATCTCCGCCGGTCTGAGTATAGGCAAGTCCGTTGACCGCGCCCACCTCGTCACATTCGGAAATTCTGTCAGGCTTGATCTTCGGCGCACCGAGATAATCCTTTAAATTGTCCTTGCTTACAACTATCTTTTGGCATTCCGGATCGTCAACGATCATCTTTGCGCACTTTCTGCACACAGTACCGATCTCGCGCTCCAGATTTCTCACACCTGCCTCGCGCGTATAGCTGTCAATTATTGTGTATACGGCATCATCCGTAAGCTTAAGCTGACGCTTTGTTATACCGCACTTTTTCATCTGCTTTGCAAGTATGTGATTCTTCGCGATTGCCAGCTTCTCTGTGCGTGTGTAGGTCCTCATTTCGATGACTTCCATACGGTCAAGAAGCGGACGCGGTACAGTATCAAGTGTATTGGCGGTAGCAATAAACATACAGTCCGAAAGATCAAAGGGCAACTCAATAAAATGGTCGCGGAAGTTTTTGTTCTGCTCCGGATCAAGCACCTCAAGCATCGCTGATGCGGGATCGCCGTTTATATTGTTACTTGTCATCTTGTCGATCTCGTCAAGCAGGATAACGGGATTCTTTGTCTTGGCTCTTGTAAGTGCTTCAATAATGCGTCCGGGCATTGCGCCAACATAAGTCTTTCTGTGGCCTCTTATTTCAGCCTCGTCACGGACACCGCCAAGAGAAACCCTTACATATTTGCGACCAAGCGCACGTGCAATGGAAGCACCGATTGAGGTCTTGCCAACACCCGGTGCACCCACAAGACAGAGTATCTGTCCGCCGGGACGCTCTGTAAGATGCTTTACGGCGAGATATTCGATAACACGGTCTTTAACATTGTCAATGCCGTCATGGTCATCGTCAAGAATTTTTCTTGCACGCTTAAGATCGGTTCTGTCCTTTGTGGTCTTGCTCCACGGAAGTGCCAGCGTACTGTCGAGATAGTTTCGGATAACCGCACCCTCCGCAGAACCGAACTGCATTTTTGAAAGTCTGTCAAGCTCCTCATAAAGCTTGTCCTTTACCTCATCGGATGCCGCAAGGGCACCGATTCGCTGGCGGTATCTTGCAAGCTCCGGAGTTTCCCCGACGCCAAGCTCCTCCTGTATAGCTTTAAGCTGTTCGGCGAGAATGGTTTCACGGTGCCGCTGATTCATGCGCCCGTTTACTTTTCTCTGCACCTCAACTTCAACCTTAAGAAGCTCCTCCTCATCATAGAGAAGGCGTATGACCTCCTCGATTCTTGCAATCGGGTCGGCGATATTTAATACCGCAAGCTTGTCGCTGTAGCGCACAAGCAGGTGAGCTGCAATAAAGTCCGAGAGAAGATCGGGGGATGTTATAGCTTTAAGAGCCGCGCTTGGCTCTGCAGGAAGCTTTGGAAGCAGTCTTGCAAGGTTCTCTGCCGCTCTCACAGCTTCGCGAACAAGTGCCTCGCCGCGAAGTCCGCCGTCATCCGCAAGCTTGCACCACTTTATGAGAACGCGCGCCACCTCACATTTGCCCTGTTTTGCGTATTCCTGTGCCGAGGCTCTTGTGAGGCCCTCGACTATAAGACGTCTCGCACCGTCGGTGGTTTTGATATTCTGCTTTATCTTACCCACCGTACCTACTGCGTTGGGGGTCATATCATTACCCTGCTTTTTCTGGGGAACGAAAAAAACAAGTCCGTCGTGAAGCGCCGCTGCATCAACAGCATTCTGTGTGGATTTGTCGGTGACTTCTATGCTTACCGCAGTCCCCGGAAACACGATTATGCCGCGCAGTCTCACTACGGGCAGGTCTTTATTTTCTATCTTTTCTATGTAATTTATCATACCGTTATCATATATCCTAAAAATCGGAATTCCTTTATAATTTTAATATCATAATATTATACCACATAATTTTCGGTATTTCCACCGATATGTGTGAATTTTTACGAACAGTTAATAATTTTATCAAAGTAAACGAAAAAACGGCACTGCGAGCTGATAACATAAGCTTGTTATTCCGCATGGCCGTTCTTTTCATTAAATTTTCCCATACCATACAATTGTCCTATCAGGATTTTGCCCGTACAATCAATGGCGTATTATATTATACACGCTGATATAAAATTTGTAAATCCGCATTTCGCCGATTTTTCGACCTTTTTTTTATGCACATTTGTTAAAATACCGCCTAAAACATAACTGCACTAAAGCGTTCGGACGTTTGTTCTTGTGCCGTCCGTTTTTTGAAACGCCGTACCGAACGGATTTTCTCTAACCGCGTCAAATATGACTGTCGGCGGCTCGTCTCGGGATGAATCCGGGCGTCCGAATATCAGGTACAGCCGATAAAAATCCACAGGATATCTCGGATAGTTGACTTCCATAAAACAGCTCCTTTCACGGACTTAAGTAATGCCATTATATGAGCTGTTTTTAAAAATCGTGCCCCTTTTATCACCACATCGCCGATATAATGAGAATTAAGGAAAACATTACCAAAACCGTAATCTTAATTTTTTAAAATCAAGAATCCTGCGGAGCTTCGCTTCTCGCAATCACCGCTGTTACCACCTGACGTGCTCCCGCCGCAAGCAGGAGCTTTGCCGCGCGGTGTACCGAAGCACCGCTTGTCATGATATCGTCAATAAGTATGATATCCTTACCGGAAATATGATTTTTCCCGTTAAAATACAGCGTATTCTCGGCATTTTGATAACGCTCGTCCACAGAAAGGGATTTCTGCTCAAAGGCAAATAGTGTCCGCCCGAGAAGCGGAAGACATTCTACACCAAGCTCCTCCGAGAGCCGACGTGCCACGCGCTCCATATGGTCAAAGCCATACTCTGTAATTGCTGTGCTGCTCCTCGGAATCCACGTAATAACCGCAGATTTCTTAGTCTCTTCTCCACAGCATATAAAGCTTGCCTCAGCCTTGATCATTTCCGCCAAAACGTGAGCCGCAAATCTGCAAGCTCGCCTCTGTGCAATCCTTTTCAGCGAAAATATCAGGCGGCTTTGTACCGACCGGCTCTCACTTGGGATATAATACACCGAAAACAGCACCGCACCAGCATATCCGTCAGTGCTATCATTGTCCTCAAGCATTACCGTTGGCTGACCGCGATATTCAACGCGGCACAGCTCCTCTGCCTGTCGCCACTTTTCTTCGCATTTGCCGCAGAAGGTCTTGTCCATTTCATCAGCAATCATAAGCTCTCCGCATCCTATACACTTTGGCGGAAACAACAGATCAAGTATTCTCATTGTGTCTGAAAAGCCCCGTATATCTCATAATCAGGCGGTTATTCTCCACCATTCTTGAAACCGCCTCTGCCTGCCCCACAAGAATGACCATCTGTCTTGCACGTGTAACCGCCGTATAAAGGAGATTTCTTGACATTAACTGCGGCGGACATGAGCTGTAAACAGGCATTATTACAATAGGATATTCACTTCCCTGACTCTTGTGCACCGTTATCGCCCATGCATGGTCAAGCTCATCAAGACGCGAAAATTCGTAGGTTACAATTCTGTCGTCAAAATTTATAACCATTTCCTCAGCCGAAAGATTTATTGTCTCGATACGTCCGATATCTCCGTTAAAAACGCCTATACCTTCCTTTCCGTCCTTTTCCCATGTAAGGTCATAATCGTTTTTTATCTGCATGACCCGATCTCCCTCGCGGAAGATAAGCTCACGCACCTTTCTCTCACGTTTCTTGGGACTTGGCGGATTCAGTGCCTCTTGAAGCATTTTATTAAGATTTTCCGTTCCGGCGGCACCTTTTCTCGATGGGGATATTACCTGTATGCATTCCGCCGTCTGATCGCCGTAGGTGCGCGGCAGGCGTGTCTTCCACAGCTCTGTTATAGTCATGGAAACATTTATATCCCTGTCCCGACCGACAAAAAAGAAATCGTTGTCTTTAATGTTTAGCACCGGCATCTCACCGCTGTTTATCCGATGGGCGTTTGTAATAATAAGACTTTCCTCCGCTTGGCGGAATATTTCCGTAAGCTTAACTGTGGTGAAGCGTTCCGATGATATAATGTCGCAAAGCACGTTGCCGGCACCGACAGACGGAAGCTGATCCGCATCTCCGATAAGCATAAGCCTTGCCCCCGGCTTTACGGCACGAAGCAGTGAATTCATAAGGTACATATCAACCATTGATGCCTCGTCGATTATGATAACATCCTCATCAAGGAGATCATTTTCGTCCCGTTTGAACTTCGCCTCGTCATTGTCGTTGTATTCCATTTCAAGAAGCCGGTGTATGGTCTTGGCATCGAATCCTGTAGCCTCGCTCATACGCGTGGCGGCACGTCCCGTGGGAGCCGCCAAAGCAATTTCCATGTCCATGCTTCGAAAAATGCTTATTACCGCGCGTATAACCGTTGTTTTACCTGTTCCAGGGCCTCCCGTGAGCACCATAACGCCGCTGTTCACCGCATCGTATATGGCTTTCCTCTGAAGTGCCGCATACTGCACATTTTCCGAAAGCTCGGTGCGCTGTATAAGCCGTTCCACGTCACCGGGATCAATCTGGGAACACAAGCGGTCAAGAATCGTCAGCTTTTCTGCGATTTCTTCCTCGCAGTAATACGCCGAGCGCTCAAAAACGCAGTCAAGCCCCTCAATAGACGCCCTGACAAGCCGCTTGTCCGCGCTCATAGCATCAACAACCGATTTTACCGTTTCTTCACTGACCTGAAGCCGCTGTGCCGCAAGAGGAACAAGTTTGTCATAGGGCAAAAAAGAATGTCCGCCTGTACGCGAGGTTTCAGAGAGCACCCACCGTATTCCGCTGGTTATACGGTACTCGCTTTCATGCTCTATTCCGATGCTTTTGGCAAGCTCGTCCGCACGCTCGAAGCCGATGCCGCGAAACTCGTCGCAAAGCCTGTAGGGATTGGTTTTAATTATGTCAAGAGCCACTCCGCCCCACTTTTTATAAATCCGAACACTCATTGCCATTGAAAGATACTCGCGGCAGAACATCATGAGTGTTCGCACACCGAACTGCTCACGAAAATTCTCGGAAATATCCTGAGCCTTGGCGGCGGATATTCCCGGAATCTTCGCAAGCCATTCCGGGTGATTTTCAATAACGTCAAAGGTATCCTCACCGTACATATCAACAAGCTTCTCCGCAGTCTTGGGGCCGATCCCCTTTACAGCACGGCTGGAAAGGTAGCGGAGTATTTCATTTGATGTGGCAGGAAGCTGTTTTTCGCAGTATGCCACGCTGAACTGTCGCCCGTAGTTACGGTGAAGCGTCCACTCTCCGGCGAGCTTCAGCTTGTCGCCCACAACGATTCCGGGAAGGATTCCGCAAGCGGTTACTATATCGTCGTTATCCTCACAGGAAACATCGCATACCGTGTATCCGTTGTCGGGATTTTGATATATTATTCCCTCCACAGTTCCGCTTATGGTGGAAAGTGTTCTTGCATCAATCGGTGAATTGTCTGTCATTATTAGTTTCCTTATTGTTAGTACAGCGGACAGTTTCGGTGTATCCGCCGATCTCATCGTTATTTACAATTATATCATCTTTTACAAGAATAATCAACCGTTCTCCCGAAATTTTTTGTTCACGGCGCAGATGGGCGGCGTATTCCGACACCGCCCTCATCTCTTCGGGCGTCGAGACAAACACCGCACCGCGAAGAAGCATCCTCACGCGCTTCGGATAAAGAAGTCTTACTCTTATCATGTCAAGAATGCTGTAAATTCCGAATACCGCCATAACAGCTGCAAATATCTCAAGCACTTCAAGCATATCGTTTTCTCCTTCAATAATATATTATATGCTGTGCCTCAGGATTAGTGCAAAAATCGCCGCCACACCCTTTCATGCTCATAATTGATAGGAGAAATTTGTATAAATCGTCAAAATTGCGAGAATAATACTGTAGAATAAAGCGGCTTTTGTGGAATCGGGAGATTTTTTTGCAAAACCAAATTTTATAAAACAACCTCTTGACTTTTTGATGCCGCCATGATATAATGTATCTTGTCTTGATATGTTTTGCGGCAAAACGATATCTTCACTGATATCGGTCAGGATGAACAAATCTATTATTTTCAAAGGAGGTGCGATATGCCAACCTTTAATCAGCTCGTTAAGCAGGGTCGTTCAGAGAAGATTTACAAGTCTAAGTCTCCTGTGCTTCAGCACGGCTTCAACACTCTGACCAACAGAGCAACTGATGACAGCTCTCCCCAGAAGAGAGGCGTATGCACAAAGGTCACCACAACCACCCCTAAGAAGCCTAACTCGGCGCTTCGTAAGATCGCCCGTGTAAGACTTACCAACGGACTTGAGGCGACTGTTTACATTCCGGGTATCGGACACAACCTGCAGGAGCACTCCGTAGTGCTTATCCGCGGCGGACGTGTACGTGACCTCCCCGGTGTGCGTTACCACATCATTCGCGGTACCCTTGATACTCAGGGCGTTGCAAACCGCAACCAGAGCCGTTCCAAGTACGGCGCAAAGAGACCTAAGAAATAATTCGGTCTCAAAAATGAGTGTCCTCTACTCTGAGTGAGGAAAACAACAAGGTATAAAGTTCTTTTATGTTAGCTTGATGTTTAAAGAAAATAATCGGGATTTGTTTACTGTGTCCGCAAACAGGGTAAGCGTCCGTCGGAAAGTTTACTTTTTACCAAGCATTAACGGGAGAAAACTTTCGAGTACCTATGATATCATAAA